>CAWIWP010000003.1:637500-764309 GCA_963839875.1 uncultured Solirubrobacterales bacterium
TCGCGCCGCCCTTTATTCGCCTCACACGATTGCCCGACATGATCGACCACCTGATGCCCCGTATAGATGACTGACACCACCGACTTCGATTTCGACTTCGACGTAGACCTGACGACGCGGCCCCCGAGGGGTCGCGTTCCGGTTCGGAAGGCGAAGAGGCGGGCGGCTCCGACCGAGTCGAACGGCTCCAACGGCTCGACTGGCTCCAGCGGTTCGAAGGCCGGTCCGAGCCCGCCTCTCGTCTACCCGAGCCGACGCCGAGGCGAGGACGCGCGCGACGAGGATCCGCCCCGCGAAGGCGGGGACGCGCCCGAGCCGCCCCCCGCCCGCGAGAGCCGCCGCGAGCGCGCGAAGAGCCGCTCTGACAGCGCCGAGAGCGCCGACAGCGCGGTCGAGGCCGGGGGCGACGACTGGCTCGAGCATGGCCGACGACGACCTCGCCGGAGCCGATGGGCTCGAGTCGATCGCCGAGCCCGACCCGGGCCCGCCGGGCCGCGCACGCCCGGCGAGGGCCGCAACCTCGCGCGCAGCGCGCGCCGCCGTGCGACCGGGCGCGATCCCGAGACGACGGGACTCGGGGACGCCGGCTTCGAGGCCCTGGCCGCGCGCCGGCCGCTGACGACGGCGAGGACTTCGAGGAGCTGCTCGAGCACCAGCCGCAGAAGAGCGAGGTCGCCAAGCGCGGCGCCGCGGTCGTCTACGGCCTGCGCGGCCTGCTCGACGACGGCCGCGAGCGCCTGCAGCGGCGGACGCGCCAAGATCAGCGCGCTGCGCGAGCGCGTCCCCGACGCGTCCTCCCGCGCCCCGGGCGGCGGCGGCGGCGCTCCGGCGGCAACGGTGGCCGCAGGAACGGCGGAGGCAGCCGGTCGGCCAACAGGCGGCGGCGGCAACGGCGGCTCCGCCCAGGCTCCCCACGCGGATCAGCTCGCGCCGGCCGCGCAAGCCGAAGCCCGGGCCGCGTCAAGAAGCTCCGCCTCGCGATCATCCTCGTCGGCCTCGGCGCCCTCGCGATGGTCTCGACCTTCTTCGGGATGATGATGGCCGTCTCCGGCGACCTGCCGCAGCTCGAGACCAAGGAGCAGTACGCGCAGGCCCAGAACAGCGAGGTGTTCGACTCGCAGGGCCGCAAGATGGGGACGCTGCTCTCCAACACCGGCCGCATCCTGGTCGAGTCCGAGGACATCAACCCCTACATGAAGCGGCCGTGGTCGCGATCGAGGACGAGCGCTTCTACGAGCACAACGGCGTCGACTTCCAGGGCATGGTCCGCGCCGCCTACCAGGACCTGATCCCCGGCGGATCGATCCAGGGCGCCTCGACCATCACCCAGCAGTTCGTCAAGAACGCGCTCGAGGCGCAGAACTCACGAACCGTCTTCCAGAAGTTCCGCGAGTCGGCGCTCGCCTACCACCTCGAGCGCCAGTGGGACAAGGACAAGATCCTCACCCAGTACCTGAACACCATCTACTTCGGCGAGGGCGCCTACGGCATCGAGGCCGCCGCGCGCACCTACTTCGGCGACGCCCACCCCGAGTGCATGGCCGAGGGCGCCGACCCGTGCGCCTCCGCTGCTGCAGCCCCGAGGAGGCCGCGATGCTCGCCGGGATCATCACCTCGCCGTCGGCCTTCTCGCCGCGCGCCAACCCGCAGGACGCGACCGAGCGCCGCAACATCGTGCTCCAGAAGATGGTCGAGCAGGACGCGATCACCCAGGAGCAGTTCGACGACGCGGTCGCAGATCTCGGTCCCGGCCCCGTCGGACATCGAGCGCCCCGCGCCCGACTCGCTCTCCCCCTACTTCACCGAGTGGCTGCGCCAGCAGCTCGTCGACAAGTACGGCGCCGGCCGCGCGTTCGGCGGCGGCCTCGACGTCAGGACGACGCTCGACCTCGACATGCAGGAGTCGGCCGAGAGCGCCGCCTACAACACGCTCGCCGGCATCGAGCCGACCGCCTCGGTCGTCGTCATCGACAACGACACCGGCGGCGTCAAGGCGATGGTCGGCGGCAACGACTTCCAGAAGGAGCCGTTCAACCTCGCCACCAACGGCCACCGCCAGCCGGGCTCCTCGTTCAAGCCCTTCACGCTGATCACGGCCTTCGAGAACGGCTTCGGCCCCGGCAGCACCTTCACCTCCGAGAAGCGCGTCTTCACCGTGTCCGAACTCGGGCGGCAAGGAGCAGCTTCGAGGTGAACAACTACGACGACCTCTACTACGGCACGCTCCGACCTGACGTCAGCGCCACGCTGCACTCGGACAACTCGATCTTCGCCGAGCTCGGCTTCGGCGACCAGGGCCTCGGCCGCAAGGGCCCGCAGAAGGTCGGCGAGACGGCCGTCCGGATGGGCATCGACGCCGGACAGCTTCGACACCAACCCGGCCATGATCCTCGGTGGTATCGACCCCGGCGTCACGCCGCTCGAGATGGCCTACGCCTACAGCACGATCGCGCGCGACGGCGTGCGCATCGGCGGCGAGCTGGACTCGATCCCGGGCCCGAACGACGACCTCGAGGACCTCGGCCCCGTCGCGATCCGCGAGGTCGTCAAGCCCGACGGCTCGACCCTCGACGGCGGCAAGGACGAGGACCTGAAGACGCTGCGCGCGATCCCCGAGAACGTCGCGCAGCACCACCAAGGACATCCTCCGCCAGAACGTCCTCTCGGGCACCGGCGAGAAGGCCCAGACCGGCAGCTTCGCCTGGGGCAAGACGGGCACCACCGACAACAACGGTGACGCCTGGTTCTGCGGCGGCTCCGACCACTTCACCGCGTGCGTCTGGGTCGGCCACGCGCAGACCAACACGCCGATGGAGACCGAGTTCGGCGGCCAGCCCGTCGACGGTGGCACCTTCCCCGCGCTGATCTGGAGCCAGGTCATGCAGGCCGTGCGAGTCGATCCGCGCCTCGCGCGAGGCCGGCGAGGAGGACGTCGAGCGGCGACAGCGGCGGCGGCTACGTCCCGCCGACCAGCTCCGGCTCGTCGTCCTCGGGCGGCTCGACCGAGTCCGGCAGCACCGGCGGCGGCGGCTCGTCGGGCGCGCCCGCGCCCGCGCCGCCCGCTCCGGCTCCCGCGCCCGCCCCCTCGGGCGGCGGCGCGCCGAGCGGCGGCATCGGCGGCACCGGGCCTCTAGCGCCTGGGCCTCGGCCGCGACACGAACCTGCTTCCCGCGGCGCTGTGGCGCCACGGCAGCTCGACGGCCTTCGTGATCCCGATCCTCGGGCCGGCGACCAGCTCGACCGCCGCCACTCCCCCGCCCGGGGCTCGATCTCGAACGGCGGCGCGCGTGAGGTCGGCGCCGTTCAGGTCGAGGCCGACGTCGAGCGCCTGGGTCAGCTTGCCCGGGCCCGAGCAGAGGTCCTCGATCGCGGTCGAGGCCCCGGCGCTCGCGCATCACCTCGATCCCGTCGGTGGGCTCCAGCGCGCGGATCAGGACCGCCGCGGCGTCTCCCTCGGGCTCGGCGACGGCGTTCAGCAGGCTGTGGATGCCGTAGGAGAGGTAGACGTAGGCGCGGCCGGGCGGGCCGAAGAGGCCCTCGTTCCGCGGGGTGCGGCCGATGTGGGCGTGGCAGGCCGGGTCGGTGACGTCGTAGGCCTCGGTCTCGACGATCACGCCGGCCGTCGGGCCGACGCGGAGGGTGCAGCCGACCAGGTCGGGCGCGACCTCGTGGACCGAGCGGTCGTAGAAGCTCGGCGGAGAGTGCTCGCGGGCGGCCGCACGCCGCCTCAGGCGCGCAGGTCGGCCAGCGACTGGCGCGCGTACTCGAGCTGCTCGGCGAGCCGTGCCGACGAGGTGCCGCCCGCCGAGACCTTGGCCTCGAGCGTGCCGCCGTCGCGCAGCGACTGCGCGGAAGCGCTCGCGCGCGCGCCTCGGGGACGCCGTCCATCTCGGAGTCGTCGAGCTCGGAGAGCTTCCTGCCCGAGTCGACCGCGGTCTTCACCAGCCCGGCGACGACGCCGTGCGCGTCGCGGAACGGGCACTCCCTCGGCGACCAGGACGTCGGCCAGGTCGGTCGCCGCGAGGAACTCGTCGCCGGAGGCGGCCTTGAGGCGCTCGCGGTCGAAGCTGAGGCCGGAGAGCATCACGCCCGCCGCCTCGAGGCAGACCTCGAGGGTGTCGATCGCGTCGAAGAGCGGCTCCTTGTCCTCCTGCATGTCCTTGCTGTAGGCGAGCGGCAGCGCGTGCATCGTGCCGAGCAGGCTCATCAGCGACGAGCTGACCCGCGGCGCCTTGCCGCGCAGGAGCTCGGCGGCGTCGGGGTTCTTCTTCTGGGGCATGATCGAGCGAGCCCGAGGAGAAGGAGTCGGCGGCCTCGGCGAAGCCGAACTCCTGGCTCGACCAGATCACGATCTCGGACCCGAGGCGCGAGAGGTGCATCGCGCAGACGGAGGCCGAGTAGAGGTAGTCGAGGGCGAAGTCGCGGTTGGAGACGGCGTCGAGCGAGTTCGGGTGCGGGCGCTCGAAGCCGAGCTCCGAGGCGAGCCCGTCGCGGTCGAGGTCCCAGTTGAGCCCGGCGAGGGCGCCGGACCCGGCGGGCATGTCGCTGGTCGACTCGGCCACGAGGTAGAAGCGCCGCATGTCCCGGAAGAACATCCACCAGTAGGCCATCAGGTGGTGGCCGAGGTAGACGGGCTGCGCGCGCTGGAGGTGGGTGTAGGCGGGCGCCGGCCAGTCGATGTGCTCCTCGGCGAGCTCGCAGGATCGTGCCGAGCAGCGACTCGAGCAGCGCGACCGCCCGGGCCGTGTGCGAGCGGACCAGCAGCGCCAGGTCGGTCGCGACCTGGTCGTTGCGCGAGCGGGCCGTGTGGAGCTTGCCGCCGAGCGGGCCGACCAGCTCGATCAGCCGGCGCTCGATCGCCATGTGGACGTCCTCGTCGTCGTCGCTCGGCTCGAAGTTGCCGCTCTGGACCTCGCCGGCGACGGTGTCGAGGCCGCCCTGGAGCTGTCCCGAGCTCGTCGTCGTCGAGGACGCCCAGGCGGTTCAGCGCGCGCGCGTGCGCGCGCGAGACCTCGACGTCGAAGGGCGCCAGGCGCATGTCGAAGCCGATCGACGAGTTGATCCGCCGGAACAGCGGGTGCTGCTCTTCTCCGAAGCGCGACATGGCGCGAGTCTAGGCGGCGGCTTCGAGCGCGCCGCCGAGGGCCTTGCAGACCCGCTCGACCTGCTCCTCGGTCATCGACGCGAAGAACGGGAGGGCGATCGAGCGCTTCGAGACCGACTCCGCGACCGGGAACTCGCCGCCCTCGAAGCCGAAGCGCTCGCGGTAGGGCGGCATCGTGTGGATGCAGGGCAGGTAGGCCTTCGACTGGATGCCCTGCTCGCCGAGCGAGGCGATGACGTCCTCCTTGGCGACGGACTCGCGGGACCTGCACCGCGTAGACGAACCAGCTGCGCTCCTCCTCGCCGCGGTCGCGGCACGGGAGCACGAGGCCGGCCTGGTCGCCCTCGCCGGCGGGAGCGCCGATCTCCGAGAGCTGCTCGGTGTAGGCGGCGGCCACGGCCGCGCGCGAGGCGAGCATGCTCGTCGAGCTTCTCGACCTGCGCGATGCCGATCGCGGCCTGGATGTCGGTCATCCGGTAGTTGAAGCCGACCGTCGTGTGGTCCACCACCGACATGTCGGGGTCGCGGCCCTGGTTGCGCTCGCTGCGCATCCGCTCGGCCATCGCGGCATCGGTCGGGACGAGGATGCCCCCCTCGCCCGTGGTCATCTGCTTGTTCGCGTAGAAGGCGAAGCTCGCGGCGTTCCCTGTCGATCCCACCCGCCGGCCCTTCGCGTCAAGGGCGCCCGGAGCCTGGCACGCGTCTTCGAGCATCGGCAGGCCAAGGCTTTCGAGTGCGGGCAGGTCGGCCGGGTAGCCGAAGATGTGGACGGGAAGGATGCCCGCGCCGTCCGCCTCCCCCGCGCTGCGGCCTCGGCGGTGGCCGGGTCCATGTTCAGCGTCACCGGGTCGACGTCGCAGAAGACGGGCTTCGCGCCCTCGTAGAGCAGGCAGTTGGAGGAGGCGACGAAGCTGAGCGGGGTCGTCAGGACCTCGTCGCCCTCGCCCCAGCCGAGGGCGCGGACCGCGAGATGGAGGCCGGCGGTGCCACTGGACACGGCGACGGCGTCGTCGACCCCGAGCCAGGCCGCGAAGGCGTCCTCGAACTCGCCGAGCCGGGGGCCCAGCGAGAGCTGGCCCGAGCGGAGCACGCTCGAGGACGAGCTCCTCCTCGCGCTCGCCCAGGTCAGGGCGTGCGAGCGGGATCTGTTCTGTCACCTTGGGTCGCCGCGCTCGGCGTGGGGCTGGAAGGCGTACTCGAGCGAGTCGACGAGGGCCTCCCAGGAGGCCTCGATGATGTTCTCCGAGACCCCGATCGAGCCCCAGCCCCGCTCGCCGTCCGAGGAGTCGAGCAGGACGCGCGTCACCGCGCCCGTGCCGTGGTGCTCGTCGAGGATCCGGACCTTGTAGTTCGTCAGCTCGATGTCGGCGAGGTGCGGGTGGCGGTCGCCGATCGCCGATCGCAGGGCCACGTCGAGCGCGTTCACCGGGCCGTTGCCCTCGGCGGTCGCGCACGTAGCGCTCGCCGCCGACCCAGACCTTGATCGTCGCCTCGGTCTGGACCTTGCCGTCCTCGCGCTTCTCGGTGATCACCCGGAAGCCCTCGAGCTGGAAGAGGGACTCGTAGCGGCCGGTCTCGCGGCGCAGCAGCAGCTCGAAGGAGGCGTCCGCGGCCTCGTACTGGTAGCCGCGGTGCTCGCGCTCCTTCAGGGCGCGCAGGGCGCTCGCCGCCTGCTCGTCGTCGAGCTCGATGCCCGGCGCGATCGGCCGGCCCTTCACCGTCCCCTTGCCCGAGAGCTCGGAGACGACCATCTCGCGCTCGTTGCCGACCACCTCGGGGTCCATGTGCTCGAAGGTGCGCGCGTCGGCCTCGACCGCCGGCGACGTGCATGCCGCCCTTGTGGGCGAACGCGTTGCGGCCGACGAAGGGCTGCTCGGGGCGCGGCACGACGTTCAGCAGCTCGTCGACGAAGTGCGCGACGCCCGGTGAGCCGCGACATCTGCTCGTCGGTCACGCACTCGTAGCCCAGCTTCAGCTGCAAGCGCCGGCAGGATCGAGGTCAGGTTCGCGTTGCCGGTGCGCTCGCCGATCCCGTTCATCGTCCCCTGGACCAGGATCGCTCCCTCCTCGACCGCGGCGAGCGAGTTCGCCACTCCGCACTCGAGGTCGTTGTGCGTGTGGATCCCGACGGCGACGTCGAGGTCGGCGACGACCGCCGCCGTCGCCTCGGTGACCTGCGCGGGCAGGCTCGACCCGTTCGTGTCGCAGATCGTCACGTTCTCGGCGCCCGCTCCGGCCGCGGCGCGCAGGCACTCGAGCGCGTAGCCGCGGGTCGTCGCGGTAGCCGTCGAAGAAGTGCTCGGCGTCGTAGATGACGCGCTTGCCCGACTCGCGCAGGATAGGCGACGGAGTCGGCGATCATCGCCAGGTTCTCGTCCGGGATCGACCTTCGTGACCTTCTCGAGGTGGAGCTTCCAGGTCTTGCCGACGAGCGTGACGACCGGAGCGAAGCCCGGACGCCGAGCATCGCCAGCGCCTCGTCCTCGGCCGCCTCGACACCGCGGCGGCGGGTCATGCCGAACGCGCAGACCGACGGCCTGCTCGAGCTCGACGCTCGGCGAGCATCTCGAAGAGCTCCAGCTCCTTCGGGTTCGAGCCCGGGAAGCCGGCCTCGATGAACTGGATGCCGAGCTCGTCGAGCTTCGGACGACGCGGACCTTCTCCTGGGCGGACAGGGACATGCCCTGGCCCTGCATGCCGTCGCGGAGCGTCGTGTCATAGAGGAGAAACGGAAGACATTGGGAGTTCCTTTCGAGAAGTGAGGGTACGGATCCCCCCTCCGGCAGGGAGAGGGATGGGATGCAGGCCGCGGACCGCCCTAGGCGGTTGCGGCGTCCGTAATTCGCTTCTCGTCGTCGGCGCTGCTTCGCCGACCGGGTCGAGCCACTCCAGGTACTCCTCGGCGCGGCCGTGGAGCGCGTCCTCGTACTTCGCCTGGATCGCCCGGGTGATCTCGCCCGGCTCGCCGAGGTCGTGGTCGTCGATCGAGCGCACCGGGACCAGCTCGGCCGCGGTGCCCGTCAGGAAGATCTCGTCGGCCATGTAGAGCTCGGCGCGCGCGACGTCGCGCTCGACCACCGGGTAGCCGAGGTCGCCCGCGATCTGCATCACCGACTTGCGGCTGATCCCGTCGAGGATCGAGGCGACGGTCGGCGGGGTCACGATCTTTCCCTCGATGATCGACGAAGATGTTCTCGCCCGAGCCCTCGCAGACGAACCCGCGCTCGTCGAGCAGGATCGCCTCCTCGTAGCCGGCGTTTGCGGACTCGGTCTTGGCGAGGATCGAGTTCAGGTACTGGCCCGAGGCCTTGGCGTGCGGGATCAGGCCGGCCGGCGAGATGCGCCGCCAGGACGAGACCTTGGCGCGGATGCCGTTCTTCTTGCCCTCGTCGCCGAGGTAGGCGCCCCAGGGCCAGACGGCGACGATGACCTCGATCGGCGCGTTCTTCGCGTACAGGCCCATCTCGCCGTAGCCGCGGAACGCGAGCGGGCGGATGTAGCAGGAGCGCAGCCCGTTGCGGCGGATCAGCTCCTTGGTCGCGTCGCCGATCGTGTCGAGGCGTGTGCGGCAGCTCGAGGTAGTAGAGCTCTGCGGACTTCTTCAGCCGCTGCGAGGTGGTCCTGGTGGCGGAAGATCGCCGGGCCCTGGGCCTCGGTGTCGTAGCAGCGGACGCCCTCGAAGACCCCGGTCCCGTAGTGGAGCCCGTGGCTGAGCACGTGGACGTTCGCCTCGTCCCAGGGGACGAAGTCGCCGTTCATCCAGATGAATTCGGCCTTCTCCATCGGCAAAAGAGTATGCCCTATGCGTCTATCTTGAACTCGTGCGCAGGGTGAACGCAACGGTGGCTGCGCTTCTCGCGCTGCTCGTCTCATTCGGAGCCGCATCGGCGGCCTCCGGTGCGCCGCTGGGCGACGGCCGCGTCGTGACGAAGGCCCCGCGAGCCGGCTTCTTCTTCGCCTGCAAGCCGCAGGGCTCGCCCCTCCACGGCGCTCGGCCCTGGATCGGCCGCAGGGCGTTTTCCCCCGATGCCCGGCCTGTCACCCCCGGCTCCGTCACCTGGCCCAATGCCCGCTTCGAGGTCTCGCGCAACGGCCCCGCTGTGTCGCTCTCGGGCAACGGGCTGCCGGTCGAGACCCCGACGGGTGCCTTCCCGGCCGCACGCGGCTCGGCCGCCGCGGCGTATCCCGAGGCGGGGGGCTCGATCGCTCCGCACGCCGTGAGCGGATCGATCGCGGAGCGCGCACGCGCGGGCAAGACCCGATGCGTACCGCCCGGCCTGATCGGAGTCGCCTCGAACGGGATTCCACTCCTGCCCCCGGCCGACAGCGATGAAAGAGACCTGGTCGCGCGCGAGGTGACCGATGCCTGCGGCGGCTCGGTCACGGAGTCCGGGCTCTACCACTACAGATCCGAGCCCGGGTGCCTTCCGGGAGGCGGCGGGCACGGGTCACCGCTGGGGATCGCGATCGACGGGTTCGCCATCTACGGTTCCTCCAGCGCCGGCCGCGGCCCGAAGCTGGATCGCTGCCGCGGCCACAGGCACCGAGTCTCGCTTCCGGACGGCGGCTCTGGCCGGCGCTACCACCGCCACGCATCCGCGCGCTTCCCCTACCTGATCGGCTGCCTCCGCGCCAAGCCCGGAGGAGTGGCGACGAGCTCGTCGGTGGCTGCGGCGACTTCATCGTTCAGGGCCACGCCGGCGCTGTACCCCGCCTTCGATCCGTCAATCAGCGACTACGTCACCCGCTGCAAAGGGGCCCCGGTTTCGCTCGATATCTCGACGGCTCCCGACGAAACCGCCTCGGTTGACGGCGGCCAGAGGCGCTCGGGATCCTTCGGCGAGTCAGTCCCGCTCGGCGGCGGCCAGGCGCTCACGGTTCGCTTCGAAGGTCCCGACGGGGCACGTACCCACCACGTCCGGTGCCTTCCCGGCGACTTCCCGGACTGGAAGTTCGTCCGTGCCTCGACGCCTTCACTCGAGTACGTCCTTGTGACCCCCTGGCTCGGGCTGCCCAACCCGCAGCCCTACGTGATGGCATTCGACCGCAACGGGGTGCCGATCTGGTTCTACCGTGCGTCGGCGCTGCCGCTGGACGCCAAGCTCCTCGAGAACGGGTCGCTTGCATTCGCCCGCTACAAGGGCGGTGGCTTCGCGACGGACGAGAGCACGGGCTACGAGATACGCCGGCTCGACGGGAGCCTGATCAGGGAGGTGAAGACCGTCGGGAGCCCGACGGACCACCACGACCTGATCGAGGTGGGCAACGGGAACCTGCTGGCGCTCACGTACCGGGCGCGCGACGGAGCCGACCTCTCGCCCTACGGCGGGCCCGCTTCGGCGACGATCCTCGACTCGGAGATCCAGGAGATCGCACCCAACGGCTCCGTGGTCTGGTCGTGGAGCAGCAAGGACCACATCGCTCTCGGCGAGACCGGCCGCTGGTGGCCGACCATCGTCGGCGGGCCGGCGACCCTCCCCGACGGCCGCGCCGCGTACGACGCGACGCACATCAACTCCATCGAGCTCGACGGCGACCAGATCGTCCTCTCGCTGCGCCACACGGACGCCGTCTACGCGATCGACCGCGCCACCGGCGATGTCGAGTGGAAGCTCGGCGGGACCGCCACGCCCGAGCGACTGACGGTGGCCGGCGACTTCTACGGCGGCTATCCGCTGGGCGGCCAGCACGACGCGCGCATCCTGCCGGACGGCAGCGTGACCGTGCACGACAACGCCACGATGCTGGGCGGGGGACGGCTCCCGCGCGGCGTCCGGTTCGCGATCGACGAGACGGCGGGAACCGCCACCTTCGTCGAGGCGCTGAACGACCAGTTCGTGCCCTCGTCGAACTGCTGCGGGTCGGCCCGGAAGCTGCCGGCCGGAACCTGGCTCATGGGCTGGGGCGGCAACACGATCATCACCGAGCTCACGACGAACCGGCGCCCGTGGGCCCTGACGTTCGGCGGTGGCTCGACCTACAGGGCGTTCCCGGTCGAACCGGGGCGCCTGTCGGCCGCTTCGCTTCGCCAGGGGATGGACGCGATGTACCCGCGCGGATAGCGCGCGGGCAAAGACGCCTAGAGGGCGGCGATCACCGCCTCGGTCATCTCCTCCGTGCCGACCTCGCGGGTGTCGGTCCGCCCTCGAGATCGGCGGTTCGGAGGCCCTGCTGGAGCGCCTTGTCCACCGCGGCGTCGACGCGGTCGGCGTCGTCGGCGCGGTCGAGGCCGTGGCGGAGCATCATCGCGACCGAGAGGAACGTCGCCAGGGGGTTCGCCTTGCCCTGGCCGGCGATGTCGGGCGCCGAGCCGTGAACGGGCTCGAACAGGCCCGGGCCGTCCCCCTCTCCCAGGCTGGCCGACGGCAGCATTCCCAGCGAGCCGGTGAGCATCGCGGCCTCGTCGCTGAGGATGTCGCCGAAGAGGTTCTCGGTCACGATCACGTCGAACTCGGCAGGGCGCGAGACGAGCTGCATCGCGGCGTTGTCCACGAGGAGGTGGTTCAGCTCGACGTCGGGGTGGCTCTCGCCGACCTCTCGTAACGGTCTCGCGCCACAGGCGCGAGGTCTCCATCACGTTGGCCTTGTCGACCGAGGTGACGCGGCCCTTGCGGCCGGGCGCGGCCTCGAAGGCGACCTCGGCGATCCGCTCGATCTCGGCGACGCTGTAGGCGCAGTCGTCGTGGGCGCGCTCTCAGGACCGTTGCCGTCGCGGCCGCTCTCGCCGAAGTAGATGCCGCCGGTCAGCTCGCGGACGACCAGCAGGTCGGTGCCCTCGATCCGGTCGCGCTTCAGCGGGCTGGCGTCGAGCAGGGCGTCGATGGGGCGCACGGGGCGCAGGTTCGCGAACAGGCCCATGCCCTTTGCGCAGGCCCAGCAGGCCCTGCTCGGGGCGCGGCGCGTCGGGGTCGGTCGTGTCCCACTTCGGGCCGCCGACGGCGCAGAGCAGCACGGCGTCGGCCTCGCCTGCAGGCCGCCAGCACCTCGTCGGTGAGCGCGGTCCCGTGCTCGTCGATCGAGGCGCCGCCGATCAGGTGCTCGGTGATCTCGACGCCGCCGAGCTCGTCGAGCAGGCGGGCGGCGGCCGCGCCGATCTCGGGGCCGATTCCGTCTCCGGGGAGGAAGACGACGCTCGCGTCGCTCATGCCGGCTCTCCCGCAGGCGACCCGCCTCGATGTTGAGCCGGACGTAGTCGAGCGTCGGCGGTTCGGCATCTCATGCCGGCGACGACCGCGTCGACGAACGCCGTCGTGCAGCTCTCGGGTGGAAGGTGGGCGAGGTGCGGGCCGAGGGTCACGGTGCGCATGAACTCCCGCGGCTCAGGGGGCGCCAGCGGCTTCGGCTCGAGCCAGGCCCGGGTCGGTGCCGAACCCCGCGGCGTCGAGACGCTCCTCGGTGTCCTCGGCGCTCGGCGAAGTTCCACATCACGTTCATCTCGTCGAAGTGCGAGGCGAATCGGCGGCTCGAGCGACCGCGCCGATCGCCCGGCGAGGCGCGCGACGTTGCCTGCTCCGCCGCATTGGGCGTGCAGGCGCCCGCCCGGCATCAGCACGCCTCGCGAACGGCGCGAAGAGGATCGCGTGGTCGGGGATCCAGTGGAACGTCGCCGTCGAGAAGACGACGTCGACGGGCTCGTCGACCTCCAGCTTCGAGAGGTCGGCTCCATGTAGCGAGGCGCGGTCGCCCAGGTCGCTCGCGCGCCTTGGCGAGCATCGACGGGGAGCCGTCGACGCGCGAGCAACCTCGCCCGTCGCGGCAGCCGGCTGCAGCAGCTCGTCGGTGACGCGGCCCGAGCCGCAGCCCGGCGTCGAGGACGTACTCGCCGCCATCGAGCTCGAGGCGCTCGAGCACCTCCATCCCCCATTCGAACTGGGGATCGGAGACCCGGTCGTAGGTCTCGGCGTCCCAGTCGCGGGGGCCGGTGTTCATGGCGGACGGTCGTTCACAGCGACGTCGTCACGGGACCGGCGTCTGCCTTGCCGGCGTACTCGAACTCATCGATCTTCGCCGCCGCGCTCGAGCGTCATCGCCACGTCGTCGAGCCCGTTGGAGAGCCGGTGCTTGATCTGCTCGTCGATCTCGAACTTGAAGACGCCCGCGGCGCAGTTGACCGTCTGGTCGTCGAGGTCGATCCGCGCCTCGCCGGACTCGGCGACCTGCGCGGCACTCCTCCTCGCTCAGGATCACCGGCAGCAGCCCGTTCTTGGTGCAGTTGGAATAGAAGATGTCCGAGAACGACGGCGCGATCACCACGTCGAAGCCGAACTGCTTCAGCGCCCAGACCGCGTGCTCGCGGGAGGAACCGGAGCCGAAGTTGCGGCCCGAAACCAGGATCGGATGGGGCTCGAGCTCGATCTCGCCCGAGCGGAACCAGTCGTAGAACAGGAACTCGCCGAAGCCGGTCCGCTCGATTCTCTTGAGAAATTGCTTCGGAATGATCTGGTCGGTGTCGACGTCGCTGCGGTCCAGAAAGGCGACCCTGCCCTCGACGACCTCAACGGGGTCCATCGGCATGTCGATCAGCTCCAGTCGCGGATGTCGACGAATCGGCCCTCGACGGCGGCAGCAGCGGCCATCTGCGGGCTGACCAGGTGGGTGCGCCCGCCGGCGCCCTGGCGGCCCTCGAAGTTCCGGTTCGAGGTGGATGCGCAGCGCTCGCCCGGCTGCAGGATGTCCGGGTTCATGCCCAGGCAGGCCGAGCAGCCGGACTCGCGCCACTCGAAGCCCGCCGAGCGGAAGACCTCGTCGAGGCCCTCCTCCTCGGCCTGCTGCTTCACCTGCTGGGAGCCGGGGACGACCATGCCGCGCAGGGACGAGGCGATCTTTCGCCCGTCCAGCAGCGAGGCGGCCTCGCGCAGGTCCGAGATCCGGGAGTTGGTGCACGAGCCGATGAAGATCCGCTCCAGCGGGATCTCGGTGATCGGGGTGCCCGGCTTCAGGTCCATGTAGGCCAGCGCGCGCTCGGCGGCCTCCTTGTCGGCCGGCGAGTCCATCTTCTCGGGATCGGGGACCGCGCTCGTGACCTCGGTGACCATCCCGGGGGTCGTCCCCCAGGTCACCATCGGCGAGAGCTCGGAGGCGTCGATGTCGACTCCTCGCGGTCGAACGAGGCGCCCTCTTCGGTCGGCAGCTGGTTCCAGCGGTCGATCGCGTCCGTCCAGCTTCCTGAACCCGCATCCGGCGCCGCCGGGCGGCCCTTCACGTACTCGAAGGTGACGCTCGTCGGGCTCGATCATCCCGGCGCGACCGCCGCCCTCGATCGTCATGTTGCAGATCGTCATCCGGTTCTCCATCGGCAGTGCGTGGATCGCCGGGCCCGCGTACTCGACCGCGTAGCCCTGCATGCCGGCGGTGCCGAGGCGGCCGATCGTCGCCAGGATCAGGTCCTTGGAGGTGACCCCGAAGCCGAGGTCGCCCGAGTAGTTGATCCGCATCGACTTCGGCTTGGACTGGACCAGGCATTGGGTCGCGAGCACGTGCTCGACCTCGGAGGTGCCGATCCCGAACGCCAGCGCTCCGAACGCGCCGTGGGTCGAGGTGTGCGAGTCGCCGCAGACGATCGTCATCCCCGGCTGGGTGACGCCGAGCTCCGGGCCGATCACGTGGACGATGCCCGCGCCGCTCCGACCCGAGCGAGTAGAGCGGGATGCCGAACTCCTCGCAGTTGGACTCGAGCGCCTCGACCTGCACCCGCGAGAGCTCGTCGGCGATCAGGCTCGCCGTCGGCGGTCCCGTCGGTCGGCACGTTGTGATCGGCCGTCGCCAGCGTCTTGTCGGTGCGGCGCACCGGCCGGCCCGCCATGCGCAGTCCCTCGAATGCCTGCGGCGAGGTCACCTCGTGCACCAGGTGCAGGTCGATGTAGATGAGCTCGTCATCGACCTCGTGCTGCTCCCAGATCTTGTCGAACAGGCTCTTCGGCCCTGAGCTCATCATCCCCTCCTCAAGTCCGGCGGCGACGACTGCCAGCAGCCGCGCCTCTCGCCTTTCCGTTGTTCTCGAAGTGGTGCGGCAGGTCGGCGTCGAAGGTGACGCTGTCGCCCGTCGCCGAGCTCGTGGCGCTCGCCGTCGATGAAGAGGTCGATCGAACCCTCCTGGACGACGGCGGTCTCGCGCGCACCCGGCTCGTGCAGCGGCGGGTCGTCGGGGCCACCGGTGGCGGCGCCGGGTGCGAGCACGTGGGCGGAGACGTCGGCGCGCTGGCCCGGCAGCGGCGGGGTCAGCTCTTCGACGGTGTGGCCCTTGCGCCGCCGCGCGCGGCGGTCCCCCTCGCGGATGACGACGACGTGCCGCCCTCGTCGAGGCGCAGGAGCTGCGAGAGGGTGAGGTCGAGCCCGGAGGCGATCTTCGCCGGCGACGGCCAGGGTCGGGCTCGTCTCGCCCCGCTCGACCTGCGAGAGCATCGGCGCGCTGACGCCGCTGCGCTCGGCTAGGTCGCGGAGCGAGAGGCCCATCGCGTCGCGCAGCGCGCGGACGCGCCCGCCGACGGCGCCGTCGGCAGCGGCCTTCGAGCGGTTGGCGGAGGATGTGGCGGTGGCCGACGCGTTCACCGCCCGTACGTTATCACGTACGAACGTACGCGATCAGCGCTGCTGGCCCGTCGGCCTGACCAGGATCTCGTTCACGTTCACCCGCTCGGGCTGGGTGACCGCGTAGCGGATCGCCTCGGCGATGTCGGAGGCCTCGAGGACCTCCCCCATCTCGTTCTTCATCTTCTCCATCGCGTCGAGGACCATCGGGTTCTTGTTGTGGCCCTGGAGCTCGGTGTCGACGAAGCCCGGCTCGATGCAGGTGACGCGGATCTTCGAGTGGAGCGCCTCCTGGCGCAGCGCCTCGCGAGAAGCCGGTGACACCCCACTTCGTGAAGTTGTAGACGCCGCTCCCGAGGTTGGCCGTGCGGCCCGCGACCGAGGAGACGTTGACGATGTGCCCGCCGCCGGAGTCGCGGATCACCGGCATCGCCTCGCGGGTGCAGTAGAGGAGCCCGAGCACGTTGACGTCGACCATGCGTGCGCCACTCCTCGATCGGGCCGCCGTCGACCGGGCCGAGCAGCATCACGCCGGCGTTGTTGACGAGGATGTGGAGCCCGCCGAGCTGGCCCGCGACCTCCCCGATCATCGCCTCCACCTTGCCGTGGTCCGTCACGTCGGCCTCGAGCGCGAGCGCCTTCCCGCCGTCCGGACTCGATCTCCTCCGCGAGCGCTGCCAGCCGGTCGCCCCGGCGCGCGACGAGCGCAACCGCCGCGCCCTCGCCGGCCAGGGCCTTGGCCGTCGCCTCGCCGATGCCCGACGAGGCGCCGGTGATCAGCGCCACCTTGCCGTCGAGCGCCTATCAGATCTCACCATCAGGCGGGCTCGAGTACGAGCACGGGGATCTCTGCGCTCGGTCCGCGCTTGGTAGTCGTGGATAGCTCCGGTAGACGCCGACGGCCATGTGGTCCCAGAGCCGCTCGCGCTCGTCGCCCTCGGTTTCGCGTGCCCGCACGCGGCGCTTCTCGCCCCGCCAGTTGACGTCGGTCTCGGGGTTCGCCTTCAGGTTCAGGTACCAGGCCGGGTGCTTGTCGATGCCGCCCTTCGAGGCGACGACGACGAGGTCGTCCCCTGCTCGTCGCAGAGCAGCGGGTGGGTGCGGCGCTTGCCGCTCTTGCGGCCGACGGAGTCGATCAGGACGACGGGAGCTCCGTACGCCGTGCCGCCGACCTTGCCCTTGCTGAGACTTGTAGAGCGGCTGTGGGCGCTGGTGAACCTGCTCCCAGACCCACCAGAAGGGAGAGTCCGCTTGCGGGGCGTCGGCCACGCCGCTGAGTCTATGGACGGTGCTCTACGGGCCCGGGGTGCGTTCGACCGCCGCGTCGGCGGTGGCCTCCTCGGCCTCGCGGATCGCCGCGCCCTCGAGGGCGTTCGAGATCGCGCGGACGAATGCGCGGGCCGACGACTCGAGGATGTCGGTCGAGACGCCCTGGCCGCTCGCCAGGCGCCCGTTGGCGCGCACCCAGACGGTGACCTCGCCGAGCGCGTCCGTGCCGGCGTCCACGCCGGCGACCTCGTAGCGCTGTAGCTCGGCCTCCGTCCCGATCGCCTGCTGGATCGCCTGGAAGATCGAGTCCACAGGGCCGTCGCCCGAGGCTTTCGCCACGGACTCCTCTCCGTCCGGGAGCGTCACGGCGACCTCGGCTTCAGGCTCGCGCTTCGAGCCCGACGCGACCTCGAACCATGCGAGCGTCGTAGGCCTCCGAGCGGTCGCGCATCTCGTCGGAGACGATCGCCTCCAGGTCGAGCGCGGTCACCTGCTTCTTCTTGTCAGCGATCTCCTTGAAGCGCTTGAACGCCTGGTTCAGGGCGCCGCCGGAGACGTCGTAGCCGAGCTGCTTCAGGGCGTCCGCCAGTGCGTGGCGGCCCGAGTGCTTGCCCAGGACGATCGAGTTCGACTCCAGGCCGACCTCGGTCGCGTCCATGATCTCGTAGGTCGAGCGCTCCTTCAGGACGCCGTCCTGGTGGATGCCCGACTCGTGGGCGAATGCGTTGCGGCCGACGACCGCCTTGTTCGGCGGAACCGAGTAGCCGGTCAGCCGCGAGACCATGCGGCTCGTCTTCGCCAGCTCGCGTGCGTCAACCGTCGTGTCGATCCCGTGCGCATCGGAGCGGGTCCGGAGCAGCATCACGATCTCCTCCAGCGAGCAGTTGCCGGCGCGCTCGCCGATCCCGTTGACCGCGCATTCGACCTGCCGCGCGCCGGCCAGGACGCCCGCGTAGGAGTTGGCGACCGCCATCCCCAGGTCGTCGTGGCAGTGGACCGAGACCCGTACTCCGTCGAGCCCAGGGACCAGCTCGTAGAGCCGTCGGAAGTACTCGGAGTACTCCGAGGGGGTCGTGTAGCCGACGGTGTCGGGAATGTTGATCACGCCCGCGCCCTCGGCGACCGCGATGGCGCACACCTCCGCCGTGAACTCCAGGTCGGCGCGGGTCGCGTCCATCGGCGAGAACTCGACGTCCTCGCAATAGGAGCGCGCCAGAGCCACGGCCGCCTTGGCCTGCCCCTTGACGTCGTCGCGGGTCGTCTGCAGCTGGTGCTCGATGTGGATGTCGGAGGTCGAGATGAACGTGTGGATCCGCGGGCGCTGCGAGCCCTTGATCGCGTTCCACGCCGCGTCGATGTCGGCCTTGTGGGTGCGGGCGAGGCCGCAGATGACGGGCCCCTCGACGTCGCGGGCGATCGCCTCGACCGCCTCGAAGTCGCCGGGAGAGGTGATCGGGAAACCGGCCTCGATCACGTCGACGCCCAGGCGCGCGAGCTGCTGGGCGATCTCCACCTTCTCGCCGGTGTTCAGCGAGATGCCGGGCGACTGCTCGCCGTCGCGCAGGGTGGTGTCGAAGATGTGGACGCGATCCCCTTCAGGAACCTCGGGAACAGCGGTTGCGTCGTTCATGCCTGTCTCCTTCTCCAAAGCTTTTCGATGACCTGTCCTGTGAGTTCGCGGCTTCCGCCGCCCAGCGCTATTCCCCCCGAGGGGGGAGGAGAAGGAGAAGCGCGAGGCTGTCGGGCCGGTGGGTCATCGAACGTGCCAGAAGCGTAGCGCAGCGCCGGCTAGTCGCGGTCACTGTTTTCGATCCGCCGCTCGGACTCGCAGTTCGCGGCCACGTCGAAGTTCCCACCGCCGTCGCATCGGTCCTTTCCGGAGCCGCCGCGGATCGAATCGCGGCCGCCGTTGCCCTTGAGGAAGTCGTTTCCCTTGCCTCCCGCCAACAGGTCCGCGCCGCTGGACGCGATCAATCTGTCGCGGCCCCCGCCGCCGAAGGCCTCGACAGCGACGCCGCTGTCCTCGGCGACGAACAGGGAGTCGTCGCCCACGCGAAGCTCGAGCTTGATGATGGGTGAGGGCAGGAAGGACGTGCTGCAGTCCGCGGACACGGCTGAGGTCTTGGTGCAGAAGGTGGAGGTCGCGGTCACTCCCACGGGGTCGGTGATCGACACCCTGCCGGTCCCGGAGGAAGCGATGGTGACCGTGTTCGGCGCGTTCGCCGCATCGTTGACGATGAGGATCTGCGTCCCGTCGACGATGTCGACAGCCCGTGCGGGCTGCACCCACGCCCCGAGCAGCGTCGCCATCGCAACAGCCCCTATCGCCACGGATCGCCTCACCACCCGAAACGTAGCGTGGCGTCCCCAACGACGTCTACTGTCGCCCCTGTGCGCGCCAGCCAGATCGAGGCCCGGGCCGTGTCGAAGATCGTCTTCACAGTGCTCGCATGTCTCGCGCTCGGCGCGGTGCTCGTCTACGCGGTGCTGCACTCGACGACGACGATCCGCTGGGTCATCACGGCGATATTCCTGGCGCTCGCGCTCGACCCCGCCGTATCGCTGATCCAGCGAGCCAAGGTCTCAGGACACGGGCCCCCGCGCTGGCTCTCGATCCTGGCCGTGTACGTCGTCTTCTTCGGGGCCTTGACCGCGTTCATCCTCCACGTGGCGCCGCCGATCGTGCGGGACATCGAAGGCCTCGGCAAGAAGCTCCCCACCTACGTCACCGACTTCGAGAACTGGGCCGAGGACAACGAGCAGTTCGCGGAGCTGAACGAGAAGTACGACATCACCGACAAGCTGAGCGAGCAGGCCAGCTCCCTCCCCTCCACCCTCTCCAGCGGCGCCAGCGAGCTCGGGAGCGCGACCGTCAGCGTGCTCGAGCACCTGATCGCGTTCATCACCATCATCACCCTGACGTTCTTCCTGCTGCTGGAGGGGCGGGGAATGTTCCAGCGAGGCACCGGGCGGTTCGACGCGGCCCACCGCGACCGATTCCGGCGCGTCGGGACCCGGGTGGCGGCGGTGGTGCGCTCCTACGTCACCGTCAACGTGCTGCTGGCGACCGCCGCCGCACTGTTCACGTTCGCCTTCCTCGAGATCCAGGGCTTCCATCTGGCGCTGCCGCTCGCGGTGCTGGTCCTGTTCCTGGACCTGATCCCGCTGATCGGGTTCACGATCGCCGGCGCCATCGTCGCCGCTGCGCTGGGCATCGACGGCGACCCCGGCGACATGTTCATCTGGATCGCGATCTTCCTCGTCTACCAGCAGCTGCAGGACCGCGTGATCCAGCCGATGATGTACCGCGGAGGCGCCCTGAAGGTGAACCCGGCCGTAGCCATCGTCGCGATCCTGGTCGGAGCGAACCTCGCAGGCGTGCTGGGAGCGCTGCTGGCGATCCCGACAGCCGCGTCGCTCGGGGTGGTCATCGACGAGTTCGTGCTCTCAGGCTCAGCCCTCGGCCGACCCCGAGCCCGATGGCGAAGCGGTCGCGTAGGCTGCCGCGCCGCTTCCAGAAGGGCTTTGCGGCGTCGCCCGCGTAGCGCTTCTCCGCCTTCACCTTTCTCCCCTTGCGGTATCCCCGCGCCCAAAGCGAATGGGGCTTCGCCAGGCGGAACCGCGCCGATCAGCCCGACCAGCGGGATCAGGAAGCTGAGAAGCGCGAAGCCGAACTTCTCCTTCGCGGCGTTGATGACGACCACCACGATGCCGAACAGCCCGACCCCGGCCACCACCGCCTTCGTGAAGTCCTCGACGTCGTCGGCCGCGTCGATCCAGCCGCGCAGGCCCACGAGGACCAGCCCCGCCAGGGTCGCCGCGACGATCACCGCGTCGATCGAGGCGCGGCCCTGCTTCTCCCAGTAGACGTCCTTCAGGTTGAGCCACAGCGCGAACTCGTCGAGCGTCAGCCCGGTCC
The DNA here is from genome assembly GCA_963839875.1 of uncultured Solirubrobacterales bacterium. Classification (GTDB taxonomy): domain Bacteria; phylum Actinomycetota; class Thermoleophilia; order Solirubrobacterales; family 70-9; genus CAVUAT01. The sequence continues at coordinate 658,320 of CAWIWP010000003.1, forward strand.
CGATTCCGAAGAGGACGGCGCAGATGCCCTGCCAAGGGTCCCCGAGGTAGCCACCGGTCACAGCGACCCAGCCGACGACCATGATCGTGATGATCCCGAAGACCATGTGGTGGATGTGGGTGCCGCCCTTGGTCGAGACGTTCCCGGGCCACCAGCTGACACCGGCGCGAATCATGTGGGTGCTGGTTCGGATGAACCCGAACGTCAGCAGGAAGGCGACGAGGAACAGGAACTGCGGCTCGCGCCCCGTATCGACGATCCCGTCGCGGTAGGCGTCTGCAACCGATGCGACGAGGATCAAGGAATCTTCTTGAGCGCGAAGCAGTCGACGGCCCGGTCGGGGCCCCCGGCTCCCGAGCAGAGGTCGCGCCCCTCTCCGCCGTCGAAGAAGTCGGCACCCTCCCCGCCGAACAGGGCGTCCGTCCCGCCGCCGCCGAACAACTCGTCGCGCGCCGGCCCGCCGCGGATCAGGTCGCTCGAATCGTTGCCCGTGAGCGTGTCGGGCCCCGGGCCGCCGTCGAAGTAATCGGTCACGGCTCCGCCCGTGAGCTCATCCCGGCCGGTGCCGCCGAGGAGCGGGCTCGTCGGAAGTGTGCCGATCAGCACCTGGAGCTCGGGCGCGGCGGTGAAGGTGTCGGCGCCGCCCTTGAGGTCGCCGGTGATGACGTCCACGTAGCCCGGCATGCAGCTCACCTGGGTGACGCTGTCCTGGGTGCACTCGCCCTTGGTGACCGGCGCCTTGATTCCCTCGGGCGAGAGGAGTGTCAGCCGGCCGTCCGGGCCGGTGGCGACGCTGATGCGAGCCGGGGTCGGTGTGCCCTCGATCGTGAAGACCGTCGGGTCCTCCGAGGCGACGGCACCCATGGCGAGCGGGTGTCCGATCGAGGAGGTCGTCCCGGGCTTTGCTGCCGAAGCTGCGGCAGGCGCGGCCAACGCGAGCACAGCCGCGGCGGCCCCCACCCACCTCGTGAGATTCCCTGGCCTCACGTCCCGAAGGGTAGCCAGGGAACCCGCCTAACTGGGAATCTGGCCTGTCATGGGACCAGCACGACCTTGCCGATGTTCCTGCGCTCGGCGATGAACTGGTGCGCGTCGGGCGCCCGGTCGAAGGGGAACGCTTCCGCGACGACCGGGTCGAGCTCGCCGGACTCGAGGGCGGGCAGCATCGGCTCGACGACGCGGTTGATGGTGCCCTCGCGGTCCCACCAGCCCAGCATGTTGAGGCCCGCTACGCCCTTGTTCTCGTTCATCACCTGCAGGCTCTTCCACCAGGGGATGGTCGCCAGCGGCATGCGAACCAGGCTCGAGAGGGCCTTGGGGATGCTCCTGCCGGTCTCGGTTGATGCCTCAGAGAGCCCGTACATGATCAGCCGGCCGCCCTGGCGCAGGCAGCGGTAGTCCTTGCGGAAGTTCGTCGGTCCGGTGGCGTCGATGATCACGTCCACCCCGTCGCCATCCGTGATGCGGGCCACCTCGGCCTCGAAGTCGTCGGAGCGGTAGTCGATCGCGTGCTTGACCCCCTGCTCGCGGATCGCGTCGTGCTTGCCCGGTGATGCCGTGCCGAAGATCTCGGTCCCGATCCCGCGGGCGATCTGGACGGCCGAGATGCCGACTCCGCCGGCCGCGGCGTGGATCAGGACCCTGTCCCCTTCGCGCAGGCCGCCCATCTTCACCATCGCGGCGTACGCGGTGCCGTAGTTGACGGGGAACGCCGCCGCCTGCTCGAAGCTGAGCCGCTCAGGCGCCGGGATCACCTGGTCCTGGGGCACCGCGACCTTCTCGGCCTGCCCGCCGAAGCGGGTGCCGGCCATCACGCGGTCGCCCGGCTTGAAGTCGGTCACGTCGCCGCCTACGGCCTCGACCTCCCCGGCCACCTCGTAGCCGAGGACGCACGGCGTGTCGGGCGCGTCCGGGTAGAGGCCGACCCGCGCCATCGTGTCGGCGAAGTTGATCCCCGCCGCCCGGACCGCGATCAGGACCTCCCCGGGCCCGGCCACGGGGTCCGGCTGCTCCTGGACCTGGAGCACCTCCGGTCCCCCGGTCTTGGTGAGCACCACCGCCCTCATGGGCTGAGCCTATCCCTAGAAGGAAATTGCGCGGCCGACGCTGAAGCCGTCGATCCCGGTGATGCGGTCGATCGTGGCGGGGTTCACCGGCGCGTCGGTGGTCAGCGCCATCACCGCCTGCTCGGCCTCGGCGGAAGCCCCGACGGCGGCGGAGACGATGTTCACGCCCTCCTCGCCGAAGATCGATCCGACCAGGCCGATCATGCCCGGCTTGTCCGCGTAGCGGAAGACGGCCAGGTGCTCGGCGAACGGCAGGTAGAAGCCCTCGCCCCAGACGCCGACGAGGTACGGCTCGTTGCGGGGACCGACGCCCGTCCCGGAGACCTCCACCGACGAGTCGCCCGAACGGATGCGGACGGTGACGAGCTCCGTGAAGTCGTCGGAGACCGAGTCGCGCGTCTCGACCAACTCGATCCCGCGCTGCTCGGCGAGATGGGGCGCGTTCACGAGGTTCACGGCCTCCTCGGTGTGGCCCTTGAGGATCCCGGCGAGCACGGCGATGCCCAGCAGGCGGGTGTCCTCGTCGGCCAGGCGGCCGCGGAACTCGACCTCGACCCGGTCGAGCGCGCCGTTGCCGAGTCCCTGGGCGAGGCGCCCGAGCCTCTCGCAGAGCGGTACGAAGGGCGCCAGCGCCTCCATCACCTCTGGCCGCACGGCGGCGATGTTGACGGCGGTCGTGACGACTCCGCCGGTGAGCGCCGCCGTGACCTGCTCGGCGGTCACGACGCCGGCACGGTCCTGGGCCTCGGCGGTGGAGGCGCCCAGGTGTGGGGTGACGACCACATCGTCGCGGGCGAGCACCGGGTGCTCGGTGAAGGGCTCCTCGGGGAAGACGTCGAGCGCTGCGCCGGCGACCTTGCCCGACTCGAGCCCGTCCACCAGGGCGTCGAGGTCGATCAGCTCGCCCCGCGCGCAGTTCACGATCCGAACGCCCTCACGCATCTTCGCGATAGCCGCGGCGTCGACGAAGTCAACCGTCTCAGGCGTCTTTGGCAGGTGGAGGCTGATGAAGTCCGCGCCCGCGAAGAGCTCCTCGGGGCTCTCGACCCCCTCCACTCCGAGCTCGCGGAAGCGCTCGGCCGTGACGAACTTGTCGTAGCCGATCACGTCCATGTCGAAGCCCTGGGCCATCTTGGCGACGAGCTGCCCGATGCGGCCGAAGCCGGCGACGCCGAGTGTCTTGCCGTAGAGCTCCGACCCCTTGAACTTCGCCGCGGTCCCACCGTCCCTCGGCCAGCGACTGCCGCGCCTGGGCGACGTTGCGGCAGAGGAGCCAGGACGATCGCCATCGTGTGCTCCGCCGCGGCCACCGAGTTCGCCTCGGGCGCGTTGGCGACGATGATCCCGCGCTGGGTCGCGGCCTCGATGTCGACGTTGTCGACGCCGGTGCCCGCGCGCCCGATGACCTTCAGGTTCTCGCCCCTCGCGATCAGGTCTGCGGTCAGCTTCGTCGCCGAGCGGATCAGGATGCCGTCGAACTCGCCCAGGCGCTTCTCGAGCTCGCCGTCGTGCCAGTCGGTCCCGATCTCGACCTCGAAGTTCTCCCGCAGCAGCTCGACGCCGGCGTCGGCGATCTTCTCGTTGACCAGGACTTTCACCGGGGCCTCATCGCCGCACCTCCGGGACGTTCTCGACGACCCAGTCGATGCAGGCGGTGAGCGCTTTCACGTCTTCGGGATCGACCGCCGGGAACATCCCGACGCGGAGCTGGTTTCGGCCCGAGCTTGCGGTACGGCTCGACGTCGACGATGCCGTTGGCGCGCAGCGTCGCCGCCAGCGCGGCCGCGTCGATTTCCTCTGAGAAGTCGATCGTTCCGACCGAGGGCGAGCGGTGCGCCAGGTCCGCGACGAACGGCGAGGCGAAGCTCGAAGCCTCCGCCCATCCGTATAGGTGGTCCGACGAGGCCGCGCTCCGCCCGGCGCTGAACTCGAGGCCTCCGTTCTCGAGCATCCAATCGACCTGCTCCGCGAGCAGAAGAAGGGTCGCCAGGGCAGGCGTGTTGTAGGTCTGCTCCTTGCGCGAGTTCTCGAGGGCGACCTGGAGCGAGAGGAAGGCCGGCTGCCAGCGGTCCTCCGCGCCGTCGAGCTCGCCGATCCGCTCGATCGCAGCCGGACTCATGACCGCGAGCCAGATCCCGCCGTCCGAACCGAAGGCCTTCTGCGGCGCGAAGTAGTAGGCGTCGCACTCCGAGAGGTCCACCGGCATCGCCGCGGCCGCCGACGTCGCGTCGATGAGGACGAGCTCGTCGTCCGAGCCGGCCGGGCGCTTCACGTCGAGCTTGACGCCGGTCGAGGTCTCGTTGTGAGCCCAGGCGATCGACGTCCGCCGAGGGGTCGGCCATGGGCTCAGGAGCGGTCCCCGGCTCGGCTTCGATCACGATCGGATCGGAGAGGAAGGGCGCAGCGGCCGACGCCTTCGCGAACTTCGACGAGAACTCGCCGTAGGTCAGGTGCAGCGGACGCTCGCGGATCAGCCAGGCGACGGCCGACTCCCAGAAGGCGGTCGTCCCGCCGTTGCCGAGGACCACCTCGTAGCCGTCGGGCGCCGAGAGCAGCTCTGCGATCCCGCTCCTCACCCGCGCGACCGTGTCGCTGACGGGGGCCTGGCGGTGGGAGGTGCCCATCACGTCGCCTGCCTGCGCCACCGCGGCGAGGGCCTCGGGGCGCACCTTCGACGGGCCCGACCCGAACCGTCCGTCGGCGGGGACGATCTCGGCTGGGATTTTGCGTGGCGGTCTGGGGCATCGGACGCGCAGCTTAGGGGTGGCTCCGCTTATAGGGTTGGCGAGCCGAGACCCGATCAATGGAGGAGCGATGTACCCAGTCAGCTATGCCGCCGAGCCGGCGATCGAGGGCAGGAACCGCCTCACCACATTCTTCCGCTACATCGTCGCGATCCCGTGGCTCATCGTCGCCGCGCTCTATGGATTGGTCGCCCAGTTCGCCGCGTTCTTCGCATGGTTCGCCCTGGTCTTCACCGGGCGCTACCCGGAGGGGCTCTACAACTTCAACGCCGGCTACCTGCGGATGATCACCAGGGTCAACTCGTTCACATACCTGATGACCGACGAGTTCCCGTCCTTCGGCGGCGAGGAGGCTCCCGAGTACCCGATCGGCATCGGGATCGCCCCGCCGCTCGACACCTACAGCCGGGCGAAGGCGTTCTTCAGGCTGATCATCGGGATACCGGTGATGATCCTCGCCTACATCCAGTCGCTGATCCTGATGGTCGTCGTGTTCATCGCCTGGTTCGCGGTCCTCTTCACGGGCCGCTTCCCTGAGAGCCTCTTCAACCCGTCCCGTTCGGCGAACGCATACCTGACCCGCGCCGGGGCGTACTTCCTGCTCATGACCGAGGACTGGCCTCCCTTTTCGCTGGACGCGGGCGAGGGAGAGAGCGCCGGCCAGATCAGCCCGGAGGCCGCGAGCCGGAAGGTCCAGGCCTAGCGCGATAGGACCTGGATCGCATTACGGCCGTCACTTGAAATACGGTTCCACAAACCGGGCGCTCCTTTGGACGCCCAATAAATGGAGGAGCGTTGATGAGCTTTACCGAGGCTGTTAAGTCCGGATTCGACAACTACGTCAACTTCGACGGCCGGGCGTCCCGGTCGGCGTACTGGTACTGGGTCCTGTTCGCGATCCTGGCTTCGATCGTGGGGAACATTCTCGACGCGGCCATCGGGGCGTCGATCTTCTCGATCCTGATCGGGCTCGCGCTGTTCTTGCCGGGCCTCGCCGTCGCCGTTCGGCGTCTGCACGACACAGGCCGCAGCGGCTGGTGGATCCTGATCGGGCTGATCCCGATCATCGGCTTCATCGTCCTGATCGTCTTCCTGGTCCAGGACAGCGATGCCGGCGACAACGAGTACGGCCCGCTCCCGCCCGACAAGGGTGGATCCGCGGCCGCAGCACCGCCGCCCCCCGCGCCGACGGCGTAAGGGCAAACCGACTCACGTCCAACCGGGGGCGGCCATGCGGCCGCCCCCGGTCAGGACGCCCACGGCGGCACAGCTCAGGCCCCGGCTCGGGCGCTACGGGCGATGTGCCTGGCTGGTTCTGACGGCGTCAGCACCGACCGCACCTCGCGCGGGTGGCGCCGCGATCGAATCGCTTCCGAGGAAGTGCTCTGCCGCAGGGAGTGATTCGATCGGGGCGACAGGACCCGCGCGCAGCTGCGGCCGGTCCCTACTTCTTCGAAATCCAGGGCATCATCGCCCGCAGGTCGCCGCCGACCTGCTCGACCTGATGATCCGCGCCCTCTTGGCGCATGCGCTGGAAGTTCTCCTGGCCCGCCTCGTTCTCGGCGATCCACTCCTTGGCGAAGTCGCCTGACTGGATCTCGGAGAGGATCTTCTTCATCTCGGCGCGGGTCTCGTCGGTGATGACTCGCGTGCCGCGGGTCATGTCGCCGTACTCGGCGGTGTTGGAGATCGAGTCGCGCATCCCCTGGATGCCCTGCTCGTACATCAGGTCGACGATCAGCTTCAGCTCGTGGAGGCACTCGAAGTAGGCGAGGCGGGGGTCGTAGCCGGCTTCGACCAGCGTCTCGAAGCCCGCGCGGACCAGCTCGGTCGCACCGCCGCAGAGGACTGCCTGCTCGCCGAAGAGGTCGGTCTCGGCCTCGTCCTTGAAGGTCGTCTCGATGACCCCGGCGCGCCCGCCGCCGATCCCGGACGCGTAGGCGAGCACGAGGTCGCGGGCATCGCCGCTCTCGTCTACGTGAATGGCCATCAGGCATGGGACGCCGCGGCCCTCCTCGTACTGGCGGCGGACCAGGTGGCCCGGGCCCTTGGGGGCGACCATCCCGACGTCGACGCCGGGCGGGGGCGCGATCTGGTCGAAGTTGATCGAGAAGCCGTGGGCGAACATCAGCAGGTCGCCCTCGGAGATGCCGTCGGCGATCTCGGCGTCCCAGATCTCCTTCTGCTTCTCATCCGGGAGCAGGACCATGACGATGTCGCCTCGGCTGGCGGCGTCGGCGACGTCGAGCACCTCGAGGCCGGCGGCCTCGGCGTCGGCGCGGCTGGACGAGTCGGGGCGAAGGCCGACGACGACGTCCACCCCGGACTCCTTCAGGTTCAGCGCGTGGGCATGGCCCTGGGAGCCGTAGCCGAGGATCGCGACGGTCTTGCCCTCGAGCTTCGAGAGATCCGCGTCCGCGTCGTAGAAGATGTCCTGGTTCTCAGTCATGTCGGTATCTGCCATCGGCGGCGGCGGATGCTAACCGGTCGGCTGGCGCAACTCGCCTCGGCGGAGCTTGCCCGACGAGGTGCGCGGCAGCTCCGAGACGAGCTCGAAGCTCTTGGGAACCTTGTAGGGCGCGAGCCGCGCGGAGCACCAGCTCCGCAGGCTGTCGCGGTCGGGCTCGGCGGCTCCGTTGGCGACGAGCACGGCCACCACGGCGTTCTGCCAGTCGGGATCCGGCCGGCCGACCACCGCGGCGTCGGCCACGTCGGGGTGGGCGACCAGCACCTCCTCGACCTCCTCGGGGGCGACGTTCTCACCGCCGGTGACGATCAGGTCGTCGGCGCGGCCCTTGACCCAGAGGAAGCCCTCGGCGTCGATGCGGCCACGGTCGCCCGTGTGGAGCCAGCCGTCGGCGTCCAGCGCGGCGGGGGCGACCGTCGGCCCTTGGACCAGGATCTCCTCGTCGGGGGCGATCCGCACATGGGTGGTCAGCAGGGGGCGGCCCGCCGACCCGCGCTTGCGGGATGCGTCCTCGGGGGCCAGCGTGGTCACCTGCGAGGTCGCCTCGGTGAGGCCATAGGTCTGGACGACGGTCGCGCCCAGGCCGAGCGCCTCCTCGAGGATCTCGTCGGGCACCGGGCCGCCGCCCACCAGCAGGGCACGTGGCCGCTCGATGGCAGCGCCGGCGTCGATCAGCCGGGTGAGCATCGTCGTGACCAGCGAGACGATCGTGATCCCGTCGCGCTCCAATGACTCCGCGGCCCGGTCGAGGTCGAATCCGTCCTGCACGACGGCAGTCGTCCCGTAGATCGCGGATCGCATCAGGATCGTCACGCCGGAGACGTGGAAGAGCGGTACGCAGCAGAGCCAGCGGTCGGTCGGCTCCACGCCGAGGTTGAAGGCGGAGCCGACAGCGCTCCAGAGGTGGTTGCCGTAGGTGTGCTCGATCGCTCGCGACGCGCCCGATGTCCCGCTGGTGAGGATCCGCGTGCAGGGCGCGTCGAGGTCCAGCTCGCCGAGCAGCGGCATGTCGGCCTCGTGGCCCTCGAGGTCGTCGGGGCGCTCGATGACGATGGCCGGGATCTGTGACCCGATCGCGGTCTCGCGCTCGTCCTCGGTCAGACGTGGATCGAGCGGGAACGCGGTGGCGCCGAGCTTCATCAGCGCGTGGAGCACCGTCGCGTACTCGATGCCGGGCTCCATCGAGATCGCGGCGATCGAATCCCGCCGCACGCCCTTGGCGGCGAGCCTGCGCGCCATGGCGCTCGCCTCGTCCTCGAGACGCGCGTAGTCGATCGAGCCGTCCTCGGTCACGACCGCGATGCGGTCGGGGCACGTCTCAGCTCTCTGTGCCAGCCAGTTGTCGAGCAGCATCCGTGGGGTCTCGGAGCATTGTGGCGGGCTATCGTCTCGGCCGCGATGCCGATCAGACACAAGGACGCCCCGCCCGAGGACGATCTGTACGGGCCGATCGAGTGGCGTGACGACAGCGGCTCCTACGAGGACGTGCTCTACGAGCGCGCCGAGGGGATCGCGAAGATCACGATCAACCGGCCCGAGGTCCGAAACGCCTTCCGGCCGCCGACCCTGCGAGAGCTCCGCGACGCCTTCGGGCGCGCCCGGGACGACACCGACGTCTCGGCGATCATCTTCACCGGCGCCGGCGACGAGGCGTTCTGCTCGGGCGGCGACCAGCGCATCCGCGGCGACGACGGCTACATGGGCGACGACGAGGTCGCGAGCAAGGGCGTCGGCCGGCTCGACGTCGGCGACCTCCACGTCCAGATCAGGCGCACGCCGAAGCCGGTGGTCGCGATGGTCGCCGGCTACGCGGTCGGCGGTGGCCACATCCTGCACCTCGTCTGCGACATGACGCTCGCCGGCGAGAACGCCCGCTTCGGCCAGACCGGCCCCCGGGTCGGAAGCTTCGACGGCGGCTTCGGAGCCAGCCTGCTCGCGCGGAACATCGGGATCAAGAAGGCGAAGGAGTTCTGGTTCCTGAGCCGGCTCTACGACGCGGAGGAGGCGCTCGAGATGGGGCTCGTCAACGCGGTGCTCCCGCTGGGCGAGCTCGAGAAGGAGACGGTCGCGTGGTGCCGCGAGATGTCCTACCTCTCACCGATGGCCCTTCGGCTGCTCAAGTCCTGCTTCAACGCCGAGGAGGACGGCTTCACCGGCCTGCAGCAGCTCTCGCACGACGCGACGCTGCTCTTCTACATGACCGAAGAGGGCCAGGAGGGGCGCAACTCCTACCAAGAGGGCCGCCCCCCGGATTTCAGCAAGTACCCCAGGCGTCCTTGACCGCGTCACCTTCAGTGCTTTGAGGATCTGGCTGATGGCGGCGCGTCCGCGGACGCTGCCCGCCGCGATCGCACCGGTGCTCGCCGGTACGGCGGCCGCGCTCTACGCCGACGACGACGCATTTCGGCTCGGCGCGTTCCTCGCGGCCCTGGCGGGGAGCATCTTCATCCAGATCGGGACCAACCTGGTCAACGACTACTCGGACGCGAAGCGCGGCGCCGACACCGTGGACAGGCTCGGGCCCGTGCGGGTGACGGCCGCCGGACTCGTGGCGCCCCGGAGCGTCCTGGTCGCCACCTGGATCGCGTTCGGCATCGCCGTCGCCTGCGGCGCCTACCTCGCCACGGTCGCCGGCCCGGTGATTCTGGCGGTCGGGGCCGTCTCGATCGTGGCCGGGGTCCTCTACACCGGGGGCCCGCGGCCCTACGGCTACGCGGGCCTGGGCGAGGTCTTCGTCTTTCTCTTCTTCGGGCTGGTCGCGGTGAACGGCTCGTACTTCGTGCAGCTCGAGGAGCTCGCGCTTCTGCCGCTGGGCCTCTCGATCGCGATCGGGGCGCTCTCGACGGCGATCCTCGTAGTCAACAACGTCCGCGACATGGACACCGACCGGCGCGCGGGCAAGAACACCCTCGCGGTCAGGATCGGCCGTCCCGGCGCCCGGCGCGTCTACGTCGGCCTGCTCGGCCTCGCCTACGCGATGCTGCCGGTCACGGCGCTGATCGGCGACGTCCCCTGGTGGTCGATGGCGCTCGGCCTGCTCTCCCTCCCGCTTGCGGTCAAGGCGGCCCAGCCGGTGCTGAAGCGGACCGATGGGCCCTCGCTCAACGGGGCCCTCGCTGCGACGGGAGTCCTGCTCGGGGCGTTCAGCCTGTTCGTCTCGGCGGGCCTGCTGATCGCCGCTTAGACTCGCCCCGTGGGGCGCCCAGGGCCATGAAGGTCGAGTCGCTCGAGGCGATTCCGTACTCGCTGCCCTTTCGGGAGCCCTACGTCACCTCCCGCGGGCGGCTGACTGGAGCGCGACCTGCTGCTGGTCCGGGCCCGTTCCGACGGGCTCGAGGGCTGGGGCGAGACCGCCGCGCTTTCGCTGCGGGGCGGAGCCGGCATCGCCGAGGTGGCTGCTGAGGTTCAGGGCGCCTGCCGGGAAGCCCTGATGGACGGCGGCTTCGATCCTCATCGGATCTGGTCCGCGCTCGCCCGGTGCCGCAACAGAGGTGCGGGGGCCCCCGCGCTGGCGGCGGTCGACATCGCGCTGCACGACCTCGCCGGCACAGGCAGAGGGAGTTCCCGTCTGGAAGCTGCTCGGCGCCGACGCGGCCTCGCCCGTCGTCTGCAACGCCACGCTGCCCGCCGCCAATCCGACGACGCTCCGCGAGCTCGCCGAGCGCTGGGCGGCCGACGGGTTCCGCACCTTCAAGCTGAAGATGGGCCTCGCCTCCGACATGGCACAGATCGCGACGATCCGCTCGGTTCTGGGACCCGAGGTGAAGATCAGGATTGACGCGAACGCCGCATGGAACCTCGACGACGCGACCGAGAAGCTGCGGGCGCTGGGCCGGCACAACGTCGAGCTCGCCGAGGAGCCTGTCGCGGGGCTCGAGCAGCTGGCCGCGCTGCGAGCGCGGACTCGGATCCCGCTGGCCGCCGACGAGAGCATCGCCGGCCCCAGCGGACGCGCGCCGTGCGGTCGAGCTCGGCTCCTGCAGCCTCGCGGCGGTCAAGCTCGCGAAGGTCGGCGGGATCGCCGAGGCGCTGGAGGTCGCCGACGAAATCCCCGTCTACCTCTCGAGTGCCCTCGAGGGCCCGGTCGGCATCGCCGCCGCGGCCCACTGCGTCCAGGCGCTCCCAAAGCACGCGGCGACAGCCGGCATCGCGCACGGCCTCGCGACCGAGCGGCTCTTCTCCGAGACCGTCGGGAGCGGGCGCCGCGTCAACGGGCGACACGCTGCGGTCGGAGACAAGCCCGGCCTCGGCGTCGAGATCGACGCAGAGGCGCTCGAGGCCCGGCGGCTCACCTGAGCCTCCGGCTCAGCCTTCGGCGAGGATGTCGCGCACGAAGTCGATGTCCGCCTTCAGGTCGTCGGGGTCGCGGGGGGTCTCGACCACGATCGGGCAATCCGCCGCCGCGATCATGTGGCGGAGCGCGTCGGGGTCGATCTTCCCCTTGCCGAGGTTCGCGTGGCGATCCGCGCCGGTTCCGGCCGGGTCGCGCGAGTCGTTGGCGTGGAGCAGGTCGAGGCGGCCGGTGATCTGCCTTCGCGCGCTCGACGGCGTCGGAGAGCTTCTCGCCGGCGGCGTGGGCGTGGCAGGTGTCGAAGCAGAAGCCGATCTCGCACGACGGGATCGGCCTTCTCGACCTGCGTCCCAGAGCTTCGCCAGCGCATCGAAGCGCCGGGCGACCGCGTTGTCCCCTCCCGCGGTGTTCTCGAGGTAGACGGGAACCTCCGACTCGAGCATCTCCAGCGTCCGGCCCCAGCGCCCGACGCCCTCGTCGATCCCGTCCTCGGCGTGGCCCGGGTGGACGATCAGCGCCTTGGCTCCGACTGTCTCCGCCGCCTCGCAGGTCTGCTGGAGGATCTTCCGCGAGCCGTAGCGGACGTTGCGAGCGAGGCGAGCAGACGTTGATCAGGTAGGGAGCGTGGACGTAGACGTCGCGCTTGCTCCTCCGGAGGCCCGCGGCCTCGGGATGCGGCGGAGGCGCCTTCCAGCTCTGAGGCGGGCCGATGAAGATCTGGATGCAATCGGCGCCGAGGCTGCGCGCCTGCTGGAGCAGCTTGTCGCCCTCGAGGTGGGCTCCGACGTCCTGTTTTGCCTGGGCCGCCTTTGGCACGGGGCGAGACTAGCCGCGACTACGCTCATCAGATGGACACGACCAACCGCAACACGGCCCTCGCCTCGGCGATGGTCGAGGAGCTCGCCCGCTGCGGCGTGCGCCGCGCCGTGGTCTCCCCCGGCTCGCGCTCGACGCCGCTCGCGCTCGCCCTGTGGCGCCAGCCCTCGATCGAGGTGGAGGTGGTCCTCGACGAGCGCAGCGCCGGGTTCTTCGCTCTCGGCACCGCGCTCGGCGACGGGCGTGCCCGCGGCGGTCCTCTGCACCTCCGGCTCCGCCGCCGCGAACCTGCACCCCGCCGTGATCGAGGCCGACGAGGCCGGTGTCCCGATGATCGTCCTGACCGCCGACCGGCCGCCGGAGCTGCGCGGCATCGGCGCCGGCCAGACGATCGACCAGCTGAAGCTCTACGGCGACTCGCCGCGCTGGTTCTGCGAGGTCGGCACCCACGAGGCCGACGACTCGGGCCTCCTGCACTTTCGCTCGGTCGCCTGCCGCGCGTTCGCGGCCGCGTCGGCGCTCCGCGCCCGGGCCCGGTCCACCTGAACGTTCCGTGGCGCGAGCCGCTTGCGCCGATTCCCGTCGAGGGCGACGTCACGGCCACCGACCCCCTCGCGCTGGAAGGGCGAGGCGAGCGCCCGCTCAACGCCGTCGCCCGCTCTGCGCCGCGAGCCGACGACGCGCTGCTCGACGAGCTGGCCGAGCGGATCGCATCCGTTCCCCGGGGCCTGGTCGCTCGCCGGGCGCCAGACCGACCCGTCGCTGGCGGAGCCGGTCTTCGCCCTCGCCGAGGCGGCGGGCTATCCGCGTGCTCGCCGAGCCGACCTCGCAGATCCGCTGGAGCCACGACCCTCCCTCCTTGCCTCGTCAGCTCGTACACCGAGATCGCCCGCGTCCGACCGGACGACGCTCGCGCCCGGGCTGGTCATCAGGATCGGCGAGCTGCCGACCTCCAAGCCGCTGCGCCAGTGGCTCGAGGCGATCGACGGCCTGCGCCAGATCGTCCTCGACCCCGCAGCCGAGTGGAAGGAGCCGACGCGCAGGGCCGAGACACTGGTCCAGGCCGACCCGGCCCACACCGCCGCGGCGCTCGCGCAGAGCGCTGAAGGCGGGCGCTGCGGCCCGCCGCTCGGCCGAGGCCGCGGACGGCTCCGGGTGGCTCGACGCGTGGGTTCGGGGGGAGGAGCGAGTCGCGAGCGCTGTGGGCTCGGAGATCGAGGACCGAGCCGGCCTGAGCGAGCCCGGCGTCTGGCCCGCCCTCGCCGGGGTCGCTGCGCGACGGCGACCAGGTCTTCGCGGCGTCGAGCATGCCCGTCCGCGACATGGAGGCATTCCTGCCCGCCGGCCGAGCGCGGGTCCGGTTCTTCGCCAATCGCGGGGCCAACGGGATCGACGGCCTCGTCTCCACCGCCGCGGGGCTGGCTGCCTCGGGCGGGCGCACCTGGGCGGTCCTCGGCGACCTCGCCCTCGCCCACGACATCGGCGGCCTCGCGGTCGCCGCGCGGCGTCGAGTCACTGCGCCTGATCGTGATCGACAACGGCGGCGGCGGGATCTTCCACTTCCTCCCTCAGGCCGATGCGCTCGACGAGGCCGAGTTCGAGGCGCTGCTCGGCACGCCTTCGGGGCTTCGCATCGAGGACGCGGCGGCGCTGTACGGCATCGACGCCGTTGCCCCGGAGGACCCAGCCAGCTTTCGGCGATGCCCTTCGCGGCGATGCCCGCGTCATCGTCGTCCGTACGGACCGCGCCGAGAACCTCGCGCTCCACCGTCGCCTCACCGAGGCCGCGGCGGCTGCCCTCGCCTCGACGTAGGACGCGCTGCTGAGCGCCCCTCAACCGGCGAGCAGCGGCAGCAGCGCCTCGAGCTTGATCTCGGTCTCGGCGAGCTCGGAGGCCGGGTCCGAGTCGGCGACGATGCCGGCGCCCGCATAGAGGTGGGCGTCGCGGTCGCGCAGCAGTCCCGAGCGCAGGGCGACGCAGAACTCGCCGTCCTCGGTCGCGTCCATCCAGCCGACCGGAGCCGGCGTACCAGCCGCGGTCCATCCCCTCGATCTCGTCGATCAGCTCGAGCGCCGCTTCGCGCGGCTCGCCTCCGACCGCCGGAGTCGGGTGCAGCGCGCCGGCCAGCGCGATCGCGCGAGCGCGAGTCGGCGAGCTGGGCCCTGACCGGAGTCGCCAGGTGCTGGATGTTCGCGATCGTGACCAGCGCCGGGCTCGGGCGTCGGCCTGCGACCCAGACGGCGTGAGGGCGCAGCGTGCGCTCGATCCGGTTGACGACGATCTCGTGCTCGTCGCGGTTCTTGTCGCTCGTCAGCAGCTGCTGGCCGAGGTGGTCGTCGACGGCCGGGTCAGCGCTGCGCCGCATGGACCCGGCGAGCGCGACCGTCGCCGCGACCGGCACCGCGGCGGCGGATCAGGAGCTCGGGGCTGGCGCCGATGAAGGTCGGCCTCGGGAGTGCCGACGCAGAAGCTGAAGCACGAGGGGAATGCCTCGCGGAGGGCGCCGAAAACCGGGGCGGGATCGTGGGCCGACGGGCGAGGAGACGACGACCTCGCGCGCGAGGACGCCTTGCTCGATCCCGCCGGCGCGGATGCGCTCGGTCGCGCGTCGGCGACGAGCGTCCTCGTAGCGGCCGGGCGGGTGGACCGACGCGGATCGAGGCGCCGGCCACCGGATCGGGTCGAGCGGGGCCGATCGCGCGCGTCCGCCCGCAGCGAGGCGACCCGCCGCCCGGCGCGATCCAGCGCGCCTCGCCCGCCTCGCCGGCCTCGACGACCGCGTTGAGGGTCAGGTAGCACTCGCCCGCCGCGGCGAAGCAGCGAGACCTCGGGCAGGACCATCAGCGCCGGGGGCAGCGACGACCAGTGCGGCTCGCGGCCACCGTCGGGCGAGAAGGCGAAGCCGCCGGTGAACACGGCGCCGGCGCCGGCGCGGCAGGCCGACGGGCTCCTCGACGCTCGGCGTCGCGGAGCAGCTCGCGCGCAGTCCTGCGCGAGCTCGTCGAAGCGATCCTCGCCGCGCGAGACGACCTCGCGCGCCGCTGCCGAGCGCCGCCAGCGCGAAGCCGTCGTCGTCGGGCTGCTCCCAGGCGAACCAGCGGTCGGAGGCGCAGCCGCGAGGCGAGCACGACGGCCGAGGGATCGAGTGCCTCGACCTCGACCGTCGCGCTCGCGAGCGTCCGGCGGCCGCGTGCGATGCGGCGCGTTCGACCGCGCGCTCGAGCGAGCAGACTCGCCGGCTCGGCCGCGTGTGGCGCCGATCAGGCTACGCGTCCGGCTTGGTGCGGGCGATCGCGACCTCGCCCGTGCGGACCATCTCGATCAGGCCGTGCGGGCGGATCATCCGCTCGAAGGCCTCGATCTTGTCGGCCGAGCCGGTGAGCTCGATCGTCAGCGAGCGCCGCGAGACGTCGACGATCGTGGCGCGGAAGATCTCGGCGAACTGCATGATCTCGGCGCGGCTCTCGACGGGCGCCGAGACCTTGAAGAGCGCCATCTCGCGGGCGATCGTCTCGCCCGGCTCCATGTCGCGGATCTTGATCACGTTGACGAGCTTGTGGAGCTGCTTCGTGACCTGGTCGATCGGGTGGACCGCGCCGTCGAGGGTCAGCGTGATCCGCGAGATCGAGGGGTCGTCGGTCGGGCCGACCGCGAGCGTGTCGATGTTGAAGCCGCGGCGGCTGAAGAGCCCGGCGATGCGGGCGAGGACGCCGGGGCGGTTCTCGACCAGGATCGAGAGGACGTGCTTGCGCCCGGTCAGGCGGCCGGCGGCGGCGTCGAGGTCCTCGAGCTTGATCAGGTCGGGCGTTCCGGCTTCCATAGGTCATTGTCCTCAGCTCAACCCACCATGTCCCTGGCGGCGGCGCCGGCCGGGATCATCGGGTAGCAGTTCTCCTCGGGGGTGACCCGGACGTCGAGCAGGACCGGGCCCGTCCTCGGCGAGCGCGTCGCGCATCGCGCCCTCGACCTCGGCCTGGTCGTCGACGAGCATGCCCTTGGCGCCGAAGGCGTCGGCGAGCTTGACCCAGTCGGGGCTCGCGCCCATCTCGACCGACGAGTAGCGCTTCTCCCAGAAGAGCTCCTGCCACTGGCGGACCATGCCGAAGTAGCCGTTGTTCATCAGGAAGACCTTGACCGGGATCTCGTGGTGGACCGCGGTCGCGAACTCCTGGACGTTCATGATCAGGCTGCCGTCGCCGGCGAGGCAGACGACGTCGTCGTCGGGGTTCGCGACCTTGGCGCCGATCGCGGCGGGGAGGCCGAAGCCCATCGTGCCGAGGCCGCCGGAGTTGATCCAGCGGCGGGGCTCGGCGAAGTCGTAGTACTGCGCGGCCCACATCTGGTGCTGGCCGACGTCGGAGGTGACGATCGCCTCGCCGCCGGTCGCCTTGTACATCGCCTCGATCATCGCCTGCGGCTTGATCTCGCCCTGCTCGGAGCGCTCGTAGTCGAGCGGGTACTCCTTCTGCCAGGCCGCGATCCGCTTCCACCACTCGTCGAGGCGCGAGGAGTCGGCCTGACAGCGCCCGGTACTCCTTGGTCAGCTTCGGCAGCACCTGCTTGGCGTCGCCGACGATCGGGATGTGGGCCGGGACGTTCTTCGAGATCTCGGCCGGGTCGATGTCGATGTGGACGAACTTGGCCCGCGGGGCGAACTCGCTGAGCTTGCCGGTGATCCGGTCGTCGAAGCGGGCGCCGATGCAGACGATCAGGTCGGCCTCGTCCATCGCGTAGTTGGCGGCGCGGCGTGCCGTGCATGCCGAGCATCCCGAGCCACTGGTCGTCGGGCGCCGGGAAGGCGCCGAGGCCCATCAGCGTGCTGGTGACCGGGAACCTGTCGGCGCGGGCGAACTCGCGCAGCTCCTCGGAGGCGTTCGCGTTGACGACGCCGCCGCCCGAGTAGATGACCGGGCGCGCCGAGTTGGCGAGCGCCTTCGCGGCGATCCGGATCTGCTTGATGTTGCCCTCGGTCGAGGGCTTGTAGCCGGGCAGGTCGGGCGGGTCGGTGCTCGGCTCGTAGTCGATGTCGGCGCGCGAGAGGTCCTGCGGGATGTCGACCAGCACGGGGCCCGGGCGCCCGGTCGAGGCGATGTGGAAGGCCGCGTGGACGTAGTCCGGGATGTGGCGCGGGTCCTGGACCATGAAGGAGTGCTTGACGATCGGCATCGTGATGCCGTTCACGTCGGCCTCCTGGAAGCCGTCGGTGCCGATCAGGTCGGTGCGGACCTGGCCCGGTGATGAAGACGGTCGGGACCGAGTCCATCATCGCGTCGGCGATCGCGGTGACGAGGTTGGTGGCGCCGGGGCCCGAGGTCGCCATCGCGACTCCGACCCGGCCGGACGCCTTCGCGTAGCCCTCGGCCATGTGGCCGGCGCCCTGCTCGTGGCGCGCCTGGATGTGGGTCAGCTCGGCGTCGTAGAGCGCGTCGTAGGTCGGCAGGTTGGCGCCGCCGGGGATCCCGAAGACGTGCTCGACTCCCTCGGCCTTCAAGGCCTCCATGAGTGCGTCCGCGGCGCGCATGAGCCAAGAGTAGCTACTGCCTGCGGTCGCGCCTGCAAGCGCGGAGGCGCCAGGTGACTCGGGTCAGCTCGCTCCGACGGCGTCCTCGCGCCCCGACGTCCAGGTCGTGTGGGGCTCGATCACGGCGGGGTTGATGCGGTCGCGGTTCGTCCTCGATCGCCTTCAGCATGGTGCGGACCAGCTCGTCGCCGAGGAGCGCGGGCTCGAGGCCGAGCGCGAGCAGCTTGTCGTTGACCGCGTGGTAGTAGTGCTCCTCGAGCTCGACGCGCGGGTTCTCGAGGTGGTCGATCTCGACGTCGATGTCGAGCTCGGCGGCGGATGCCTTGACGAGGTCGGCCAGCTGGGCGACCGAGAAGAGCTCGGTGAACTGGTTGAAGACCCGGAAGTCGCCGGGGTCGGCCGGGGTCTCGACGGCCAGCTCGACGCACTGGAGCGTGTCGCGGATGTTCAGGAAGCTGCGGGTCTGGCCGCCCTTGCCGTAGACCGTCAGGGGGTGGCCGAGGACGGCCTGCACGCAGAAGCGGTTCAGCACCGTGCCGAAGACGTCGTCGTAGTCGAAGCGGGTGGTGAGGCGGGGATCGCGCAAGCGTCTCGTCGGTCTCGATCCCGTAGACGACGCCCTGGTTCAGGTCGGTCGCGCGAAGGCCCCAGATGCGGCAGGCGAAGTGGATGTTCGTGGAGTCGTGGACCTTCGAGCAGTGGTACAGCGAGCCCGGGAGCTTCGGGAAGGGCAGCGAGGCGCTGCGCCCCTTGTGCTCGATCTCGATGTAGCCCTCTTCGATGTCGATGTCGGGCGTGCCGTACTCGCCCATCGTCCCGAGCTTCACCAGGTGGGCGTCCGGAACGTGGTCGCGCATCGCGAACAGCAGGTTCAGGTTGCCGATCACGTTGACCTGCTGGGTCTCGACGGCGGTCTCGAGGCTCTGCATCGAGTAGGGAGCCGACGGCTGCTGGCCGTAGTGGATGATCGCCTCGGGCTTGAAGCCGGAGACGACGCCCTCGAGGAACTCGGCGTCCTCGACCCCGCCCTCGTGCATCGCGATCTCCTTGCCGGAGACCTCCTTCCAGGCGGCGATGCGCTCGTCGAGGGGCAGAATCGGCGTCAGGGAATCGGAGCCCTGGGCCTCGACCCAGCGGCGGCGCGAGTAGTTGTCGACGACGGCTACGTCGTGGCCGCGCTCGGAGAAGCGCATCGCTGTCGGCCAACCGAGGTATCCGTCGCCCCCGAGAATGAGGACGCGCATAGGCGCGGCAGGGTAGCGGAACTATCCTCTCGGCCCCTTGATCGTCCTCGCCGCCCTCTTCCCATCGGAGCTGACCGCGCTGCGCGCGGGCGGGCTGCTGTTCGCGTCGGCCTGCTCGCGTTCGTGATCTGGCGCCGGCGGGAGCTCTCGAACGGGGCCGTGCTGCTCGGGATCCTGGGCGCGTTCGGCGCTCGCGATCGTCTCGGGCACCGAGCTGGTGGACACCGTCCTCGAGGTCTTCGCCTTCGAGCGCGGCAACGGGGAGCGGATCCTCGGCCTGGCCGTCTTCGCCATCGCGATCCTGTTCCTGCTGGTGCTTCGCGCGCTGAGCGTCAACGCCCGCCAGGGAGCCCAGCTCCAGGCGCTGCTCGAGGGGCTCGCCTGGGAGGAGTTCCGGAGCGCCGGGCTGCCGAAGCTCTTCCGGACAAGGTCGCGGTCGTCGTCCCCGCCTACAACGAGGCCGACAACGTCGCCTCGGTCATCAAGCTGATCCCGAAGCAGGCGTGCGGCATCGAGACCGCGGTCCTCGTCGTCGACGACGGCTCGCGCGACGGGACCGCCGACGTCGCCGCCCGTGCCGGCGCCGTGGTCGCCCGCCACGTCATCAACCGCGGCGGCGGCGCCGCCCTGCGAACCGGCTACCGGCTGATGTCGGAGTCCGGGTGCGCAGATCGTCGTCACCCTCGACGCCGACGGCCAGCACATCCCCGCCGAGATGGAGCGCCTGGTCAAGCCGATCGTCGACGGCGAGGTGGACATGGCCCACGGCTCCCGGGTCCTCGGCGACGCCGACCCCAACAGCCGCTCGCGGGAACTGGGCATCGTGTTCTTCAACAAGCTGGTCTCGTTCATCACCCGGACCAAGGTCTCGGACTGCTCGAACGGCTACCGCGCCGTCCGCACCTCGGTCCTCCCCCAGCTCGTCCTGCGCCAGGAGCAGTTCCACACCTCCGAGTTCATGATCGAGGCGATCAAGAGGGGCATCCCGGCCAAGGAAGTGCCGATCACGGTCCAGAAGCGGCTCAGCGGGCACTCCAAGAAGCCGGCGGTGGTGCGCTACGGCCTCGGGTTCTCGAACGCGATCGTCAGGACCTGGCTGCGCTGACCGACGGTTGGGATCTCGTGTGGCCCATGGCGTGCATGAGATCCCAAACGCCCCGGTGTCGGCGCCGTTACGGCGCCGGGTACCGGACCGGTTCGCCCTCTGCCGGGAAGTCCAGGTCCGTGCCGCACCGGGGGCAGACCTGGACGTACAGCTTCACGATGTTGTTGCAGGTGGTGCACTTGCGCTCGGGCTCGTGCTTCTCGGAGCGGAAGAGGATCACGGCGACCAGGCCGATGATCAGGAAGACGAAGCCGACGGCGAACCAGATGAAGAAGGAAGAGCCCTTCGCCCCTGCCGATGATCCCCGTGGCGAGGCCGAAGCTGAGGGCGATGACCAGCGTACTCGAAGCCCACGGCTCGAGAGTAGCCCCAGGCGGGCTCGGCGGCATTTTGTCCGCGCCGGAATGCCCGTTAAAGTCGCCCCGAGCAGGGTGCCGAGGCAGGATGGTGCGGGACAGGGAGTCAAGGAGGGCCCCTGAATGGCGGAAGTCGCCGACTACGGGCGCAAGCGCAAGAAGCGCAAGCCCAAGAAGAAGAGGAAGCAGAAGCCGGCGGCACTCCGCCCCCGGCGCGACGGCTCCTCCTCGCCGCCCACCGCCACTCCGGCTCCCCCGGCCGCCGCCCCACCCAGTACAAGCACATCCTCAGCTACGAGGACCCGGGCGATGGCTTGGTCCGCGAGAACGTCGAGTACCAGCCTGACACCGCAGGACCCGGCCGAGATCCCGCCCACGCCCGCTGCCGACTCCCCAGAACCCGGCCGCCCCTGTGCGCGGGCGGCCCTTCGGCGTCTACTCCGGGCCCGTTCGGGCGCCTTCAGGCCAAGCGGCTGCTCGACCGCGCCGGCTTCGGCCCGTGGCCGGGCCAGGCAGTCGCGTTCTCCGAGATGGGCCTCCAGGCGGCGGTCCACAGCCTCACCCGCCCGTCGGGGCACGGCCCTGCTGCACGGGCCGGCTCCCGAGCGACGACGATGGGAACCCGATCTACCCCGCCGACCACTAGGGGCACGACCACCTCTGGTGGCTCGACCGCATGGTCCGATCGAACCAGCAGCTCGTCGAGCGGATGGCGCTGGTCCTCCACGACTGGTTCGCGACGTCGCAACGCCGGGGTCGACCGCCGGCAGCAGATGATCGACCAGTCGAACCTGTTCCGGAGCAACTGCTTCGGCTCGTTCCTCGACCTGACGAGCGAAGGTCACGGTGGACCCGGCGATGCTGCAGTGGCTGAACGGGAACGAGAACCGCCGCGGAGCCCCGAACGAGAACTACGCGCGCGAGCTGATGGAGCTCTTCACGCTCGGCGCGGACCGCTCGCCGACCCCCGCCTACAGCGAGTTCGACATCCGGGAGGCGGCCCGCGCCCTGACCGGGTGGCGGAATGACTACAGCGGGACGCTCGGGGCCCACAACTTCCGCTTCGACCCCAACCGCCACGACACCGGGCTGAAGAAGATCTTCGCCGGCGGCACCGGCGTCGACTCCTCGCCCTGGAACCTCCACCCGCGCCACCAACTGGAACGTGGAGGACGTCCCGAGGCTCTGCATCGAGCACCCGCTCCACAAGTCGTTCTTCGTCCTCAAGCTCTGGAGCTACTTCATCCCGACGCCGCCCTCAGCGGACACTCAGTCGGCGCTCGAGTAGCATCTACACGTCGAACGGCTACGCGATCCGGCCGGTCCTCGAGGCGATCCTGATGCACCCCGACTTCTACCTCGGCCCGCCGATGGTGAAGCCGCCGATCGTGTACCTGGCAGGGATGCTCCGCGCCACCGGGCGCTGCATCGACACCGAGGCGTGGGCCTGGCTCGGGGAGCAGATGGGCCAGATGCTCTTCTGGCCGCCGAACGTCGCCGGCTGGGACGACAGCCGCTGGCTCGACACCTCCCGAATGAGAGCGCGCTGGGAGGCGGTCAACTACGTGCTCGAGACCGAGTGGTTCGACCCGTGGGACGGGGCCCGACTACGACGCTGACCGAGGAGCCGGGGCCCGCGCTCGATACGCTCCCTCGCGACCTGGGACTACCCGCCGCTGCGGGTCGAGCACCACAACGAGCTCCTGAGCTTCTCCAACAACCCCTGGGATGGGCACGCTCAACGCCGAATGGCAGCAGAGCCCGAAGCGCGCGATGCGCCGCAACGCGCTGCAGCAGCTGATCGCAATCTCCCCCGACATGCTCCTCGAGCTGAGGCATTTGATGGCCACCCACAACTGCTGCAACGACTACACGCGCTCCCAGCTGATGCGCAACGCGGCGGCCCAGGCCGGCAAGGGCCTGCCGGTGATCGAGACGGGAATGCCCGAGCCCGCGGGCACCGGCCTCTCGCGCCGCGTCCTTCCTCTCGCGCAGCGCGGGGCTCGCCCTCGCGGTCTACGGCGCGACGAAGATCCCGCTCGCGGCCTTCGAGGAGGGCATCGCCTACGCCGACACCAACGGCAACATCCTCGTGTCGATCTTCTTCGACGGCGGGATCGACTCGATGAGCCTGCTGGCGCCCACCGGCCACCCGCAGTACGCCGGCCTGCGCCCGACGCTGAAGCTCTCGCCGACCGAGGGCACCGAGTTCACCGAGGACCCCAGCGCTCCGCTGGCATCCCGCCGCCGCGCCGCTCGCGCCAGCTGTACGCGGAGCAGAAGGTCTCGGTCTTCCCCGCCATCGGCTACACGAGCCCGAACCAGTCGCACTTCACCTCCCGGCACTTCTACGAGATCGGCGAGCTCGTGGTCGGCGCGCGGACGGGATGGCTCGGCCGCTACATCGACCGCACGGGCGACGAGAACAATCCGCTGCAGGGGCTCTCGGTCGACGGCTCGCTCTCCCCCGCGCTCGCGACGGCCAACATGCCCGTCGCCGCGGTCAGCGACCCGACCGAGTTCGACATGTGGACCCGGGGCACCGGCGAATGGGTCGACCCGAAGATGTTCCAGTCATTCGGGCGCTTCGGGACCATGCCGGTGCAGGAGAACTCGGCCCACATGGGCCAGGCGCGCCGCGCGACGGCGCAGACCTCCGACCTGCGCACCCAGCTCTCGGCCTTCGACGACTTCAATATCCCGCCCGGCTACCCGAACACGAACTTCGCCAGCAAGCTGGCAGGCCTCGCGGCCCTGATCGCCGCGCCGCTCCCCCTGAGCTGCGTCACGGTCAACGCCCCGGGTGGCTACGACACCCACTCGACCCAGGCCGCGTCGTTCGGGACGAACCTGGCCAGCACGTGCAACGCGATCTTCGCCTTCCAGCGCGACCTCGAATCGCGCGGGCTCGACGGCAAGGTCCTGATCGAGCTCTGGAGCGAGTTCGGCCGCCGTCCCGACGAGAACGGCTCGGCCGGCACCGACCACGGTGCGGCGGGCTGTGGATTCGTCATCGGCACCCGGGCGAAGGGGACGATGGTCGGCCAGTTCCCCGGCCTCGCGAGCCTGGACCCCGACGACAACCTGCTCGTCACCTCTGATTTCCGCTCCATGTACTGCACGCTCCTCGAGGACTGGCTGGGCGAGGACGCGAGCGGGCTCATCCCCGGCGAGGGGAGCATGCCGCGCTACAACCTGATCGACGGCGCCCCGAACCACCCCTGATGCGCCGCGGAGCACCATCCGCCGCGGCCGCCCTGGCCGCCGCTCTGGCGCTCTCGGCGCTCGCCGCCCCGTCCAGCGGATCGCCGGCAGCCTCCACCTCGGCCGACTGCCTGCTGGTCCCGCACTCGAAGACCGTCGTGAAGCGCGTCAAGGTCAAGCGCGGCGGCGAGATCGTCAAGGTGAAGCGCAGGAAGAAGGTGCGCTGGACGACCTGCGAGCCCGTCGCGGCCCCCGCGCCGCCCTCTCCGGCAGCGTGCGCCGTTCCCTCGTCCGCAATCGGGATCACGGCCCTCGACGATGGCTTTGATCCGCGATACCTGCTGTCTAGGCCCTGCGTCAGCGCAGGCACTGTCCATGTCGAACTGGTGAACGAAGGCGAGGATCCCCACCACGTCTTCCTGCGCCCCGCCGGCACGCCCGACGGGACAGCCGCGACCCACAGGATTCCCGGCGCTCCGCCCTTCCAGCTCCAGGGTCATGACGGCATGGGCCCGCCGCCATCGGCCGACGCGGACCTGTCTCTCCCCGCCGGAGACTGGTACCTGTGGTGCGACCTGCTCGACCACGAAGAGGCGGGCATGCACACCACCCTCCAGGCGCGCTGATGAGCGACGAGCTCTAGCGCCGTCACGCCGGCCGCGCGCAGCTGCGGTTGGTACTGAGGCCGTCAGTCCCCGGGAGTACCGACCGGCCGGTGGCTGCCGCCGGCTTCGTACTGCTTCTCGCTCAGCGGCCGCGGATGGCCGATCGAGCCGACCTCCGAAGTGTCGCGGCGGAATGGCAGGCTGACGGTCCAGTCGATGACCGCGCGGACCTTCCTGAAGAGGCCCGGGATCTGACTGAGGTGGTAGCTGCGCGCCATCCACCAGGCGAGGAACCCCGAGATGGTCTGGCCACCGAGCATCCCGACCGCCTTGTAGCGGCCGAGGTTCACGAAGGCCGTCTTCGACGAGTACTCGTAGCGCCCCGGCTGCCGGCCGCTGAGGGCGCCCGCGACATTCCGGGCCGCGAGCTTCGCCTGGCGGATCCCGTGCTGTGCGGTCGGCGGAGCGAAGCCGCCGCTGGGATCCGGAACCGCGGCGCAGTCCCCGACGGCCCAGACGCCCTGGAGGCCTTCGACCCGCAGGTGGTCGTCGACGACGACGCGCCCGCGATCGTCTAGCGGAACAGAGAGGTTCGCGAGGCTCGGGTGGGGCTTCACCCCGGCGGTCCATACGACCGTGCGGGTGGGGACGGTCTCGCCGGTCGAGAGGGCCGCCGACTCGGCTGCAACTGACTCGAGGGTGGTGCCCAGGCGGATCTCGATTCCGCGGCCCCGCAGCTCGGAGACCGCGTAGTCGGCCAGCTTCTGGTCGATCTCCGGCAGCACCCGGTCCGTCGCCTCGACGAGGATCCACCGCATCCCGTGCAGGCGCGCACGCGGGTAGCGGTCCATCGCGTCGGCGGCGAAGTCCTGAAGCTCGGCCAGCGCCTCGAGGCCGGCGTAGCCGCCGCCGACGAAGACATAGGTCAGGAGCTGCTCGCGGCGGGCCGGGTCCTCGGCCGCGTTCGCCATCTCCAGGGTCTCGACGACGTGGTTCCGCAGCCAGATCGCGTCCGCGAGGCTCTTGAAACCGATCGCGTGCTCGTCGAGCCCGGGCACCGGGACGGTCCGTGACACGGATCCGACCGAGAGGACGAGCTGGTCGTAGCGGAGCTGTTCGGTTTCGCCGTCGTGGCCGCGCAGCTCGACGGTCCGCGACGCCGGGTCGTGCGCGCTCGATCGCTCCGAGCCGCAGGTAGGTGCGCTTCAGGATCTCCCTCAGCGGAGTGACGACGTGGCGCGGCTCCAGCAGGCCCGCGGCGGCCTCGGGCAGGAACGGCGTGTAGAGGACGAAGTTGACGTCGTTGACGAGCGAGAGCCGCGCCGACTGCACCGGCAGCAGCTTCTCCAGCTCGTGGGCGCAGGTGGAACCTGCGAACCCACCTCCGGCGATGACGACGTTCCAGGCCATGCGCCCATTATGACCCTTCCCGACGACCTTGTAACAGTTTGTTACAAGGGTCTCAATCTGCGGGAGCGCCGAGCTTCTCACCGATCAGGCGGTTGACCTCGCCCCCGTCGGCCCGGCCCTGGGTCTCCTTCATCACGCGACCCATGATCCGGCCGGCCGCCTTCGGGTTGCCGCCGCGAACCGCCTCGGCGGCCTCGGGCTCGGCCTCGATGGCGGCCTCGACGATCGACTCGAGCTCGCCTGTGTCGGAGATCTGGGCCAGGCCCTCGCTCTCGACGATGGCGGCGGGGTCGCCGCCCTCGGCGATGAGCTTCGCCAGCACCTGCTTTCCCGATGCCGTGCGAGATCGTCTTCGCCTCGACCAGGGCCGCGAGCGCGCCACCGCCTCCGGCGTCGCCTTCGAGGCGAGGGGATCGTCCTCGTCCCGGCGTGGCGCAGGCCCGCGACGAGGTCGCCGGTGACCCAGTTGGCGATCGCGGTCGGCGAGGCGCCGTCGCCTTTCGCTGCCGCCAGCGCGCGCTCGAAGTACGTCGCCCCACTGCCTCCTGGAACGCGAACGTCGTCGCGGCCTCCTCGGGGATGCCGACCTCGCTCGACGTAGCGGTCGCGGCGGGCGGCGGGAAGCTCGGGCAGCGCCTCGCGGGCGGCGGCGATCATCTGCCTCGGTCGGAGCCACCGGGACCAGGTCGGGCTCGGGGAAGTAGCGGTAGTCGTGCGAGTACTCCTTGGAGCGCAGCGGCGTCAGCGAGCCGTCGTCGGGGTCGAAGTGGAGCGTCTCCTGCTCGACCGCCTCGCCCGCGTCCAGCAGCCCGCGCTGGCGCTCGAGCTCGGCCTCGATCCCGCGCTCGAGGAAGCGGAAGCTGTTCATGTTCTTCAGCTCGGTCTTGACGCCGAGCGTGTCGCTCCCCGCCGGCCGCAGCGAGATGTTGCCGTCGACCCGCAGGCTCCCCTCCTCCATGTTCACGTCCGAGACGCCGAGCTGGCGAAGCGTCGCGCGCAGGAGCTGGGCGAACTCGCGCGCCTGGGCGGCACTGCGGATGTCGGGCTCGGTGACGATCTCGACCAGCGGCGTGCCGCCGCGGTTGAAGTCGACGAGCGAGGCGCCAGAGCCGTGGATCCGCCCGGAGCCGCCGGTGTGGGTGAGCTTGGCCGCGTCCTCCTCCAGGTGGGCGCGGGTGATCCCGATGCCGCCGAAGCTGCCGCGCGCCCGCCAGCGGCAGGTCGAACTGGCTGATCTGGTAGCCCTTCGGCAGGTCGGGGTAGAAGTAGTTCTTCCGGGCGAAGACCGAGCGCGGGCGAGATCTCGCACTCGAGCGCGGCGGCGATCATCAGCCCGTAGTTGACGGCCTGCTCGTTCACCGTCGGCAGCGTCCCCGGGATGGCCGAGGCAGACCGGGCAGGTGTGGACGTTCGGGCTCGTCGCCGAAGCTGAGCGCACAGCCGCAGAACATCTTCGTCTTCGTCGAGAGCTGGACGTGGATCTCCAGCCCGATCACGGGCTCCCACTCGGTCGCGGCATCCGTGTTCGCGTTTCGCTCGCCCAGCTCAGAGCCCCCACCCCTGACCGTGGGCTCGTCGGCGCCGAAGTAGTGGCCGATCTCGTGGAGGACGGTCTTCACGACCTCCTCGCCTGCTCGGATGCAGCTCCCGGAAGATGACGATCCGCTGCAGCCCGCCGGTCGGGTCGTAGATGCCGAAGAGCTCCTCCTCGGGGTGGCGCTCCTCGACCAGCACCGCGACGTTGGTCAGCTTCTCGCCGATCTCGGGGGGCAGCGAGTCGAGCGCGTCCTGGACCGCCTGCGATCATCTCCTCGTCGCTCAGCTGCGGGTTGTCGGAGGCGTATTTCATCGACGCCGCCAGCCCGCCGCGGCGGCCGAGCTGTCGAAGCCGATCGCCTTCTCCAGCGCGTGCGCGGCGTCGAGCAGCCGCGTCTCGCTGAACGCGGGTCCCGCGATCTGGAAGCCGACCGGAGCAGGCCCCCGCTCGGCTGGCAGCCCGGCCGGGATCGAGATCGCCGGGATGCCCGCCAGCGACATCGGGACCGTGCAGTAGTCGGACATGTACATCGCGAGCGGGTCGCCCGTCCGCGGCGCCGAGCTCGAACGCGACGCGACGGCGAGGTCGGGGCGAGGACGAAGTCGAAGCTCTCGAAGGCCTTGGCGAAGTCCTCGGCGATCTTGGTGCGGACCTTCTGGGCCTGCGCGTAGTAGGCGTCGTAGTAGCCGGAGGAGAGCGCGTAGGTGCCGAGCATGATCCGGCGCTTGACCTCGTCGCCGAAGCCCGTCGCTGCGGGTCGACTCGTACATCTCGGTCAGGTCGGCGGCGTCCTCGCTGCGGTGGCCGTAGCGAACGCCGTCGAAGCGGGCGAGGTTCGCCGAGGCTTCTGCCGGAGCCAGTACGTAATAGGCCGAGATCCCGTGGGGCGCGTGCGGCAGCTCGGTCTCGGAGACCTCGCCGCCGAGCTCCTCGATCTTCGCGACCGTCTGCTCGAAGACCTCGCTGACGCCGGGCTCGATCCCCTCGGCGTCGCCGGCGAGCTCGCGCGGGACGCCGAAGCTGACGCCCTTCAGGTCCTCGCGCCGAGGGCAGCTCGACCCCGCCCTCGATCCCGACCGAGGTCGAGTCGCAGGGGTCGCGGCCCTCCATCGCGCGGAGCAGCAGCGCCGCGTCGGTGACGTCGCGGGTCAGGGGCCCGCACTGGTCGAGCGACGAGGCGAAGGCGATCATCCCGTAGCGCGAGATCGCGCCGTAGGTGGGCTTCAGGCCGACGATCCCGCAGAGCGAGGCGGGCTGGCGGATCGAGCCGCCGGTGTCTGTCCCGAGCGCGGCGGGCGCCAGGCGCCCCGCGACGGCGGCCGCCGAGCCGCCCGAGGAGCCGCCGGGCACGCGTCTGCGTGTCCCAGGGGTTCAGCACGTCGCCGTAGGCAGAGTTCTCGTTCGAGGAGCCCATCGCGAACTCGTCCATGTTCGTCTTGCCGAGCACGCGCCCGCCCGCCTCGCGCAGGCTGCGTGACCGCCGTCGCGTCGTACATCGGCACGTGGCCCTCGAGGATCTTCGACCCGGCCGTCGTCGCGACGCCCTTCGGTGCAGAAGATGTCCTTGACGGCGATCGGCGCGCCGCGCAGCTCGCCGTCGGCGGCATGCGCCGCCGTCCTCGCCGTCTTCTGGTCGCCTGCGGTCCAGAGGTAGGCGTTCAGCTCGTCCCCCGCGGCGGCCTGCGCGGTAGGCGTCCCGGTACTCGCCGGCGGAGAGCTCACCCGAGTCGATCTTCGCTCGATCGCCTCGGCGAGCGTCAGCTCGAGCAGCTCGATCTGGCAACCAGCGTCGAACCACGTCAGGCCTGCGGCGAGGGCACGCGGAAGGCCCCGTCGGCGGGGTCGGGAGCGCGCTCGAGGACCTCATCGCGCGGCCAGCTCGGGCGCGGCTCGTCGGGCCGCAGGACGTTGACCAGCTCGATCACGTGGGAGGTCGGCTCGACGCCCTCGAGGTCGAGCTCCGAGATCCGCTCGACGTGCTCGAGGATTCCCGAGAGCTCGCCCGCCATCCGCTCGACCTCGGCCTCGTCCAGCTCGAGGCGGGCGAGGCGGGCGACGTGCAGCACCTGGTCGCGGTCGATCATCGGCCCGATTCTAGGCCGCGATCTTCTGCGGCCACGTCCTCCCGCCACGCGGTCATTCAATACGATGCCCGGCCATGAGGGGGCCAGCAGCAGAGCGCTTCGTCCGCCTGAACCTGCTGCTGATGGCGGGCGGCTTCGCGATCGTCGGGTTCTTCTTCATCGCCTGGCCGGACGGGACGCTCGCGCGCCTGACCGAGTTCGGCGACAACTTCGGCGACTTCGCCCCCGCGCCCGAGACCGACGAGCGCCTGTGGCTCTCGCTCGGCTTCGCCTACATGGTCGTGATCACGGGGCTGGCGCTGATCGCCGCCTCCGACGTGGTCCGCTACCGCCCGATGATCCTCGCCCTCGCGGCCGGCAAGGCCGCATCGTCGATCACCTCGCTCATCTTCTTCTTCCAGGACGACGTCTTCGCCTATCTGCTGAACGGAATCGTCGACGGGTCGCTGGTCTTCGCCTCGCTGCTGCTCTTCACGCTCGCCGGGCAGCGTCGGGGCACCCGCCGCCCCCGGCTGAAGGCGCGCTCCGGGGCTCGGGGCCGCCGAGCTCCGGACTCTGCGCGCGATCGCCGAGGCGGTCGTGCCGGGCCGCCACGGCCTGCCCGCGCCCGAGGCGCAGGTGCCGGTCGCCGAGCCCGTCGCGGAGTTCCTCTCGAAGCTGCCGCCCGCGACGGTCACCGTCGTCAAGTGGGCGCTGCGCGATCTTCGAGCGCACGCCGTTCCCCTGGCGCTTCAGCCGCCTCGAGGTCGAGGCGCGCTCGGAGTACCTGGCGAAGATGGAGACCTCGCGGATCGCGGCCTACCGCGACCTCGCTGCTGCTGGCGAAGCTGCTCGCGATGGTCGGCTACGCCCGCGACGAGCGGGTCAGCGACGCCGTCGGCAACCGCACCGCGCTGCGCGGTCAGCGAGGGCTCCCCCGCCCCGAAGGTCGACGGGATCGGCGAGATCGTCCCCCGGGGCGACGGCGAGGAGTGCGACGTGGCGATCGTCGGCTCGGGCGCGGGCGGCGCCGTAGCCGCGGCGGTGCTCGCCGAGGCCGGGCTCGACGTGCTCGTCCTCGAGTCGGGCCCCTACGTGGACCACCGCGACTATCCGACCGATCCGCTCGAGGGGCTGCCGATGATGTACCGCGACGGCGGCCTGACGATCGCCCAGGGACGCCCGGCGATCCCGATCCCCGTCGGGCGGACCGTGGGCGGCACGACGGTGATCAACTCCGGCACCTGCTTCCGGGCGCCCGACGAGGTGCTGCGCGCACTGGCGCGACGAGGCCGGCGTCCCGTGGGCGACCGACCTGGCGCCCGACTACGCCTCCGCCGAGGAGATGCTGCAGGTTCGCGAGCTCGACATCGAGACGCTGGGGCGAAACGGTCAGCTCTGCGCCGAGGGCGCCGAGGCGCTCGGCGCCAGCGGCGGGCCGATCTCGCGAAACGCCGGCGCCTGCGTGCAGTGCAGCTCCTGCCCCCTCGGCTGCCAGATCGACGCCAAGCGGGCGGCGCACGTCTCCTACCTGCCGCGCGCCGTGGCCGCCGGAGCTCGCGTCCGCGCCGGGGTCAAGGTCCAGCGGGTCCTTGTCGAGGACGACCGCGCGCGCGGGCCTCGAATGCCTCGCGGGCTTCCCGACCACGGCCGCCGAGGAGCGCGCCCGCAACGGGAACGGCGCGGGCGGGCGGCCCTGGAGTGTGCGCGCCAAGGCGGTGATCAGCGCCGGGGGCGCGTTCGGCACGCCCGAGCTGCTGCTGCGCTCGGGAATCTCGAACCACCACCTCGGCCGCCACCTCCACGTCCACCCCGCCGCCTGGATCGGCGCCCGCTACCCCGAGGAGGTCCGCGGCTGGGACGGCGTGATGCAGAGCTACTACGTCGACGAGTGGCAGGCCCAGGGAATCCTGCTCGAGGCGACCTTCACCCCGCTCTCGTTCGGCGCCCAGTGGCTGCCCGGCATCGGCGACGCGTTCGCCGACCGAGTGGCGCACTTCGGCAACATCGCCTCGATCGGCGTCCACCTGCACGACCACTCCGAGGGCCGCGTCGG
This sequence comes from uncultured Solirubrobacterales bacterium, assembly GCA_963839875.1. Lineage (GTDB taxonomy): Bacteria > Actinomycetota > Thermoleophilia > Solirubrobacterales > 70-9 > CAVUAT01. The sequence continues at coordinate 689,806 of CAWIWP010000003.1, forward strand.
CCTCGCGGGCAGCGGCGAGCTGCGGCTCACCTACAAGCTCGAGAAGGAGGAGGCGAAGACGCATCCAGTTCGGGATCGCGCGCGCGGCCGAGATCCACTTCGCGGCCGGGGCGACCGAGGTCTACCCCAACGTCGGCGCCTGCACGGTGATCCCGCGCGGCAAGCTCGCCGACTTCGAGGCGATGGACCTGAAGCCGTCCGACCTGCGCCTCGAGGCCTTCCACCCGATGTCGACGGCGCGGATGGGACGCGGACCCCGCGCGCAGCGTGACCGGGCCCGACGGCGCCGTCCACGGGACGCGACGGGCTCTACGTCGCCGACGGCGGGCCTGCTGCCCGACCTCGGTCGGCGTCAACCCGATGATGACCATCATCGCCATGGCCTCGCGCGTCGCGCGCGGGGTGCCGGACGCGATCAGTTCGGGTTGAACGACCCTGGAGGCGCCGGAGCGCCGAGGAGGCGATGGCGGAGCTCCGAGGCGGCTCGCGGGCGGCGCGCTCTCCTCCTGCATCCCCAGGTAGCCGCCCGACGATGATCCCTGCGGTCGCGAGCAGGCCCAGGTAGAGGCCGAACTCGCCTCGGTCTCGCCCCCGGGCGGGTTGATCAGCGCGTAGAGCAGGCCAGGAAGGCGACAGGCCGACGCCGGTGACGATCGCCGCAGGGCCACCGGGGGTGCTGACCGCGGCCTGGGTGAAGGTGACGACCGCGAACATGAGCCGACAGGACGATCGCCGAGATCACCAGGACCATCTGGAGCCAGCCGAGGCCCGGACCAGCCGTCGACCGCGGCGAAGGCGCCGCTCGTCGCGGGCGTCGAGCCCGAGCTGCTCGGCAGCCTCGTCGTGCGCGCGCGGGCGAGGTCGGCCGCCTGCGCCGCCGTCCGCGAACCAGTCGAAGAACATGAACACGAACAGGGCGAGCGCGGAGCCGCCCGCGATCAGCGCTCCCCGGCTGAGCGGGCTGGTCATCGCGCCGCGGCTCGGGCGGACTCAGGCGTAGTCGCCGTAGTCGCCCGACGCCCTCGTCCTGCATCGTCAGGTAGCCGCCGACGGTGACGCCGATGACCGCGATCACGGCGATGTAGAGGCCGAACCCGCGGTCGACGCCTTCCGGCACGTCGAGCAGGACATAGATGGTCATGATCGAGCCGATAACCCCGAGCAGGAACGTCGCGGCGCCGCTCACCATCGGGATGTCGCCGCCGTCGGTGAGCGTCAGGATCGCCGGCGCGAGGGCGAAGCCGGCGAGGATCAGAAGGTAGATGTCGAGCGTGTTCTGGCTCGCCCAGCCGCTCGGGGACTCGGAGAAGCCCTCAGCGAGGACCGCTCCCTCGGGCACGTCGATGCCGAACCACTTCAGGAACAGCGAGATGATCAGCAGGATCGCGGCGCCTGCCGGAGACCTGCTCACCTTGCGAAAGCCTGTCCATTGGGTTCCTCCTCGTCGCGCTTGACGCCGACCTGCGTCGTGACCCTAAGGCCGGCGTTCAAGCGGACCCTATACCCGCGGCCGGTCGCGCAGGGCGATCGCGCTGCCGTACGTGACGGCGGCCGCCCCGATCAAGCCGATGCAGACGCCGATCTCGCGCTCGAAGCCGACTCCGGGTGGGTTGACGATGCGATAGACGAATGGCCGCGATGGCCGCCGCCCCGAGGGCGGTGACGAGCATCGGGCCGGGGATCGGCGGGTTGTCGTCGTCCCACGTACGCGATGACAGCCGCGAACCAGTGCCACCACCCCGGCGAGGGTGCAGAGGAGGTCGGTGAGCTCGAACGCCTCCCAGCCCGTGCGCTTCGCGTGGCGTCCGAGAACTGCGTGCCGGTTGTCTCGTCGATCGCCTCGGTGATCGAGTCGAGCGACTCCCGCGCCCGTGATCTCGTACCAGACGAGGAACAGCGAGACGATCAGCAGCGCGCCCCCCGCCGCGGCGACCGCGGCCCCCAGGCGCGCCGACCCTTCGGCCGGCGCGCGCTGGGGTGACCGCGATTCCACCGGAGTCGCTACCTCGAGGACCGCTTGGCGGCCCGCTTCTTCGCGGGGGCCTTCTTCGCAGCGGGCTTCTTCGTCGTGGCTCTGGAGCTCGACGAGCTCGATGTGGCGCGGCGCGCCGAGCCGGGACGACGTTCACGAGCGGCTCCCAGCCGCCCTCGCGCAAGGCCAGCAGCGCGCCGATCGCCGATCGCGGCGGCAGCCGCGAGGCCCAGGAACAGGCCGAAGTTGATCCTCGGCCTCGGGCGGCGCGGAGATGCCACCGGTAGATGATCAGCAGCGTCGCGAGCGTCGCCGAGCAGGAGCGTGATGCCGCCCCGGGGGACCCGATGTTGAGCCGCTTGCCCATCGCGGCGAGCCCGGCGAACTTCACGGCCGTGACGCCCGCGAGCGCGACGATGAAGCCGTTGATGCCTCCCTCGAGCGAGCCCAGCCGCTGGTGCCGCTCGATCCAGTCGAAGAACAGGAACACGATCAGGGCGATGCCGCCGATGCCGGCGATCATCTCACCCTGGCGAAGCCTCGAGAAATCCAATTGCATCCTCCGTTTCGCGCGGCCGCCGGAATCGCCGCCGCTTCGTGATGCTGGATGCTGCGGCGTGATTCAACCACGCCCGGAAGATCGAAGCGGCGCGTCAGGCCGAGGGCCCGCCCGCCGCGGCCCTGTCGCGGGCCGCCTGGACCGTGTTGGCGAGCAGCATCGCGATCGTCATCGGGCCGACTCCGCCGGGCACCGGGGTGATCGCCCCGGCCACCTCCGCGACCGCCTCGAAGTCGACGTCGCCGACCAGGCCGTCGTCGGTCCGGTTGATCCCGACGTCGATCACGGTCGCGCCGGGCTGCACCATGTCGGCCCCGACGAGCTTCGGCCTGCCGACCGCGGCGATCAGGATCTCGGCGCGCCTGCACGACCTCGCCCAGGTCCGCGGTGCGGCTGTGGCAGATGGTGACGGTCGCGTTGGCGCCCAGCAGCAGGCCGACCAGCGGCCGGCCGACCAGGTTGGAGCGCCCGACGATCACCGCCTCCTTGCCCTCGGGATCGACGCCCGCCGAGTCGAGGAGCTCCATCACCCCGCGCGGCGTGCACGGGACCAGGCCGGGCTCGCCGCGCGCGAGCAGGCCGGCGCTGGTCGGCGTCAGGCCGTCCACGTCCTTGGCGGGGTCGATCGCGTTGACGACCGCGTCGGCGTCGAGGTGGTCGGGCAGCGGCAGCTGGACGAGGATCCCGTCCACCTCGTCGTCGGCGCTCAGGTCGCGGACAAGCGCCGAGCAGCTCCTCCTGGGTGACGTCGCCGCCGGGCTCGTGGTGGATCGAGCGGATCCCGACCTCCTCGGCGAAGCTCCTCTTGTTGCGGATGTAGACCGCCGAGGCGGGGTCGTCGCCGACCAGGACGGTCGCCAGGCCGGGCGCCCGCCCGATCTCGGCGGTCAGCTCCGCGGCCTCGCCGGCGACGCGCTCGCGCGCCGCGGCGGCGACCGCCTTGCCGTCGATCACGGTCGCGCTCATACCTGTGTTCGCGTCCGCTCGCTCACGCTCACCGACCTTCGTCTGCATCGGGGCGTAGTCGGCCATCAGCTTGCGCTCGGAGCCGTCGCCCGCGAAGCGGACGACCAGGACGCCGCCGGGCTCGACGCCGGTGACCACGCCCTCGCCGAAGCTCGCGTGGACGACGTCGTCGCCGGTCCCGATGCTCCGGGCCGGCCGTAGCGGCGCGGCGCGGGGCGCCCGCGCCGCCACGTCGCCCAGCCGGTCGTGGCCTGGCGGTCGGTGCCCTCGCGCTCGACGAGGTCCTCGGGCAGCTCGGCCAGGAAGCGCGACGGGACCCCGATCGAGCGGTCGCCGAAGACGCGGCGCTCGCGCGCGTGGGTGAGCCACAGCCGCTCGCGCGCCCGGGTGATGCCCGACGTAGCAGAGGCGGCGCTCCTCGTCCTCGTTGCCCTCCTCCAGCGAGCGGGAGTGCGGGAACACGCCCTCCTCGCATCCGAGGATGAAGACGGCGCGGTACTCGAGGCCCTTGGCGTTGTGGAGCGTCATCAGCGTCACCTTCGCCTCGCCGCGGTCGAGGTCGTCGGAGTCGGTGTAGAGCGAGATCGCCTGCAGGAACTCGTCGAGCGGCGGCAAGGTCGGACTCGCCCTCGACGGCGCGGTTGGCGTCGAACTCCGCAGCGACGCCGACGAGCTCCTCGAGGTTCTCGATCCGGCCCTCGGCCTCGATCGTGCGCTCGGCCTTCAGGTAGTCCGATGTAGCCGGAGCGCTCCAGCAGCGCCTCGAGCAGCTCGGCGACCGGCGCGTCCTCGAAGTCGGCCCGCAGGCCCTCGATCAGCTCGGTGAAGCGGCCGACGGACTTGATCGCGGCGGCGCCCGAGCCCCGGGACCGCCTCGGGCGCGAGCGCCACCTCCCAGATCGTCTGGCCGGTCGTGTTCGCGTGCGAGATCAGCCGGCCCTGGCTCGTGTCGCCGATCCCGCGGCGCGGCGAGTTGATCACCCGCGAGAAGCTGACCGCGTCGGCGGGGTTGACCAGCAGCTGGAGGTAGGCGATCGCGTCCTTGATCTCGGCGCGCTCGTAGAACTTCGTCCCGCCGATCACCTGGTAGGGCAGCTCGTAGCGGACCAGGATGTCCTCGAGCACCCGGCTCATCGCGTTGGTCCGGTAGAAGACCGCGATCTGGTCGCGCGGTGAACCCCTCGTCGGTGACCAGCCCCTCGATCTCGCCGGCGACGAACCGGGCCTCGGCGTGCTCGTCGTCGAGCTGGGCGACGACGATCTTCTCGCCCTCGCCGGCCTCGGTCCAGAGGTTCTTGTCGAGGTTCGACGGGTTGTTCGCGATGACCCCGTTGGCGGCCGAGAGGATCGTCTGGGTCGAGCGGTAGTTCTGCTCGAGCTTGACCACGGCCGCGTCGGGGAAGTCCTTCTCGAACTCGAGGATGTTGCGGACGTCGGCCCCGCGGAAGCCGTAGATCGCCTGGCTGTCGTCGCCGACGACCGTGAGGTTCCCGTGCTTCCCGCTCAGCAGCTGGAGCAGCCGGTACTGGGCGCGGTTCGTGTCCTGGTACTCGTCCACCAGGATCCAGCGGAAGCGCTCCTGGTAGCGCTCGCGGACGTCCTCGAAGAGCTCGAGGACGTTGACGGCGCGCATCAGCAGGTCGTCGAAGTCCATCGCGTTGGCCTCGAGCATGCGGCTGCTCGTAGGAGCGGTAGGCCTGGGCGACCATCGTCTCGAACGGGCGAGACCGCCTCCTCCGCGTAGGTCTCGGCGTCGATCAGCAGGTTCTTGAGGTCGGAGATCCGGGCCTGGACCGAGCGCGGCGGGTAGCGCTTGGTGTCGATCTCGAGGTCGGCGAGGCAGCGCTTGACCATCCGCAGCGAGTCGGCCTGGTCGTAGATCGTGAAGCTCTTCTTGTAGCCGAGCCGCTCGGCCTCGATCCGCAGCAGCCGGGCGCAGGCGGCGTGGAAGGTCATCACCCACATCCGCTTCTCGACCCCGCCGACCAGCTCGGCGACCCGCTCGCGCATCTCCTGGGCGGCCTTGTTGGTGAAGGTGATCGCGAGGATCTGGTTCGGGCGCGCCTGGCCGGTCGCGAGCAGGTAGGCGACCCGGTGGGTCAGGACGCGGGTCTTGCCCGACCCGGCGCCCGCGAGCACCAGCAGCGGGCCCTCGCCGTAGGTGACCGCCTCGCGCTGGGGCGGGTTCAGCCCCTCGAGCAGGCGCTCGACCGGGTCGCCGCCCGGCTCGATCGGCGGCGCCGGACGGGAGCGCCTCCTCGAGGCGCCCCCGTTCAGCTCGACTCCGGTCTCGTGGCCTCGACGCGCGCCACGAGCCGAGGATAACCCCGGCCCCGGAGCGCTCAGACGGCGCCTACGCGCCCTGGAAGCAGGTCCCGAACAGGCCGACGAGCTCGTCCTCGTCGCCGCTCAGGAACGCCGACTGGATCGTCGCGTCGTCGGCCGTGTTGAGCTGCTCCTCGATGCAGGTGACCACCTCGGCCGGCACCTCGGGATCGGCGGCCAGTTCCTCGGAGAACGCGGCCAGGAACGCCTCCTTGTCGAAGACGACGAACTCGTCGAACGAGTCCAGCTTCCACTGGTCGCCCTCCTTGACGAGGGACACGCCGAGCGTCTGGCCGTCGAGCCCGGCGCCCGTGACGGCGACCTCGGCCGTGGCGGTGTCGCCATCGACCTCGACGTTCTCGACCTCGACCGAATCGGCTGTTGTCCTCGTCGCTCCTCCTCGCAGGAGGCGATCGCTTCCTCGCCGGTCGCGAACTCGGTCTGCTCGGTGAACGCCTGGGTCTGGAGCTCGGTGCAGTTCGCAGGATCGGCTCGTCGTGCGCGGACGTCTCGATCGCCTCGGTGATGTCGGCCTCGTCGTCGCTGCCGCCGTCATCGTCGCCTCCGCAGGCGGCGAGGGTGAGCGTCGCCGCGACGGCCACCGCGGCGAGAATCGTGAGTCGAGTCGGGAGCATTGGTCCTCCAGTTCGGTATGGACGAAACGCCGCGAGTCTATGCGCGCGCGGCATTGGACCGTCAACGGCGAGCTTTCCCGTTTCCTCGATGTCGACGCAAGAGCTGCGACCAGCCCGGGCTGGACGGATGCTCGCGAGGCTCGCTTGATAGCAAGGCTCGCTCGCGCGGGCGAGATGCGTGAGCCCGGCCTCGCGCACCTCCTCCACGATCGCTGATCGCGAAGGCGCCCGGATCGCATCCGCGCGACAAGGGTGAACAGCTCGCTCGCCGACCCGCCGCAGCAGAAAGGCCTCGAGCTTCGCAGGTCGGAGAGCTTCCGCGTGCCGCTTGGACGGTGCACTGCGGCCGCGCGGCCGCCGAACGTGACGGGGCCGGTCGCGACCTCGGCGCTGAGCGCGCGGTTCATCTGGCGGCGGGTCGCGCGCTCGAAGGACGGGATCGGGTCGAGCACGAGCCGGTCCTTCGCGTCGCGCACGAGCGGCAGGCGGGCCGTGATGCCCGCCTGTCCGCCCGCGCGGTAGGTGACCAGCGCCAGGGCCTTCTTCGTCGAGACCTCGATCACCTCGACGCCGACATCGGAGGGCAGCAGGCCGCGGTCGCGCTCGAACACGCCCTTCTGGCACGCCGCAAGAGCCGATCGCCCGCCGCCGCTCGTACTGGCGCAGGTAGGCGGGGGTCGCGAGCCGGTCGCAGTCGTCGGCGTTGCGGGTCTCGACGGCCTGCTCGATCGTCGCGCGGACCTCCTCGGACCCGGCCGGCTCCGGCGGCCCGATCGACCGCGTCGTCCAGGCTCACGGTCTGCAGCAGGAGTGCGACGACCATCGCGATCGCCGCCCCTGTGAACAGCGGCGACGATCCCCCATCGGTACCTACGAGACCAGCTCGCTCAACCGCCGGCGGAGGAGGGTCCCTTCTTGGGGCGCAGCTCGGTCACCTCAGCGGGTCGTCGCTCCTCGCCCTTCGGCCTCGGCGCAGCTTGCCTCGAGCGTCGGCGATGCGGGTCGAGAGGCCCTTGATCGCCTCGGCGATCGGGTCGGGCAGGTGGATCCAGTCGACGTCGGGGCCCTCGATCGGCTTGCCCTCGACGCGGACGGGGTGCCCGGGGTTGCCGACGACCGTGGTCTGCGGCGGGCACGTCCTCGATCACGACCGTGTTGGCGCCGACCTTCGCGTTCTGGCCGACGATCACCGGGCCCGAGCAGCTTCGCCCCCGAGCCGACGGTGACGTCGTCCTCGAGCGTCGGGTGGCGCTTGCCGCGCGCGAAGCCGGTGCCGCCGAGCGTGACGCCCTGGAACAGCGTCACCCGGTCGCCGATCTCGGCGGTCTCGCCGATCACGACGCCCGATCCGTGGTCGATGAAGAAGTCGGTGCCGATCGAGGCGGCGGGGTGGATCTCGACGCCGGTGATCGAGCGGCTCGTGTAGGAGAGCGCTCGCGGGAAGAACGGGCACGCCCGAGTTCCCACAGCGCGTGGGCGACGCGGTGGGTGAGCAGCGCCTGGACGCCCGCCCAGCCGGTGAGGATCTCGAGCGTCCCGACGCCCCGCGCGGCCGGATCGCGGTCGCGCGCCGACGTGACGTCGGAGCGAATCTCCCTCGCCACCCGCTTCAGGGTCCCCAGGCCGAGCATCGGCGAAAGGGTAGACGCTGAGGCCTGCCGTCTAGGCCGGAGCGAAGAACGGGAGGCACATGTAGCGCTCCCCGCTGTCGGGGACGATCACGACGACGCGCTTGCCGTCGAGCTCTGGCCGGTCGGCGACCTCGAGGGCGGCGTGGACCGCGGCGCCCGCCGAGATCCCGGCGAGGATGCCCTCGCGCTGGGCCATCGCGCGGGCGGTCTCGAGCGCGTCGTCGTCGGAGACGCCGATGATCTCGTCGATCACGTCGCGGTCGAGGACCTCGGGGACGAAGCCGGCGCCGATCCCCTGGATGCGGTGCGGGCCCGGCTTGCCGCCCGAGAGGACGGGCGAGGACGCGGGCTCGACGGCGATCACCTGCGCGTCGGGGCGGCGCTCCTTCAGCACCTGGCCCGACGCCCGTGATCGTGCCCCCGGTCCCGACCCCCGCGACGAACGCGTCGACCTCGCCGTCGAGGTCGGACCAGATCTCCTCGGCGGTGGTCCGGCGGTGGATCTCGGCGTTGGCGGGGTTCGAGAACTGCATCGGCATGTAGCCGTCGTGCTCGTCGACCAGCTTCGGGCGAGCTCGACCGCCTCGTCCATGCCGCCCATCGAGGGCGTCTCGTGGACCTCGGCGCCGAAGGTGCGCAGCAGCGCCGAGCGCTCGCGGCTCATGCCCTCGGGCAGGGTCAGGATCAGCTTGTAGCCGCGCGCGGCGCAGACGACCGCCAGCGCGATGCCGGTGTTGCCGGAGGTGGGCTCGACGATCACCGAGCCGGGCTCGATCAGCCCGTCGCGCTCGGCGGCGTCGATCATCGCCACCCCGAGGCGGTCCTTGACCGACCCGCCGGGATTGAAGTACTCGAGCTTCGCGACGACCTCGCCGCCGAGGTCCTCGCCGAGGCGGCTCAGGGCGACCAGCGGGGTGCGCCCGACGAGCGCCGAAGCCTCGCCGGCGATCTTCAGCTCCATGCTCTGTCCCGGTGCTCCGGCCATCGGCCCGAAACTACCAATTCCCGACCAGGTTTAGCGGGATTCTGGAGCCGGGTTCAGATGTAGTACATCCCCGCGCCGGACTCCTCGTCCTCGCGGGGGCGATGTCGGCGACCGTGTTGGAGCGGAAGGTCTCGCGCAGGGCCTCGACGCCCTGCTCCCAGATGCCGCCGGCCTCCTTGCCCTCCTGGCCGAGGACGCCGTCCAGGGCCTGGACGACCTCGAGGACGGTGATCTCCTCGGGCGGGCGGGCGAGCGTGTAGCCGCCCTTCGCGCCGCGGTGGCTGGTCAGGATGCCGGCGCGGCGGAGGGTCGAGAAGAGCTGCTCCAGGAACTGGACCGGGATGCCGCGGCGCTCGGCGACCTGCCCGATCGGGACGGGCTCGGCGCCCGTGCGCGAGAGCTCCGCCAGGGCGACCACCGCGTAACGTGACTTGGAGGTGACCGAGATCACGCCGACAGCTTCTAACAGGTACCGGATGGCCGCTCGCCGCTGGTCGCTGATGGCCGTCACCTTCTGCTTCTCGGCGCAGCCGTTCGACGGCGGCGACCTCGCCTGGTGGGAGGTCGCTGGGCCGCAAGCTCGGGCACGTCACCGGCTACGTGCTGCTCGCGCTCGCCTGGATGTGGGCGCTCGAGCCGTACGTGCGCAAGCCGATCCTCGCCGGGCGCGCTGCTCGCGCTCGCCTACGCCGTGCACCGACGAGTACCACCAGACCTTCGTGGACGGCCGCACGGGGACGGTCCGGGACGTCGGGATCGACGCGATCGGCATCGCGATCGCGATCGGGATCGCGCTCTGTCAGGTCGGGCGCGGCCCCTCGGGCGCCGCGGAGGAACCGGCCTAGATCCAGCCCTGGTCGGTCGCCATCAGCACCGCCTGCGCGCGGTCGAGGGCGCCGAGCTTGCCGTAGACGTTGTGCAGGTGGCTGCGGACGGTGCTGGCCGAGAGGTCGAGGTCCGCGGCGATCTGCTTGTAGACCTTGCCCTCGGCGAGGTGGCGGAGGACGTCGAGCTCGCGGGCGGAGAGCGGGCAGGGGCCGCTGGAGCGGCGCTTGGAGCCGTTGCGACCGGGGAAGCTCGTAGACGACCTTGCGGACGCCCGGCCTCGTCGAGGCCCGCAGGCCTCGCCGGCCTGGATCATCGCCTCGAGGCTGACCGGGGAGTCCTCGACGTAGGCGACGATCATGTCGGCGACGCGGACGACGGCCGCGGTGCCCTGGGCCTGCTCGGAGTGGTGCTTCTCGACGGCCTCGGCGATCCGCTGGTGAAGCCCCCAGCGGCGGGTCAGGACGCCGCCGACGAGCGCGTGGTCGATGCCGAGCTCGCGGCGCTCGGAGTCGATGCGGTCGTCCGGGGTGCCGCCGCGGCGGTCGAAGCGCTCGGCGTAGCCGGGATGCAGGCGGGCGAGGACGGGGCGGCCGATGTCGTGGAGGATCGCGGCGAGGGCGAGCTCGTCGCGGTCGCCGTAGCCGACGACCTCGGCGACGCGGTCGGACGCGTGCTGGACCGCGAGGGCGTGGAGGCGGAAGCGGTCGGGCGAGAGCGCGAGGTTGGCCGTGGCCGTTGAAGAGGTCGTAGGTGGGCGCCGAGCGCAGGATGGCCTCGACGGCGCCGGGCCCGAGGCGCTCGACGGCGTCGGGAACGCTGCGGATGCGCCCGCCGGCGGGCAGCTGGCCCGCGGCGCGGATCACCGCGCAGGTCAGGCCGACGTCGGTCTCGACGACGCTCGCGACCTCGTGCGGCGGGGCGCCACGGGTGACGAGCTCGAGCGCCTGGTCGCGCGACTCCTCGAGCGCGGGCTGGCGCTCGGCCTCGTCGAACGCGGCGGCGAGCACGCGTCCGCGACCCTCGCCGCGAGGGGGCGGCTGGGACGTGCGTGTGCTCGAGACCGTAGCCATGCTGCCATCAATCGGCAGCACCCCCACAAACCTTTAGCCCTCGTTCGTAGACGAATCGAGGCGTGTCCGCAGCTTGCGCGATTCGTGCGAGGGAGCGCTCCTTCCCGAGCACGGCGAGCGACTCGAAGATGCCCGGCGAGACCGATCCGCCGCTGATCGCGACGCGGATCGGCTGGTAGAGCTTTCCGGGCTTGACGTCGTGCTCGGCGAGCACGGGCTCGAGGGCCTTCTCGATCGGCTCCGGCTCGAAGGGCTCCACGGGCTCGAGGGCCGCGCGCGCGGACTCGCAGCAGCGCGCCGGCGCCCTCCTTCATGACCTTCTTCCAGGCCTTCTCGTCCGTCTCGGGCTCTTCGAGCAGGAAGGCGATCAGCGGCCAGACCTCGTTCAGCGTCTGCGCCTTCTCCTGGGCGATCTCGCAGGCGGCGCGCAGGGCGCTCGTCGGGCTCGCGGCCGACGTGGCGTGGCGACCGCCGCCGTGTACTCGTCGAGCGGCATCTCGCGCATGAAGCGGCCGTTCAGCCAGCGCAGCTTCTGCTCGTCGAAGATCGCGCTCGCCTTCCCGACGTCTCTCGAGCTCGAACCGCTTGACCAGCTCGTCCGTGCTCATGATCGTCGTGTCGTCGTCGGTCCCCCAGCCCAGCAGCGCCAGGTAGTTGCGGACCGCCGCGGGCAGGTAGCCCGTCGTCGCGCAGCTCCTGGACGCTCGCCGCGCCGTGGCGCTTCGAGAGCTTCTTGCCGTCGGGGCCGTGCAGCAGCGGCAGGTGCGCGTAGGCGGGCGGCTCGTGGCCGAGCGCCTTCATCACCAGCAGCTGCTTCGGGGTGTTCGAGAGGTGGTCGTCGCCGCGGATCACGTGCGGTGATCCCCATGTCGAGGTCGTCGACCGCGACGGCGAAGTTGTAGAGGGCCGACCCGTCGCCCCGGGCGATCACGAAGTCGTCGGCGTGCGCGTTCGGGAAGCGGACCTCGCCGCGGATCAGGTCGTCGACGACCGTGTCGCCGTCGTCGGGCACCGCAGGCGGATCGCCGCGCCCGGGTCGTCGCTCGGCTCGCCGCGGTAGCCCTTCTCGCGTGCCCGTGCTCCTCCTTCCAGGCCTTGACGTCCTCGGCGGTGGCGCGGGTCGCGGTAGGCGGCGCCGGAGTCGAGCAGGCTCGCTGATCGCCGCGGCGTGGCGGTCGGCCCGGCTCGGCCTGGCTCAGGGGCCCCTCGTCCCAGTCGAGCTCGAGCCAGCGCAGCGCGTCGAGGATCTGCTCGACGTTCTCCGGCGTCGAGCGCTCGCGGTCGGTGTCCTCGATCCTCAGGACCAGCTGCGCCGCCCGTGTGGCGGGCGTGGAGCCAGTTGTACAGTGCCGTCCGCGCGCCGCCGATGTGGAGCGCCCCCGTCGGGGACGGGGCGAACCTGACCCTACGGAGTCGTGTCTTGAGTAGTCTGGAGTCGCATCATGCTGATCGGCGCCCATGTTTCCACGAGCGGCGGGCTGCTCAAGGTATTGGAGCGCGCCGAGGAGACGACCTCCGACGCGATCCAGATCTTCAACCAGAGCCCGCGGATGTGGCGCCCGACGAACTACTCCGAGGAGGACTTCGCCGCCTTTCGCGAGGCCCGCGAGGGCACCCGCCTCCAGGCGGTGATGGTCCACATGATCTACCTGATCAACCCCGCGACGGGCGACAAGCGAGATGCGGCAGAAGTCCCTGAACTCGCTGGTGCACGCCCTGCGCGTCGCCGAGGGCATCGGACGCGCATCGGCGTCGTCGTCCACCCCGGCGCGCTGAAGACCGACACGCCGCGACACGGCCAAGCAAGCGCGCCATCGGGATGCTGAAGGAGGCCCTCGCCGAGACCGAGACCGCCCGGATCATCTACGAGAACACCGCGGGCTCGCCCCAGCTCCTCGGGCGCGACTTCGACGAGACCGCCGAGCTGATCGAGAAGACCGGCAAGCGGACCGGTCTCTGCATCGACAGCTGCCACCTCCACGCCACCGGCTACGACGTGCGCACCCAGAGGGCGTCAGCGACCTCGCCGACGAGATCGACTCCAAGATCGGCATCGACCAGCTGAAGGCGATCCACCTGAACGACTCACGCGACGAGCGCGGCTCGAACCGCGACCGCCACGCGGCGATCGGGAAAGGCGAGATCGGCCGCAAGGGATTCCGAGCGTTCCTGTCAGAGCCCCGCTTCCAGGGCATCCCGGCGGTGTCCGAGAGCCCGGGCCTGGGCGGCAAGGGCCCGGACAAGGCGGAGGTGCAGCTGATGCGCCGGCTGCGCGCGAGGAGGGCTGAAGGACCGCTGAGCCCGCGGTCAGGTCAGGGCGTTCGCAGGTCGAACGCCTTCGATGCCGTCCGGCCGAGTCGTGGTCGGTGTCGAAGAACTTGCGGTTGACGCACTCGAACGCCGGGCCCTCGCCCTCGTAGGCCGTCTCGACGGTGAACTGGCACTGGGGCAGCGGGTCGCCGGTCATCTTGATGCCGCCGTAGCCGCCCGGCCCGCTCGGCGAACAGGAACATGTCGAGGTCGATCTCGCCCTTGAAGACCTTCTGCATGCAGCCCATGAAGCGGCTGCCGGTCGTGATGTCCTCGTAGGAGTAGAGGTAGCTGGCACCCGACGGCGACGCACCCGGCCGGCTCGATCAGCTTGTCGCAGAACCCGCGGCACTGGCGGCATTCCCCGGTCGCTGTCCGCTGGTGTCTCTGCTCCGCAGGCACAGTGCGGAGTCTAAGCGCGAATCGGACGCGATTCGAGGCGCGCCGGAAACTGAGGGTTGCGACCTGCTGGGCGCCGGGTGATAACGGCTCGTGTCGTCAGGCGGCTTGGGCGCCGGTGCGGATCAGGGCGTCGAGCTCGGCTTCGAGCGCCGCCGAGCGGCTTGACCCGGTAGCCGTCGCCGAAGCGAAGCCGGCGCGTGTCCCTCGCGGGTCTCATCTCGAGCACCACCTCGGACTCCCCGGGATAGCTCTCGAAGACCACCTTCAGCTCGTCGATCAGCGTCGGGCCGAACGCCGAGGCGTCGATCGAGACGATCAGCGGTCCGTCTGCCCGGGCCTTGCGCGCCCGGGCGACCTCGTCCTCGGTCGGCTCGAAGCAGCTCGACCTCGGTGGCGACGAGCTTCGTCTGGCCGCGCTCCTGGTGGTCGAGCCGGCCCGTGATCACGACGATCGCGTCCGGCCCCAGGAACTCGGTCGACTCCATGTAGGCCTTGCCGAGCACCAGCATCTCGACCTGGCCCTCGACGTCGTCCAGGGTCGCGAAGGCCATCGGGTCGCCGCGCTTGGTCTTGTGCCGCTTGAACTCGCTGACGATGCCGCCGACCGTGACGAACGAGCCGTCCGCCCTGCTCGCCCAGCGCCGAGATCGGGCAGTCCACCCTGCGCCCGCAGCGCGTCGCGCGACGTCGGCCAGCGGGTGCGAGGAGAGGAAGGTGCCGAGCGTCTCCTTCTCGAGGCGCAGCAGCTCGCTCTTCTCGTACTCGATCGAGGCCGACCGGCGGGTGCTGGGCGCGCCGACGGCGAACCCGCGTGGCCGCCGCCGCAGCCCCCGAGGTCGAAGATCGAGCCCTGGCCGAGGCGGGAGTCCTCCTGGGCCTTCTGGCCGGCGGCGTGCGGCCATCGGCAGCGCCTCGAGCATCCCCTTGCGGGCGCCGCCGGTCGAATCGAGGGCGCCGCACTTGATCAGGCACTCGACCGCGCGCTTGTTGACCGCGCGGTTGTCGACCCGCTCGCAGAAGTCGTAGATCGAGGTGAACTCGCCGCCCTCGGACCGGGCGCTGATGATCGCCTGCACCGCCGCGTGCCCGACGTTCTTGACGGCGTCGAGCCCGAAGCGGATGCTCTTGCCCGAGACGACGAAGCCGTGGTCGGAGGCGTTGACGTCGGGCGGCAGCACCTCGATCCCCATCTCGTCGCAGCGGTTGACGAAGAACGGGACCTTGTCCTTCGTCGACATCACCGTCGAGATCAGCGCCGCCATGTACTCGGCCGGGTAGTTGGCCCGCAGCCAGGCCGTCCGGTAGGAGATCAGCGCGTAGCAGGCGGCGTGGGAGCGGTTGAAGGAGTAGTCGGCGGCGGCCTCCATCAGCGACCAGAGGTCGTCTGGCGACGCTGTCTTTCGGTGCTCGAGGCCTTGCAGCCCGGCGAGGAACTCCTCCTTGATCGTCGCCATCAGGTCGCGCTTCTTCTTGCCGATCGCCTTGCGCAGGTCGTCGGCTCGGGCGGGGCTGAAGCCGGCCATCTGCTTGGCGATCTCCATCAGCTGCTCCTGGTAGATCACGCAGCCGTAGGTGGACTCGGTGATCGAGCGCAGGCGCGGGTCGGGGTAGGTGACCGACGCCGGGTTGCGCTTGCCCTTGGCGTACTGCGGGATGTAGGCCATCGCGCCCGGGCGGTAGAGGGCGACCGAGCGCGACCAGGTCCTGGAACTCGGTCGGCTTCACCTGGCGCAGGGCGTCGCGCATGCCCGTCGGACTCGAACTGGAAGACGCCGATCGACTCGCCGCGCGAGAGCATCTCGTAGGTCCTGCGGTCGTCGAGCGGCGATGTCCTTGATCGTCGATCTTCTCGCCGCGCGAGCGCTCGACGATCTCGACGGCGTCCTCGATCACGTCGAGGTTCCGCAGGCCGAGGAAGTCCATCTTCAGCAGGCCGATCTCCTCGATCGGGCCCATCGAGTACTGCGTGACCATCTTGTAGGCGCGCTCGGCCTTGCCCACCGTTGCCGTTCCCGTTGCCTCGCGGCCCCGCGGTCCTCGGCGAGCTGCAGCGGCACGATCTCCTGGAGCGGGCGGTCGGAGATCACGACGGCCGCGGCGTGGATCGAGTTGTTGCGGACGATCCCCTCGAGGCCCTTGGCGACGTCGACGATCTTCTTCGCGTCGGGGTCGGAGTCGTAGGTGCGCCTGAGCTCCTGGCCCGAGCGCAGGCACTCCTCGAAGCTGGGGCTGCGGCCCATGATCGGCTCGGGGATCTGCTTGGCGAGGCGGTCGCCGGTGCCGTAGTCGTAGCCCAGGACCCGCGCCGCGTCGCGGGTGGCGGCCCGCGGGGCCATCTTGCCGAAGGTGATGATCTGCGCGACGCACTCGCGCCCGTACTTCTCCTGGACGTAGTGGATGACGCGCTCGCGGCCCGCGGACCGAGAAGTCGATGTCGATGTCCGGCATGGACTTGCGGCCGGGGTTCAGGAAGCGCTCGAAGAGCAGGCCGTTGGCGATCGGGTCGATGTCGGTGATGTCGAGGACGTAGGAGACGATCGAGCCGGCGGCCGAGCCGCGCCCCGGGCCGACGGCGATGCCGTTCTCCTTCGCGTACTTGACGAAGTCCCAGACGATCAGGAAGTAGGACTCGAAGCCCATCTCCTTGATCACGCCGAGCTCGAAATCGAGCCGCTCGGCGGCCTCGGCCGGGAGCGGGTCGCCGTAGCGGCGGCGCATGCCCTCGTCGCAGAGGCGGCGCAGCATCTCGCCGGGCTCGGAGCCGTCGCCGGTGTCGTAGCGTCGGAAGCAGGAGGTTGCCCAGCTCCATCTCCACGTTGCAGCGCTCGGCGATCTCCAGCGTCGTCGGCACCGCCTCGGGCCAGGCCTCGAAGTCCGCCGCCATCTCGTCGGCGCTCTTCAGGAAGAACTCGTTGGTGTCGAAGCTCAGCTTCGGCTCGGCCACCGTCGACTTCGTCTGCACGCAGAGGAGCGCGGCGTGGTTGTCGTAGTCCTCGCGGTGGAGGTAGTGGACGTCCGCGGTCCCGACCAGGGGGCGGCCCACCTCGCGCGCGACCTTGACGATCCCCTCGTTCGCCTTGTCCTGCTCGGGGATCCCGTTGCGCTGGAGCTCGAAGTAGACCTGCTCGGGGCCGAAGACCTCGATGCAGGTCGTCGATGTGCGCGCGGGCGTCCGTCGGGGCGGTCCTCGACGATGCGCCGGCAGAAGCGCGACTGCAGGCAGCCGGTGAGCGCGATCACGCCGTCGGAGTGGCGCGAGAGCAGCTCCATGTCGAGGTTCGGCTTGCCCCGGGAGAAGCCCTCGAGGAAGCCCGCGGAGCTGAGCCTCACGAGGTTCCTGAAGCCCGCGTCGCTGCGCGGCCATCAGGGTCAGGTGGTTGCGCTCGTAGCGGGTCATCCCCTTGACGGCCTCGCGGTCGTCGACCAGGTAGGCCTCGACCCCGAGGATCGGCTTGATGCCGACCTCCTTGCACGCCTTGTAGTGCTCGACCGCGCCGTTCATCACGCCGTGGTCGGTCAGCCCGAGGGCGGGCATGTCGAGCTCGGCGGCGCGCTCGGCCAGGGACTTGCGGCCGACCGGCTCGCCCCTTCTTGTTCTTCTTTCGCGGGGCTGAGCTTGCAGGCGCCGTCGAGCAGCGAGTACTCGCTGTGGACGTGCAGATGTGCGACCCCGGCTGCGCTCACCAAGCGATCATGCCAACCGGGGCAGATGCAACCGAGTCGTCACGGGGGTGTCAGAACAGGGTCTTTGCGGTATTTCGGGTGAGCACATGAAGCCGAACGCGAGAGCGACAACGTGATCTGGCTGCTGCGACACGGCGAGGCCGAGGACGGCTCCGCGGGGCAGGACGACGCCGAGCGCGAGCTGACCGGCAAAGGGCGACAGGCAGGCGCGCGCACGCCGGCGCGCGCGCTGCAGGGCCTCGGCGTCGAGCTCGACGCCTGCCTGCTCGAGCCCGAAGGTCCGCGCGCGGCGAGACGGCCGAGCTCGCCTGCGAGCCGCTCGGCGTCGAGGTCGAGCCTCGACGAACGCCTCGCGGGCGGCGACTTCGACCCGCTCGACCTGGCGGCCGGCCGAGGCGACGTCCTGCTCGTCGGCCACGAGCCCGACTTCTCCGGTGCGATCGCGGACGGTCACGGGCGCCAGGGTGAAGCTCAAGAAGGGCGGCCTCGCGGCCATCGACGACCGCCTGCTCCACGTGCTCCTTCGTCCCAAGGACCTCAAACGGATGGCGGACTGACCGGGCCCAACTTCCCCGCGACTTAGCCGCGGGGTGACGCCAGCACGGTCGCCTCGAGGCGGCCGCGCAGCACGGTTCGGTCGCCCTCCTCCCAGGCATCGCGCTCGTCGGCGCGAGCGCGGCGCAGAGCCGCGTCGGATGCGATCACGTGGGTCTTGCGCTCCTTGGCCAGGTCCGCGAGCCTCGCAGCCTCGTTCACCGGGTCGCCGATCACCGTGTACTCGAAGCGGGCCTCGGAGCCGACGTTGCCCGCCACGGCCTTGCCGGCCGATACCCCGACTCCGAAGTCGATCTCGGGGACCTCGCGCTCGAGGCGCGACGCGATGGTCCGGGCCGCGCAGAGGGCCTCCCCCGCCGGGTCCTCCCCGCCCGCGGGAGCTCCGAAGACGCACAGCGCGGCGTCGCCCTCGAACTTGTTGACGAACCCGCCCTCCTCCTCGACGACCTCGATGACGACGCGGAAGAAGCGGTTCAGCAGCCGCACGACGTCGGTCGGCGGCATCGCCAGCGCCATCGAGGTCGAGCCGACGAGGTCGACGAAGACCGCGCCGATCTCGCGCTCCTCTCCGCCGAGGCGCGTCCCCTCGCTCAACGCCGCGCGCGCGACGTCGTGCCCGACGTGGCGCCCGAACAGGTCGCGGATGCGCTCGCGCTCGCGCAGTCCCTCGGCCATCCGGTTGAACCCGGCCTGGAGCAGGCCGACCTCGCTGGCGTCGTCGATCTCGACGCTCGCCTCGAGATCGCCACCGGCGACGCGCTCCACCGCCGAGCGGACCGAGTTGAGGGGATCGGCGATCGCCCGCGCGGCGATCATGGTGATCAGCAGGCCGGCCGCGAGCGAGATGCCGCCGAGGAAGACGCATGCCGCGGCGACGGACTCTGTGTCGACTCCGGGCTTCACGAGACCCGCGACGCCCACCGTCAGCACCGTCAGCATCGGCGCCGCGGTGCCCAGGCTCCACGCGGCCAGCAGACGGTCGCGTACGCCGGGAGCCGTGGTGCTCGTGGGCTCGCGGGCCGCGAGGACGAGCGCCGTGATGGGACGAAGCGTGCGCTCGGCGACGAGGAACGCGAGAGCGCCGGTGGTCTCCCCTCCGACCCAGAACGCCGCCCCGACGACGGCGGCCGCGCCGAACGAGTGGTCGAGGTTGAACGCGGCGCCGACGAGCCCGCCGGCCATCCAGCCGCCCGCGGTCAGGTAGGCGGTGAACGTCGGCAGTCCGAGGGTGAGGCGGCGCTCCTCGTCGCTCGGGTCCCTTCCGTCCCGCAACCATTGGAGCGCCCTGGCTCGGCGCCGGCGCACAGCCCAGGTGAGCGCGATCCCGAAGACCGCGAAGGTGGCCGCGGCGATCGGCAGGTTCTCGCGCCCGAGCTGGTCGCGCTCGGCGGAGTCGAAGAAGACGGCCAGCACGAAGCCGACCGCCATGAAAGTCACCGTGGCCCCGACGATGTTGCCGACCCAGCCCTGCCACATCAGCCGGCGTTCGACGGTGTGCAGCAGGGCGCGGCCCCGGTCGGACTCCATCGCGTCCTAGGCGGCGGCGGGCTCGCGGGCGGGGCGCTTCCCCAGCGAGACCTGTGATCCGCGCCCGGGCCGCACGGTGATGTTGCGGCGCTTCGTGGGCTCTGGCGCTGCGACGTCCGGTCGCAGCTCGTATGCGCTGAGCACGGCGGGAAGCACGATCTTCATCTCGAGCATCGCGAAGCTGGAGCCGAGGCAGCGGCGGCGCCCTCCGCCGAACGGGATCCAGGTGTATGTGCCCGGCGGCGATTCGAGGAAGCGCTCCGGCCGGAACGCGTAGGGGTCCGGGTAGATGTCGGGATCGTGATGGAGGAGGTAGGCGTTCGCGACGAGGCAGCACCCGGTCGGGTACGACCAGCCGCCGACGTCGATCGGCTTCGCGACGTACCGAGGCGCCGTGTTCGGGAGGACCGGGCGGCGTCGGAGGGTCTCCTGGATGGTCGCCGTCAGGTACTCGTCGCCCCCGCCGGAGTCGATCTCGTCGGTCAGGGCGGCGGCGACACGCGGCTCGCGGGCCAGGCGCTCGAACGCCCACGCGAGCGACGAGGCGGTCGTCTCGTGGCCCGCGACCAGCAGGGTCATCAGCTCATCGCGGAGCTCCTGGTCGCTCATCTGGGAGCCGTCCTCGTGGCGGGCGTCAATGAGCATCGAGAGGATGTCGTCGCGGCCGGCCGAGTCGCTCCTGCGCTCGGAGATCTGCTCGAAGAGCAGGCGGTCGACCTCGTTCCTCGCGTCGAGGAAGCCCCGGACGGGCCCGAACCGGTTGGTGAGCTCCAGCATCCGCTCCGAGGGCTCGGGGAGCAGCGTGATCGGGCTGTCGCCGTGTGAGAGCAGCTCGGTCAACTCGTCGCGCAGCGCGTCCAGGCGCGGGCCCGGGTCGAGGCCGAAGACCGCCCGCAGGATGATCTCCAGTGTCAGAGCCTGGAGGCGCGGATGGAGCCGGATCTCATCCGAGTGCGCCCAGCCGGCGACATCCTCCTCGGTCACGGCGGCGACCAGGTCGGTCAGGCCTTCCATCCGCTCTCCGTGAAACGCGGGGAGCATCAGCTTGCGCTGCTCCATGTGGGGGTCCTCGTCGAGCAGGATCACCGAGTTGCGCCCGACGAGCGGCTCGAGCACCTTCGCGCCGACCCCGGGCTGGAGGACGTCGGGCGGCGCCGTGTAGACCTCCTTCACCTGGTCCGGCTCGGTGATCATCACGAACGAAGGCGCGAACGGGAACCGGATCGTGAACCGCTTCCCGTAGGTGCTCCGCAGCTTCTCGAGGTAGGCGAGCGGGCGCGTCCAGAATCCCATCCCCTGGATCAGCGAGGGATAGGACGGTCCGGGGGGAAGGCTCTGCTGCATTGCGCTCCGTTCGCCGGGGGTACGTCTACCTTCGCCGTTTTCGCGCCGGAACGTCTGTGACGTCCCGCACAGACATCAGGCCGCCTCCTCCGCTTTCGCGTCCGGGGGCGGCCGGGCTCACGCCAGCCCTTCGGCCTCGTACTCGCGCAGGAAGCCCTCGAAGAGCCGGCGGTGGCCCTGCTCGTCGTGGAGGATCGCGATGACCATGTCCTGGGTGACGAAGTCGACGCCGTCGGTCTTCTCGATGATCTGGTTGTAGAACTCGATCGCGCCCGACTCGGCCTCGATCACGCCCTTGATGATGTGGACGATGTCGGTCTGGTGCTCGGGCGGCTGGAGGAAGGTCTGCTCGGCCTCGAAGTCCATCGAACCGGGCACGACGCCGTAGAGCTCCTTGATGCGGTCCGCGAACTGCTGCGCGTGCCCGAGCTCCTCGGTGATGTCCTCCTTCAAAGACTCGATGATCTCCTGCGCCCGGACGCCGTCCGGGTTGACCGAGTTCGCGATGTAGCTCATGACGGTCTCGATCTCCATCCAGTAGGCCTTCTTGAGCATCTCGACGATCTCATCGCGCGCCTCGCGCTGGTCGTCGCTCAGGATGCCGGTGTCTTTCGTGGCGGTCGCCATTGGTTGGTGCCCCTTCGTTCGAAGTTGTCAGCAAACGCTACCCGGCAGGCGCGCTCGCCTAACTTCGGCGCGCCTAACGACCCTCTGCGCGCCCCTGCACGGTCAGCCTGAGCGTGCCGGGGTTCGCGCTCAGCAAGGAGGTGCTCGCACGCCTGGTCAGCCGCGCCCTCAGACCTACGACCTCGCCTGCGAACGCTCGAGTCGTCGCGCCACCGATGGTGCGACTCCGGAGGCCGAGGCGCCGGCGCGCGCCTTCGGAGACGACGATGCGGATCACCATGCGGCAGTCGGATGAACACCTGGCGCGAATCGCGATGCCCGTCGAGGCGAGCTTCGCGAGGGAACGCGGAACGCGCCGGCTGAGGATCTCGAGGCCCGGACCGCTCGCAGCCTCGCCCGCGACGTCGCCGCCCCCCGCAGGGCCAGCTCCGGTGTCGCCGGGGTGGGTCGGGTCGGGCGGGTCGGGCGGCACGTAGTCGCCCGACAGGCGTGCGGCGAACAGCGAGTCGGGCTGAAACAGGCTCCCGGCCACGACGATGCGCCCGAGGGAGTCGACCTCGACTCCGATCGGGGTCACGCCTTCGCCGCCGGGGACGGTCGCGCGGCCGCCGTCGGCGAATGAGTCATCGGCGACCGTGTTGGAGAAGTATCGAGCCACCGCGAGCGACCCGCCCTGCGTTCCCGGCGACGACGATCCTCCCGTTGGCCTGGATAGCGAGGGTGCGCCCAGCGAAGCCCCCCGGGTAGGTGTCTGCGTCGATCAGCCCACCGTCCTGTCCCACGACCGTAAGGACCGACGGGTTCCCGACGATCGCAGCCGCGAGCCGTCCGTCGGGAAACCGCTCCACGGATGGGATGGAGCCGGGGGTGCCGAGGATTGCCCGTCCGTCATCGCCGAAGGACGTATTCAGCCGCCCGCCGGCCGTGACCGAAAGCAGGAGGCCGCTCGTCGGCCCGTCGCCCGAGCTATTCCCACTCGCCTGGAAGCCCGCAAGGACCACGCCTCCGCCCGGGGTCGGGACCAGGTCGCTGTACCCCGGCAACCTGTAACTGGAGGGGTTCGTCCGCCTGAAGAACCCAAGCTCGGATGCGGACGCGGTTCCGTCCCCGCTGAAGTCGAGATCCGGGTCACCGTCGGGCTCGAGCCGGGAAACCGCATCCCGGGTCGCCCCCAGCACCGAGCCGTCTGCTGCGGCGCCGAGCTCCGTGAACGGCGAGTCGGTTCGGACCGATCCTTCGTAGCCGAAGGAATCGTCCTGCAATCCGTCGGGTGTGAAGCGGGACACGAACGCGTCGTTGAAGGAGCCCGACAGCAGAACGCGGTCCTGGCTGTCGATCGCGATCGCCCGGATCGTCAACCCCGAGCCTGAGATCTGACCGTCGTTGCCGAACGACAGATCAAGAGCACCTGAGCTCGTGAGCCCGAGGACGACCCCATCGCTGCGAGCGAGGATCACCCGTCCGGACTGCTGGACTTCCACGTCCACGGTGAAGCCATCCTGGGAGGTGAAGATCCCGTCGCCCGAGAAGGTCGTGTCCAGGTCACTCGGGGCCGCGGCAGCGGGGGCTGCTCGGGCGAGCAGCAGGGTGGCAGCAAGGGCCGCTCCCATTGTCCACCGCGTTGTCGTGCAGCGAAGTCGCGAGTTGTTCAAAGGAATGTTGCCGGCACACACCGGCTGGAACACCTCAGCGGATTGGACACCGGTGGATGGACCGAGAGGGAGACTAGGTCGCCTCGCGTCGTCGCGTCAACCGTAGAACCCCGCAATGCGGGCGGGTCGTACGTTCGTCCAGTCAGGCGCAGGACCAGGCGCCCGGTCCGTCCTCGCGCCAGATGATCGCTGCGACGCGGTCCTGCTCGGCCTTCGAGGCGAGGTGGGCGTACTGGCCCTGGCCCCCGTAGGCCTGCCAGGTGGAGGGGATGATCTGGTAGGCGCCTCCGGCCATCGACGACTCGTTCAGGGCGCGGTAGTTGCCGCCCGACTCGCACATGACGATGTAGGTGGGGATCGAGTACGGGCCGCCGAGGTAGGCCCCCTCGCCGCCGCCGGCCGCGATCTCCTCCGCGGCCTGCTTTCGGACCTCGAGCTCCCAGCCCGAGATCGCTCCTGGAGGTCCGCAAGCGCGGACTCGGCATCGGCCTTGGCCGCCGCGAGCTCGCCGGCCCGGGCCTTGGCGGCGGCCTGCTCTGCCGCGATCTCGTCGCGGGCGTCGCCGAGGCGCATGCGCTCTTCGTCGATACCCGCCTTGAGGTCGGCGATCTCCGTCGTAGCGGGCGTCGACCTCGTCGTGCAGGCGGCGACGCGCTCGGCGATCCGCGCGTCGGCGTCGGTCAGGGCCTCGAGGTACTCGGCGCTGCCCTGGAGCTCGTCGAAGTCGTCGGCCTCGAGCACCACGCCGAGCAGGTCGGGCTCGGGCGTCTTGTAGATCGCGACGAGGCGCTCGGAGAGGACCCCGACGGCGCGGTCGTAGCGGGCCCGGACGGCCTCGAGCTCGCGCTCCGCGGCGACGAGCTGCTCGTTCAGCTCGGTCGAGCGCGATGGTCGCGTCCTCGAGCTGGGCCAGAAGCTCGGCCTCGCGCTCGGCCGCCGCGGCGGCCTCCGCCTCCAGCTCGGCGATCCGCGCTCCCTGGCTGGAGATCCGCTCCGAGATCAGGCTCGCCTCGTCCTCGGCGGAGTCGATGCGGGACTGCAGGCCGGGCTCCTCGGCGGCGCCGCGGCGATCCCGCCCGCGGCGAGTCCGGACGCACATGCGGCGACGGCCAGCGTGAGCTTGAAGTTGGAACGCACCTGCGCTGCTCCTTCCGGGGCCTGCGAGTCCGCGGTTCGTCGCACGCCGTGGAGAGCGGCGTTACGTTAGCGAGCGCTCACAGACTCGCAGCCGGGCGTCGGCGCCCGTGCCTGAGGTCCTTCGAATGCAACGGATCGTGCAGGCACAACGGGTCGAGCGAGGGATCAGGCGGCCTGCAGGGTGGGCTTCCGCGCCGTATCCGCGCACCGACCGAGCGGAGGATCGAGAGCATCTCCGCGGTGGCGCGGGGAACGCGACGCGGCCGGCCTCGCGACCGACCAGATGCGGCGGATCGGGTTCTCGCCCGCGATCTCGCGCAGCTCGACGCCGGGGTCCTGGTAGGCGAGGGACGGGAGCAGCCCGACGCCCAGGCCCGCGGCCACGAGGCCCTGCAGCACCTGGTAGTCGTCGGTCTCGAAGGAGATCTTCGGCTCGAACCCGGCGTTGCGGCAGGCGGACAGGACGTGCGCGCGGCAGGAGCTGGGCTCGTCGCCGCAGAGCCACTCCTCGTCCGCGAGGTCGGCGATCTTCACCTTCTTGGAGGCGGCGAGCGGATGGCCGGGCGGGAGCGCCACCCGCATCAGGTCCTCGTAGATCATCTCGGCCTCGACGTCGCGGCCGAGGTCGGCAGGCGCGTCGGGGTAGTCGAAGATCAGCGCGACGTCGTAGTCGCCGCGGCGGATCGCCGGCAGGGACTCCTCGGGCTCGCCCTCGGCGAACTGCAGCTCGATTCCGGGGATGCGAGACGGCGGAACTCCGACATGGCGAGCGTCATCAGCGTGGCGCTCGCGGTCGGGAAGCTGATGACGCGCACGCCGCCCGCCTTCGAGGCCGGCGATCTCGGCCAGCTCGCGCTCTGCCTCGTCGAGGCGCGAGATCACCGCGTCGGCGTGGCCCGCCAGCTTCTCGCCCGCGGCGGTCAGCTTCGGGCCCTTCGCTGGTGCGCTCGAGGAGCTGCAGGCCGACCTCGCGCTCGAGCGCCGCGACCTGCTGGCTCACCGCCGACTGGGAGAGGTGCAGGGAGTCGGCGGCCGCCGAGAACGAGCCTCGAGCGACGACCTCGCGGAGCACCGCCATGCGCTTCACGTCAAGCATTAGCCCAACTTATCAGAGATAGAAGGAATCCATGTTGCGCTGATATAAGCGCAGCGGGACGATGCCGCCATCTTGATTACCGAAACGAAGGGGCACGAGATGACTCAGACCACCGACACAGAGATGCGAACCGAGGAGCTGACCATCCGGATGCTCCGCGGCGAGGAGCGAGTCGCCCTGGAGACGCTGGCCGAGCGCGACTCCGCAACGTCCCCCATGGGCAGCGTGCTGGGAGCGTTCGCCGGCGGCGAGCTCGTCGCGGCGGCCTCGATCGAGAGCGGCGAGGTCATCGCCGACCCGTTCAGGCGAACCGCCGAGATCCGCGCCCTGCTCGGCCGCCGCGTCGCGCAGCTGCGCGACCCGGGCGGCCGCGGCGGGGGCCTCTTCTCCCTGCCGCCGCGGATGGCCCGGCTGACCGCGCGGGGCTAGGCGCCCCGGCTCTCGTCGTCCTTGGTCGCCGCGTAGGCGCCGATCGCGGCCAGGACGGCCGCGCCCGCACCGACCAGGGCCGCGGTGCGGATCTCCTGGCGGTAGCGGGTCCGTACGAACCCGACGACGATGCGGCCGATCAACTCGTAGATGGCGCTCATCTCGTGCCTTTCTGGTGACTGTTTCGCGGCGCCTGCGCCGCCGCTCGATTCAAGACCCTGATCCCTCTTCCCCGTCCACCGTACGCCTTACACGGTGGGCCAGGCGGCTCTGGAGCGTGAAGAGCTCGATGAAGCCCGGGCTCGCGTGCTGCGAGAACTCCCCGCCGGATTCGCCGAACGAGGCGAGCGAGCGGTCGTAGAGCGCGTAGGGCGAGGTCCGGGCGACCGGGGTGACCGAGCCCTTGTAGAGCTTCAGCGTCACCTCGCCGGTAACGACCTCGTTCGCGGACTCCATGTAGGCGTCGATGTCGCGGCGCAGCGGCTCGAGCCAGAGGCCGGCGTAGGCCAGGTAGGCCCAGTGGTCCTCGAGCGCGCCCTTGAAGTTGTTCTGGTGGATCGTGCCGACGAGCTTCTCGAGGTCGCGGTGGGCGGTCATCAGGATCGCGGCGGCCGGGACCTCGTAGAGGTCGCGGACCTTGAGCCCGACGATCCGGTCCTCGATGTGGTCGACGATGCCGCACCCGTGGCGCGCCCCGAGCTCGGTGGCCGCGTCGATCAGCTCGACCAGGTCCATCCGCTCGCCGTCGAGGGCGACGGGTCTCCCCCGCTCGAACTCGACCCGGACCATCTGCGGCTCGTCGGGCGCCTCCTCGGGCCTGGTCACGAGCTGGAAGACGTCGTCGGGCGGTGGCGCCGTCAGGTCCTCGATCGCCTTGCCCTCCGAGGAGCGGCCCCAGAGGTTGTCGTCGATCGAATACGGGGAGACCTCGCTGCCGCCCTTCAGCGGGATGCCGTTGTCGCGCGCGTACTGGAGCTCCTCGTCGCGGCCCATCCTCCAGTCGCGAACCGGCGCGAGCACCTTGAGCTCGGGGTCGAGCGTCGCGATCGTCGCCTCGAGGCGGACCTGGTCGTTGCCCTTGCCGGTGCAGCCGTGGGCGATCGTGTCGCAGCCCTGCTCGCGGGCGACCTCGACGGCCTTCGCGGCGATCAGCGGCCTCGCGAGCGCCGTGAAGAGCGGGTAGCCGCCGCCGTAGAGCGCGTTCGCCTTGATCGCGGGCAGCACGTACTCCTCGGCGAACTCCTCCCGTGCGTCGACGACGACCGTCTCGATGGCGCCCAGTCCGCGGGCCTTGTCGGTGACCGCGGTGTAGTCCTCGCCGGGCTGGCCGAGGTTGACGGTGAGGGTCACGATCTCGGCGCCGTAGTGCTCGGCGATCCACTTGACCATGACGCTGGTGTCCAGGCCGCCCGAATAGAGCAGCAGGACGCGCCCGATGTCCTCGGGGTCGACCTCGAAGGAGGCGATGCGCGGGCTGTCGGGTGCCGGATCGGCCATGTGGCTCTCTTGCGTCAAGAGCGGAGCAGTTTGGCAGGCCGCTGCTGACTCAAGCCGCCCGGGCCGATGCCACAATTCCCGCGTGCGTCCCCACCACCGATTCGCGCGCATCCTCTCGACGGCACTGATCACGGCCGGGCTGGTCGTCCTCGCCGACGCCGGGATCACCCTGCTCTGGGAGGAGCCCGTCTCGGCGGCCTACGCGATCGATGCAGCAGGGCCGGGCATCCGACGAGCTCGACGACCTCGAGTCGTCCTTCGCCACGGACGTCGCGGGGCGCGAGCACCGACGAGGCGCGCGCCAAGGTCGCTCGCCGAGCGCTTCGAGGACCAGGTCGAGAAGGGGGAGGCGATCGGCCGCATCGAGGTCGACGAGCGTCGGGATCGACTTCGTCCTGCTGAACGGCACGGACACCGCGACCCTGCAGAAGGGGCCCGGCCGCTATCCGCAGACCCCCCTGCCCGGTCTCGGGGGCACCACCGGGATCGCGGGCCACCGAACCACCTACCGGCGCCCTTCCGCAAGATCAACGAGATCGAGGACGGGGACGAGGTCCGGGTCGAGCTGCCCTACGGCGCCTTCACCTACACCGTCGAGAAGCACGAGATCGTGGATCCGAGCGACGTCCAGATCGTCGACC
This sequence comes from uncultured Solirubrobacterales bacterium, assembly GCA_963839875.1. Lineage (GTDB taxonomy): Bacteria > Actinomycetota > Thermoleophilia > Solirubrobacterales > 70-9 > CAVUAT01. The sequence continues at coordinate 717,678 of CAWIWP010000003.1, forward strand.
CGGTCGGCTACGACCGCGTCGTCCTGACGGCCTGCCACCCCCTGTACAGCGCCGCCCAGCGCTACGCGGTGTTCGCGAAGCTGACGGACATCCAGACCTTCGCGGTCTCCAGCGAAGGAGCCTGGCCGGTCCTGTAGGCGTCCAATATCGGCCGCTCGGCGCGCGGGTGACCGGCCCCGGCCGCCGGGGGCGTTCCCGGGACGGAATGTCAGCAACAGCTATCTAGAAACCCCGCAAACCGGGACCGCCCCGGGCCCACCCCCGGCACCCGGCACCGGTGACCCGCGCGGCATACGGTCGGTGTCGACGCCGTCAACACCAGCCGCACCTCGCGCGGGCGACATGACCCGCGTGCAGCTGCGGCCGGTCATGACCCCCTTGACACCGACCGGCTATCAGCGGGGGTTGAAGCTCTGGAGCGCCGCCTCGGCCTCGCCGGCCACCTGGGGTGACGCGCCTCGGTCCACACGCTTCAGCAGCACGAACACGAAACCGCCGGCGGAGACGATGGTCGCCTGCTCCTCCCCGCCCGGGTAGGTGATGACGCAGAGGGCCGCAGGGCGGCCCTGGAATCGGCCCGGCTTCGGCTCATCGACGCTCGCGCCCGGCCGGCGATCGGCCAGGAATCCCTCGGCCTCCCGGGCGAAGTCGAGCGGCGACAGGGCGCTCTGCCCCGCGAAAACCGTGACAGCCGCGGTGGCTCCGGGCGCCTCGACCGTTGCCCCGTCGGCCTCCTGCTTCGAGGTCCACGACTGTGGGATCCCGATTGCGAACGCCCCGAAAGACCGGGTGTCGAGCGCGACGCCACCCGTCGCGGGGGGCTCCGCGGGCGCTGCGGGCTCGGCCGGCGCGGTCTCGGCCGTCTCGGCGGGCTGAGTCTCCGCCGGCGCCGTCTCCGCGGGCTGGGCCGGCGCCTCGGCCTGAGTCTCGGCGGGCTGGGTGGTCGCGGTCTCGCCGCCGCCGTCGTCGCTGGAGCGGGAGAGCCCGATCAGGATCATCGCGATCCCGGCGGCGATCACGAGGCCGATGGCGAGAGGCGCCAGCCAGCGCGGAAGGGCGCGGCCCGACAGGGGCCCCGGGTCCGAAGGGCGGGCGCCGCTCGGGCCCGGCCCGGGGAGCCTGGGGGGCGTCGCCCTCGGCCGCTCGGGGATCGGTGCAGCTGGGACGGCCCTGGGATCGGCGCCGTTCGTGGGCGGCTTCTCCGGCTTGGCGGGGCTCGCTTCGGGCAGGTCGAAGGCGCCGATCTCGCCGACCTGGGCGGCGTTGTAGCTGACGGTCTCGCCGCAGCCCTGGCAGGTGATCGTGAGCTTGCCGCTTCCGGGGAGCCTCGTCGCGCCGGACGTCGAAGCCCGCGTCGCAGTGCTGATGCTCTGCAAGGAACGCGCGATCCCGCGGGCCCCGCCGCTGCGGAAGCGCTCTCCTAGCGCCATGGCTCAAACGGTATCCGAACGCCCGTACCTTCGCGGCCGCAGCGCCCGCTACAGAGGGACGGAAACTGCCGAGCGCGGCGAGTGCGTCGTTCTCGACGCCCTGCGAAGCGCTCCCCTCGATCGTCCCCAGGAGCAGGAACGCGTATCCGCCCGATCGCAGCAGGACGGCGCGGTCGTCGCCCGCCGTCGTAGCGGCGCGAGCAGGACCTCGGCGGGCCGGTCGCGCCAGGCGCAGCGGCTCCGGCCCCAGGATGTCGGCGCCGGGACGGCGATCGGCCAGATACGCGCGCGCCTTGCGCGTCAGCTCGTCGAGGCCGGTCTCGCCCGCCTCGAGGAAGACCCGGAGCTCGGCCGACCTGCCGGGCTCGTAGAAGACGACGGCGCCGTCGGAGGTGCCGCCCGTCCAGCCCGACGGGACTCCGATGGCGAAGCGGTCCGCGACCTGACGCGGTTGAGGCTCTGGCCCCGGCGCTTCACCCATCGAGGAAGGTCGCGAAGCTCTCGGGCCCGCCCGCCTGGGGCTGGACGCCTAAGGCCCCCGCCTCGACCGGGCCGGTGTTGACCGCGGGCGGGGGCGGCGGCTCCTGGGGAGCGTCGTCGGTGCCCTGCGGCGGCGGAGCGAGGACGACGGGGTCGTCGCGGTCGATCGGCGCGACGAGCCCGAACGCGATCGAGCGCGAGGCCCGACGGCGATGATCACCCCGATGTAGGCGTTCGGGACCCACCAGGGCAGGGCGGCCGGGGCGGGCAGCCAGCTTCTGCAGCTCCTCGGCGCTGACGAGGGGCTTCCGGCGCCGGGCGCGTCGAGCGTCGTCGTCGGCGAGCCTCAGCAGCCCGGGGTGCGACGGATCGCAGTCCGCGGAGTCGCCGCAGGCCGCGCAGGCGATCCTGACGCCCCCCTTCCGCCCCCCGGCTGGCGCTCGACCTCGAAGCTGGCCGCCGCAGTCCTCGTGCCCGTGCGACGAAGCTGCGCGACGCGGTGGGCGTCCCACGGTCACCTGGGCTCTCGATCGGTCTGGCGCGCATGGAGCCAAAGCTAGAGCGCGAGTCGGCTGTCCCGCTGCCGTTTTCCGGACGGAGCGCTAGATGCGCGGAGCTAGATGCCGATCTCGGCGAGGATCGCGCTGGAGTCCTCGATGCCGAACTCCTCGCGCAGGCGCCAGGCGATCTCGTCCTTGCTGCTGCCCGGCGACGGCCATCTGGGTGGCGAGGAGGCGGGCACCCTCGGAGGAGGCGCCGCCCCGCCGACGGGCCGAGGCGCCTCGTGGGAGTCCGGAAGCGCGGCGGGCCGCTCACGCGGCGGCGGCGGCTGGGGCTGGCGGCTGGGCAGGCCCGGCGGGGGCATCGGCGGCGGGCCGCTCTCAGGCGGCGGCTGCGGCGGCTGCTGGGGGGCCTGATATGCCTCCTGGAGCGGGGCCTCTGGACCTCGGGGGCCGGGGCGGCTGGGCGGCGGGAGCGGCGGTGCGGCGGGCGCGGGAGGCGGGGGCGCAACAGGCGGAGGTGCGGGCTGCGGGGAGCCGGAGGCGGCTGCTGCTGCTGGCGGCGCTGGCTGCTGGGGCGGCTGAGGCGGTGCGGCCGGGGGCGCGTAGGCCGGAGGCTGGGCCTGAGGGGGCTGCTGGGGCTGCGCCTCGGGCACGGCGGGCGCGGGGGGAGCGACCGCCGCAAGCCCGTCCTGGGGCGGCCGGGGGCGTTGTTGCGGCCCGGGGTCGCGGCACCGACGACCCGGCGGCCGGCGTCGTCCATGCGCGGCGATCAGCTCGTCGGACTGCTGGGCGACCGCCCGCGCGCGGTTGACGAGGCTGTCGGTGAGGTCGGAGATCTCGCGCATGCGCGCGGAGGCGGCCTCGTCGGCCTTGCGCTTGGATTCCTCGAGGTAGTTCCGGGCCCAGATCTGCGCGTCCTCGCGGATGCTGACCGCGGCCCGCTCGGCGGCGTCGAGGACCGACTCCACCCGCGGTCCGACGGCCGGTGCTTCGGCGAGATGCTGGTCAAGGGGAGGCTGGGCCGCGGGCTGCGGGGGATCCGGGTACTGCGCCGGGGGCTGGCCCTGCGTCGGGCCGGCCTGAGGTGCCGGCGGGCCGCGGCTGTAGCCTCGGTCCGCGTCTTCCCCCTGGCCGGAGTTGTCTCGTCCTCTCCAGATCATGTCTTCTCTTCAGTCTCGGCAGAGCGGCGCCCTGCGTGAATTCAGGGTACCGGCGCCCGAGGCCTCCGGCGCACGGCGCAGATTCAGGCGGCACGCTGGTACAGAGGAGCGATCGCCTGCGGCGGGGCTTCGACCCCGGGCCGGTGGCCGTTGGATGCACCGTCGTGCCGCCGGCGTCCCCGCCGCCCACGACGGCGAAGGCCGGCCTGCCCCCGAGCGGGCCTCGGGGCGGCATCCCGGCCCTGCGGCGGCGGTCGTCGGCCTCGAGCAGCGCGCGCGCCGTCGTCGCCGATCCCCCGCTCGCGGTCCGTCAGCGCCGTGGCAGCGTCCGTGAGCGCGCAGACGACCTCGGCCGTGCGCCAGAGGACTCCCGGCGGTCTCGAGCTCGAGCTCGACGCGGAGCTTGTAGATCTCGTGGAGGCGGGCAAGCGCGTCCTCCAGGTCCGACGCCTTCCCCGCCGAGGCCGGACTGCAGCCCGGCCATCACTCCGCGGGCGCGATCCATCGCCGAGGAGAACCGGCCCGGAAAGGTGCTGGCGAAATCCCCCTGCTCCAGCCGTCGGCCCAGGCTCATGCCACGGCAAGCTAGGCGCGGCCAGGACGGAACCCCCGTAATCAGTTGTATTGGCTCAGGCGTGCGGGCTGCGGGGCATGGAAGCCCTGCGGAGAGCGAACCCGGTTCCGGTCAGGACGAGCGCCACCCCTGCCAGGATGATCAGATCCATGCCGGTGAAGGGAAGCGATCCGATCTGGCTTGAGAGCCCACTCGGACTCGCCACCGCTCGCCACTGGAGCTGCCAGCGGAGCCGCGAGCTCTCGAACGAAGCCGACTCGCCGTCGTCGTCGCCGTAGACGGCGGCAGTCGGGTCATCGATCGCGCCCTGTGCCACAGCCGAGGCCGGCAGCACGAGCGAAAGCTCCGATCGCAAGCGCCAAGACGAGCGACAGTCCAAAGCGGCTGCTCCACTTGGTGGTCATCGTGTCCTTCTCACTTTCATTGATTGAGATCCCCCAGAAACTCGGTGCGGATCATAGTTCGTGAATCGGACCTTCGGCGAGTGGTTTCCTCACGCTATGCATCGGCTTGTGCACGCCTGCCCTTGAGACAGAGAAGCAGGTAGGCGCCAGAGTGGCAAATGGACATATGTTCAGCCTCAAGGCTCCTGGGCATCGTCGAGGGCGCTTCGGCGTCGATGATGCGCCTCCCCTGGGGGTTCAGCCGCCGCGCCTCGGCTCGAGCTCGGCGCGCGGCCCGCTCGGGGTCTGATTCGGCCAGGACGCGCGCCGCGAGGAAGTGCGGCGTCCAGTCGATCTGCGGCTTGCGCTCGCGACGGCCTGCGCGAGCTGCGCCGAGGGCGCGCTGGTCCTCCCCCGCCTCCTCGGCGATCTCCGCCTCGGCGATCAGCGGGCGCCGGCGACCACGGGTTCAGGTCCGCGGCCAGCCCGAGGTCCGAGTAGGCGGCGGTCGGGTCGCCCGCGCCCTTGTCGACGCCGTCGCGGAGCAGCCGCTCGCTGAGGAAGAGCGGGATCAGGATCGCGGCGAGGACCGCGAGGCCGGCGACGATCGCGACCTTCTTCGGCACGCGGATGCGCACCTCGTCGAGCGTGCGGAGCGCGGGGGCCGCGGCGGCTCCGAGCAGCATCACGACGGGTGCGGTGACCGCCGGGTAGTGCCAGAACCAGTCGACCGAGGCGTGGACGAGCCCAGTAGGCGCACGAACCGAGCGCCGCGGCCGTCAACGTCGCCGGCGCCGGGGCCCAGGCGCCTCGACCGCCAGCATGCCATCGCCGCTGAGACGGCGAATGCGGCGAAGAGCCCGACGCCGACCAGGCCGAGCTCGGAGAGCATCAGGAAGAAGACGCCGTGGGGGTCCTCGGATGTGAGCTGCTCGGGGTCGTCGCGCTCGGCGAGGAACGAGTACTCGAACCCGCCGGCGCCCTCACCCGCGACGGGCGAGGCGACGCCGTCGTCAAGTGCGACGCCCCACAGCGTGCCGCGGTCGCTCCCGAGGTTCACCCCGAGGCGGCTGCCGCCCTCGCTCACCTCGGGGCTGCCCGCGCTCAGCTCGTCGATCCGGCGATCCAGAAACTCACCAGGCCCGCCCTCGCTCGCCACCAGGGCGGCGGTGGGCACCGCCACGGCGAGCACCGCCAGCGCGATCACGGCGGCGCCGACCCTGCGCCTCGTGTGGGGGAGCAGGCTCAGCCGATGCTCCGAGCGTGCGACGAAGGCCGCGAGCGCGGCCGAGGCGACCGCGGAGAGCAGGATCGCGAACCCGGCCCGGTTCAGCTCGTCGCCCGTCCCCTCGATCCCGTCCGACGCGGCGGAGTAGACGTCGAGCAGGACCGGCGAGATCAGGACCACCGGGGCAGCCGCGACCACGGTCCACCCGAGGGTCCCGAGCTTCGAGCGGCTCAGGAGGATCACCGCCAGGAGGCCGGCCGCCGAGGCGATCAGGGCGCCCCTGCTCTGTGTCAGCACCATGAGGCCGAAGGCGATCGTCGCGGTCGCCATCAGGGCCGAGCGCAGCGGCCATTGGAACTCCTCGCGCGTCACCAATGCAAGCGCGGGGATGGCGCAGACCATCAAGAACGCCGCCATCGCGTTGTGGTAGCCGAGCGGGTAGCTGAGGAGCCCGTCGAGGTCCAGGTAGCGGGCGGGCTCGCCGGCGAGCGCGATTGAGAACGCCGTCGCAAGCCCCACGGCGGCGCCGGCCACGACGACCGGGACGGCCGCCAGCGGCATCTCGCGGCCGAGCAGCGTGGCGAGCCATGCCCCGATGACGAAGACCAGGACGTACGCGACGACCCTCTCGGCGTCCGCGATCGCCACCTCGCGCGCCGGGCTCCAGAAGAACGAGAGGAGTGTCCAGGCCGCCAGACCGGCCAGATGTCGCGAGCGCGACCTTGGCGGGGCCCTTGCATCTTGGCCTGCCACGGGGCCCTGATGACGAGGGTGGCGAGGATGCCCGCGAGGACGATCCCGCCGGGAATCAGGACGTCGCCGAAGAACGCTCCGGTCTTCCAACCCCACCACGTGAATACGAGTCCCAGCGCTACGAGCAGGGGGTACGGGGACACTGGCCGCAAGCTAGCGCACAGGTGCGACGGTGACGCCTGCCAGAATCCCGGCGGATCGAATGGCGCGCAACTCGAACAACAAGGCTGAGTGGCTCCATCCTCCTGCCGAGGAGGAGGGGCTGCGCCGCTACGTGGAGACGATCCGCGAGCGGTTCGGCCTGGTGATCCTCGCCGTGCTGATCACGACGGGCGCCGCCGTGGCCTACGTGATCACGGCGCCGAAGACCTACGAGGCCTTCACCGACATGCTCGTCACCCCCGTCTCCGGCGAGGACCCGACTCTCACCGCCCTGCCGCTGATCCGCGAATCCGTCGATCCCACCCGCGACGTCGAGACCGCTGCGCTGCTGGTTCGGAACATCGACGTCGCCGAGCGGGTCAAGGAGGACATCGGAAGCCCGGACGAAGCGGAGGCGCTGCTCGACAAGGTGACCGCGGAGCCGATCGCGCAGAGCAACTTCGTCTCGGTGAAGGCGACCGAGGACTCTCCCGAGGCGGCGGCGGAGCTGGCGAACGCCTTCGCGACGGCCACCGTCGAGGACCGGACCGACCAGCTCCACCTGGCCGTGGACCAGCAGCTCGAGGCCCTCGGCCCGGAGGCCCCGAGCGCGACCGTGACGCAACTCCAGACGCTCGCCAACGCCCCGACCCCCGACATCCGGATCGAGACGGCGGCGCAGCCGCCCTCCTCCCAGGCGTCGCCCCGTGCCCGCAGCTCAGCATCGCGGCCGGGCTCGTCGCGGGCCTGCTGCTCGGCGTCGCCGGCGCGTTCGCCAGCCAGATCCTCGACCCGCGCCTGCGCCGCGAGGCCCAGCTTCGCCGCCTCTACAGCCTGCCCGTGCTCGCCCGCATTCCCGACGAGGGCGGCAGGCGCCAGGGCAAGCCGCTCTCACCCCGCGCGCTCTCCTCGGCGGGAGCCGAGGCCTACCGGACGCTGCGCTCGACGCTCACGGCCGAGACCGATGGCAGGGACAGCTCGGTGATCCTGGTCACCGGACCCTCGCCCGGCGAGGGAAAGAGCACCACCGCCATCAACCTCGCCTCCTCGCTCGCCCTCTCAGGCAAGAAGGTGATCCTGATCGAGGCGGACCTGCGGCGTCCGTCGCTCGGCCCAGACGATGGAGGTCTCTCCGGACCACGGCGGCGTCGTCAGCGTCCTGATCGAGAACGACCGACCTCGAGGACGCGCTGATCCCGAGCCCGACCTACGGCAACAACCTGCGGCTGCTCGTCGCCGACTACGAGGGCGGGTGGATCACCGAGCTCTTCTCGATCCCCGCCGCCCAGCAGATGATCGACGACGCCCGCGGCAATCGCCGACTACGTGATCATCGACTCCCCTCCCCTCAACGAGGTCGTCGACTCGCTGCCGCTGGCGCGGCGCGCCGACGAGGTGCTGATCGTCGTCCGGGTCGGCAAGACCCGCCTCGGCAAGATCGCCCAGCTCGGCGAGCTGCTCGCCGAGAACGGCATCACCCCTGTCGGATTCGCCGTCGTCGGCACCCCGCGCCCCTCCCGCAACGAGTACCACTACTACGGGGCGAGCCGAAAATCCGATCGCGAGCGCGGGCTCTTCAGCCCGACCCGCACCTAGGGGCCTTGGCCGCCCGGCAGCTCGACTGGGGTCGCTGGGGCTGGACACTGGCGGGCCTGCCCCTGGGAGCCGTCCTCGGGCTCCTCGCGGGCTACCAGCCGGTCCTCGCGATCGCCGCCGCGATCGCCGTGGGCTTCACCCTCCTCTGCTTCGCCGACCTGACGGCCGGTACGGCTGCTCTTCGCCCTGATCACCTTCACGGAGTTCCTGCCGGGAGGCGGAGCGATCGTCAGCGTCACCAAGGCCGCCGGCCTCGTGCTCGCCCTGGGCTGGTTCGCACTGGTGGTGAGCAAGCCGAGCACCCGCGGTGAGTTCATCGGCGCCTACCCGGTGATCTCGGTCGTGCTGGTCGCCGTTCCTCGGCTGGTCGTTCGTCAGCGTCTCCTGGGCGGAGGACCCGTCGCTGACGACGGCCGCCGCCCTGAGGCTGCTGCTGAACGTCGGGCTGATGGTCATCGTGTTCACGGCGGCCCGGACGGCCGGGCAGGCGCGCGTGATCGCCACCGCGTTCGTCGCCGGCACCGCGATCGCGGCCGCGTACGGGATCGCGATCCCGCCGACGGAGGAGAGCCCTCGGCCGGCTGAGCGCCGGTTCGCTCGACCCCAACCACCTCGCTGCCGTCCTCTGCGCCGGCATCCCGCTCTCGATGGGGGTCGCGGCTGCCTGGACCAACCGGCCCCTCATCCGGTGGGGGGCCGTGGCGATCGCTGTCTTCGGAACGGTCGCCATCTTCCTCACGGCGTCGAGGGGGGGCCTGATCGCGCTTGGGGTCGCGATACTCGCCGCCGGCATCTTCCTTCGCGGCTACCGGCCGCAGGTCGCCATCGTGGCCGGGCTGATCGCGGTGATCGGGTACGCCTGGTTCGTCGGCTTCGCATCGGAGGCGACGAAGGACAGGCTCGAGAGCACGACCCAGGGCCAGACACGCAACCTCGAGGGACGGACGACGATCTGGGCGGTCGGCTGGCGGGTGTTCGAGGACAACCCCGGGGTCGGGGTCGGATCGGGGAACTTCGGCGTCGCCTCGAGGCACTACGTCCTCGACTCGGGGTCGCTGGGCCGCACCGACGAGGTGATCGACGTCGCGCAGCCGGCCCACAACACCTACCTCGAGGTCGCGGCCGAGCTTGGGCTGGCCGGGCTGGTCGGGCTGCTGACGATTCTCGGCTTCTGCCTGTACTGCGCCCTGTCCGCTTCGCGAAGATTCCAGGACGCCGGGCGGGCCGACATGGCGGCCCTCTCGGCGGGACTGTTCGTGGCCCTTGCCGGGACCCTGGCGGCCAACTTCTTCATCACCGAGCTCTACAGCAACCATCTCTGGCTCCTCCTCGGCCTCGCTCCGGCCCTCGCGGCGATCTCGCGCGACCCGGATCCCGACGCGGCCGCGTGAGGCTCGCGGTCTACACGGACTACGCCTACCACCGGATCGGGGACCGCGTGTACGCGGAGCGGGCGTTCGCGCTCTTCCTCGCGGAGCTCGCGACGCGGATCGAGCGGATGGTCGTGATCGGACGACTCAGCCCCGGAAGCTCGTCGGCGCGCTACGACCTCGGCGAGGTGGACTTCGTCCCGCTGCCCTTCTATCCGTCGTTGGCCGAGCCATTCCGGGCGATGGGAGCGATGGCGCGCTCGCTGGGCGGCCTCTGGAGGGGCCTCGACGACGTCGATGCGGTCTGGGTGCTCGGTCCGCACCTGATGGCCGCACCCCTCGCCCTGTTCGCGCTGCTCCGCCGCCGCCGGCTGATCCTCGGCGTGCGCCAGGAGTACCCCCTCTACGTCAGGAACCGCCACCCGGGCAGGCGCGGCTGGCACTTCATCGCGGATGCCCTCGAGGGATCGTTCCGCGCGCTCGCCCGGGTCAGCTCGGTGATCGTGGTCGGCCCGGTCCTGGCGCGCTCCTACGCGCGGTCGAGACGGCTGCTCGAGATCGCCGTCTCTCTCTGCCGCCGGCAGGACATCGTCGAGCCGGCCGAGGCTGCGCGGCGGGACTACTCATCCGAGCTCCTGCTGCTGAGCGTCGGCAGGATCGACACCGAGAAGAACCCGCTGCTGCTCGCCGACGCGCTCGCGGACCTCCGCTCGCGCGACCCGCGCTGGCGCCTCGTCGTCTGCGGCGAAGGACCGCTCGAGGACGAGCTCGTCCAGCGCCTCGATTCGCTCGGCCAGACGGGCGCCTACGACCTTCGCGGCTACGTCCCCCACGGGGACCTGCGCTCCGCCTACGAGGAGTGCCACGTCCTCGCCCACGTCTCCCTGACCGAAGGGCTGCCCCAGGTCGTGCTCGAAGCGCTCGCCGCGGGGCTTCCGGTGGTGGCCACCGACGTGGGCGGGATCCGCGACGCCCTCGGCGACGCGGTGAGCCTGGTGCCCTCTCGCGACGCCGAGGCGCTCGCCGAGGAGGCGGGGGCGCTCGGCGGCGACGGGGCCCGCAGGGCCGCCCAGGTCGAGCGGGGCATCGAGTGGATCGGCGCGCACACGCTCGAGTCGGAGACCGAGCGGGTGGCCGCGTTCATCGAGCGTGGAGATACCATCGAAACGATGCTCGACGCGGCTCATAGCGGGGGGCCGCAGCGGTGAGCTGGCGGGGCTTCAAGCAGGTGGTCAAGCGCTCGCGCGCGATCACGCTCGGAGCGTGGCTGGCCAAGGACGCGATCTTCGCCACGCGCCAGCGACTCGGCCGCGACAGCGGAATGCACATCGGCGCCAGGCACCGGGGCTGGAGCCTCAGCGAGAGCCTCGCCTACATCGACTGGGTCGTCGGCGACTACCGGCGCTATGCCGGCCTCGACGCGGCGGCGGTCGCCGGGAAGCGCGTGCTCGAGGTCGGGCCGGGCGACAACTACGGGGTCGCGCTGGAGCTGATCGGCGACGGCGCCGAGCAGGTCGTGTGCCTCGACCGCTTCCACAACTGGCGCGATCCCGACCAGCAGGCGGCGATCTACGCCGCGCAGGTCGAGCGGGCCGACGGAGATCGCCGCGAGCGGATGCAGGCGGCGATAGCCGACGACCAAGGTGGATTCGACCCGGCGCGCATCCGCGCGGTCGAGGGCGTCACGATCGAGGAGGCCGTCGGGGTGCTGGACGAGCGCTTCGGGGTGATCATCTCCCGCGCCGTGCTCCTTCAGGTCTGGGATCTGGACGGCGCCCTCGAGGCCATGGACGCCCTGCTCGAGCCGGGCGGCGTGCAGGCGCACAAAGTGGACCTCTCCGACAACGGCCTCCTCACGACGGGTGGGCACAACCCGCTCGAGTTCCTGACCATCTCAGACGCCGTCTGGGACCGGATGCGCCGGCACACCGGGCTGATGAACCGGGAGATGATCGACAGCTACCGCGAAGGGATGGGGGCCCGCGGCTACGACGCGGAGCTTCCGGTCACCAGGGTGAGGGGAGACGACGAGGAGCTGGACCCGCATCACGCACCCCTGACCGCGGAGGAGATGGCCCGCGCGAAACCGCACATCGACGCCATCCGCGACAGGCTGCTTCCCCGCTACCGGGCACTCGACGACGCCGATCTCGCCGCCGACGGGATCTTCCTGGTCGCGCGCAAGCGCCCTTCATAGACCCCGTCGCAGAGCTCGATGCTCAGCGCTTGATCTTGGACTTGACCTTGACCTTGACGGGGTTGGAGTCGCCGACGACGCGGGCGCTGGCCCTGAGGCGGGCGACCTTGACCCGGCCGGCCTTGACCTTCACCTTGCCCGCGAAGCTGCCGTCCGGGCGAACCGTGGCCCGGCCGATCTGAACCCACTTGCCCTTCCGCTGAACCGAGAGGGTGACCTCGGAGCCGCTGTCGGCGCCGGAGGTCTCGCCCGAGACCGGAAGCGCCTGGTTCGCCCGAACCTTGCTGCGGGCGGCGCGCAGCTCGATGCCGACGGTGAGCGAGCCGTCGACGATCTTCGCGCAGGCGGACCCCGGGGCGAGGTTGAAGTCCTTGGCGCCGCGGTTGACGTACGCGGGCTCCTCGACGAGGTTCTCCGATGCCCGGAAGCCCTCCTGCGGGCTCTGGATGCCGCTCCCGTCGGGGCCGCCGTACCAGCCGCCCGGCCCGAACATGCAGTTCTGGCGGACGACGTTCCCGGAGCCGACCGGGTCGCCCGAGTCGTAGTGGGACTCGACGTTGTGGCGGACCGCCGGATTCGAGATCACGTTCCGCTCGACCACGTTGCCATCGGAGGTCGAGGAGGAGTCGCCGCCGAAGATGATGCCCTGCCCGTTGCCGTCGATCACGTTCGCCGTGATCGTGGTGCGGTCGGCATTGGGGTAGAGCTGGATGCCGCGGTCGGCGTTGTCGTAGATCCAGTTGCCGCGGATGACGGTGTCCGTGGCCTGCTCCACGTAGATCCCGTGGTCGTGGTTGGCTGCCGGCAGGATCCCGCAGTTGTGGATCTTGTTGTCCTCGATCAGGGTCCCCGTGGCGTGGCCGTGGCTGAGCGATCCGATCACGAAGCAGATGGCGGTGTGGTTGTTGGTGATGTCGTTGCGGGCGAAGATCACGCCGTTGGCGGTGACGGTCGGGCTCGGGAGGTCCGCGGCGTTCTCGCCCACGAGGTTCAGGTCGGTCACGCTGATGCCGTCGGCGTCTGCCCAGAGCCTCCCGCGCAGGGTGCCCCGCTCGCTGCCGTAGCTCGTCAGCGTCACCCCCGGCGTGTCGATGCCGATCTCGTCCGATGAGTAGGTGCCGTTGCGAAAGCAGCCGACCTGGCCCGGCTCGAGCATGTCGACCAGCCGCTGCGCCGTGCGGATGGGCTGGGCGACGGTGCCGAGCGCGCTGTCGTTCCCGCCGGGCGCGGCCACCTTGTGGCAGCCGGTCGTTGACGCCTGTGACGGGGCGGCGAGGCCCAGCGACAGCGCCGCGGCGATCGCCGCCGAGCCTGCCAAGAGCTTCTTGTGGGCCTGGAAAGACATCCAGGCGTTTCATCGAGAGGGCGCGAATACTCGTTAGCCGCGTCCGCGACGCTGGACGTTCGTGCCTGAAATGCAGGCGCGAGGGTCCCGGACGTTCGTCCAGCGGCTAGGCGACGCCGAGCAGCTCCGCGTAAAAGCCGACCATCCGCTTGGCGTAGGCGTCCAGCGAGAAGCCTCGGGCGACCCATTCGCGCGACTCTGCGGCGTCGCGTGAGAGCTCGTCGTCGCCACGCGCCAGATGAGCCCTGACCGCGTCCGCCAGAGCGGCCGGGCCCGGCGGGACGATCGTGCAGAGCGGCGCTTCGGCGAAGGGGCGGTGGCCCCCGATGTCGGTGGCCACCACCGGCGTGCCCGTGGCAAGCGCCTCGAGGACGGTGTAGGGGAGCCCCTCCCCCCTGCTGGTCGCCATGAGTGCATGTGCGACCCCGAACAGCTCCCAGAGCTCTGAGGGCGGCTGAACGTGGACGACGCCCGTCATGCCCGCGCTCTCGATCTCAACTTCACGCTCAGGGTCCGCCCTGGTCAGCCCCACGGCGTCAACCCCCTCATCACGCAGACGAGCCACGGCCTCGAGGAAACGGTCGCCGCCCTTGATCTTCCAGTCCCAGCCGAAGTGCAGGAGCACGACAGCCCCCTTTCGATACCCCAGCCTCTCGCGGTTTCTCTCGCGCGTCCGGGAGTCCCAGACCGGAAACGCCTCGAGGTCGACGGCGCTGTGGAAGACGTGGAGGCGGCTGGACGGCGCGCCGCGATGCAGGAGCGCGTCCCGCGAGGTCTCCGATGGGCAGATCATCGCCGCGACTCCCAGCCGCCGTCCCAATGCGAGCTTCGCGACGTTGCGGGCGATGTTCCGGGGAGAGCGCCCGAGTACCGAGTGGAAATGCCAGATGGCCTGGGCCGAGCCGCGGCCGGCTGCGACCCTCGCCGTCGCCATGTCGTACTCGGTGAAGTGCGAGTGCAGGAGGGTCGGGGTCCCGTCCGGCCCAAGAAGCTCGCCGAGCCATCGCTCGAGGTCGTCCTCGGGCGCCGCGTGGACGGTCACGCCGGAGTCCCTCAGCGCGTTGGCCCACCGCGTGGCTATCCCGGTCCGGGGCAGGACCAGGTCGCGCGCCCAGCCCCTCTCACCCGCCTCGGAAAAAGTCGCCTCGAGGGTCCTGACGAACGAGGTCCGCGACTCGCGGTCGAACGCCGCCAACTCGATCAGGCGCGTCCCAGGCCCCGATGTTCGCTCCTGAGCGCCGGTCATAGTGTCGGCCAACCTATCCGGGCCACCCGGCGGAGAAGGAGAGTCCGATAGCCGATCCACGAGACGAGCACGAGCCGCCGGGCAATCTCCGGAAGCTCGTGCTTCGCGGCGCGGGCCTCTCCGGGGCCGGATACGTCTTCGGGCAGGCGCTGAACCTGGCGATCTTCCTGGTCCTCGCCCGCCTCGCGACCCCGGAGGAGTTCGGCGTGCTCGCGGCCGCGATGGTCCTGGTCGGCGTCAGCCTGATGCTGACCGAGACCGGGATGATGGCGGCGATCGTCCACCGGCGCGACCGGGTCGACGAGGCGGTCGCGACGGCGACGTTCGCGACCATCGCGGGGGGCCTGCTGTTCACGGCGCTCGCCGCGGCAGCGTCTCCGCTGGTCGGGATGTTCTTCGAGAACGACCAGGTCACCGAGGTCGCGGCCGTGATGTCGGGCCTGATCTTCCTGAAGACCCTGACCGTGGTCCCAGCGGCGATCATGCAGCGGCGCTTCAATTTCGTCCGCAGGCTCGTGGTGGAGCCCGGCGGGATCATCGCGCTCGGGATCGGCTCGATCATCGCCACGGCGAACGGGCTGGGCGTCTGGGGCCTCGTCATCGGCTACTACTCGCTGGGGATCACCGAGGTCGCCCTCTCGTGGCTCCTGATCCCGGAGCGGCCGAAGCTGCGGCTGGCGAGCTTCGGAATGTGGAGGGAGCTGGCCCGCTACGGCAGGCACGTGCTCGCATCCGACGTCGCCACCAGGCTCGGCGACCAGGCGAACACGGCGATCATCGGCCGCGGACTGGGAGAGGCCGCGCTGGGGCAATTCCGTTACTCGCTCCGCCTCGCATCAACGCCCTTCTTCGTGCTGCAGTCCACCGCCTCCTACGTCCTCTTTCCGGCCTTCGCGCGGATCTCAGACGACGAGGAGCGGTTCCACACGGTCTTCGTCCACTCACTGCGCTGGACCGCGGCGGGCGCCTTTCCGGTCGGCGCCGCCCTGATCGTCGCCGGGGAGCCGCTGGCGGTGGCGCTCTTCGGCGAGGTGTGGCGGCCCGCCGGGGTCGCGCTGGCGGCGATGTTCGCCTTCCCGATCGGCAGCTCGCTCGTCTCGGTCGCCTCGGAGGTGTTCAAGGCCGCGGGGAAGCCGCAGTCGCTGCCCCACATACAGGCCGTCGGCGCGGTGGTGACCGCCGCAGCCGCCCTGATCGGCGCCCAGTACGGGCTGACCGAGGCGGCGGCCGGCCTGTCGATCGGCGCCGTGGCCGCGGCCGCGTTCGCCTACTGGGCTCTCGGCCGCAGGATCGGGATCCCGGTGAGCGAGCTGCTGCGCCAGACCTGGGCCCCCGCCGTCGCAGCCGTGCCGCTCGTCGGGGCGATGTACGGGCTCGAGGTCGTCCTCGACGCGGCCCACGCCGGCACGGCCGCGGCCCTCGCCCTGCTCGCGGTGGAGGGCGCGGTGGGCGCGCTCGTCTACCTCGCGGTCCTCTTCGTCCTCGCCCCCGAGACGGTCCGCGAGCTGCTCACCGGCATCCGCTCGGTCCTCGCCAGGCTCAGCGACCGCGTCCGCTCGCGCGGCTGAGCAGCTCCTCGTAGAGCTCCTCGACGCGGCGCACCGTCAGGGAGAAGTCGAACTCGCGCCGCTGGCGCTCCCGTCCCGCGGCGCCCATGCGCGCAGCCAGCTCGCGGTCGCCCAAGACGCTCACGAGGGCGTCGGCGAGCTTGGCCGGATCGCCCGGAGGCACCAGCAGCCCCGTCTCGCCCTCGACGACCAGGTCCGGCACGCCGCCGACCGCCGTCGCCACCACGGGCTTGGCGGCGGCCATCATCTCCATCAGGGCGAGGGGGCTCCCCTCGTAGGACGAGCTGGAAGCCGCGACGTCGAGGGCGGCGATCACGTCCCCGGCGTCGTCGCGGAGGCCGAGAAGCAGGACGGTCTCGCCGAGCCCCAGCTCGGCGATCAGCTCCTCCAGGGCCGCGCGCTGCGATCCGTATCCAGCGATCAGGACCCGGAGATCCGGCAGTCGCTCGCGGGCCAGCGCGGCGGCGCGGATCAGGACGTCGTAGGCCTTCTGCGCGCGCAGATGGCCGACGGCGCCGGCGACCGGGGCGCCGGCCGGGATCCCGAGCTCGGCGCGCACGTCGGCCCCGCTGGTGGGCCTGGGCCCGCGGATGCCGTTGGGGATCAGCACCGCCTTCTCGGGTGGGATGCCCTCGACCTCGATCATCTGGCGGCGGTCGTGGGCGGAGACAGCGACGAACGCGTCGGAGAGGCGGCCGACGACGTTCCGGTCCAGCAGCACCCGCTTGCGGTCGCCCTCGTAGGACCAGGTGTGCTCGTGCGAGACGATGACCGGGACCCGCGTGAGTGTTCCCAGCAGCGAGCCCCAGAGGTTGGAACCGAACTTGTGCGCGTGGAGCACGTCCACGGGCCGCTTGCGGAGGGTCCGGACCAGGGGCATCCAGGGCAGCGGGTTGAGGCTGCTGCGCCGCCCGAGGCCGATCACATCGACCCCCGCGGCCTCGAGCGCCGCGACGGCCTCTGCGTCCCCGTCGCGCTCCTCCCCCTCCGGGTACGGCCAGCGGGTGACGCAGATGCTGCGTTCGAAGCGCCCGGGATCCAGGTCCGCCGCGAGATCGGCGGCGAACCGCTCACCGCCCCCCTCCGGCGGGAGGGTGTCGATCAGCGCGAGGACGCTGGCCTTGCGTCCATCGTCACTGGACCCACCATCCCTGGCCCCGTCATCACCGGCCCCTGTCGCAGGCTCCGCCACCGACCGTAGTATCGCCCGCATGGCCGACGGCTCAGGCGTCCCCCACGGCGAGAGCGGCTTCCTGGGGTCCGCCGGCTCGATGGTGCTGCCCCTCGGCTCGCGCATCGACCCCGCCGGGATCGACGGCTATTACGTGGACCTCCGCGACAAGGTGCGCGAGGACGCGTGGCCCCCGGCCTGGCTCGCCCCGCCGGACCAGCAGCTCCACGTCGAGGCGGTTCAGTGGGGCCTCGGCGCCTTCGAGCGCCACCTGGACGACGGGGACCCCGGCAGCCTCGAGATGGCTGCGGACGCCGGCTCCTACCTCGTCTCGATCATGGCCCCGGACGGCGCGCTGCCCAACGGGCGGCCGATGCCCCACACCTACAGGCTGCCCTCGCCATGGACCTCGGCGATGGCCCAGGGCCAGCTGGCGAGCCTGCTGGTGCGGCTGCACAAGGCGACGGGCGACGGCGGGTTCGCGGAGGCGGCGCTCCGCGCCCTGGAGCCGATGCGGGTGCCGAGCGCCGACGGAGGGGCGATGGCGCTGCTCGACGGCGATCCGTTCCCGGAGGAGTTCCCGACCACACCGGGCTCCTTCGTCCTCAACGGCGGGATCTTCGCGCTCTGGGGCTTCCTCGACGCGGGCCGCGGCCTCGGCGACGAACGGGCGGGAGAGGACTGGGAGCGCGGAATCTCCCTGCTCGCACGCTCGATCTCGCGGTACGACCTCGGCTACTGGTCGCGCTACGACCTCTTCCCCCACGTCGTCGTCAACGTCGCGAGCGAGGGTTACCACGCGCTCCACATCACCCAGCTCGAGGCGATCCAGATCGTCGATCCTCAGCCGGAGATCGCGGCGACGCTCGAAGCCTTCAAGGGCTACCGCGGCTCGCGCGCGTCGAAGGCCCGCGCGTTCGCGGCCAAGGCCGCCTTCCGCCTGCTGGTGCCGCGCAACCCGCGCCTCGCCCGGCTGCTCCCCACCTCCTCCCTTCGCCGGTGAGCAGGACGCGGATCTGATGCGAATCTGCCTCTGCTATCACGCGGTCAGCGAGCGCTGGCCCGCCGACCTCTCCGTCACGCCCGGTGCCCTGCGCGCCCAGCTCACCAAGCTCGTCGAGCGCGGCTACAGCGGGACCACCTTCACCGAGCTCACCCGGTCCGATCCCGGCGGGAAGCTGGTGGCGGTGACCTTCGACGACTCCTACGAGTCGGTTGCGGCGCTCGCGCGGCCGATCCTCGACGACCTCGGCCTGCCGGGCACCGTCTTCGTCCCCACGGCCTACGCCGGCTCCGGCGAGCCGATGAGCTGGCCGGGCATCGACCGGTGGGTCGGAACCGAGCACGAGCGAGAGCTGATGCCGATGGGCTGGGAGCGCCTCCGGGAGCTGGCCGGCGCAGGCTGGGAGATCGGCTCCCACACGGCCACCCACCCGCACCTCACCGAGATCGACGGGGATCGCCTCACCGGGGAGCTGGGCGAATCGAAGGCGGCCGTCGAGCAGAACCTCGGGCGTCCCTGCACCTCGATCGCCTATCCGTACGGCGATCACGACGGTGCGGTCGTCGCGGCGACCGCCGCGGCCGGCTATGAGGCCGCGGGCACCCTCCCGAAGCGCTTCCCGCGGGCCGAGCCGCTGCGCTGGCCTCGCGTCGGCGTCTACCACGGCGACGACGAGCGCCGGTTCGCGATGAAGGTCTCGCCGGCGATGCTGCGGCTGCGATCCAGCCCGCTGTGGGTCTTCGGTGGCTGAACGCTCTCCGAAGTTCTCGGTCGTCACCGCGGCCTACAACGCGTCCGAGACCCTCGGCTCGGCGATCCAATCCGTCCTGCAGCAGACCGAGCAGGACCTGGAGATGATCGTGGTGGACGACGGGTCGGCCGACGCCACATCCGAGGTCGCCGAGGCGTTCGCGGGCGACGGGCGCGTCTCGGTCCACCGCCAGGACAACGCGGGGCCCTCGGCCGCCCGCAACCGCGGCATTGCGGCGAGCCGCGCTCCCGTCGTCGCATTCCTCGACAGCGACGACATGATGATGCCCGAGTACCTCGCGCAGATGCACGCGGCGCTGGAGTCCGACCGGCGGAACGGCATGGCCTACACGGACGGCTGGTCGCTCGACCACGCGACGAAGAAGATCCATGTCGCGTCTGCCATGTCCGGATCGGAGAACCCCGACGAGCCGCCGCGCGATCGAGACGCTCTCCTGGCGCTGATGATCAACAGGAACTTCATGCTCTCGGGAGCCATGGTCAGGCGCGAGGTCCTGCTCGAGGTCGGCGGTTACGACGAGTCCATGCGGTTCGCGGAGGACTACGACCTCTGGCTTCGGATCATCGGAGCGGGCTACCTCGCCGCACGGGGTCCCGGCAGGCTGATCGTGCAGCGCGAGCGGGCGGACTCGCTGTCCAAGGACGAAGCGTCGATGTGGAGCGCCCTCAGGGACCTTCTCGCCCGCCTCGCCGCCGATCCCGACGTGTCCCCCGCGATCGCCGACGCGGCGCGTGAGAAGTCCGAGTTCTGGGGCGCGCAGGCGTCGGCCGCCACCGGCCGGAGCAGGGCCCGCGCCGCGCTCCTGCGCGCCCGCAGGGTGGCGGGCCGCGTCAAGCGCCTGGGCAGGGGGCGCGCGTCGTTCGACGAGCCGCCTCCCGAGGTCGCCGCAGCGTTCCCCGACCTGCGCAACCTCTGAGGCGCCCTCAGGGCTGGATCAGCGAGCGGAGGACCCGGTCGATCGCGGGCGACGCCGTTGTTCCTGATGTTGCGCGCGGCCCAGTCGCGTGCCGCCGCTGAGATCGACTCGCGAAGCCCGTCGTCCCCGGCCAGGCGCCGGACGCCCTCGGCGAGCGCCTCGGGGTCCCCGGGCGCGCACGTTCAGCGCCGAGCCCTCCTCCTCGGTGATCCGGACGGCCTGGCCGCTGGCGGCGACCAGGATCGGCCGCCCGACGGCGCTGTAGTCGTAGAGCTTGATCGGGATCGAGCGCGCAATCGGCGGCGCGTCGCGCAGCGAGAGCAGCAGGGCGTCGGCGGCGAGCATGTAGCGGCGCGCCTCCTCGGGAGGCACCAGCGGCACGAACCGGACCCGGCCCTCGGGAAGCGCCGCGGCCTGCTCCATGAGGGCGTCCAGCGCCGGGCCCTCGCCGACGATCGTCAGCGCGTAGCCGTCGCCGAGGGTCGCGAACGCCTCGATCGCCGTCTCGAGCTGCTGCAGGACGCCGACGTTGCCCGCGTAGACGAGGTTGAAGCGCTTCGGGTCGAGGCCGACTCCTCGGCGCCGACGGTCTCCTCGCCGGGCCCGACCAGCGCTCCTCGCCCGTCCCGTTCGGGATCACCGTGATCGCGTCGCGCCGGCCGCCGCGCTCGGCGATGTGGTCGACGTAGCCGGGGCTCGAGGCGATGACGTGGTCGGCGCTCCGGTAGAGCCGCCGTCTCGAGCCAGCGCGCCGCCTCGGCGGCGCGCCCGCCCTGGAGCGCGCCGACCGCGAGCGCGGCCTCGGGCCAGAGGTCGCGCACGTCGAAGACCCACGGGACGCGGAAGCGCGCTGCGGTGGCCGCGGCGGCCGCGCCGACGAAGAGCGGCGGCGAGCTTCCGAGCACGACGTCGGGTCGCTTCGAGACGGCGATCCGGCGATGCGTCGAGGCGGCGGCGTAGGACCCGTACATGACGAGCCGTCGAGCGGGTCGTCTTGCTCGGGGCTCGTCTTCACCCAGACGTAGTGGACCCTGTAGCCGGGGAACGCTTGCGGACGCTGAGCCGGCCGCGGTAGCCCTCCTCGACGACTCCCGCCGGGTGGTTGGGGACCTCGCAGATCACCTCGACGTCCCAGCCCAGCTCCGCCAGCCCCTCGGCGAAGACCTCGAGGCGCATCCGGCCCGGGGTGATCTCGGGCACGTAGTGCTGGCTGAAGATCAGGACGCGCGGCAAGCGGACTCAGTCCAGCGCCGCTGCGAGCGCGTCGATGACCGTCTCGAGGTCGACCCAGCGTCATGTGCGGGATAGAGCGGCAGGGTGATCGCCCGCGACGGCGTAGGCGTCGGTCAGCGGCAGGTCCGGGCCGCCCTCGTAGATCGAGAACCGGTGGATCGGCGGGTAGTGAAGGCTCGTCTGGACGCGCGCGTCAGCGAGCTTCGAGCGGACCGCGTCGCGGTCGACGCCCTCGTCGACGACGACGGTGAAGATGTGGTGCGCCGAGGCGCCCTCCGCCGGCGGGGGCATCGCCGGTTCGACGCCGGCGATCCCCGCCAGCGCCTTGCGGTAGGCCTCGTCGAGCTTCGCCCGCTCTGGCGTTGTCGCGCGTCGAGCCGCGCGAGGCGGGCGGCCGCGAGCGTCGCCCGGGGCTCGTCGATCCGGTAGTTGAAGCCCGAGGTCGACCACGTCGTAGCCGAAGGAGTGGCCCTTGTGGCGGTCCCAGCTGAGGCTCGTCATCCCGTGCGAGCGCAGGAGCTTCGCCCGCTCGGCTATGCCTCGTCGTCGTCGCAGACGAGCGCTCCGCCCTCGCCGACCGGCAGGTTCTTGTTCGAGAAGAAGCTGTAGGCGCCCAGGCCGAGCCGACGGTGCCCAGGGGCCCGCGACGCCGAGCGCCCGCCGAGGCCGTGGGCCGCGTCCTCGAGCAGCAGGAGCCCCCG
This sequence comes from uncultured Solirubrobacterales bacterium, assembly GCA_963839875.1. GTDB lineage: Bacteria > Actinomycetota > Thermoleophilia > Solirubrobacterales > 70-9 > CAVUAT01. Next base: position 739,448 of record CAWIWP010000003.1, read on the forward strand.
CTCTGCACGCGAGCGTCGGCGAGCCGTCGGTCTCGCCCGGGTGGCCGCCGTAGCTCATCGCCCATGATCGCCTTGGTGCGGTCGCTGATGGCGGCCGCGGCCGCGTCGGCCGAGAGCCACGGGCGGTCGAGCCCGGCGATGTCGGCGAAGACCGGGCGTGGCGCCCGTGTAGCGAACGGCGTTCGCGGTCGCGACGAAGCTGAGCGACGGGACGATCACCTCGTCGCCCTCTCCCAGCCCGGACGCGACGCACATCAGGTGGAGTGCCGCCGTGCAGCTGGAGGTCGCGAGCGCGTGCGGCGAGCCGGTGTACTCGCGCAGGGCGGTCTCGAGCTGCTCGGTGCGCGGGCCCATGCTGAGCCATCCGGAGCGGTAGGTGTCGGCGACCAGGTCGATCTCGGATTCGCTCGATGACGACGTCGGCCAGCGGGACGAGCCAGTCATGGGGTCTCAGTCACGGTCGAAGAGATTCGGGTTCGCGGCGAGCTCCTCGACCGCGCGCTCGTGCTCCTCGACGCGTCCCGATGTCGTACCAGCGCGCCTGCGCCTTGTAGGTGGCGACCTTCTCGCCGGCGGCGAGCAGCGCCTTGACGAGGTCGGGGAAGTCGAAGTATCCCTCGGGGATGACCTCGAGGGCCCTGGGCGAGTAGGCGTAGACGCCCATGCTCACCTGGAAGTGCATGGTCGGCTTCTCGATGTAGTCGGTGACGAAGCCGTCTTCGGCCTCGATCACGCCGAGCGAGATGCCCACGTCCTTCTCGTGCGTCGAGATCGTGAGCGCAGCGTCCTGGGAGCGGTGGAAGCGCATCAGCTGCTCGTAGTCGAGCGTGGTCAGGATGTCGCCGTTCATCACCAGGAAGTCGTCCTCGGCCAGCCCCTCGATTCGGCGCAGGGCGCCGGCCGTTCCCAGGGGCTGGTCCTCCCAGTGTGTAGTCGAGCTCGATGCCATCGGGCAGCTCGATCTGCTCGAAGTAGGTCTTGATCAGCTGCCCCAGGTGGCCGACCGAGAGGTCGATCTTCGTGAAGCCGTGGTGAGCCAGCTGGCGGATGACGATCTCCAGGATCGGCCGGTCGCCGACCGGCACGAGCGGCTTCGGAAGCACGGCCGTGTAGGGGCGCAGGCGCGTGCCCTTGCCCCCGGCGAGGATCACCGCCCTCATCGCGCGGCCGTGTAGTTGGCGTTGCTGTACAGGTCGCCCGACTCCATCGCCTCGGGAGTCACGGCGTCGAAGACGCCCGAGCGGATCGCCTCGGCGAGGTTCGCGATCGAGCCGGGCACCGTGCGCGCGGGCTCGAAACCGAGGACGCTCCTTGATCTTGTCGAAGGAGACCCGGTAGTTCCGGGCGTCCACCCCGCCCTCGACCCAGCTGACCTCGCCCTCCCCGTCGAGCGCTTCGAGAGCGGCTTCGACGATCATCCGCTTGGTGTAGTTCCCGTCGTCGCCGCCGAGGTTGAAGACCTCGCCGGCGACCTGCTCGGCGGGGGCCTCGAGGGCCAGCCTGATGCCTTCGGAGATGTCGTCCACGTGGGCGTATGGGCGCCAGGTGTCGGCGTCGTAGACGTCGAGCGTCGTTCCCGAGGGTCAGCTCGCGGGTGAACTCGGAGACCGTGAGGTCGAAGCGCATGCGCTGGGACATGCCGTAGGCGGTCGAGACCCTCATCACCGTGGTGTCGATGCCGCCGGCGAGGTCCTCGAGCAGGTGGCTCTCGACCTCGACCTTGTTCTCCGCATAGATCGAGAGCGGCTTCAGCTCGTCGCCCTCGACGGCCGGGGGATCGTTCTCGTCGCGCAGTCCGTAGTTGCTGCAGGTGGAGGCGAAGACGAAGCGCTCCGGGCTCCCCTCGGCCGCGAGGCGCGCGACGCGCTTGGCGCCATCGACGTTCACCTCGCGCGCCACCTCGGGGTTCCGCTTGCAGACCGGGTCGCCGACGAGCGCGGCGAGCAGGACCACGTCGCTGACCCCCTCGGTCGCCACCGCGACGTCTTCGTCGGATCGAACGTCTCCGCGCACGAAGGTGAAGCGCTCTTCCTCGGCGAGCCCGGCGAGCGAGTTGCCGTGGCCGTAGATCAGGGCGTCGAGCACCCTCACCCGCATGTCGGTTCGCGCGAGCAGGGCCCGGGTCAGGGCGGACCCGACGTAGCCGGCTCCGCCGACCACGAGCACTTCGCGATCGGGGCTCACTCCGCTCTGTCCTTGAACACGGCCTTGACGGTGAGCAGCATGATCTTCACGTCGAGCCACAGCGACCAGTTCTCGATGTAGTAGTTGTCCCACTCGACCCGGTCCGCCAGCGAGGTCTTGCCCCGCAGGCCGTTGACCTGGGCCCACCCCGTGATGCCCGACCGGACGCGGTGGCGGTCGGCGTAGCGGTAGACGTCAGGCGTGTAGAGGCGGACGAAGCCGGGCCGCTCGGGACGCGGGCCGACCAGCGACATGTCGCCCTTCAGCACGTTCAGGAACTGGGGCAGCTCGTCAAGCGAGGTGCGGCGCATGAGGGCGCCGAAGCGGGTGCGGCGGTCGTCGCCCTCGACCCCGCCCGGCGCGAGTCCACCCTCCAGCGCACCCGGCGCGTCGAGGGCCGGCTGGGAGTCGCCCGGCGCGCCCGCCGGCTCGGGCCCGTCCCTCATGGAGCGGAACTTGAGCATCTCGAACTCCTGGCCGTCCAGGCCGACCCGCGTCTGGCGGAAGAGGATCGGCTTGCCGAGGTCGATCCGGACGATCAGGGCCAGGAGCAGCAGGAGCGGCGAGAGGACGATGACCGCCCCCAGAGCGATCACGCGGCCCAGCAGGTACTTGATCGAGAACTGGAAGCTCTTGGGGTCACTCGGGTAGATCGTGACCAGGGGCAGGCCGCCGACCCGCTCCAGCGCGATCCGGTCGGGCACGCCCTCGAACAGGCGGGGGATGATCGAGACCGAGACGCCCATCTCGAGCAGCCGCTTGCGCACGTCCAGGTCCTGCTGGTGCGTCGCCCGCGAGAAGCCGAGGATCGCGTGCTCGACGTGGCGATCGGCGACGACCCGCTCCAGCGCGTCGAGCGGTCCGAGCACGGGGACGTCGGCGATGTCCTCGATCTCGCGCGGGTCGTCGTCCACGAAGCCGACGGGGATCAGGTCGATGTTCTGGTCGGCGATCAGGCGGTTGGCGATCAGGTGGCCGATCTGGCCGGCACCGATGATCAGGGTGGGCCTGCCGAAGCTGCCCCGCGCCGCGGCGCGGACCTCGCTGATCCGCACGCCGACGCGGGCGGCGACCAGGTAGGTGCCGGCGAAGAGCCAGAAGCGGACCGCCTGGCTGGCGGCCGTGGGGTCGTCCGTGGTCAGCACCCTCAGGAACGTGACCGTCATCGCGGCCACCGCGGTCGCGGCGATGACGCTCCGGAGGTCCTCCAGGAAGGTCGAGGTCATTCGCGGGCGGTAGACGCCCCATCCGGCGAGAACCGCGAGCGTCAGCAGGGCGGGCAGGACCAGCCAGCCGATGCTCTGGATCGGGAGGTCTGCCTGCCTCGCCGCCAGGTAGTCGGCTGCGAGGGCGACGACGACCATCGCCGTGTCGAGGAGGAATGCCCGCTCGCCGTTTCGCAGGCGCTTGGTCGGGATCGGCTCGACGGCGCCTGCTCTCGCAGGCGTCGCGATCGAGTCAGCTGCTGTTGATCCGACGGCCATCCGCTGCTCCCCATTATCGGCCAGGGAGTCTTGATTCTCGACCGCCTGCGGCGATCCTGTCGGGCCGTCGTCAGTCGCGGGGGGCTGCTTGCAGGCTGAGCTGGTACGGCATCCGCTTCAGCTTGCCCAGCCTGAGGCGCTTCGACAGCGAATTCCAGGCGCGACCGCGCGGCTTGACGACGAACCACTGGCGCTCTCCCTCGAGCAGGAAAGCCTGCTCCGTGCCGACGCCCACGAAGCGCCTGCCGGTGTGAACCTTGAGCACGGCGGTCACGACGCACTCGGAGTCGCACGAGACGAGCGCGGATGCGCCGTCCCGCGCGAAGCGGCGGACAGTTTCCGGGTTGACCCGCTTGTGGACCGTCAGCTGCGGGCTGACGGCGCCGGCGACGCCGCTGCCGTCGCCGCTCCCCTCAGCCGCCGGCGGATTCTGGGGCGTGGGCGCGCCCACCCTGTTGCTGTTCAGGAAGACCTCGAGGCGCATACTGGGGTCGGCGAGGGAGTTGCCCGAGGTGACCGCGTCCCCGAGGCCGTCCCCGTCGAAGTCACCTGAGACCAGCTTGCGGCGCCCGCCGCTCGGCAGCGCGTCGAAGACCACGTCCCCGTACACGCCGGGGGCCTCCTGGAACAACGCCACGAGGGAGGCCGGCTCCCCGGAGGTGAGCACGTCGAGGAGTCCGTTCCCGTCGAGGTCGGCGAGCTGCGGGTACCCGTAACCGTTTCGGACGCTCGGACGCTCGGTGAGAGTGATGTCTCCATTCGCATCGGCGGAGACGATGTGGAGGAAGTAGCTGTTGTTGGGCCCGGGAATCTCGCCGAGGACGAACTCGTCGGTCCCGTTCCCGTCCATGTCGGCGACCAGCAGGCCGGTGTGGTTCATCACCTTGTAGCTGTCGGGGCGGGAATCGACGTCGATCGGCGGGCCGAATCCACCGCTCGCATCGCCGAAGCGCACCAGCGTCGGTCCGGCGCCATATGGGTCCCGGGTGGCGAGCATCAGGTCGGACTGGCCGTCGCCGTCGAGATCCCCGAACGCCGCCGCTCCCAGGCTCCGCGAAACCGGGGGATCGGGGCAGCAGGGCGGAACCGTGGTGACCACCTCGTATGCGGTCTCAAATCCATCGGAACCGTCGCCCGGCCACACCTCAACGGCGAGGTTCGAGTCGCCCGTTTCGGGATCGATCGTCGACGACCCTTTCCAGACGACATCGGGAGCGCCATCGCCGGTCACGTCTCGCACCTGCTGGAGGCTGGTGGGGCCGTCTCGCAGGACCTCGGCTTCGAACCCACCGTCGCCGTCTCCTTTCAGGAGCATCGTCGCCCTCGGCGTTTCGCGCGAGCCGACGATGTCGAGGTTCCCGTCTCCGTCTACATCGGCCGCGAGCATCGCGAAGAACACGACCCCGAGTGGGTCGGGAGCCGAGAAGGTGCCGTCGCCGAGCGAGCGCCTGAGGACGACCTCCCCCTCAACCGACGACTGGAAGACGAGGTCATCGAGCCCGTCACTGTCGAAATCTCCGGAGACCAGCGAGGACGAGGAATCCTGGTAGGTGCCGACGCTCTGTAGGGGGACGTTCGGCTCGGCTTGCGCCGTGGGTGCAGCAGCGAGCGGACCCGCGATCGCGGCCATGGCGCAGAGCGCGCCGAGTCTTTTCGTCTTCACCGCTTCATGCCACGCCCGGTAGCACCCCGGGCACGGATCAAGCTAGGGCATCCCAGGCACTCCGGCGACAGTATTTTCCCGCAAACGCCGCCCTCTGGACGAATCACCCAACGGCTGCGGCGAGGATCTCGACCGCCCGGTCCACCTCGGCGTCGCCGATGGTGAGCGGGGGCAGCAGCCTCAGCGTGTCGGGGCGCGGCGGGTTCACGATCAGGCCCTCCTCCAGGGCGCGCGCGGCGATCGCTGCCGCGTCCAGCCCGTCCTCCAGGGACGCGCCGATCATCAGCCCCCGTCCCCTCGTGCCGGTCACTCCGTCGATCCCCTCCAGAGCCTCCCGCAGACGCCCGCCGAGCTCGCGGACGCGGCGGAGCAGCGCCGGGTCGTCAACGACGTCGAAGGCGGCCAGCGCCGCCGCCGAGACCAGGGGACCGCCGGCGAAGGTGGAGCCGTGGTCGCCGGGCTGGAGCGTGTCGGCGAGCTCGGGGGTGGCGATGCACGCGCCCGCCGGCAGGCCGCCTCCGAGCGCCTTGGCGGTCGTCATCACGTCGGGGCGCACCGGGGTCTGCTCATAGGCCCAGAGCGATCCGGTCCGCCCCATCCCGGTCTGGATCTCGTCGACCACGAGCACGGCGCCGGACTCATCGCAGGCGGACCGCGCCGCCGCCAGCACGTCGTCGGAAACCGGGACGACCCCCGACTCGCCCTGGATCGGCTCGACCATCACGGCGGCGGTGCGCTCGCCGACCGCTTTCCGGAGGGCGCCGGCGTCGTCGCGGGGGACCGGGACGAAGCCGGGCAGGTAGGGAGCGAAGCTCTCGTTCTCCGCCATCGAGGGGGTCGCCGAGACCGCCCCCATCGTGCGGCCGTGGAAGGCGCCTTCGAGAACCACGATCTCGGGGTCGGTGATGCCCCGGCCGCGGGCGTGCTTGCGAACCAGCTTGATCGCGCACTCGTTCGCCTCGGCGCCGGAGTTGCAGAGGAACGCCTTGCCGCCCAGGCTCGACTCGCACAGGCGCTGCGCGAGCTGCGCGCCGCCCCGGTCATGTAGAGGTTGGAGACGTGGGTGAGCGTTCCGGCCTGCTCCCGGACTGCCTCGACGACCGCGGGTGGCAGTGGCCCGACCGAGCAGACGGAGATCCCGCCGAGGAAGTCGAGGTACTCCTTGCCGTCGAGCGTCCCAGAGCCGGGTGCCCTCGCCGCGCACGAACGTCGACGGCCGCGCGCTTGTAGGTGGGCATCAGCCACTCGCTGGTCCAGCGCCGCCAGGTCCACGGCGTCACCTGCGCGGTGATCTTCGTGCCGATGCCGGCGTCGGTGAAGAGCTCGAGCAGCAGGGTGTGGGCCTTGCGGCCGTCGATGATGTGCGACGCCTTGACGCCGCGGTTGACGGCGTCGACGCAGGCGGCGAGCTTCGGGCGCATCCCGCCCTCGATCCCGTCGCAGCGCGCGTCCTCGAACGTCGCGTCGACGTCGGCGCCTGCCCGAGATCCGCGAGGCCGGATCGTCGGGATCGCGCAGCCAGCCGTCGACGTCGGTCATGAAGATCGACCTTCTCGGCGCGCATCGCCGCCGCGACCTGCGCCGCGGCCTCGTCGGCGTTGATGTTGTACGAGCGCCCGTCGGCGTCGGTGCCGACCGACGAGATCACCGGGACGTAGTCGGCCGCGATGTGGTCGATCACGTCGACGTTGACGCGCTCGATCTGGCCGACCAGGCCGACCACGTCGGACTCCGCGACGGGCTTCACGTCGAAGAGGCCTCCGTCCTCGCCGCCGAGGCCGACGGCCTCCTGGCCGTGGCGTTTCAGCCGGGTGAGGATGTCGGAGTTGATCTTGCCGAGCAGCACCATCTTCGCGACCTCGACCGTCTGCTCGTCCGAGACCCGCAGGCCCTCGACGAACTTCACCTCCATCCCCATCTTCTCCATGTAGTACGAGATCTCGGGGCCGCCGCCGTGGACGATGATGGGGTTGATCCCGACGAACTTGAGCAGCGCGATGTCGGTCGCGAACGCCTCCTTCAGATCGTCGTCGCGCATCGCGGCGCCGCCGTACTTGATGACCATCGTCTGCCCGTGGAACTGCCTGATGTAGGGCAGGGCCTCGAGCAGCGTCGCGACGCTGGCGTTGGCGAGAGGCGGTTCGTCGGCTCGGTCATATGAGGTTTTCATTGATGCGGGCCAGGTCGTGTACTCGGCGTTGATGCGGACGTAGTCGTAGGTGAGGTCGCTGAAGTAGACATGGGCGCGCGAATCCCCGCGGGCGAGAGCGACCGAGAGCTCGGCCTCGGCGATCGTCCGACCCGAGCTCGGTGCTCGATGTCGTCGGCGCCGAGCTCGTGGAGCTCCTCGCCGGCGAGCGCCATCCCGGCCGCCTGCGCGATCCGCCCCCAGTTCGGGTCGCGACCGAAGAGGGCCGTCTTGACCAGCGGGGAGTTGGCGATCGCGCGGGCGACCCGCTCGGCCTCGTCGTCATCGCGGGCCCCGTCGGACCTCGGCGCGGCCGACCCGGGTGGCGCCCTCGCCGTCGGCGACGATGTCGAGCGCGAGCTGGAGCAGGACCGCGTCGAGCAGGCCGTCGGGCAGCGGCGCGCCCGGCTGCCCCGGTCGCCTGCAGCACGACCATGTCGTTGGTGCTCATCTGCCCGTCGACGGTGATCCGCTCCATCGAGCCGGCGAGCGGCGGCGCGCAGCGCCGCGTCCGGGTCGTCGACCACCGCGTCGGTCTGGACGAAGCAGAGCATCGTCGCGAAGCCGGGCTCGATCATCCCCGCGCCCTTGGCCTGGGCCGAGACGGTGACGCCGCCGGCCCGCAGCGTGCACTGCTTCGGCCCGCGGTCGGTGGTCATGATCGCGGTCGTGAAGTCGGCGCGCTCCGGTCTCGCTGAGGGCGCCGGCGGCGTCGCGCACGCCGGCGAGAAGCGAGTCGACGTCGAGCGGGACGCCGATCACGCCCGTCTCGGCGACCGCGATCGGCGGCGGCTCGAGGTCGAGCGCCTCCGCGGCCGCGTCGCGCATCGCCGCCGCGTCGCGCATCCCCTGCTCGCCGGTCGAGGCGTTGGCGTTGCCCGGAGTTGACCGCGACGGCGCGGATGCCCGCCCCGTCCACGTCATCGCGGCACAGCCGCACCGGCGCCGCTGCGGCGGCGTTCGCGGTGAGCGCCATCGCCGAGCGGACCTCCGGCGCGTCGCAGGCGACGATCCCGACGTCGGTTGCGCCGCCGGCCTTGAGCCCGCACGCGACCCCCGAGGCCCGGAAGCCGGGAGCGAGGTGCGCGGGGTCGAGGTCCTCGACGCCGTCGGGCGCCTCGACCCAGCGCGAGCGCAGAAACTGGCTGGCGTCACGAGATCCCCTCGCCCCTCGGGCAGCCCCAGCATCAGGTTCAGGTTCTGGACGGCCTGCGATGCGGCGCCCTTCCAGAGGTTGTCGATCGCCGCGAAGGCGAAGACCCGGCCCGACTCGGGGTCGGCGTGGACGTGGATGCGGCAGAGGTTCGTCCCGCGCACGTCGGCGACGCCCGGGCGGCTCGGCGACCACCTCGACGAAGGGCTCGGCCGCGTAGCGGTCGGAGTAGAGCTCGCGCGAGCCGGTCCGCGCCGATCGGGCTCGGTCGTCGTCGACGTAACAGCTGACCAGCTCGCCCTGGTCGAACGGGAGCAGGTGCGGGACGAAGGTGAGCGCGGCCTCCGGCGCTGCCGAGGCCCCGGACCTCCTGGGCGATCTCCGGGGCGTGGCGGTGGCCGCCGACCTTGTAGGGGCGCGAGTCGTCGCCGGACTTCACGACCTCCATCTCCTCGGCGGCTCCGCGGCCGGCGCCGGAGACGCCGGACTTGGCGTCGATGACGACGTCCTCGATCAGCCCGGCCTCGGCCAGCGGCGCCAGGGCCAGCACGCTCGCCGTCGGGTAGCAGCCGGGGTTCGCGACCAGCTCGGCCTCGGCGATCTCGCTGGCGGTTCAGCTCGGGCAGGCCGTAGACGGCGCCCTCGAGCAGCTCGGGCGCGCCGTGCGGCCCGTACCAGCGCTCGTAGGTCGGCAGGTCGCGCAGCCGGAAGTCGGCGGAGAGGTCGACGACCAGTCGCTCCCAGCCCGCGCAGCTCGGCGACGACCGGGCGCGGAGGCGCCGTGCGGGTAGGCGACGATCGCGGCGTCGACGTCGTCGGCGCCCTCGATGTCGAGCTCGGTCAGCGTCATCGGGACGCGGTGCTCGGGGTAGAGCTCGTCGAGCCGGGTGCCGGCGTCGGCGCGCGCGGTGACCTCGGTCAGCTCGAGGCCCGGGTGGTTCCAGACGAGCTGGGCGGCGAGCGCGCCGGCGTAGCCGGACGCGCCCGGCGACGAGGACCTTCGGCGCGCCGCTGCCTCGAGCGGCTGGCTCTCGCTACTCACGGAGCGACCCTCCCAGCTCGGAAAGGGCCGCACGAATCTGTTCGCGGCGCCCGCTCACCTCCTCCTCGGTCAGGGTCCGCTCCGGGGACCAGAAGGCGAGCCGCAGCGCGAGGCTCTTGTTGCCCTCGCCGACCTGGTCGCCTCGGTAGAGGTCGAAGACCTCGGCCGAGTGCAGCAGCTCGCCCCCGCCCTCGATCACGGCCTCGCGGACGACCGCTGCGGCGACGTCCTCGGGGACGACGACCGCGACGTCCTGGTGGACGGGCGGGAAGGTGGTGACGTCGCGGTAGGGCTCCTCGCCCCAGTCCGATGCGGCGATCAGGGGCGCCAGGTCGAGCTCGAAGGCGACGCGCGCCCTCGAGGTCCCAGCTCGCGCGCGACCAGCGGATGCAGCTCGCCGATCCACCCGACCTCGCCCCGTGATCCCGCGCCGCCCGCAACCGAGACCGCGGCGCTCCGTCCCGGGTGCAGGAACGGGCGCTCGGCGGCCGTCGAACGCGAGCTCGACGCCGAGCTGGGCGGCGAAGCGACTCGAGCACGCCCTTGGCGGTGAAGAAGTCCGGAGCGGGCTCGCTCTCCCGCCAGCCCGGCGACGGGCTCGCCGGCGGCCAGGTAGCCGATTCGGTGCGGCTCGTGGGCGGGCGCCGGGTGGTCGCCCGCGAACCGCCGCGCCAGCGGGCCGCTCCGTCCGCCGGATCCTTCGCGCAGGTACACGTGGCCGGACTCGAACAGCGCGACGCGCGGCGCGCCGCGCGCCAGGTTCAGGCGGGCGGCGTCGAGCAGGCTGCCCAGCAGGATCGGGCGCAGCACCGACTGCTCGGCCGAGAGCGGGTTCGACGAGCTCGATCAGCGCGCGGCCGGGGTCGTCCATCCGGCAGCCGCAGCCGGTCGGCGACGCCCGGGTCGGTGAGGCTCCAGCCGACGATCTCGTCGGCGCCGAGGCCCCGCAGGGCGTCCTCGGCGCGGCGGCGCAGCAGCTGCTCGCGGCTGAGGCGGCCGATCCGCTCGGGGACCGCCGGCAGCGTCGATGGGAAGCTCGGTGTCGAGGTCGGCGAGGCGCGCGACCTCCTCGACCAGGTCGGCCTCGCGCTTGACGTCCTCGGAGCGCTCGGGCGGGACGGTCGCGCTGATCTCCTCGCCGTCCACCTCGGTCGCGAAGCCCAGGCGCTCGAGGCGCTCGACGCAGGTGTCGACGTCGATCCCGAGCCCGATCAGCTCCTCGACCCGCGGTGCGCGCAGCGTGACACGACCCGGGGCTCGGGCTCGCCCTGCCCCTCGTCGATCGTCCCGGGGACCAGCTTCGCCCCGCAGAGCTCGACCATCAGCGCCGACGCGACCCGCTGGGCGCGCATCGTCAGGGCCGGATGCAGCTGCTTCTCGAACCGCCCCGACGCCTCGGAGCGCAGGCCGAGCTTGCGCGAGGTGCGCAGGATGTTGACGCCGTTCCAGGTGGCGACCTCGAGCAGTACGCGGGTCGTCTTCTCGGAGACCTCCGAGACCTGGCCGCCCATGATCCCGGCGATGCCCGAGGGCTTCTCGCGGTCGCAGACCAGGACCGCGTCGGAGTCGAACGTGCGCTCGACGTCGTCGAGGGTCGTCATCTTCTCGCCGTCGGCTTCGCCCGCCGGACGACGATCTCGCCGCCCGGGACCTCGTCGAGGTCGAAGGCGTGGAGCGGCTGTCCGGTCAGCAGCATCACGTAGTTGGTGATGTCGACGACGTTGTTGATCGGCCGCTGGCCGGCCGCCGTGAGGCGCGCCTTCAGCCAGAGCGGCGAGGGCCCGATCGTCACGTCGGTGAAGACCCGGGCGGTGAACCGGGGGCAGAGCTCGGGCGACCTCGATCCGCACCGAGGCGTAGTCGGAGGCATCGCCCTCCCCCGTCGCCTCGGCGTCCTCGCTCCAGGGCGGGTCGGCCAGCGGAGCGCCCGAGATCGCGTGGACCTCGCGCGCGACGCCGTAGACGGCCTGGCAGTCGGAGCGGTTCGAGGTCACCTCGAGCTCGAGCACCTTCTCGGCCACGGGCACGACCTCCGCCAGCGGGGTCCCGGGCTCGGCCGGTCCCTTCGGGCAGGACCGCGATGCCGTCGGAGTCCTCGCCGATCTCCAGCTCGGTCTCGGAGAGGATCATCCCGTTCGACTCGACGCCCGCTGAGCTTCGCCTTCTTGAGCTTGGTGCCGTCGGGCAGCACCGCTCCGGGCAGCGCGACCGGGACGAGCTGGCCGGCGGCGACGTTCGGGGCGCCGCAGACGATCGTCCGCTCGCCGTCGCCGTCGTCGACGGTGCAGACGCTGCAGCCGGTCGGCGTCGGGGTGCGGCTCGACCGACTTGACGAGCCCGACGACGAAGCCGTCCGGAGACGGAGCGCCGACGTCGGCGACCCGCTCGACCTCGGTGCCGGTCATCGCGAGGCGCTCGGCGAGCCGCTCGGGCTCCCAGCCGGGATCGCAGTACTCCTGCAGCCAGTGGACGGGACCTTCATGCGGACCCTCATGAGAACTGCTCCAGCACCCGGACGTCGTTCTCGACGAAGAGCCGCAGGTCGGGGACGCCGTGCAGCAGCATCGCCATCCGCTCGATCCCGAAGCCGAAGGCGAAGCCCTGGACCCTCTCGGGGTCGTAGCCGTGCGCCCTCGACGAAGCCGAAGACGTTCGGGTCGACCATCCCGGCGCCGCCGACCTCGACCCAGCCGATGCCCTTGCAGAGCGGGCAGCGCGAGCCGTCGGCGAGCTTGCCGGTCGCGTCGCAGCGGAAGCAGGAGACGTCGAACTCGACGCTCGGCTCGGTGAACGGGAAGAAGTGGGGCCGCATCCGCGCCTCGCGCTCCGGGCCGAAGAGGCCGCGGAGCATCTCGCGCAGCGTCCCCTGGAGGTCGGCGAGCGTGATGTCCTCGGCGACGGCGAGCCCCTCGATCTGGTGGAACATCGGCAGGTGGGTGGCGTCGATCGTGTCGCGGCGGTAGCACTTGCCCGGCACCGCGATGAAGATCGGCGGCTCCGTGGCCTCCATCGCGCGGACCTGCATCGGCGAGGTGTGGGTGCGCAGCACGACCAGCTCGTCGTCGGGGGTGGCGGCGCCCCCTCGGCCGATCCGCCTTGGCGGATGCCGCGCGCGCGGACTCGAGCGCCGCCTTCGACAGCGAGCCGGGCGCGACGTAGAAGGTGTCCTGCGCCATCCGCGCCGGGTGGCCCGGCGGGTGGTTCAGCGCCGTGAAGTTGTAGTAGTCGATCTCGACCTCGGGCCCCTCGAGGATCCGGTAGCCGAGCCCGACCATGATGTCCTCGATCAGGCGCCGGGTCCGCGTCACGAGGTGCAGGTGGCCGACGGCGCTGCGGCGGCGAGCCGGGCAGGGTCACGTCGACGCGGTCGCCGGCGAGGCTCTGCGGAGAGCTCGGCGGCGTCGAGCTCGGCGCCGCGCGATTCGATCAGCGCCTCGAGCGCCTGGCGGACCTGGTTGCCGGCCTTGCCGACCGGGCCGCGCTCCTCGGCCGGCAGCTCGGAGATGCCGCGGAGGATCGTCGTCAGCTCGGCCTTGCGGCCCAGGTGCCGGACCCGCAGCTCCTCGAGCTCGGCGGTGCGTCGAGGCGGCGCGCGATCGCGTCGGTCGCCTCGCCCGCTGATCTCCTCGATGCGGTCCGTGGTCTCGCTCATGAGCGGCCCTCCTTCGACGCGCGCTGAACCTATCCGCTGCATCGCGATCGCCGCCGCCGCCGCGACGTTCAGCGATTCGGCCCCGGGCGCAGCGGAATCGTCACCCGCGCCTCGCACGCGGCGAGCACCTCGTCGGGAAGCCCGTCGCGCTCGGACCCGAGGCAGAGGGTCGCGGCGCCGTCCAGCGCATCCAGCCCGTCGCCGCCGTGGGCGACCAGCGCGACCCGCGGCTCGGGGTGTCCGTCGATCCCGCCGCGCATCAGCGGCTGGGCGAAGACCGCGCCCATGCTCGCCCTGCACGGCGCGGGCGCCGTAGGGATCGGCGCAGCTCGGGGCCGAGCACGACCGTGCCGCCGACCAGCGCCGCCGCGGTGCGGACGATCGTCCCGACGTTGCCCGGGTCCGACACGCCGTGAAGGTAGACGCAGGGCGCCGACGACCTCCTCGGCCCAGCGCCTCGCGCCAGACCCCGATCGCGCGGGTGCCCGATCCGAGCGAGGCGACGCGAGTCCAGCAGCTCGGGCTCGACCTCGGTCCCGCCCAGGCCCTCGCCCGCGGCGGTCAGCAGCTCGACGGGCTCGGCGCCCGCGGCCCTGCGCCGCCGCGAGCAGGTCCTCGCCCTCGCCGACGAACAGGCCGTCGGCGTCGCGCGTAGCGCCGCCGCGCCGAGCCGGCGGACCAGCTTCAGCTTCTCGTTTTGTGGGCTCGTGATGGTCATGGATTCGCTGGGTCCAGAAATAAAAAGGGCGGCCGCTTTGCGGACCGCCCGGGGAGAGTTCGTGTGAGCGCCTCGGCTCAGGCCGTCGGCGCCCTCCCGGGCTAGCTCCACAAATCGGCGGAAGCCGTCGGGGTCGTTGACGGCGATGTCGGCGAGCATCTTGCGGTTCACCTCGACGCCGGCCTCGCCGAGGCCGTGGATCAGCTGCGAGTAGCTCATGCCCTCCTGGCGCGCGGCGGCGTTGATCCGGGTGATCCAGAGGCGGCGGAAGTCGCGCTTGCGGTTGCGCCTGTCGCGGTACGCGTAGGCGTCCGAGCGCATGACCTGCTCGTTCGCGAAGCGGTAGCTCGAGTGCTTGCGCCCGTAGTAGCCCTTGGCCTGGTCGAGGACCTTCTTGCGGCGCTTGCGGCGGGCGACGGCGTTCGTTGCGCGCGGCATCTAGCGCCCGCCCTTCCCGAGCAGCCTGTTGACCCGCTTGGGGTCGGCCTTGGCGATCTCGGCCGGGCGGCCGAGGTGCTTCTTGCGCTTCGGCGACTTCTTCTCGAGGATGTGGCTGTGGTTCGCGTGGACGCCGCGCAGCTTGCCGCTGGCGGTCTTGCGGAAGCGCTTCTTGGAGCCTGAATGGGTCTTCATCTTCGGCATGGCGGTCGCCTATTGAAGCAAACCCCGGAGCGGTGACCGGGGCGCCCGCGCCCTACGATCCCGTTTCGGATGAAGCGGATCGGCCCGATCATGGTCGTGGTGGGGGTGGTGCTGATCGCCGTCGCGGTGGCTTGATCGCGCAGCGAGCGATGACGAGCGAGCCGAGGAGAAGCCGTCGGGCAACTTCGCTGCAGGACGCGCATCGTGTCGCTCGTCCAGCCTTCGCCCAGCGTGCACCGCACCTCCCGAGAAGCCAGAGCCCAAACCCGCAGCCCGCGCCCAAGGAGCGCTGCTCATCGGAGCCTCCCCGCCCCCGTGCAAGGTGTTCGCCGAGGAGAACGGCGACGGACCCGAGGGCGCTGCCCTTCTGGGGCGCGGTCGAGTGCGACCTCGACGACGAACCCGCGAGGCCGTGTCGGGCCAGCACCAGCGTCACCCGCGGACGGCGACGCGCGGCCCGACGGCGACCGGGCCGGGCGCAGGGGAACGAGTCCTACCGGGAGATCGTCACCCACGACGGCGACGAGTATCTTCGGCGAGCGCTGCGAGCTGGGACGAAACGACTACACTGGAGGAGCCCAACACGGTCTTCTACCGCGAGGGGGACCACCTCCTCACCTTCGTCTCGGTCCTGCTGCCCGACGACTTCCCCGTCGAGACCGAGAGCACGCTTCCAGGGCGTCCTCCAGATGAAGCAGACCCAGCCTTCGGACGTCGGCGACGAGGCCCCCGCCGATCGCCATGGGCGCCTACCAGGGCCGCTGGCAGCTCTTCTCGAGCGAGGCGCTGTCCCGGGAACCGGCGAGGAACGACAGGGTCATCTGGAGCACCCCCGCCGGACCGGGGCCTGGACGCGGTTCGTCTTCGACGTCGTCTACTCGGCCGACCCCGAGCGCGGGAGGCTGAAGGTCTACCTGGACCTGAACGGCGACGGCGACTTCGCCGACGAGGACGAGCAGAGCCCCGAGTTCGGCGACGACGAGCCGATGGCGACGCTGCGTGCCCGAGACCGGCGTCGCCTCCGAGGGCGACGCCCTGCCCCGGGCATCCCGGTGCCCTCCCACCTGCGCGTCGGGCTCTACCACGCTCCCGACATCGACTGTCCCGCACGGGGCTGCCGCGTCGGGATCGACAACGTGCAGGTCGCCCGCGCCGGCGGGCGGTCCCTAGCTCGGCTGCGGCCTGCTGCTTCCTTGCCGGCGTTGCGGCTGGGCGCCAGCAGCATGTGCATGTTGCGGCCCTCCTGGAGGGGCTCCTGCTCGACGACCGCGAGCTCGGAGACGTCCTCGAAGAGGCGGTCGAGGAGCATCCGGCCGCGCTCGGGGTGGGTCGCCTCGCGGCCGCGGAACATGATCGTGACCTTGACCTTGTCGTGCTGCTTCAGGAAGCGCTCGACGTGGCCCTTCTTGGTCTCGTAGTCGTGGGTCGCGATCTTCGGGCGCAGCTTGATCTCGCGCACGTTCACCTGCTGCTGGTGCTTGCGCGCCGCCTTCGCCTTCTGCTCCAGCTCGTACTTGTACTTCGAGTAGTCGAGCACCCGGCAGACGGGCGGCTTCGAGTTCGGGGCGACCTCGACCAGGTCCAGGTCGTGCTCCCGCGCGTACTCCAGCGCCTCCGGGGTCTTCTTGATCCCGGCCTGCTCGCCGTTCTCGTCGATCAGCCGGATCTCGGGAACGCGGATGCGCTCGTTGATCCGAGTCGAGTCGCGCTCGGGCGGGCGACGGTCGAAGCGAGAGACCGCCACTAGCTATGCATCCGCGCGGCGATCAGTCAAACGAGAGCAGGTGGGTCATCGAAACGAAGGAAGCTTCCGCAGCAATGGCCGGAGTATAGGCGCGGCGGCGCGACTCAGGCGTCGATGCCCGCCTCGGCGCGCAGGCGCGCGGCGAGCTCGTCGGGGTCCATCGCCCCCAGGTCGCCCTCGCCGTGGTGGCGGACCGACGCGTTGCCGGCCTCCTGCTCCCGGTCGCCGACGACGAGCATGTAGGGGGCCTTGGAGAGCTCGGCGTCGCGGATCTTCCGCCCGACCGACTCCGAGCGCTCGTCGACGCCGGCGCGGATGCCCGCCTCGCGCAGCTCCTCGGCGAGCTCGCGCGGCGAAGTCGTTGTGGCGGTCGGCGACCGGCAGCACCAGCGCCTGGACCGGCGCGAGCCAGAGCGGCAGCCGCCCGCCGTGGTGCTCGATCAGGATCCCGGCGAAGCGCTCCATCGAGCCGAGCAGGGCGCGGTGGATCATCACCGGGCGGTGGTCGGCGTTGTCGGCGCCGGTGTAGGTGAGGTCGAAGCGCTCGGGCATCTGGAAGTCGAGCTGGCAGGTGCCGAGCTGCCACGAGCGGCCCAGGGCGTCGGTCACGTGGAAGTCGATCTTCGGCCCGTAGAAGGCGCCGTCGCCGGGGTTCAGCTGGTAGTCGCGGCCGGCGCCGTCGAGCGCGTCCTTCAGCGCCTTCTCGGCCTTCGCCCACTGCTCGTCGGTGCCGATCGACTTCTCGGGCCTGCGTCGAGAGCTCGAGCTGCACGTCCTCGAACCCGAACCGCGCGTAGAGCTCGTCGATCGCCTCGAGGATGTCGATCACCTCGGCCTCGATCTGCTCCTCGGTGCAGTAGACGTGGGCGTCGTCCTGGGTGAAGGCGCGGACGCGGAGCAGGCCGTGGAGCACGCCCTCGCGCTCGTTGCGGAAGACGTCGCCGAACTCGGCGAGGCGCAGCGGCAGCTCGCGGTAGGAGTGGCGGGTCGAGCCGAAGACGAGGCAGGCGCCGGGGCAGTTCATCGGCTTCAGCGCGAACCGGCGGCTCTCCGACTCGACGAAGAACATGTTCTCCTTGTAGTTGTCCCAGTGGCCCGAGCGGTGCCACAGCTCCTCGTCGAGGACCTGCGGGCGTGCGGATCTCCTGGTAGCCGCGCTTGCGGAGCTGCCCGCGGACCTCCTCCTCCATCAGCTCCAGCAGGCGGCTGCCGTTCGGGAGCCAGAAGGGCATCCCGGGCGCCTCGGGGCGGAGCATGAAGAGGTCGAGCTCGGGGCCGAGCTTGCGGTGGTCGTTCTCCTTCGCCTGCTCGATCTGCTCGAGGTGCGCGTCCAGGTCCTTCTCGTTCAGGAAGGCCGTCCCGTAGATCCGGGTGAGCATCTGGCGGGTCTCGTCGCCGCGCCAGTAGGCGCCCGGCGACCGAGGTCAGCTTGAAGGCGCCGATCCGGCCGGTCGAGGGGGCGTGCGGGCCGCGGCAGAGGTCCTCGAAGGCGCCGTTGCGTGTAGATCGAGACGGTCTCGGCGCCCTCGTCGCGCACGAGGTCCGAGATCAGCTCGACCTTGTAGTCCTGGCTCCTCGCCCTTGAAGTGCTCGATCGCCTCGTCGGTGGCGATGTCGCGGCGCTCGAAGGGCTCGTCGGCGGCGACGTGCTTGCGCATCTGCTCCTCGATGCGCTCGAGGTCGTCCTCGCCGGGCGCGTCGCCGCTCGGGGAACTCGATGTCGTAGTAGAAGCCGTCGGCGATCGGCGGGCCGATCGAGATCTTCGCGTCGGGCCAGAGCTCGAGCACGGCCTCGGCGAGGACGTGGGCGGTGTCGTGGCGGATCAGCTCGAGCGCCTCGGGCGACTTGTCGGTGACGATCTCGATCTTCTCGCCGCCCGTCAGCGGCGCGGAGAGGTCGCGCAGCTCGCCGTCGTGCTTGATCGCGAGGGCGGCCTTGGCGAGGCCGGCGCCGATCGCCGCCGCGGCGTCCGCGCCGGTGGCGCCGGGCTCCAGGTCGAGCTCGGAGCCGTCTGGGAGCTCGACCTTGACCTGCTTGTCGATCTGATCGGTGTCCGGCATCGGCGCTGATGCTATCCGCGGCCCCACACGACACCGGTTATGCCCGGCCGCAACTTCTGGCCCGCTTGTTAGTTTTCTGTCTCTGTACGACCTAGCTGAACCGCCTGCTCGCTTCGGCGATCAGGCGGCCGGGGGACCCAAAAGTCCCAGGGGCGAATCGCAAGTCTCATTGCGTAACGCGACTCTCTTTCGCGTGAGCCCGACAGCTAACCCCGGAAGCGCTAACGACAAGAGAGAGGTCACGCGGATGCGGACAAGAGGTGCGTCATCGGCTGCGCCGCGCTTGCGGCGGCGGCCGCATTGGCGCTTCCCGGCGCCGCGCTCCGCGCAGGTCGTGGCCCCGGCCCGCCGGCAGCCCGGCTCCTCCGCAGCACCGCGGCCGCCCCGACCGCGATCGACCCGACCTTCTACGACCTTCCCTTCGGCGCGCGCGACCTGAGCGCCGGGATGACCGGCACCGACGTCAAGACCCTGAACTGGGTCCTGCGCGGCCTCGCGCTCGGCACCACCTCCGACGGCGCCTTCTCCTCGACCACCGACAGCGCGGTCCGCTCCCTCCAGACGACGGCCGGCGTCAGCCGCCAGCGGCGTCGTCGACCAGACGACCCGCAAGGCGATGGCGAGCCGGATGCTGAACCAGTACGCCTCGTGGTACGGGCCCGGCTTCTACGGAAACACCACCGCGTGCGGCCAGACGCTGCGCAAGAGGACCGTCGGCGTCGCCCACAAGAAGCTTCCCTGCGGCACCAAGGTCACGTTCGCCTATCGAGGGCCGCTGGGTCCGCGCCAAGGTGATCGACCGCGGCCCCTACATCGCCGGCCGCAAGTGGGACCTGACCTACCAGACGGCTCTGCAGCTCGGCACGATCGACGGCCGGCACGGCGACGGTGAAGGCGATCGCCGCGCCGTGACGCCTGCGCCGCAGATCGCGGCTCGCGCTGCTGCTCTCGGCGGCGGCGCTCTGGCGTCGCTCGTCCCGCCTCGGCTCCGGCCGCAGCCCGGCAAGACCTTCGGCTCGCGCGTCCTGATGATGGGCAGCAAGGGCAAGGACGTCCGCGTCCTGCAGCAGTCGCTGACGACGCTCGGCCAGACGCCGCCATCGACGGCGTCTTCGGCGCGACCACCAAGCAGAGCGTGAAGAAGCTCGAGCGCACGGAGCAGCTGGAAGGTGGACGGCAGGGTCGACCGCAAGGACGCGAAGCGGATCACGATGCTCGTGTCGAAGCGCTCGGCGAAGCTCGCCGTCGGTCTTCTTCCTCGGCGGCCTGACCCAGCCGACCGCGACCGTCACCGCCAGCACGCGCCGGGCACCGTGAGCCTGAACGTCATCGACGCGAACAGCGGCCTCGCCGGTCGTCTCGTACCCCTGTCGCCTTCGACCTCGGCGGGCAGCCCAGACCGTCGCCTGGACGGGCGCGACCGCCGTCCCGGGCTCTGGGCGCCCGACTCGACCTACCGCTTCACGCTCGAGCGCCGCGAGCGACGCCGGCGCCGCGCTCAGCGGCCAGACGAAGCCCTTCGCGCTGCGCCGCCACTACTTCCCCGTTCCCGGCACCCACAGCTACGGCGGCTCGGGCTCGCGCTTCGGCGCCGGCCGCGCGGGCCACACCCACCAGGGCCAGGACCTCGCGGCGCGCTGCGGCGAGAAGCTCTACGCGACCGAGGCCGGGACGGTCACCACCAAGGCCTACCAGGCGAGCGGCGCCGGCTACTACCTCGTCATCCAGGGGGCCTACACGGGCACGAGCCACGTCTACATGCACATGCAGAAGCCCTCCTGGGCCGAGGAGGGCACCGACGCTCTACCCCGGCCAGCAGATCGGCAAGGTCGGCACGACCGGCTCCTCGACCGGCTGCCACCTGCACTTCGAGCGCTGGTCCGCCCCGGGCTGGTACGAGGGCGGCTCGCCGTACGACCCGCTGCGCCGAGCTCCAGGCCTGGGACGCCTACTCCTGAGCCTCCTGAGCGAGGCCCGGCTCCGACGGTCGCTCGACACGGCCGCCGGCCCGGTCGAGGTCGCGCGAGCCGGCGAGGGCCCTCCCGTCGTCTTCGTCCACGGGACGCCCGGCGGCTGCGACTCCTCGATCGCGATGGGCCGCTTCCTGGTCGACGCCGGCTTCGAGCTGATCGCCCCCTCCCGCCCCGGGTACCTGGGGACGCCGCTCGCCGGGCGCGAGTCCTTCGACGCGCAGGCCGAGCCTGCTCGCGGCGATGCTCGACGCCCTCGGCCACGAGCGCGCGGCGTTCCTCACCTGGTCGGGCGGCGGGCCCGAGCGGCTACAGGCTCGCGGCGACGCAGCCCGAGCGGGTCTCGCGGCTCGTCGCCTTCGCCGCCGTCAGCGGGAACTACAAGTCGCCCGAACGAGGGCATCGAGGACCGGCTGATCATGGAGACGAGGCCGGGCAACTGGCTGCTGCGCGAGCTCGCGGCTCGCGCCCCGAAGACGACCGATCAGCGCGACCCTCGGCGCCGAGGGCGACCTGACGCGCAAGGAGCTGAAGGCGCAGGTCCGCCGAGGTCATGGCCGACGACCGAGCAGGCCGAGGTCGTCCTGGCGATGGCCAACGTCGTCGGCGACTACGAGCACCGCCGCGAGGGGATCGGCGAACGACCGCGCGCGGTTCACCGAGATCGACACGCTCGAGCCTCGAGCGGATCACGGCGCCGACCCTGATCGTCGTCGGGGACGCCGACGTGGACGTCCCCCCTTCCCACAGCGACTTCGCGCACACGACGATCCCCGGCGCCGAGAAGCTCGACGATGGACCGCGGAACCCACCTCTGCCTGTTCGCCCACCCGGACGCGCGGGCGGCGCAGGAGCGGGTCGTCTCGTTCCTGCGGGGCTAGTGGGCACAACTGGGCTCGAACCAGTGACCTCCGCCTTGTCGAGGCGGCGCTCTCCCAACTGAGCTATGCGCCCGGGACGCGAAAAGTTAGCAGCGGGGTGCGCTACGCAACCGGGGCGCGCGGAGCCGTGACGGTGGGCTCGCCGGGCAGCTTGCCCTTCGCGCGCATCGTCAGCTTGAACGTCTCGAGCGCGTCGTAGCGCGGCTGCCACCCCGTCGTCGACTTCAGCTTCTCGGTCGAGACGACCCACGGGTAGCGCAGGAAGTGGAGGTTCCCGGCGGGCGCGTCGGTGCGCGGGACACGCAGGGCCCAGAGTGTGCCGGTGATGCGCTTCGCGGTCTTCATCGAGAGCTCGCGGGTCTTGACGCCGATCAGCTCGGCGGACTGCGCCCAGGTCATCGTGCCGTCGCCGGCGAGGTTGAAGGCGCCCGGCGCCTTCGCGTCCAGGAGGGAGATCAGCGCGCTCACGACGTCGTCCTCGTGGACGAGCTGGAACTCCTCGTCGTGCCCGTCGATGATCGGCAGGAAGGGCGCGTTCTCCCAGGTGCGGACGATGTAGTTGTCGACGTTCGGCCCGAGGACGATGCAGGGGCGGACGATCGTCATCACCGCATCGGGATGGTCGGCTGCCCAGAGCTGGCAGACCCGGTCGGCCTCGGCCTTGTCGCGGGCGTAGGAGAAGTCGGGGGCGCCGCGGACCGGCCAGTCCTCGGCCATCGGCTTGGGGTTGTCGGGCCACGCGCCGTACGCGGAGGCCGATGAGGTGACCAGCACCTGCGGGGTCTCGGCCTCGGAGGCGGCCCAGAGAGTCGCCTGCGTCCCGTTCACGTCGACGTCGTACATCTTCGCCTCGTCGTGGATCGGATCGAGGATGAAGGCCAGGTGGATCAGGCAGTCGATCTTGTTCGCCTTCAGGAGCTCGCGCGTGGCGTTGCGGTCGCGGACGTCGCCCTTGACGAACTGCGTCTTCGGCCACTGGCGCGTCGGCGCCGCGACGTCGAGGATCACGATCAGCTCGGTCTCCTCGCGCCCCGAGAGGTCGTCGATGAGCCTGCCGCCGATGTAGCCCGAGCCGCCTGTGATCAGGTAGCGCACGGTGGGGATCGTAACGATCCGCGCTGGGACTGGCTGCCTGGCCAGTCCTCCGATGATTGGATTCAGCATCGTGGCCAAACCGCGCATCCTTCTGGTCCCCACCGTCACCGAGGTCGAGTGGAAGATCAAGCCCCTCCTCGAGGAGTGGGCCGAGGTCGCCTCCTTCGACGCTCCGGGTGTCGGAAGCGAACCGATGACCGAGCCGACGATCGAGGGGATCGTGGCCCGGGGCCTTGCGGAGCTCGACCGCCGCGGCTGGGATCGCTGCGTCATCGTCGGGGACGAGGTCGGCGCGGCGCAGGCAGCACGCTTGGCTGCGAAGCGCCCCGACGCGGCACAGGCTCTCGTCATGGGCCACCCCACGCTCGACTTCAACGCGGGCGGACGGCGGCCGTCGCTGAACCCCGAGGTCCGTGACGTGCTCGTCCAGATAGCCAGGACGGACTACCGCAGCTACGTCCGAGCCCTCTCCCAGGTCACCCAGGACGCCTACGACGAAGAGCTCGCCGGTGAATACATGGCCCGGGCCTCACAGGAGCTCACGACCGCCTACGTCCAGGAGTTCTTCAGCCGCGCCGAGCGGATCGACCTCCTCCCGATGCTGCGCGACCTCGACATGCCGATGCTCCTCGTCGAGCACGCCGGATGCCTGATGTGGACCCGCGAGGGCTTCGAGGACGCGATGGCCGCCCTGCCGGGCGCAATCCGCACCTCGGTCGAACAGAAGCCGAGCGTCAGCCCGGCGTTTGCGGCGGTCCTGAAGGACTTCGTCGAGGGCCTGCAGCACGACTGACAGAGCCCCACGCGCCCGCAGCGTCCGAGGCCGTCCGTACAACCGGAGCACCTGGACAGCCAATAAAGGATGTGACCGGAAATGGCCTCACAGAAGCAGGTCCTCACCGTCTCGACCGACAAGGGCTGGAGGAACAAGGCCGGCAACAACAGGCCGATCAGCAACCACCGGACCAAGAAGCTCGCCGAGAAGGCAGGCCGAAAGCTCGCGATGGAGCGCAACGCCCTCCACGTCGTCCACAACACGGACGGCAGCGTGCAGCGGAAGGTCTCCTACGCCTAGTCACGGGGGGGCCTGAGAGGCGCCAACCGGAATCGAACCGGTGTAAACGGCTTTGCAGGCCGCTGCGTAGCCACTCCGCCATGGCGCCGAGTGCGTTGGGAAGCCTAGCCAGCGCACCGGGGGCGTACGCCTGGGGGATTGTGCCGCCCATAGCCGGCGAAACTCCCCAAGCGCAGGCGGGAATAGAGTGCCGCCGATGCGGATGCAGCTCAGCCTCGGCTACTGGCCGTGGATCACCTTCGAGGACCAGCTCGCGCTCGCCGCGGTGGCCGACGAGGAGGGGATCGACGGGCTCTGGGTTTCCGAGGCATGGGGTCAGGACGCGGTCTCCGTGCTGGCCGTGCTGGCGGACCGGACCGAGAGGATCGGCCTCGGATCGGCGCTGATGCAGATCCCAGCGCGGCCTCCGACGACGGCCGCGATGGCCGCCGCCACGATCGACGTGATCTCGGGCGGGCGCTTCCGGATGGGCCTCGGCGTGTCGGGCCCGCAGGTCTCGGAGGGCTGGTACGGCGTGCCGTTCACCCGCCCCCTCTCGCGGACCCGCGAGTACGTGGAGATCGTGCGCAAGGCCTGGGCACGCGAGGTCGTCGAGTACGAGGGGCGGGAGTTCCAGCTGCCGGCGACCGAGGGGATCGGGCTCGGCAAGCCGCTGAAGCTGATGATCAAGCCGGTCCAGGAGCAGGTCCCGATCTACCTCGGCTCGATCGGGCCGAAGGCGATCGAGCAGACCGGCGAGATCGCCGACGGCTGGCTGCCGGCCTTCTACAACCCCTACGACGCCGACGACCTGATGGCCCACTTCGACCGCGGGCTCGAGAAGGCGGGTCGCTCACGCGAGGACGTGGACCTGGCGCCGATGGTCCCGGTTGCCGTCGAGGAGGACGTCGAGGCCGCCCGCGAGGCGGTCCGGCCGTTCGTCGCCTTCTACCTCGGCGGGATGGGCGCCAAGGGCAAGAACTTCTACGTGGACCTCTGCGAGAAGTACGGCTACGGGGACGAGGCGAACGAGATCCAGGACCGCTTCCTCTCCGGCGACCGGATGGGCGCGATCCGCGCCGTGACGCCGGACATCATCGACGCGGGCGGGATCGCCTGCACCCCGGACGACCTCGAGAAGCGCGTGGCCGCCTATGGGGACGCGGGAGCCACATCGCTGCTGTCGATCGTCTTCGGCTCGGACCGCATCGGGACGGTCCGGCAGCTCGCCGCGCTGGCCTCCTAGCCGGCTAGCGCCCCAGGGTCCGCAGCATCACCTTGGCCGCGCGCGGCACGTCCGCGATCGCCTCGCGGGCCGAGACGACGTCCGT
>CAWIWP010000004.1:0-224633 GCA_963839875.1 uncultured Solirubrobacterales bacterium
GGCGCTGATCTCGTCGCGCGTCGCGCGCACATCGTCGATCGGCCGCCCCTTCGGGTCCTCGAGATCCCAGTCGAGGTACCGCTTGCCGGGGATATAGGGGCACTCGTCCCCGCAGCCCATCGTCACGACGACGTCGGCCCACGCGGCGTCCTCGTCGCTCAGCTTGCGCGGCACCCGGTCCGAGAGGTCGACGTCCAGCTCGCGCATCGCCTCCACCACCTCGGGATGGACGCCGTCCCCGGCGTCGTCCCCGCGGAGCGGGCCTCGTGGGTCGCCGCCCGCGGCGCGCGCGAACAGCGCCTCGCTCATCTGCGAGCGCCCGGCGTTGTGGAGGCAGACGAAGAGGACCTTGGCCATCGGGAGATTCTATTTCATTGACAAATATCAATTCAATAGATATACATGGATCCGATGGCCGTCGATCTGCAACTCGCACCGAAGACGAAGCGTCCCGCAGGAGAGCCGTGCTGCGAGCCGGTCGCATACCCCGACATCGAGCGGGAGACAGGCCGAGCGCATGGCCCGCGTCGCCAAGGCGCTTGGGCGACCCGATCCGGATGCAGCTCGTGGACGTGCTGCGAAAGCACGCCGGCGAGGTCTGCGTATGCGAGCTCGTCCCCCTCTTCGAACTCTCGCAGCCGACGGTCTCCCATCACCTCAAGGTGCTGCGCGACGCCGGCATCGTCGGCTCCGAGCGCCAGGGCCTGTGGGCCTACTACTACGTCAACCCCGAGGCGCTGGAGGAGGTGAGCGCATGGCTGAGCTAGACGGCGGTTGCTGCGGCGACGGCGACTGCGGCTGCTGAGCGGCATGATGCGAACCCGATGAGCACGGCCGCCCAGACACTGAAGGGTCCTCAGGAGCTCTACGAGGACTGGGAGCGCTCCCACTGGGCGGCCTACGACATCGACCTCTCCGCTGACCCCGCCCAGTGGCGGGAGCTCGACGAAGGCGAACGCGACCTCCTCCACTTCGTCCTCAGCTCGCTGATGGTGGCCGAGGAGAGGATCTCGACCCAGTTCTGCGGCCTCGTCCTGGCGCAGGACGACGAGGAGGAGGGCAGTTTCCTTTCGACGCAGCTGGTCGACGAGGTCCGCCACATGCAGTTCTACGCGCGCTTCCAGGACGAGGTGGTCGCGGACCCGGCGGCCATCGGCTCGCACGTCGAACGCGCCCGCGAGGTCCTGAGCGAGCCGTTCAAGCACATCTTCGACGAAGCCTTGGTCAAGGCCCATGACCGCCTCCGCCTGGATCCTGGGAATCGTGAGGCCAAGGTCGATTTCGTGACGATCTACCACATGGTGCTCGAGGGGACGCTGGGCATCGTCACCTCTCACTTCCTCCTCGACCTGCTCCGCGAACGCGATCTGCTTCCCGGCTTCGCCGACGGCTACGGCCGCATCGCACAGGACGAGCAGCGCCACATCGCCTACGGCACCTGGTTCCTCCGGGAGGCGGTCGACCGGGACCCGGGGATGGCTGACGTCATCCGCGCGAGGCTTGTCGACCTCCTTCCGCACGTGGCCCAGTCGCTGTCCCCGCCGGGCGAGGGAGCGCTCGACGCCCTGGGTGTCGACGACGGGGAGCTTGCGCGATTCGGCCTCGACGCGCTCAACCGCAGGCTGGCGATCGTCGGCGCCCCCCTCAGCGGGTAGTCGACGTCGAACTCACGCGCTGTCGCCGCCGGGCCGCCTCAGCTCGCGGATCGCGTCGCCCTCGGCCTTGACCGCGTCGGTGGCGCGCTCGGCCGCCTCGCGGCTCGCCGCCGCGGCCTTCTCCGCCTCCTCGGCCGCCTTCTTGCGCGGCCTTCGCCGCCTTGCGGGCCTGGCGGGAGCGCTCGAGCTGGGACTCGGCCGCGTTGCCGAGTCGCGCCCAGGTTCCGAGCTCCTCCTGGCGCGCCCAGAAGGCCGCGAAGCGATCGAACATCACCCTGCGGCGGGCGCCGAGGTGGATCGCGAGTGCCTGGAGTCCCTCGTAGTCGGCGCGGTGCGGAGCGTCGAGCAGGAACCGGGCGTCGATGTCGCCGGCGGGGCCCGCCTTCGCCCTCACGGCCTCGGCGTCCTCGGCCTGCAGGTCCGACACGTGTTCGCGCACCCGCGGCAGCATCTCGTCGCAGTCATGCATGTCGCCGAGGAGCTCCTGGAGCTCGCGGGTGCGCCGCAGGGCGGTCTCGGCCGGGCGACCGAGGCAGAAGCCGGTGAGCTCGAGCACGTACCGCAGCCGTTTGGCGGCGATGCGAAGGTCGTGCTGGGCGACGACCTCGCCTTCGTCCAGGGCCGTTTCCGACAGCTTCGTCAGCTCGCCGAGCCGGGTCCGGACGATGCGGGCGGCGTTGTCGCCCAGCGGCCCGGCGGGATCCAGCTTCTTGACCCGCTTCGCTTTCATTCCCGAACCCTCATCCCCGCCCCTTCTTCCTGGCGGCCTCGACCAGGCGGCCGAGCTGATCGGCCAGCGAGACCAGGTTCTCGTCGGAGACGAGCGGTGCGAGGTCCTCGTTCGCGTCGGACTGCTCGGCGCGCAATCGGGCGATCAGGCCGTCGACGCCGGGACGCTCGGCCGCGGTCATCCTCGTGGCGAACCCGTCGAGCGCCGCGATCGCGACATCGCGGTCGCGGCGCTCGCCCGAGACCATCGGCCAGCTCCTTCAGGTCGGAGAGGGCCCGCTTGTACGCCTTGGCGGGAAAGCAGGGCTCGAACACCTCGAGCGCAGCGCGGAGGCGCCGGCTCGCGACCCGCATGTCGTGGACGCGCTCGATGTCGCTGGTGTCGAGCACGCCGGTCGCGTGATCGAGCAGCTCCCCTCCCCTGGTCTCGACCGCCCTGGCCGCGGTTTCCCCGTAGCTGAGCTCAGGCGTCAGCCCCTCTATCGGCTTCGGCTTGGCCATCGGCGCGAAGCCTATGCAGGCGGCGCGTTTACAACGGCCGAACAGCTACGCGGCGGCCTTCTCCGAAGTCCCGTTGGCGTCCTCGTTCAGGAGCTCGAGGATGATGCCTTCGCGGAGGCCGCCCTTGCCGATCTGCAGCGGCTGGCCGAGCATCTCGGAGATCTTCTCGAGGAGCAGGACTCCGGCGGGGAGCAGCTTGACTCGGCGCGGGTCGAGCTCGAAGCGCTTCGCGACTTCCTCGATCGGGTCGCTGGAGAGAACGCGGACGGCCCGTTCGAGCGTCTCGTACTCCAGGATCACGCCGACGAGCGTCCGGAGCGACGTCGCGCTTCCGCCCACGGCGACGGCCTGGTCGGGGTGGTCGAACTCGACGTCGTCGAACTTGTCTCCGATTGCGTCGCGCAAGTTCCTGATCTCCGAAGCCGACGGCGGGTCGCTCTTCAGGTGCTTCTCGGTCAGGGAGCTCGACCCGATCTTCCAGGAGCGGACCTCGCTGACCCCGTCGTCGACCGTTCCGAAGATGACCTCGGACGAGCCGCCACCGACGTCCACCACGGCCACCGAGCCCTCGACCGGGTGGCCCAGGGACTTCGTCGCGCCGACGAAAGCCAGGCGGCCCTCCTCCTCGTCGCTCAGGATCTCGACCTCGACCCCGGCGTGCTTCGAGATCTTCTTGGCCACCTTGTCGCCGTTCTTGGCCTCGCGGATCGCCGCGGTGGCGACTGTCTTGATCGTCTCCGCTCCCATCTCCTTGGCGAGCCGCACCTGGGTCTCGACGACCTCGGCGACCTCGTCCGTCTTCTCGGCGCTGATCTTGCCCTTGTTCTTGGAGACGTCCTTGCCGATCGCCGTGTAGGCGCGCTGCTCCATCACCTTGCGGAGCTGGCTCTTCTGGGGCTCGGCGACCAGCAGCCTGGTCGTGTTCGAGCCGATGTCGATCGCCGCGCAGATCACCGCCGCCGATTATGGCGCGGGGCTCGGAGCCTCCCCGGGGTGCGACGCGTCC
Organism: uncultured Solirubrobacterales bacterium; assembly: GCA_963839875.1. Classification (GTDB taxonomy): domain Bacteria; phylum Actinomycetota; class Thermoleophilia; order Solirubrobacterales; family 70-9; genus CAVUAT01. The sequence goes on from CAWIWP010000004.1 coordinate 3,892, forward strand.
TCGAACTCGCGGAAGAGGCCCGGTGACGACGAACGCGACCTGCTCGCCGATGTCGACCGCGTTGTCGCCGGTGCGCTCGAGGGCGCGGGCGACGAGCATCATCGTCATCGCCCACTCGCGCGTGTCCTTGTCCTCGCCGACCTCCACCGCGATCTGGAAGCACTCCTTGTTGAGCGTCGTCGACCAGGTCGTCCTGGCGGACGAGGTCGCGGGCCAGTTCGACGTCGCGGCCCTCGAAGGCGCGACTTGCACTGGGTGATCTGCGAGCGGACCTGCTTGCCCATCTCGCAGGATGCGGTCGAGCATCTCCGAGCGCTGCGGCGCGTCGTGGCCGGTCAGCGGGATCAGCTTCGCGATGTTCACGCACTGGTCGCCCATCCGCTCCATGCACTTCATGACGTGGAGCAGCGCCGAGATCAGGCGCAGGTCGGTGGCGACGGGAGCCTGGGTGGCGAGCAGGGTGAGGATCGCCTGGTGAACCTCGAGGTAGCGGCCGTCGATCCGGTCGTCGTCGGCGACGACCAGCTCGGCCAGCTCGACGTCCTGGTGCTCGACCGCCTCCATGACGCGATCCAGGGACTGGACGACCAGGTCGAGCCCTCCGAGCGCCCTGGTCTCGAGCGCACTCGAGCTCCTCCTGGTAGTGGAGCCGCGTCTGGTCGGGCATCAGCCCACCTTCCCGGTGACGTAGTCCTCGGTGCGCTTGTCGGAGGGGTTGGTGAAGATCTTGTCTGTCTCGTCGTACTCGATCAACTGGCCCCAGCGCTCGTTCTCGGAGGCGGACAGCTCGACGATCAGGAAGGCGGTCTTGTCCGACACCCGCGCTGCCTGCTGCATGTTGTGGGTGACGATGACGATCGAGTAGTCCTGCTTCAGCTCCATCATCAGGTCCTCGATCTTCCCCGTCGAGATCGGGTCGAGGGCCGAGCAGGGCTCGTCCATCAGGATCACGTCGGGGTCGACGGCGATCGCCCGTGCGATGCAGAGCCGCTGCTGCTGGCCGCCGGACATGCCGTAGGCGTTCGAGTCGAGCCGGTCCTAGACACCTCGTCCCAGAGCGCCGCGCGCTGGAGGGCGGTCTTGACGCGATCGTCCACGTCGTCGAGGCCGAGGATCCGGGGGCCGAACGCGACGTTGTCGAAGATCGACTTCGGGAACGGGTTCGGCTTCTGGAAGACCATCCCGATCCGCTTGCGGACCTCGACCGGGTCGATCTCCCGGCCGTAGAGGTCCTGGTCGTGGTAGATGACCCTGCCGTCGACTCGCGCGCTCGGGATCAGGTCGTTCATCCGGTTGAGGCAGCGGATCAGGGTGCTCTTGCCGCAGCCCGAGGGCCCGATCAGAGCCGTGATCTGGTTTCGCTGGATCTCCATCGAGACGCTGTCCACGGCCTTCTGGTCGCCGTAGAAGACGCTCACGTCCTGGAGCTCGAAGATGTTCTCGGTCTTCAACGCCTTGCCTTTCTTGGTTCGAGCGGTCCTGCTCGCCCGGGTTGCGAACGCCCGACACGTCGATGCCGGGTGCCGCCTTGCTCTTCTCGTCGCCCGCGGACTACCACCGCTGCTGGTACCTGTTGCGGAGCCAGATCGCGACTCGCGTTCATCGCGAGCAGGATCCCCATGAGGACGACGATCGCCGCCGCCGCCAGGGGAGCGAACTGCTCCTTCTGTGGGTTCGAGATCCATCCGAAGATCTGGACCGGCAGCGCCTGGAACTCCGAGAGGAAGCCCGTGGCGGCGTCGGTGGCGAACGCGGCGCCGCCGATCAGGATCAGGGGCGCGGTCTCGCCGATCGCGCGCGAGAGGGCGAGGATCGTGCCGGTCGCCATCCCCGGGATCGCGGCGGGCAGGACCTGCTTCCAGATCGTCTGCCACTGGGTCGCGCCGAGCGCCATCGAGCCCTCGCGGATCGAGGGCGGCACGGCCCGCAGCGCCTCGCGGCCGGCGATGATCACGACCGGCAGCACGAGCAGGCCCAGCGTGAGCCCGCCGGCGAGCACGACGCGGCCGAGCGAGAGCGGGCCGCGGACCAGGAACGCCAGCCCGAGGATCCCGTAGATGATCGAGGGAACCCCGGCCAGGTTCTGGATGTTCAGCTCGATGAAGCGGTTGCACCAGCGCGTGCGGTCCGCGTACTCCTCGAGGTAGACCGCGGTCGCGACGCCGATCGGGACGATGAAGAGGATGCAGACGGCCATCAGCCAGAGCGTCCCGATCAGGGCCGGCTGGATGCCGGAGTCGCGGGCGACGGACGAGGCGTTCTCGGTGAAGAAGCCGGCCTGGAAGACGGTCGAGAGGCCGTCCTGCCGGAAGGCGATGTCGTAGAGGATCACCGCGAGGACGATCAGGCCCGCCGACAGGCAGGCGAGGATCGTGAACTTGAAGGCGACCTCCCGGAACTTGCGCTCGCGCGACGGGGCCTGGATGCCCGTCTCGCGGATCTCGCTGGCGGCCACCTCGGGTGACATGCCCACGCCGGCCATCAGTCGTAGACCTGCCTGTACTTGCGGACGAAGCGGATCGCGATCATGTTCATCGCGAGGGTCAGGACGAAGAGGATCGTGCCGACCGCGAAGATCGTCAGGTACTCGGTCGAGCCGGTCGGGATGTCGCCCTGGCCGGTGGCGGCGATGAAGGTGGTCATCGTCTCGAAGCCCTCGAGCAGGTTGACGCCCTTGTTCGGCTGCAGGCCGGCGGCGATCAGGACGATCATCGTCTCGCCGATCGCCCGCGAGACGCCGAGGACGATCGCGGCGACGATGCCCGAGAGGGCGGCTGGGACGACGACGCGGAGCGCGACCTGCATCCGCGAGGCGCCGAGGCCGTAGGCGCCCTCGCGCAGGCCCTGCGGCACGGCCGCCATCGCGTCCTCGGAGATCGAGGCGATCGTCGGCAGGATCATCACGCCGACGACGAGGCCCGCGGCGAGGGCGTTCTGGGTCGAGGCGCCGAGGACGAAGGTGTCCTGCAGGATCACCGGGGTGACGTAGTTGAGGGCGAAGAAGCCGAACACGACGGTCGGGACCCCGACCAGGACCTCGAGGATCGGCTTGACGATCTTCCGGACGCGCGGGCTCGCGTACTCGGAGAGGTAGATCGCCGAGCCGATGCCGAGCGGGACGGCGACCACGATCGCGATCGCCGGTGATCAGCAGGGTGCCGTTGATCAGGGGCCAGACGCCGTACTGCGGGTCGGCGAACAGTGGGCGTCCACTCGCCGTCGGTGATGAACCTGGTGATCCCGACGTCGCCGAAGAACTTGATCGTCTCGCTGAGCAGCGCGTAGAGGATCCCGATCGTCGTCAGGACCGAGATCGCCGCCGCGGCGAAGAGGCCGATTCGAATCGCCTCTTCGCCCCGGCGGGGCCGGCGGACGCCGAGGGGCCTGACCCTCGGCGTCGCGCCGGCAACCGGGTGAGATGCCGATTCCAACTACTGCGTCTCCGTGCCGCTCCGGAGCCGCCGCCGGAGATCGCGTCCAGCTTGGTCGCGCTCTCCTCGGCCGCCTCGGCGGGCATCGGGACGATCAGCGCGTCCGTTGCGATCGTCTCGTAGTTGTCCTCGATGTACTGGAGGAACGCGAGCGACCTCGGGCTTCTGGGCCGCCGCGTCGCTCGGGTACATGAACAGCGGGCGAGACAGGACGTAGGACTCGTCCTGGATCGTCTCGACGCTCGGGGCGACACAGCCCTCGCCGGCGTCGACCGAGACCAGGTTCAGCGCGTCCGCGTTCTGCTCGTAGTAGGAGAACCCGAAGTAGCCGAGTCCGCCCTCGTCGCCGGACACCGTCTGGACGATCACGTTGTCGTCCTCGGACGGCTGGTAGTCCTCGCGGCTGACGCCCTCCTCACCGTTGATCGTCTCGGTGAAGAAGTCGAACGTGCCGGAGTCGGTACCGGGACCGGCCAGGCTCAGCTCCGCGTCGGGCAGAGCCTCGCCCGATGTCGGCGTCGTTGCCGAGCTCGCTCAGGTTCGCGACCGTCGAGCCCTTGTTCCAGAGCTGCTTGAGCTGCTCGGTGCGACAGGCAGCTGACCTCGAGTGCCGGGTTGGTCACGACGGCGATGCCGTCGGACGCGACCTGCAGCTCCTCGTAGGCGATGCCGTTCTTCTCGCAGAGCGCGATCTCCTCTTCCTCGATCGGACGCGAGGCGTCGGAGATGTCGGTCTCGCCGGCGCAGAACTTCTCGAAGCCGCCGCCGGTGCCGGACTGGCCGACGTTGATGCTGACGTCGGAGTTCTCCTCGTTGAAGAGCTCCGCCGCGCGCTGCGTGAACGGGAAGACCGTGCTCGAGCCGTCGATGTTGATCGTGCCGGAGAGGTCTCCGCCTCCGCTGCCGCTGCTGCCGCCGTCGTCGTCGTCGTCGCCGCAGGCCGCGACGCTGAGAGCGAGGACGCCGCAGGCGGCCAGCGACGAGCCACCACTTCCTTGACATTCGATTTCTCCCTTGTTTCAGTTGGCATTGACGTCGCAGGCTCGCAGCGGGTGGCAGCGATCTTGTTACGCGGCTGTGGCCGCGTTGTGAAAAGGATGTGAACGGCGCCGCAGGCAGGGCGCTCAGGCGCCGGCCGAGAAGCGGTAGCCGAGGCCGGTGTGGGTGTGGATGAAGCGCGTGCCCGGGGAGCGCCCGGCGCGAGCTTCGAGCGCAGCCGGCCGACGTAGACGTCGACCGAGCGGTCGCCGCGGATCGAAGCCGCGGTGCCACACGCGCTGCAGAGCTCCTCGCGCGTCATCACGCGGTTCGGGTTCTGCGCGAGCGCGGTGAGCAGCTCGAGCTCGCGGACGGTCAGCGTCAGCGCGCAGCCGTCCGCCAGGGCGACGCGGTCGTCAGGCCGAATTTCGAGCTTCCCGAACTCCACCGGCGGCGAGCTTCGCCGTCCGCGGCGAAACTGGTTACGGCCGGTGAACGTCTCGTGAACCGGTGTGAACGTCGCGGTCGAATCCGGCTCGTGACAGGCTCCGGCTCGCCCTCGGCGACGGGCTCGAAGCGGTAGCCGATCCCGAAGTGGGTGTGGATGTAGCTCCAGGCCTGCGAGCGGCGCTGGAGCTTGCGGCGGAGCTTGCGGATGAAGACGTCGACCGAGCGGTCGCCGTGGGCCATCGCGTAGCCCCAGACCCGCTCGTAGAGGCGGTCGCGCTCGACGACCATCCCCTCCTCCTGGGCGAGCACGTGGAGCAGCTCGAACTCGCGGCGGGTGAGGCCGAGGCTCTCGCCGCCGATGAAGGCCTGGAACTGGTCGCGCGCGGATCTCGAGCTCGCCGGAGACCATCGGGCCGTCCTCGGTGCGGACGAAGGCGCGCTTGCGCCGGCGGGCGACGGCCTCGACCCGGGCCAGGACCTCCTCGGGGTGGCAGGGCTTGGTGATCCAGTCGTCGGCGCCCGAGCCGCAGGCCGCGGACGCGCTGGGCGACGGTCGAGGTCGCGGTGCAGACGATCACGCCGAGCCCGGGGACCGAGCCGCAGAGCTTCTCGAGGTACTCGGCGCCGTCGGGGCCGAGCGACGGCGGGATCGAGGATCGACGACGTTCAGCTTCATCGAGACGATTTCGTCGAGCGGGATCGGGCCCGGGCTGAAGCGCGCCTCCCAGCCGGCGGCCTCGAGGCGCTTGCCCAGGACGGTGGTGAAGGCGCTGTCGGTGTCGATCACCGCCAGCCGGATGGTGCCGGATTGCACGGTCATCGTGGGGTTGCTGCGGCGCTGACTATAGGGCCGCGGCCCGCCGTCGAAGCTGCGATTTCCGGCGCCGTTCACCGGATTTTCACAAGCCTGATTCCAGGCTATTTGCGGGCGTTCGGCCACCGGTATCGCAATTTTCACACGGGCTCCGGGTACGCAGCCGAGGATCGCAGCTGACACGAGATTCCTCTCTCGTCAGCGCGCGCGGCCCGAGCCCTGCCCCGCGCCGCGCGCATCTCTCTGAAGCACCGCGCACCTCCGGCCGAAAGCCGGGGTGCGCTGCGTCCATAATCAGGGCATGGCGCACGAGCGCACGCACCGAGGGTCCCGGGCACGGCGGCACTCGCACTCCCACGCGATCTCGGCCGACGCCGACTCGCGCAAGCTGGCACTCGCCCTCGCGCTGATCGTCGCCTTCATGGCCGGCGAGGTCGTGGCCGGGATCGTCGCCCACTCGCTGGCCCTGCTCTCGGACGCCGCCCACATGCTCACCGACGCGATCGCGATCGCGCTGGCGCTGGTCGCGCTGCGGCTGGCGCAGCGGCCCGGCGCGCGGCAGCTTCACCTACGGGCTGCGGCGCGCCGAGATCCTCTCGGCCGCGGTCAACGGCGTCACCCTGCTGCTGCTCGGCGCGTTCATCGTCTTCGAGGGCATCCGGCGCCTGATCGACCCGCCCGAGGTCGAGGGGGCGCTGGTGCTGATCGTCGCGCTGATCGGCATCCCGGTGAACCTGCTGGCGCTGCGGCTGATCGCGAGCGCCGAGCGGCGGAGCCTCAACGTCGAGGGCGCCTACCAGCACATCCTCACCGACCTGTTCGCCTTCGTCGCGACCGCGATCGCCGGCGCGCTGATCCTGACCGACCGGCTTCGAGCGCGCCGACGGGATCGCCTCGCTGATGGTCGCGGCGACGATGCTCTGGGCCAGCTACGGGCTGCTGCGCGACTCCGGCCGCGTCTTCATGGAGGCCGCGCCCGCAGGGCCTCGACCCCGAGGGGATCGGGCAGGCGCTCGCCGGCGAGGACGGAGTGGTCGAGGTCCACGACCTCCACGTCTGGGAGGTGACGACGGGGATGCCGGCGGTCTCGGCCCACATGATCGTCGCGCCGCGACGGCGACCGCCGCGCAGGTCCGCTTCAGGGCGGCCTGCCTGCTCGAGGAGCGCTTCGGGGTCGAGCACTCGACGCTCCAGGTCGAGCAGGAGCTCGACGAGGACGAGCTGCTGCGAATCGAGACCTAGAAGGTCGCTTCGTAGACGCCGGTCGCGATCAGCAGCAGCACGCCGACGCCGACCAGCACCCGGTAGACGACGAAGCCGTCGTAGCTGTGGGTGCGCACGAGCGGAGCAGGCCGGCGATCGCCAGCGTAGCCCGAGATCGCCGAGGCGATCGATCCCCGCGATCATCGGGCCGATGACGCCGTCGGGAAGGCCGTCGGTGATCGCGCCGTAAGCCTTGACCAGCAGTCGCGCCGGCGACCGCCGGGACGAGCAGCAGGAAGGCGAAGCGCGCGGCGCCGTCGCGGTCGAGTCCCGATGAAGCGGCCGGCGGTGATCGTGATGCCGGACCGCGAGGTGCCCGGCGCGAGCGCCATCGACTGGGCGACGCCGAGGATCAGGCCGTCGCGTCACCGTGAGGCTCTCGATCTCGTCGTCGCTGCGGGCGGCGGTCGGCGACCCCGAGCAGCAGGCCGAAGACGATCAGCGAGGATCGCGATCATCCACGGCTCGCCGAGGTTGCTCGTCGATCCAGTCCTCGCCCAGGCCGCCGACGATCACGGCCGGGATCGTGCCGACGACGACCGCCCAGGCCGAGCCGCTCGTCGACGGTCTCGATCGCGCGGCGTCCGAGCGTCGCAGAACCAGCCCGTGCCATGCGTCCCAGGTCGGAGCGGAAGTAGGTGATCACGGCGCGCGAGCGTGCCCGCGTGCAGCGCGACGTCGAAGGTCTTGTTGAACGCCTCGTTCTCCTGCAGGAACGTGTAGTCCTGGAGCCAGGGGACGAGGATCAGGTGGCCCGACGAGGAGATCGGCAGGAACTCGGTCAGCCCCTGGACGATCCCCAGGAGGATGGCTTCGAGATCGACATGCGGCGGCCTGGCAGACGGCATCCTCATGCGTCGGGGCCCGGCCGGTGCGCTAGATTGCCACTCGATGCCCGGGCGCCTCCTCAGCCGCCATTCGGTCTCGGCGCTCGTTCGCGCTCGCTGGCCCTCGCCTCGCCGGCGATGGCCGCGGACGGCGAGGGCCTCTACGGCCGCACCGACGACATGGTGATCACGCTGTTCGCCTTCGGCGTGATGGCGTTCTTCACCGTGCTGGTGATCGTGCTGTCGCTGATCCAGACCGGCTCGACAGCCGCAAGGAGCGCCGCAAGCAGGACCTGGACCGCCTCGGCGGCTGAGCCGGAGGCTGATCGCTCCGATGAATCCCGCAGGGGATGACCGCAGCACGACCGTCGACCCTGCCGAGGCCGAGCGCGCCGAGCACCCCGACTCCTTCGACCCCGGCCCCGAGACCGGCTACCTGCGCCGCGGGCACCGCGACCACGACCTCGACATCGACTCGGGCGCGGCTCCGTTCGATCCCGGGCCCGACCACTACGACGACCGCCGCGCCCGGCGCGACGCGAAGAAGGCCGAGAAGGCCGAGCGCAAGCGCCGCGAGCGCGAGGCGAAGGAGCGCGCGACGCGCGAGCGCGCCGAGGCCCAGGCCCGCGAGAAGCAGGAGGCGCGCGAGCCGCGAGCGCGCCGAGCGCGAGCGCCGCGCCGCCGAGGAGGCCGAGCGCAGCCGAGCGCGAGCGGCTCGGCCGCGAGGAGGACTGAGGGCCCAGCGGGAGAGCTGCCCGCGAGGCCGAGGCCGAGAAGGCGGAGCGAGCCCACGCCGAGCGCGAGCGCCTGCGCGAGAGAGCGCGAGCGCGCCGAGCGTCCGAGCGCGCGGAGCGCAAGCGCGCCAAGCAGGCCGAGCGCGAGCGCCGCGACGCCGGAGCTCCAGGCCGAGCGCGAGCGGATCGCCGCCGAGCACGCCGAGCGCGCCGAGCGCGAGCGGGCGGAGCGCGCGCAGGCCGCGGCGGCGCCAGCCGTCAGCCGGCGGCGACAGCCGTCGGCCACCAGCCGCCCAAGGCCGCGGCCAAGCTGAAGCCCTCCGAGCGGCTGAAGCTCTCCGACCTGAACCTGCAGCCCGCCGGCAAGCCCAGCCCGCGAGCCGGCCGCCCCCGGGCTGTCCCACAAGCCCGCGCACGTCAGCCTCCGCCGGCCGACCGCGAAGGTGGGCGCCGCGCTGCTGGTCGTCGCCGCGGTCGCCGCGCTGGCGGGCTCGGCGCTCGGCCTGCCGGTGCCGGGACTCGGCGACGACTCGAGCCGGCGAGCCGGCCGATTCCGGCGTCGACGCCGGCCGCGCTCGCCCTGCTCGACGCCGGCACGCCGGTCGGGCTCAGCAAGGGCCCCTACCACCCGGTCGTCGGCGACGAGATCGGCTACGGCGAGCAGCTCGCCAAGTTCGGCGCGCCGCGGAGCGGGCGCACGCCACGAGGGCCAGGACGTCTTCGCCAAGCCCGGCACGCCGCTGGTCTCGGTCCGCGACGGCGTCGTCGTCGACGGGGCGCCCGAGGACGGGCAGTACTCCGGGCGGCCGCGGCAACTACGTCGTCATCTACAGCCAGCTCGACGGCCGCAGCTACGTCTACCTCCACATGCTGAAGCCGGCGCTCGTCAAGAAGGGCGACACGTCGAGGCCGGCCAGCCGATCGGCCAGGTCGGCTGCACCGGCTCCTGCGACGGCCCCCACCTCCACTTCGAGGTCCGGAACGGCCGCCAGACCCTCACCGCCGAGACCAAGGCGGTCGACCCGCTGCCGCTGCTGAAGCAGTGGCCGAGCGTCTCCCGCTGCCCGCCCAGGGCCGTGATGGCCGACGAAGGTCAGCTACGAGCGCGTCGGCGCCGCGGCGGTGCTGACGATCGACCGGCCCGAGCGCCGCAACGCGGTCGACCCCGAGACGGCCGACCTGCTGCTCGACGGCTTCCGCTCGTTCGAGGCCGACGACGAGGCGCGCGTGCTGGTCCTGACCGGCGTCGGGCGACGAGGCCTTCTGCGCCGGAGCCGACCTGAAGTCCCTGTCCGAGGCCGCGAGCGACCCCGAGGTCGCGAAGCAGTGGCTCGCCGACCGCCCCGACGGGCCGCTCGGCTTCACCCGCCTCACCCCGTCGAAGCCGGCGATCGCCGCGATCTCCGGCTGGGCCCTTGCCGGCGGCCTCGAGCTCGCCCTCTGGTGCGACCTTCGGATCGGCACCGAGACCGCCAAGCTCGGCTTCCCCGAGCGCCGCTGGGGAGTCCCGCTGATCGACGGCGGCACCCAGCGCCTGCCCCGCATCGTCGGGCATGGGCCGCGGCCTCGACCTGATCCTGAGCGGCCGCATCGTCGACGCCGACGAGGCCCTCGGAATGGGCCTGCTGACCGAGGTGGTCGCGCCCGGCAAGCACCTCGAGCGCGCCCTCGAGATGGCCGAGGGCCTGGCCGCCTTCCCCCAGGACACGATGCTCGCCGACCGCCGCTCGGCGATCGAGGGCATGGGCCTCCCGCTCGCCGACGGCCTCGCCCTCGAGGCGAAGTACGGCTCGGAGACGACCCCGACCGGAGTCGAGGGCGCCGGCCGCTTCGCCTCCGGCGAGGGCCGCGGCGGCGAGGGCGCGGGCGTCTAGCCCTTCAGGAACAGCTTTTCGGTCTTCTGAGTGGTCGTCGATCCGAAGATCGGCTGGTATGCGACCGGGACCCGGAACCCGATCTTCCCGTTGCGTGACGCCCTCGCAAGCGCGCGCTTGGTGAAGCGGACCTTCAGCGTCACCTTGCCTGACGATCCCACGTTCTTCGACACGGGACGCAGGGACCGGCCCGCGGAGCCGATGGCGACGGTCCCCCGGTTCGGCACCGCCACCTCGACCCTCAACTTCCTCCGCTTCACGATGCGCGCGTTGATGCCCCTGATGGAATCCTCGGGCACTATGTCGGCCTGGAGCATCAGGGTGCGGCTGGGAACCTCGGTGGCCCTCGCCGGAGCCATTCCGGGGAGGGGCTGTCCTGCGTCGGTGTCCCACCTTGCGAGTAGCGCACCGGGATTCTGGGCCAGGACGCTCACCGGGTCATACGAGTAGTACGTCACTCCGATCAAGTCCCCGGCCCGGATCGGCTGGTTGAGGATCGGATAGGTGGTGATCGAGTTCGCGGCCGGGTAGTAGGCCGCGCTCGGCCCGCCGGTCTCGAACCTGGCATTGGGCCCCGTGATCGATGAGGTCACCGGCCTGATCACCTGGAAGACCACCCCGCCGCCTCTTTCTGCACCGATCTTGATGCGGAACGCGGTGATGGTCCCGGTGACCGGGGAGACGAAGCCGCCCGGCGCGGGGGCAGCCCCGACGCCGAGATTCGCGTACGTGCAGTACTGCTGACAGATCAGCGGCGGGTCCGCTGCCGGCGCCAGCCCCTCGAGGTTCGGCCCGATCGTGACCGTTGCAGAAGCGGGCGCCGCGAAGGCCAATGCACCGCAGGCGGCGAGGGTTGCGACGAGCGCCTTGGCGCTCAAGGCTTGAAGACGAGCCTCTTGGTGGACTGGGTGGTGGTCGAGCCGAAGACAGGCTGGAAGGCGATTGGGACCCTGAACGTGATCTTCCCGTTGCGCTCCGCCTTCGCTCTGGCACGCTTGGTGAGCCGGAGGCTCAGCTCGCCTTGCCCGCGGATCGCACGTTCTTGGACACGGGCCGAACGGTGCGGCCCGCGACCGCGACCGTTCCCCTGTTCGGCACCGACACGACGACCGTGGCCTTGTTGCGCTTCTTGACCTGAGCCTCGAGGACTTTGAAGGAATTCTCGGGCTCGATTACGGCTTGGAGCATGAGCATGACGCCGGGTTGTGGAGCGGTTGCGAGCGCCGGACCCCCATCCTGGGGTCCCGGCTGCCAGAAATCGCCCCATCTCGCGACGGATGCACCGGGCACCTCGGCGAGCACGCTGCCGGGAATCGAGTTCTCGATCGGCGGCGACCCGAACGACGGGCAGCAGTAGATACCGACCAGATCGCCCGCGGCGATCGGCATGTTGGTCGGCCAGGTCGTAGTCGAGTTCGGGGGCGGAGCCTGCTGCGCCCCGTCCGTGCCGACGGCTTGGAACTGGGTCCCGGGCGCCGTCAGAGGGGAGCCGATCGGCCTGAGCACCCTGAGGTTGATCGAGGTTGTCTCAGCACCCACCTTCATCCGATACGCCGTGACGGTCCCGTTCACCGGCGAGACGAAGCCGCCCGGCGCGGGTGCCGACCCAAGAGCGAGGTTGGTCAGCGTCAGCGTCCCGACGTCAGCTGCCGCTACCGACCCGGCTGGGCGTCAGCCCCTCGAGGCTCGGTCCGATCGTGATCGACGCCGAGGCGGGCGCCGCGCCGGCCAGGGCGCCGCACGCCGTCAGGGTCGCAATGAGTGCCTTGGTCTTACGTCCGGGCATCCGATCGAGCCTCCCTTGGGGGATATCCCCATCGCTCTCACACCCGAAACACGCGAAAACGCCGTCAGATCCGGAACGAGGGCAGCAGGCGCTTCTCGGTCTCGCCCGCGACCTCGGCGATCACCTCGACGTGGCCCTCCAGCGGGGTGCCGCGGATCTTCGTCGCGAGCAGGTCGTCGACCTGGAAGATGCCGGCGGAGTTGTTCATCTCGATCTCGATCTTGACCGGGCGCTCGTCGCCGGCCTCGATGCGCGACCTCGTCGATGGCGGCCGCCGAGAGGGCGTGGATGCCGTACTGGCCGCCCTCGATCGGGATGCGCGAGCGGCCCTGGGCCATGTCGAGCGCGTCGGCGACGCGGACCACCCCGCCCTCGACCGTGTAGGGCTCGCCGCGGCGGCGGTGGCCGATGATGCAGTGGAGGATCTCGGCGATGACCACCGAGCGCTCGGGCTCCTCGTAGATCCCGTCCAGCAGCGAGTCGAGCGCGGTCGGCGACCAGGAACAGGCTGAAGGCCTCGTGGTCGGCGCGGTGGATCGACATGCCCGCGTCGTGCAGCAGCGCGCCCGCCGGCGACCACGACCTCGGCGTCGCGCTGCTTCATCCCGTGGTCGGCGACCATCGCCGGCTCGATCCCGCCCTTGGCCAGCAGGCGCATCAGCCGCAGCGCGATGTTGAGCACCACCTGGACGTGGACCCAGGAGTGGTCCGACATCTCGAGCCGCTGCGAGTTGACCTGGGCCATGTACCACCACGCGCCCACGCGCTCGTCGGCGTTGACGGCCTCGAGGAACTTCTCGAGCTTGCGGTTGCCGCGCGTCGGGGCGTGGACGTTGGCCTCGGCGACCGCCTCGGCCGGCGTCGCGCTTCGGGCGTCCGGGCCCTCGGCGGCGGGTCGGCCTGTCGCTGCTCGTCTCCTTCGGCTTGCTCTTCGGCCATGGCCGGATCATCCCAGCAGCGGCGAGACGGTTCGTGACCGGACCGTTTCGCGCGGTTTGCCGCCGGGCCCGCGATTACCTTTGCCGCGCGTCGTGAGCCCTCAGGAGGAGAGCGGATGAGCGTCTGCCAGAACACCGGATCTGGCAGTCCCCGAGTGCTCGTGCGCGAGCGTGCCTACGGGCTCAGCTCGACGAGCACATGCCCTCGCTGCTCGAGCGGACCGGCGCCGAGAGAGCCGATGCGGCGGCGCCTGCGCCGAGCTCCGGGTCGGCGGTCACGCCTCCGGCTGCGCAGCAGCGCCGGGCTGCCTGAGCGCCCCGACGCTCGCGGCCATCACCAGCGCGATCCCGGCCGCCTCGGCCGCGGCGAGCCCCTGGCTCGAGCGCGACCAGCCCGACGAGCGCCGCGACCGCCGGGCTCGAGGCTCATCAGCACGCCGAAGACCCCGACCGGAAGCCGCCGCAGCGCCTCGAGCTCGAGCGAGTAGGGGATCAGCGAGCTCAGCATCGCCACCGCGAAGCCGACGCCGAGCACCTCCGGGTCGAGCAGCGTCGCTCGCCCCCGACGGCGACGCCGGGCGCGACCATCAGCGCGCGCGCCGACGGCCATCGCGATCGCCAGCCCCTGGCCGCCCTCGAACGCCTGGCCCACGCGGGCGCTGATCAGGATGTAGGCGCCCCAGAAGGCCCCGGCGACGAGCGCGAGCGCGATCCCGAGCGCGTCGGGCGACGAGCCGGCCGGGCCGGCCAGCAGCAGGACCCCGGCCGCGGCCAGCGCGACCCAGAGCAGGTCGAGCCGGCGCCGCGAGGCGACCAGAGCGCGACCGCCGAGCGGCCCGACGAACTCGAGGGTCACCGCGATGCCCAGCGGGATCCGGTCCAGCGACTGCGTAGAAGCTGAAGTTCATCGCGGCCAGCGAGACGCCGAAGAGCGACCGCGAGCCCCAGCGCTCGGCGGTCGCGAGACATCCGAGCGGCCGCGGCCGCCAGATCGCGAGCAGGACGATCGCCGCGAACAGCAGCCGGTAGAAGACGGTCCCGGCCGGGCCGACCTCGTCGAACAGGGTCGTCGCGGCGGCCGCCCCGAGCTGGACCGAGAGGATCGCGCCGAGGACCAGCAGCGGGCCGACGCCCCGCCCGCGCTCGTCGTGAGCTCCGGCTAATCGCCAATGACCTTGATCACCAGCCGCTTCGGCCGGCGGCCGTCGAACTCGCAGTAGAAGACGGCCTGCCACGGGCCCGAGGTCGAGCTTGCCCTCGGTGATCGGCAGCACCACCTGCTGGTGGACCAGCAGGTTCTTCAGGTGGGCGTCGCCGTTGTCCTCGCCGCCGCGGTGGTGGCGGTAGTCGCCGCCCTCGGGCAGCAGCTCGCGCGCGACGTCGTTGGACGGCTCCTTCCAGCGACGGCGGCGCGATCTTGTCGAGCCACTCGAGCGTGTCGGCCTGGATCCCCGGCTCGTCGTCGTTGACCCAGACGCCGGCGGTGATGTGCATCGCCGAGACGAGCACCATCCCCTCGGCGACGCCCGACTCGTCGACGGCGGGCTGGACGTCGTCGGTGATGCGGACGAACTCGCGCCGCTCGTCGGTCTCGAAGGTCATGTACTCGGTGTGGGACTTCACCGGTCCGAGGGTAATCACCCGGTGCGGGCGATAGATGGGCCGATGGCCGGCCTGCTCTCACTCGAGCGCCACGACGACGTGGCGGTCGTGACGCTCCAGCGGCCCGAGAAGCGGAACGCGCTCTCGATCGACCTGCGGGTCGAGATCGCCGAGTCCTTCGGCGCGCTCGGCGAGGACGCCGAGGTCGGCGCGATCGTCCTGACCGGCGCCGCCGCCCGCGTTCTGCTCGGGGATCGACGTGACGCAGTTCGGCGGCGACCGCGCCCACCGCGAGCGGCTCGTCGAGACCAGCGTCGCCTGCTTCAGCGCCGTCGCGCGCTGCCCCCACCCCGTCGTCGCCGCCGTCAACGGCCCGGCGCTCGCCGGCGGCTTCGCCCTCGCCCTGCTTCTCGCGACATGCGGATCGCCTCCGAGGACGCCAGCTTCGGCTTCCCCGAGCGCCCGCGCGGGATCCCGCCCAGCTACGCCGCCGCGCGCATGGCCCTGCCCGCCGCGATCGCGACCGAGCTGGCGCTGACCGGCCGCATCCTCGACGCCGCCGGCGCGCTCGAGCTCGGCATCGTCAGCGCGGTCCACCCGGCCGACGAGCTGATGCCCCGCGCGCTGGAGCTGGCCGGGCAGGATCGCCGCCGGGCCCGCGCTCGGCCGTGACCGAGACGAAGCGCCGGATCCTCGCCGACCGCGAGACCGAACTTCGGCCACCTCTTCGACGCCGAGGAGGAGGCGCTCCGCGACGCGCTGCTGCGACGGCCGACGAGCCCGGACGCGACGCGGCACTGCGCCGACCGCGATGCTGAGCCGCTGAAGTGCGGCCGTGACCCTAGCCGCAGATCGGCCAGGGGCTGGAGCCCGCGGCCTTGTAGAGCGCGGCGGCGCGGTAGTCCTGCTCCAGCTCCGGCGCCTTCGCCGGGTCGCCCTTGCCGCCCATGGCCCGCCCACGTCCCCTTGTCGAACTGGTACTTGCCGCGGTAGGTCCCGTCGGAGGAGCGCGCGTCGGGCCTGCCGCCCGATTCGCATTCGGCGATCGACTCGAGGACGCTTGCGCTTGACCCGAGGATCACGTCGGCGCGTTCATCGCGACGCGGACCCGCTTGCTGCTCGGCACTCCTCGAGGGCGCCGCGCGTGCTTCGCGAGCCCGCTCGGCTTCACGGACTCGCTGCTCGGACTCGAGCTCGGGAACCCCGTCGCGAGCGCCGCTGCGCCCGCGCAGCCGCCGCAGCCCACGGCGGCGACGACCAGCGCCGAGCCGGCGACCCGCCGGCGGTTCGGCGCACGCGTCGGAGCGTGCCCGTTCGACTCGCGGCTCGGCGCGGTCGCTCGCCGTGCGCTCGCCGAAGGCTGCCTGACGATAGAAGCTCCCGGTCCACAGCGGGAGTACGAAGCGCGGGCGGTCAGACTGGAGGAACAGATGGACGCTAGCCGATCAACCTGATCCGCCGCTCCTATCCCGGACCGGCCCGAGTTCGGGACCGCCGTCTCGCGGGCGATCCTGATGCGGGTCGCCGCGGGCGAGCTGCCGCCGACGATGCGGATCCACCGCCCCGGCCGCGAGGTCGCCTTCGGGCGCCAGGACGTCGCCGCTCCCGGCTACGAGCGCGCCCGCGCAGGGCCGCGATCGACAACGGCTTCGCCGCCGTCGAGCGCCTGGCCGGCGGGCGGGCGGCCGTCTTCCACGAGGGGACGATCGCCGTCACCCGCGCCTACCCCGACCCCGAGCCGCCGCGGCGCACCTACGAGCGCTTCCGCGAGATGGCCGGGCTCGGTGCGCGACGCCCTCTCGCGGATCGGCGTCGACGACCCGCGGGTCGGCGAGGTCCCCGGCGAGTACTGCCCCGGCGCCTACAGCGTCAACGCGCGCGGGCGCAGGAAGCTCGCGGGGATCGGCCAGCGGATGATCAGCGGCGGAGCCCACGTCGGCGGCGTCGTGGTCGCCTCGGGAGACGAGGACATCCGCGGGGTGCTCGTCCCGGTCTACGAGGCGCTCGACCTGGAGTGGTCGCCCGAGACGACGGGCAGCGCCGCCGCCGAGCTCGGCCGCGCCGGTCGATCCCGACGAGCTCGCCGAAGCGCTGATCGCCGAGATGTCCGCCGCGCACGACCTGGTCGAGGCCGACGTGGATCGAGGAGACCGAGGCGGTGGCCCGGCGCCTGATGGCGGCAGCTGGAGCGGCCCAGTCAGGCCCGGCGGCGTTGCCCTCGGTGAGTGCGCGCTCCATCTCGTCGGCCAGCTCGGCGTTGCCGTAGGGACCCGGACCCGCGCAGCGCCTCGAGCACCTGGTCCTTCGTCCGGTCGTCCTGGCCCTGGCTCATCTTGACCTTGCAGACGAAGCGGTCGATCGGGATGCGGATGCCGACGGTGCCCTTGGAGATCCGGGCCCCGACCTCCTGGTCCAGGCGGTACGGGGTCTCGACGTGCTGCTCGAAGTGCTCGACGAGGCGGGTGAGCACCCGGAGGTTCTCGTCGGGCTCGAGGATCTCGGGCGTTCCGTAGCAGTGGGCGACGCTGAAGTTCCAGGTCGGCACCGGGGCGACCTCGTCCGTGTACCAGCTCGGCGAGATGTAGCCGTGCGGGCCGGCGACGATGACGACGACCTCGCTCGACCCGAGGTCGTGCAGCTTCTCGTCGGGCCGCCCGACGTGGGTGAGGATCGTCAGCTCCTCGGCCGACTCGTCGAGGAGGATCGGATAGTGGGACGCCACCATCTCGCCGTCGTGGTGGCTGACGATCGTGGCCCAGGGGTGCTCGGCGATCAGGCGCCTCACGACCCCCTCGTCCTTGACCTCGTACTTGGGGTTGTGGCGCATGGCGGGAGTATTCCGCTTGTTAGCTTCGATGGATGGCGGCCACTGCACCCACCTCGACCAGATCACCGTCACCCCTCCCGACACGGTCGAGGGATGCGAGGAGTGCATGCACGACGGGACGCAGTGGGTCCACCTGCGGCTCTGCCTGAGCTGCGGCCACGTCGGCTGCTGTGACTCCTCGCCCCAACGCCACGCGAGCGCGCACGCCGCCGCGAGGACCACCCGTCATCCGCTCAGCCGAGCCCGCGAGAGCTGGTGCTGGTGCTATGAGGACGAGGTGATGTTCGAGGTCGATTCGAATGAGCCCCGATGAGAGCCCTCGCCTTCAGCGACCTGCACGTGGACCTCGACGCGGCCGCGAGCCTGGTCGAGCGCTCGGGGGACTTCGACGTCGTGATCGGCGCCGGCGACTTCGCCTCGGTCCACGAGGGCCTCGACGATGCGATCGGCGCCCTGGCCGCGATCGAGACGCCGACCTTCCTGGTCCCGGGCAACAACGAGACCGAGGACGCCCTGCGCGAGGCAGCAAGGGCGTGGGAGCCGCGACCGTCCTTCACGGCGGCTCGGCCGAGCTCGACGGCGTCACGTTCTTCGGCCTCGGCGCCGGGATCCCGACCACGCCGTGGGACTGGAGCTTCGACCTCGACGACGACGCGGCGGCCGAGAAGCTCGCGGGCTGCCCCGAGGGCGCCGTGCTGGTCCTCCACTCCCCGCCGCGGGGCCACTGCGACCGCGACGGCTCGGGCACCGAGCTCGGCAGCCCGGCGATCGCGGCCGCGCGATCGAAGAGCGCAGGCCGCAGCGTCGCCGTCTGCGGCCACATCCACGACTCGTGGGGCTGCGAGAGCGCGATCGGCCCGACCCCGGTCCACAACCTGGGCCCGAAGGGCGATGGAGCTGGACCTTTGACGGCGGATAGAGTTCCGACGCAATGGCCGACGAAGAACAGATAGAGGCGCGCGACCGCGACGAGTGGCGCGTCGAGGTCGCCCTCGACCTCGACGGCGAACGACGACGGGCACACCGCCTTCGGCGAGCGCCTGCACGCGCTCGACCTCGACGACGAGGCCCGCAAGCGCCTCGGGCACTCGGTCATCGTCACCCGCGACGGCGCCGCACATCTTCCTCTACGCCTGGCACGAGGAGGGCGCCCGCGAGGCCGAGCGCGTCGTCCGCGAGCTGATGGAGTCCGAGGGCCTGGCCGGCGAGGTCCAGCTGACCCGCTGGCATCCCGACGAGGAGGCGTGGCGCCCGGCCGACGAGCCGCTGCCCGCAGACCGAAGCCGAGCGCCAGGCCGAGGGCGGACCGCATGGAGCACGACCGAATCGCCGACGGCGAGCACCCCTGGGAGGTCGTCATCGACATGCCGACCGTCACGGCCGACCCGCGAGCTCGCCGGCAAGCTGGAATCGCGAGGGCCTGCCGGTCAAGCGCCGCTTCAAGTACCTGCTCGTCGGTGCGCCGACCGAGGAGAAGGCGATCGAGCTCGGCGAGGGGCTCCAGGGCGAGGTCCCCGAGGGCGCCCACGTCGGCATCCGCGCCACGCCCGAGGGCCTGACCTCGCCCGCCTTCGTGCTGCTTCAAGAGACCTGAAGCCCGGTGTCGTCCGGGACCTCGGGCTCTAAGCGCCGCGCCCAAGCGCTCATCTACGGCCGCGACAGCGTCGAGTTCGCCGCGTCCTCGCGTTCAGCGACGGGCTGTTCGCGATCGCGATGACGCTGCTCGTCGTCGGGATCGACGTCCCGGACATCTCCGACAAGGACAGCGTCGGCGACCTGGCCGACGCGCTGCACGAACTGCAGCCGGCGCTCGTCGAGCTTCTTCATCAGCTTCGCGGTGATCGGCCGCTACTGGCTGGCCCACCACCAGTTCATCGCCGAGCCTCAGGGCCATCGACCGCCGGCCTCATCAGGCTGAACCTCATCTACCTGGCCTTCATCGCCTTCCTTCCCTTCCCGACGGCCCTGATCGGGAGCCTGTTCGAGAACCCGCTCTCGATCGCCGTATACGCGGTCGCGGTGGCGCGTCGTGCAGCGGATGGAGGTCGTGCTGTTGCGCCGGGCCTATCTAGACGGCCTGCTGAGAACGCACGCTCTCGCCCGAGGCATACCGCTGGGGCGCGTTCATGTCCGCTGACGCCCGGTGATCTTCTTCCTCGCCTCGATCCCGGTCGCGTTCATCGACACGACGCTGGCCGTACTGCTTCTGGCCCCTGGCAATCCCGGCGAGATCTTATGCGCAGCGCTGGCGCCCCGAAGGCGCAAGCCGACGACATGCTCGGCCTTCGAGGCTGAGAGGCGGCGCTAGCGGACGGCGCGGCCGCTTCTCGTTCGACCAGCAGCCAGAGGCCGCCGAACTCGAACACGTCCTGGCAGAGGATCAGGTTGGGCGTGTCGTGCACGTAGAAGTAGAGGGGGTGGCCGCGGTAGGTGACCTGGCGGGTCCCGTCGGTGCGCTGGGTCGTCCCGATGCGCTTGTTGTCGAGGCCCTTGCCGGCGACCGGCTTGCCGCTCGTCAGGTAGGGAGGCCAGGCGACGGCGCAGTCGCCGTAGCAGTCGGCGGCCGGTCCCGGTCTCCTTGGTGAAGAGGTAGAGCGCCTTGCCGGACCCGTTGACGAGGATCTTCCCGTACTCGGAGTTGTCCTCGACGCGGAGCTTCGAGCCCCCGGCCATCGCCTCTGAAGCGAGAACCCGGCGAGGAGCGAGGACAGGGTGAGGATGGCGACGAGGGCGAAGCGCTTCATCTGGGGCAACCGTTGCGACCGGCCATGAACCAGGGATAAAGTCCATGCGCGGTGGGTCACACGAGCTTCCAGATGAACCGGCGGTCGTTCATTCGCGCCGGCGCCGGAGCGGCCGGCGGCGCTCGCCTTCGGGCCGTCGTTCCTCGAGCGCGCGTTGGCCCAGGCGGTCTCGGTCGGGCCGGGTCCCTACGGGCCGCTCGGCGCATTCGACGCCAACGGGATCTCGCTGCCGCGCGGGTTCACCTCTCGCGAGATCGCCCGCAACAACACGATGGTCCCAGCCACGGGCGGCGCGCCGTACACGTGGCACAACCTCACCGACGGCCAGGCGACCTTCCCGACGCTGACCGGCGGGACGCCCGACGGCGGCTGGATCCTGGTCGCGAACTCCGAGGTTCCCGCGACGGTCGGCGGCGTCTCCGCGGTCGAGTTCGCGCTCGGACGGGACCGTCGAGCAGGCCTACCAGGTCCTCGCCGGGACCACGCCGAACTGCGCCGGCGGGCCCGACCCCCTGGGGCACCTGGCTCACCTGCGAGGAGGACACCGCGAACGGGCCAGGTCCACGAGTGCGACCCGACCGATGCTGAACGCCGGCGTCGGCCGGCCCGCGATGGGCGTCTTCCAGCACGAGGCGGCCTGCGTCGACCCGGTCAACCAGCGGCTCTACATGACCGAGGACGAGCCCAGACGGGTGCCTCTACCGCTTCACCCCGACCACCTACCCGGACCTCTCGGCCGGGACTGCTGGAGGTCGCCGTCGGCAGCCGCGCCCGGCGCCGTCTCCTGGGAGTGGTGCCGGACCCCGACGGCGGCGCGGCGAACCCGACCCGCAACCAGGTGGCGGGAGCCGTTCGTTTCAACGGCGGCGAGGGCCTCTGGTTCGACAAGGGGATCGTCTACTTCACGACCAAGGGCGACGGCCGCGTCTGGACGCTGAACACGGCGACCAACACGATCGACGATCCTCTATGACGACGACGCGGTCGGCCGAACGGCCGCCGCTGGCGGGCGTCGACAACATCACGGTCTCGCCCGTCGGGCGACGTCTTCGTCTGCGAGGACGGCGCCGACAACGACATCTGCATGATCACGCCGGAGTAGGAGGTGACGCGGTTCCTGACCCTCGACCCCGCGGTCCACAGCCGCGGGCGTCGGCAACGAGACCGTCGGCGTGGTCTTCAACCCGGCGGGCAACCGGATGTACTTCGGTGTCCAGCGGAGCTTCGGCACCGGCGTGGTCTACGAGATCAGCGGCCCGTTCCGGCAGACCGCGGGGACGAGGAAGACGACCGGTCGCGACGGTGAAGCTCACCGCCGCGAGGAGCAGCTCGATCCGCAAGTTCCTGAAGCAGGGGCTGCCGATCTCGCTGGACATCGACGGGCCCCGTCGGGATCGACGCGACCCTGACGATGCAGGCGCGCACGAAGAAGAAGGGAAAGAAGAAGGCAAGAAGTCCGGCGTCGCGGCCTGCTCGCCGCCGGCGAAGCCGAGCGTGGCCCTCGACGGCCAGGTGGACCTGCTGCTGAAGCCGACCAAGCAGGCGCGCGCAAGCTCCTGCAGGGGCGCAAGCAGGTAACCGCCCAGGCGACTCAGACGTCGTCGCCAAGGACTCCGCCGGGACCGAGACGTGCTGATCGCAGGCGGTGAGGCTCACCGGCGCGCAAGGCGCCGCAAGCGCAAGCGGCAGGCAGGCGCTAAGCGACCCTCGCGCGCCCGACCGCCTGTCGAATCGCGGGCGCGGCGGTCTTGTACAAGCGGACAACTCCCGCTCGGCTCGATCGCTGGGTACTCTGCGACATCGAATTTCGGCGTGACGCGCCGTGACCGCCTAGGAGGCTGCCCGCAACATGCTCAAGACCCGTCAGAAGAATGTGACTTCCGCCACGTGGAGCCCCAACGGGGATGCCATCGGCACCGTCGACCTGACCGAGGACGCGAACAACCCGTTCGGCCATCGACGTCTTCTCGCCCGAGGTCCAGAAGGAGCGGCTCGACAAGGACACCTACGAGACGCTTCAGAAGACCCTCGCCGGCGGCGAGGCCCTCGACCCCTCGCTGGCCGACGCGGTCGCCGAGGCGATGAAGGAGTGGGCCCTCTCGCGAGGCGCGACCCACTACACCCACGTCTTCCAGCCGCTCACCGGCCTCACGGCCGAGAAGCACGACTCGTTCTTCGAGCCCGACCGCGAGGGCAACTGGCTCGCCGGGTTCAGCGGCAAGGAGCTGATCCAGGGCGAGCCCGACGCGTCGTCGTTCCCGACGGGCGGCGTCCGCGACACGTTCGAGGCCCGCGGCTACACCGCGTGGGACCCGACGAGCCCCGCGTTCATCATCGAGAACCCGAACGGCGCGCTGCTCTGCATCCCGACGGCGTTCGTCTCGTGGACCGGTGAGGCGCTCGACGCCAAGATCCCGCTGCTGCGCTCGATGGACGCGCTCTCGAACACCGCCGTCCGCGCGCTGAAGCTGCTCGGCGACGAGGAGGCCAAGCGGGTGTTCACGACGGTCGGCCCCGAGCAGGAGTACTTCCTGATCGACGAGGAGTACTTCTACGCCCGCCCCGACCTGGTGCTGACCGGGCGCACGCTGTTCGGCGCCTACCCGCCCAAGGGCCATGAGCTGGACGACCACTACTTCGGGGCGATCCCCGAGCGCGTGCTCGCCTGCATCATGGACTTCGAGAACGAGCTCGCGAAGCTCGGCGTGCCGATCAAGACGCGCCACAACGAGGTCGCTCCCGGCCAGTACGAGCTGGCGCCGATCTTCGAGAACTCGAACGTCGGCTCCGACCACCAGCAGCTGACGATGCAGGTCATGCAGAAGGTCGCGCGCAAGTACGGCCTCGTCTGCCTGCTGCACGAGAAGCCCTTCGCCGGCGTCAACGGCTCGGGCAAGCACAACAACTGGTCGATGGGGACGGACACCGGGCACAACCTGCTCGAGCCCGGCGACACGCCCGCGGAGAACGTGAGCTTCATGTTCTTCTGCGCGGCCGTGATCCAGGCGGTGAACCTCCACCAGGGGCTGCTGCGCGCCTCGGTGGCGAACATCGGCCAGGACCACCGCCTCGGAGCGAACGAGGCGCCGCCGGCGATCATCTCGATCTTCCTCGGCGCCGAGCTGGAGAAGGCGTTCGAGTCGATCGCGTCCGGTCGGCGACGGCAACACGCCGGCCGAGACGATGGAGCTGGGCGCCGAGCGTCCTGCCGCCCGCTGCCGCGTCACGGCGGCGACCGCAACCGGACCTCGCCGTTCGCCTTCACGGGCAACAAGTTCGAGTTCCGCGCCCTCGGGTCGAGCATGTCGCTCGGCTTCCCGAACACGGTGCTGAACACGATCGTCGCCGAGTCGATCGACGACCTGGCCGACGGCCTGGAGCAGAAGATCGACGGCGGCATGGACATCGCCCAGGCGGTCCAGGAGGTCGTCGCCGCGACCTACTCCGCCAACAAGCAGGTCTGCTTCATGGGCGACAACTACACCGAGGAGTGGCACGCCGAGGCCGAGTCGCGAGGGCTGAAGAACCTGCAAGACCACGCCCGACGCGCTGCCCGAGGTCGCTGGCCGACTCGACGGTCGTCGGCGTTCGAGAAGTACAGCGTGCTCTCGAAGACCGAGCTCGAGTCGCGCTTCGAGGTCTGGGCCGAGCAGTACTCGATCCGCGCCAACATCGAGGCCGAGACGGCCGACACGATCGCCCGCACGATGATCCTGCCGGCCGCGCTGCGCTACCTCGCGCTGATCGGCGAGGCGGGCGTCGGCGACGGTCGAGGCCGAGACCCGCGGCCTGGTCGACTCGCTCGTCACGGCTCTCGCCGACCTGAAGGAGGCGAACGAGCTACCCCGACGGCGTCGAGGGCCTCGACCTCGCGATCTACGCGCGCGACAACCAGATCGCGAAGATGGCCGAGACCCGCGAGATCGCGGACCAGCTCGAGAGGGTCGTCCCCGACGACCTGTGGCCGCTGCCGAAGTACTCGGAGATGCTGTTCATCCGCTAGCAGAACTTCGCTGCTGCACGGCATTCGGGGCCGCCTCCGGCGGCCCCTTTTCGTGCCTGGGAGCAAGTACCCTTTACGTCCGCTTCAAGTCGCTCTCTGATGCACATTGCCCGCGCGGACGCCCCCCGCTCGGGCACACGCAACGTGAAGGACCCCTCACAGGGGTCCGGGGAGAGCGCACCTTCGAATGAGCCGATCAGACGACCGACCGACCAAGCCACCCCGGCCTCGTCCGCCCCGAGGACGGCCGCGACGGCTGCGGCGTCGCCTGCGTCGCGCGCCTCGACAAGACGCCGATCCACGAGGTGATCGAGCGCGGCCTGACCGCCCTCGACCGCCTGGAGCACCGCGGCGCGTCGGGCTCGGACGAGAACTCGGGCGACGGCGCCGGGATCATGATCGGCCTGCCCTACGACTTCCTGCGCTCGCGCGCCGAGGAGTTCGGGATCACGCCGGAGGAGTTCCCCGAGCCCGGGCCTGACCGGCATCGCGATGACCTTCCTGCCGCGCGACGGGAAGCGCGCCGACGAGTGCGCGAAGCGGATCGCCGAGATCGTCGAGGAGGAGGGCCAGCGCGCGATCGGCTGGCGCGAGGTCGACGTCGAGCCGAAGGTGCCCGGCGTCCTCGCCCGCCCGACGAGCCCCCGCATCCGCCAGCTCCTGATCGCCCCGGGCGACGGCATGCCCGGACCAGGACGAGTTCGAGAACCAAGCTCTGGCTGATCCGGCGCATCGCCGAGATCGAGTTCGACGGCGAGGTCACCTTCCCGAGCTTCTCCTCGCGCACGCTGGTCTACAAGGGCCTGCTGACCGCGCCGCAGCTCGCGCGCTTCTACCCCGACCTGCGCGACCCCGAGCTGGTCAGCGTCTTCGCGATCGTCCACTCGCGCTTCTCGACCAACACCGCGCCGAGCTGGGAGCTCGCCCAGCCGCTGCGGATGATCGCCCACAACGGCGAGATCAACACGGTGCTCGGCAACATCAACTGGATGCGCGCCCGCGAGTCGGCGCTCGAGTGGGACGACGCTCGGCGACGACCTGAAGCGCTGCCTGCCGCTGATCAACCACGGCGCCTCGGACTCGGCCGCCTTCGACCGCTGCGCTGGAGCTGCTCTTCAAGGCCGACCGCAGCCTGCCCCACGCGCTGATGATGATGATCCCGATGGCCTACGAGAACCGCCAGCTCCCCGACGAGCTGCGTGACTTCTACGCCTTCCACTCGCTGCTGCTCGAGCCCTGGGACGGCCCCGCCTCGATCGTCTTCTCCGACGGCCGCCTGCTCGGCGCGACCCTCGACCGCAACGGCCTGCGCCCCAGCCGCTGGTCGGTCACCGACGACGGCTGGGTCGCCCTCAGCTCCGAGGCCGGCACCTTCAGCGCCGAGCCCCAGAACGTCGTCCGCCGCGGCCGCCTCCAGGCCGGCCACCTCTTCATCGTCGACCTCGAGGAGGGGCGGATCTACGACGACCGCGAGGCCGAGATGGAGGTCGCGCGCCAGGCGCCCTACGGCGAGTGGTTCCGCGACGGGGTCGTCAGCCTCGACGACCTGCCCGAGCCCGAGATGCCCTCGCGCGAGGAGAAGTCGCTGACCGCGCTGCAGCTGGCGTTCGGCTACTCCCAGGAGGACCTGCGGGTGCTGCTCGCCCCGACCGCCCGCGACGCGAAGGAGCCGACCGGCTCGATGGGCAACGACGTCGCGCTCGCCGTGCTCTCCGACAAGGAGCCCTCGCTCTTCTCGTACTTCAAGCAGCGCTTCGCCCAGGTGACGAACCCGGCGATCGACTCGGTCCGCGAGCACATCGTGATGAGCCTGACGACCTCGATCGGGCCCCAGGGCAACCTGCTCGACGAGGACCCCGAGCACGCCCAGCAGGTGATCCTCGGCCGCCCGATCGTCACCGACCCCGAGCTCGAGAAGCTGCGCCAGATCGACCACCCGGTGCTGCGCGCCGAGACGATCGACATCACCTGGCCGCTGACCGAGGGCGAGGAGGGGCTGGAGGCCGCGATCGACCGGATCTGCGACCGAGGCGTGCGAAGCGATCGACGGACGGCGCGACGCTGCTGATCCTCTCCGACCGCCACGTCAACCCCGACCGGGTGCCGATCCCCTCGCTGCTCGCCACCTCGGCCGTCAACCACCACCTGACCCGCGAGGGCACACGCCTGCAGGCCGGCCTGGTGCGTCGAGTCCGGCGAGCCGCGCGAGGTCCACCACCTCGCCGCGCTGATCGGCTACGGCGCCAGCGCGATCAACCCCTACCTGATGCTCGACTCGCTCGACGACATGCACGGCCGCGCCGCGCTCGAGAACGGGCTCACCCCCGCCGACGCGCGCGAGCGCACGATCGTCGGCCTCTCCAAGGGCCTGCTGAAGACGATGTCGAAGATCGGCATCTCCTCGATCAGCTCCTACCGCGGCGCCCAGATCTTCGAGGCGGTCGGCCTCGACAGGAGCTCGTCGAGCGCCACTTCACCGGCACGCCTTCGCGGATCGGCGGCATCGGCCTGGCCGACCTGGCCGGCGAGGCGCTGGAGCGCCACGCCCGCGCCTACCCCGAGCAGCACGGCCTGCCCCTCCCCCGCTTCGTCGAGGAGGCGGCGCTGCCCGCCGCCCACGACAAGCTGCTGCCCCAGGGCGGCATCTACCAGTGGCGCCGCGACGGCGAGTTCCACATGTGGGAGCCGGAGACCGTCTCGAGCCTGCAGCGCGTCGCGCGCGAGGAGCCCGGCTCGAGACGAACGGCGCGGGCGACGGCACGGCACGCGCGGGCCGGCCCTCCTACGCCGAGTTCAGCTCGCGCGTCAACGACGAGAACGCGAAGCGCGGCATGCTGCGCGGGCTGCTGCAGTTCGCGAGGAGCAGAAGCCGACCGAGCTCGACGCGGTCGAGCCCTCGACCGAGATCCTGCAGCGCTTCTCGACCGGCGCGATGAGCCTCGGCGCGCTCTCGCGCGAGGCCCACGAGACGCTCGCGATCGCGATGAACCGCATCGGCGGCATGTCGAACAGCGGCGAGGGCGGCGAGGACAAGTCGCGCAACGCGCCCGACCCCAACGGCGACGAGCGCCGCTCGCGGATCCGCCAGGTCGCCTCGGGGCGCTTCGGCGTCGACATCGACTTCCTCTCGCGCGCCGACCAGATCCAGATCAAGATCGCCCAGGGCGCCAAGCCCGGCGAGGGCGGCCAGCTGCCCGGGCCCGAAGGTCGACGACTACATCGCGAACCTGCGCTACGCGACCCCCGGCGTCGAGCTGATCTCGCCCCCGCCCCACCACGACATCTACTCGATCGAGGACCTGAAGCAGCTGATCTACGACCTGCGCACGGCGAACCCCGAGGCCACGGTCTCGGTCAAGCTCGCCGCCGAGTCCGGGCGTCGGGACGATCGCCGCCGGCGTCGCGAAGTGCGGCGCCGACCACATCGTCATCGCCGGCCACGACGGCGGCACCGGCGCCTCGCCGCTCTCGAGCCTCCAGGCCGCCGGATGCGCCGTGGGAGCTCGGCCTGGCCGAGACCCAGCAGGCGCTGATCGAGAGCGGGCTGCGCCCGCGGGTCGTGCTCCAGGCCGACGGCCAGATGCGGACGGGCCGCGACGTCGTCGTCGCCGCGCTGCTCGGCGCCGACGAGTTCGGCTTCTCGACCGCCCCCCTGGTCGCGACCGGCTGCATCATGATGCGCGTCTGCCACCTCAACACCTGCCCGGTCGGGATCGCGACCCAGGACCCCGAGCTGCGGGCGCGCTTCCAGGGCAGCCCCGACCACGTCGTCAACTACCTCGCCGAGGTGGGCGAGGAGGTCCGCACGATCCTCGCCTCGCTCGGCGCCGAGCGCCTCGACGACATCATCGGCCGCGCCGACCTGCTCGAGCCCGATCCCCGACTTCACGCCACCCGAAGGCGTCGAAGCTCGACCTCACGCCGCTGCTCCACATGCCCGACCCGCCCGAGATCTCGATGGACGGTCCGCCACTACACCGCACGAGGCCGAGTCAAGACCGACGTGCTCGAGGCGAGCTTCGAGATCCGCGAGGTCCTGCCCCAGGTCGGCCGCGCGATCACGCGAGGGCGAGCCGGTTCGGGTCGAGGCCAAGGTCGGCAACATCGACCGCGCGGTCGGCGGCCTCACCTCGAACCTCGTCACGCGCCAGCACGGCGCCGAGGGCCTGCCCGACGACACCGTCGAGCTGGCCCTGCGCGGCTCGATCGGCCAGAGCTGCGGCGCGTGGCTCGCGCCCGGCGTCACGATCGACCTCGCCGGCCAGGTGAACGACTACGCCGGCAAGGGCCTCTCGGGCGGCACCCTGATCGTCCGCCCGCCCGAGGGCGTCCCGTTCGAGGCCGAGAGAACGTGATCGCCGGCAACGTCTGCCTCTACGGGGCCACGGCGGGCAAGGCGTTCTTCCGCGGTCTCGCGGGCGAGCGCTTCGCGCGTCCGCAACTCGGGGGCCGACGCCGTAGTCGAGGGGATCGGCGACCACGGCTGCGAGTACATGACCGGCGGCCGCGTCGTCGTCCTCGGGCCGACCGGCGACAACTTCGGCGCGGGCATGAGCGGCGGCGCCGCGTACGTCCACGACCCGCTCGAGCGCCTCCCCGGCAACACCAACCACGAGCTCGTCGACCTCGAGCCCGTCGGGGACGCCGACGCCGAGGAGCTCCGCGAGCTGATCGCCGAGCACCACGAGCGCACGGGCTCGGAGCCGGCCCGCAGGATCCTCGAGGACTGGGACAGCGAGGTCGCCGACTTCATCCGCGTGATGTCGCGCCGGTACAAGGAAGTGCTCGCCGAGCGGGCGCTCGAAAAAGCGGCCGCCTGATGCCCGATCCACGAGGCTTCATGAAGGCCCACCGGGTCGCCTCTGCCGGAGCGCGAGCCCGCCGAGCGGGTCAAGGACTACGGCGAGATCTACGGGACGCTGCCCGAGGCCGAGCTGAAGCAGCAGGCGAGCCGCTGCATGGATTGCGGCGTGCCCTTCTGCAACAACGGCTGCCCGCTCGGCAACCTGATCCCCGACTGGAACGACCTCGTCCGGACCGGCGCCTGGCGCGAGGCGATCGACCAGCTCCACGCGACCAACAACTTCCCCGAGTTCACCGGCCTCGTCTGCCCCGCCCCGTGCGAGTCGGCCTGCGTCCTCGACATCAACGACGACCCGGTGATGATCAAGCAGATCGAGTGGGCGATCATCGAGCGCGCCTTCAAGGAGGGCTGGGTCGTCGCGAATCCGCCCGAGACCGCGCACGGGCATGACCGTCGGCGTCGTCGGCTCGGGCCCCGCCGGCATGGCCGTCGCCGCCGAGCTGAACCAGGTCGGCCACGAGGTCACGGTCTACGAGCGCGACGAGACGCCCGGCGGGCTGATGCGCTTCGGCGTCCCCGACGCGAAGCTCGAGAAGTGGATGATCGACCGCCGCGATCAAGATCCTCGAGGAGGAGGGCATCAGCCTTCGAGTACGACGTCGAGGTCGGCGGCGACGGGTCCCGGAGCCCTCAGCGCCGACGAGCTGCGCGATCGCCACGACGCCGTCGTGATGGCGATCGGCTCGCGCGTCGAGCGCGACCTCGAGGTGCCCGGCCGCGAGCTCGACGGCGTCCACTTCGCGATGGACTACCTCTACCAGCGCAACCGCTTCGTGGCCGCGCGAGCAGGGCAACCCCTCGCGCGAGCCCGAGACGGTCATCACCGCCGAAGGGCAAGAACGTCGTCGTGATCGGCGGCGGCGACACCGGCATGGACTGCATCTCCAACGCCTTGCGCGAGGGCGCCAAGGAGGCACTGCTGCTCGACGTCTACCCCGACGTCCCCAAGGACGGCCGCTACCCCAACACCCCGTGGCCGATCCAGCCGCGCCGCCTGCTCACCACCTACGCCCTCGACGAGGGAGGCGAGCGCCGCTTCGCCCGCCAGGTCACCGACGCTCGAGGGCGAACGGCGCCGTCGAGACGGTCCACGCCCGCCAGGTCACCGGCGAGAGCTCCCGCACCCTCGAGCCCGTCCCCGGCAGCGAGTACACGCTGCCCGCCGAGCTCGTCCTGATCGCGATCGGCTTCACGCACCCCGAGCACGACGGCCTCGTCTCCGACCTCGGCGTCGACCTCGACGACTGGGGCAACGTCGACGCGAAGCGCTTCGAGACCTCGGTGGACGGCGTCTTCGCCGCGGGCGACGTCCGCGTCGGCGCCTCGCTGATCGTCACCGCGATCGCCGAGGGCCGCCGCTGCGCCCGGGCGGTCGAGGCCTGGCTGCGCGAGCGCGCGGTCGCCTAGCCACAGCGGCATCCGCGGAGAACTTAGACTCAGCCACGTGCCGTCGGAGCAGCACCTCGATCGCCTGACCTCGATCGACGCCAGCTTCCTTGCGCAGGAGGTGGAGGGCGCCCACATGCACATCGGCGCCGTGACGATCTTCGAAGGGCGACGCCCCCGCTCCCGAGGACCTCGCCCTCCAGATCGAGGAGCGGCTGCACCTCCTCCCCCGCTACAGGCAGAAGCTCGCCTTCCCGCCCCTGCAGCTGGGCCGGCCGCTCTGGATCGACGACCCGGCCTTCAACATCGACTACCACGTGCGCTACACCGCGCTCCCGAAGCCGGGCGGCACCGAGCAGCTGAAGCTCCTCGCCGGCCGGATCTTCTCCCAGCGCCTCGACAGGTCGAAGCCCCTGTGGGAGATCTGGCTGATCGGCGGGCTCTCGCGCGACCGCTTCGCGCTGATCAACAAGACCCACCACGCTCTCGTCGACGGGGTGTCGGGGGCCGACATCACCACGGTCCTCTTCGATCTCGACCGCGAGCCCGGCGCAGTCCCGGAGCCCGGGCGGCAGATGGGCGCCCGGCCCCGAGCCGACCGACGCGGACCTGGCCGCCAGGGGGATCCAGCGACCTCGTGGGTGCGCCGCTCCACATCGCGAGGCGCGGGTTGCAAGGCCGCCGCCGAAGCCGGCCGAGACCGCCGAGACGCTGATCGCGGACGGCCGAGGGGGCGTGCGAGGTGGTCAGGGACGCCGTCTCGAGCGTCCCCGATACCCCGCTCAACCGCCCGATCGGCGACGCACCGCCGGATCACCTGGATCGACGCGGACCTGGCCGAGCTGAAGGCAGATCAAGAACGCGCTCGGCGGCACGGTCAACGACGTCTTCCTGGCCGCGGTGTCGGGTGCCCTGCGGACGTGGCTTCAGGGCAAGGGCGTGGGCACCAACCGGACTCGAGCTCCGGGCGCGGTCCCGGTCTCCGTGCGGACGACCGGCGAGCGCGGCGAGCTGGGCAACAAGATCACGCTGATGGTCGCCCAGCTTCCCGACCGACGTCCCCGATCCGCTCGAGCGCCTTCGCATCGTCTCCGAGCGGATGGAGGAGCTGAAGGACTCGAAGCAGGCGCTCGGTGCCGAGGCGATCGGGCGGCTCGAGGATTTCGCCCCGCCGAATGTGTTCGCCTACTCGTCGCGCATGCACTTCTCCGCTCGGCGTCTACAACCTGCTCGTCAGCAACGTCGCCGGCCCGCAGTTCCCGCTCTACCTGCAGGGGCGCCGCATGCGGGAGATGGTGCCGATCCCGTTCCTGGCGCCCAAGCATTCGCTCGCGGTCGCGATCCTGAGCTACGACGGCGGCGTCAGGATCGGGCTGATCGGGGACTACGACGCGATTCCCGATCTCGACGACCTCGGGGAGGCGATGGCCGGGAGCTCGCCACGCTCGCCGCGGCCGCGCTGGATCGCGCTCCGATCTAGACTCCCGCCGTGCCGTCGGAGCAGCACCTCGACCGCCTGACCTCCATCGACGCCGTTTCCTCGCGCAGGAGAAGGAGGGCTCCCACATGCACATCGGGGCGGTGATGATCTTCGAGGGGCCGGCGCCCTCGCACGAGGAGTTCACCGAGCACATCTCCGAGCGGCTGCACCTGGTGCCGCGCTACCGCCAGAAGCTCGCGCTTCCCGCGCATGCAGATGGGGCGGCCGCTGTGGATCGACGATCCCAGCTTCAACCTCGACTACCACGTCCGCTACACCGCGCTGCCGAAGCCCGGCGGGATCGAGCAGCTGAAGCTGCTGACGGGCCGGATCTTCTCCCAGCGCCTCGACCGGACCAAGCCGCTGTGGGAGATCTGGCTGATCGAAGGGCTCGAGGACGACCGCTTCGCGCTGATCAACAAGACCCACCACTCGCTGGTCGACGGCGTCTCGGGCGTGGACATCACGACGGTCCTGTTCGACCTCGACAAGACCCCGGCCGAGGTCCCCACAGCCCGACCGCGAGTGGACGCCCGGGCCCGAGCCCTCGGACGCCGACGTCGTCGCCCGGGGGATCAAGGACCTGGTCAAGGCGCCGATCAGCGTCGCGAAGCGCACCTTCAAGGCGGCCACCAAGCCGGTCGAGACAGCCGGGAAGCTGGGCCGCACCGCCGAGGGCGCCGGCGAGATGCTCTGGGGCACGGTCTCGAGCGCCCCCGAGTGCCCGCTCAACTGCCGATCGGGACCCACCGCCGGGTCACCTGGGTGGACGCGGACCTGGCGGAGCTGAAGGAGATCAAGAACGCGCTCGGCGGCACCGTCAACGACGTCTTCCTGGCGCGTCGTCGCCGGCGCCCTGAACAAGTGGCTGAAGGCGCGCGGGGTCCGCACCGAGGGGCTCGAGCTGCGCGGCGCGGTCCCGGTCTCGGTCCGGACCTCGGACGAGCAGGGCGAGCTCGGCAACAAGATCACGATCATGGTCGGGCGGCTGCCCGACCTACGTGGAGGACCCGGCCGAGCGGCTGCGCATCGTCAGCGAGCAGATGAAGAACCTGAAGGAGTCGAAGCAGGCGATGGGCGCCGAGGCGATCGGCCGGCTGGAGGACTTCGCGCCGCCGAACGTCTTCGCGCGCTCCTCGCGCCTCCACTTCTCGACGCGCCTCTACAACCTGCTCGTCACCAACGTCCCGGGCCCGCAGTTCCCGCTCTACCTGCTCGGCCGCGAGCTGGAGGAGATGGTGCCGGTCGCCTTCCTCGCCCCGAACCAGGCGCTGGCGATCGCGGTCTTCTCCTACAACGGCAAGGTCAAGATCGGGCTGATCGGCGACTTCGACGCGATGCCCGACCTCGACGAGCTCGCCGGCGAGGTGAGCGCCTCGATCGCCGAGCTGCTCGAGGCCGCGCGGGCCGCCGAACCGGCCTCCACCACCTAGGCACCGGCTTGGACCAGCCCGCCGAGGCCTTCTCGCTCCGGACGCTTCGCGGGGCATTCGCCCCTCGAGCCGAGCCCTACTCGGGCGTCGTCCTGGAGGAGCCGCGGCGGATCGGCGGCATCCTCACGCTCCTGGTCACGGCGATCATCGCCCTGCTCGCGATCGCCGACCCGCCCACCGAGGCGATCGGCGATGCCGGCTGGGCCATCTGGGGCGCCGCCGTGGCCGGCGGGGCGATCGGCGGCGCGGCGATGCTGTGGGATCGCGTCCACGTCGGCTTCGACGCGCTCTTCGCCGCGACCTGCGCCGGGGTCGTGGTGATCGCGGTGCTCACCTGGCTCGCCGGCGGGCTCGGGTCCCCCTACCAGCAGCTCTACCTGGCGCCGGGCATCCTGCCGCCGAGCATCCACCCTCCCCGCCGGGCGCTGTCGATCCTGGTGCTGATCACGGTGGCGATCTTCCTGCCGCTCGCGTATGACGGCTGGGACGGGAGCGCCGCGGCGACGATCGCGGTCGAGGCGCTGTTCATCTGGCTGCTCGCCCTGATCACGATGGTCGTGATCAACGCGGTGCGCGAGCAGCGGCTCGGCCTGATCGACGAGGGCGAGGCCGCGAGCCGCCTGGCCCGCAGCGACGCCCTCACGAAGCTCGGCAACCGGCTTGCCTTCGACGAGACCCTCGCGCGCGAGCTCGCGCGCAGCCGGCGCTCGGGCGCCCCGCTGAGCCTGCTGATCCTGGACCTCGACAGCTTCAAGCGGATCAACGACACCTTCGGCCATCCCACCGGAGACAAGACGCTCCGCGCCGTGGCCACCGCGATGAGCGACCACGTGCGTCTGCCCGACGCCTGCTTCCGGTGGGGCGGCGACGAGTTCGCCCTGCTCCTTCCCGACGCCTCGCTCGAACGCGCCGACGCGGTCGGCGGCCGCCTGTTGGAATCCGTGCGATCCGAGACGGTCCTGCCCGACCGCTCGCCGGTCACGTTCACCTATGGAGTCGCCGAGCTGCGCCGGGGCGAGGAGGCGGCCGAGCTGCTGGCGAGGGCCGACTCGGCGCTGGTGGCCGCGAAGCGCTCCGGCTGATCAGGCGGTCTGGCTGACCAGCGACTAGCCGACCACGTAATGGCAGAGGACGGCGCCCGTGCCGATCCGCTGCTCGCCGACCAGCTCGAGGTTCAGCCGCTCGTCGTAGTCGAGGAAGAGCTGCTTGCCCTCGCCGAGCCAGACGGGGTGGACCCAGAGGCGGATCTCGTCGATCAGGCCCTCGCGGAGCAGGCCCGTCGCGAGCTCGGCGCCGCAGACGCCGAGGTCGCCCTCGGTCTCGTCCTTCAGCTTCCCGATCGCGGCGGGGACGTCGTCCGAGATCAGGGTGGTGTCGCCCTTCAGATCGTCCTGGCTGAGGGTGCGCGAGCACACGTACTTCGGCGTCGCGTTGAAGATGCGGCCGAACTCCTTCTCGTGCTCCGGCGCCTCCGGGTCGTCCTCGGCGGTGAACCAGTAGTCCATGATCTCCCACGACCTGCGGCCGTAGATGAAGGCGCCGCAGCCCTCGGAGGTCTCGTTGACGATCCCGTGGAACTCCTCGTTCGCCTCGACGAAGTCGAGCGTCCCGTCCTTCGTCTCGATCCGCCCGTCGAGGGAGATCGAGAGCTCGTAGAGCAGCTTGCCCACGCCCGCAGTCTCTCAGGCGGGATCGAACGAAGGCCGCGCGTAGGCGCTGAGGCCGCGCGCCGCCGCGAGCCGGGCGATGGCGCCCAGGAGCGCCCGCTGCGCCCAGCGCGGCGGGCCGGCGAGGTAGGTCCCGCCCAGCAGCAGGTCGTTGGTCGTGAGGATGTTCTGGAGCCGGCCCTTGATGTCGCCTTCGTCGTTGACCTCGCCGCGCTGGCCGAACGCGAAGACGGTCTCGAAGTACGCCTGCACGCCACTGACGACGCCCGGCATGTCGACGAACCCGGTGTCGATCTTCTGCCTCACGCGCATCGGCCTCTGTCCCGCATTCCACGGATGGCCATGGGATGTGCCGCCCCGGACCACGTAGGAGAAGGGAGCGTCGGCGTAGAGCTCATCGCCGTCAAGCCGGTAGCCGGCCCTGCCCTCCAGCAGCGACCAGATCTCGGGACCGTCCGGGTGGTAGTGGTCGGCGGCCACAAGGGCGTCGCCCGGCGGCACCCACCACTCCATCTCGAGCAGGCGCCCCCTCGTCTCGGCCGGCACTGCGATCAGCGTCATTCGGAGGCCGCCCGGCGCCGACATGCTCTGGCCGGAGCGCCCGGAGCACAGGTGCTTTGCGGAGTCGGCTCGCTCCCCCATCGGCGGCGATCCTATCCGGCGGACGCGGCGCCTATAGGGTTCGCGCCGATGGAATTCCTGGTCGCGAAAGACGACTTTCACAAGACGCGCTTCACGGAGGACACCGAAACTCCCGAGCCGGCCGACGGCGAGGCGGTCCTCGCGATCGACTCGTTCGGCCTCACCTCCAACAACATCACCTACGTCGTCTTCGGCGACTCGATGAACTACTGGGACTTCTTCCCATCCGGCGAGGACGACTGGGGCCGCCCGCCCGTCTGGGGCTTCGGCGAGGTCGCGGCATCGAAGGCCGAGGGAGTCGAGGAGGGGACGCGCCTCTACGGCTACTACCCGTGCTCCTCACACCTGGTGGTCCAGCCCGCGGGCGTCCAGGACTACGGCTTCCTCGACGGGGCCGAGCACCGCAGGCCGCTCCCCTCCGCCTACCAGGGCTATCGCAACGTCGAGAACGACGCCGCATACAAGCCCGACCGCGAAGCGGAGCAGGTCATCTTCTGGCCGCTCTTCTACACCTCGTGGCTGATCGACGACTTCCTCGCCGACTCAGACCTGTTCGGCGCCGAGAACGTCGTCATCTCGAGCGCGTCGAGCAAGACCGCGATCATCGCCGCCTACATGCTCGCCCAGCGCGAAGGGATCGAGATCGTCGGGCTGACCTCGCCCTCGAACACGACCTTCGTCTCCGAGCTCGGCGTCTACAGCGACACAGTCGCCTACGACGCGATCGAGGCCCTGCCCGACGGGAAGACGGCCTACGTGGACATCGCCGGCGACGGCGAGATCCGCGCCTCGGTCCACAAGCGATACGGCGACGACCTGGTCCACAGCGCCACCGTCGGAGCGGCCAAGCACGAGGCCCTGGGGATGGTCGAGGACATGCCCGGCCCGAAGCCGCAGTTCTTCTTCGCGCCGAACTGGATCAAGAAGCGCGGCGAGGACTGGGGCACGCCCGAGCTCGAGCGCCGCGTGGCCGAGTCCTGGCACCCCTTCGCCGACTGGACCCAGGACTGGTTCAAGGCCGAGACGATCGGCACGGACGCGATCGAGAGCACCTACCTCGAGATCCTCGACGGCAAGATCGACCCGAAGGTCGGGCACGTCGTCTCGCTGGGCGACTAGAAGGGCTGAGCCTCAGAGCCAGCGGCTGGTCTTGAAGCGCAGCGCCCGCTCGACGGCCGCCGCCAGCGCGAGCAGGCCGAAGGCGAAGTTGGCCGGGCCCGGGAGCATCAGCGGCGCCTCGAAGTCAGATCCCAGGGCGCCGGCGGCGAGTGCGATCAGCTGCGGGACTTCGTAGATCAGGGCGATCACCAGGATCGTCCACGACGCGGCCCCGATCAGCCTGCTGAGCTCCGGGCGGTCGCGCGCCAGGCCGAGTCGCCAGCCCTCGGCTGTGCCCTCGACCGGGGCCATGGTGGTCCTCGAGCCGCCGGTGACCAAGTCCACCCGCTCCATCCCGATCAGGCCCATCTTCGCGTCGATCTCGGCGCTGTCGTCCAGCCGGAACTTCGCGGGAGACTTTCGGGTCTCGGCGTGCTCGCCGTCGCGATAGAGGTGGATCTTCTCGCCGAAGTCGAAGAAATCGAGATCGACGGTCCAGAGGTGTCCCGCGTGCCGCGCCTCGAACCTCCCGTGCGACACGACATCGAAGCCGCCGAGCGGCCTCAGGCCGGTCTCGCGCGACTCGGTCACGCCGACCCTCAGGCGCCCCCGTGCTCGTCGCGCAGCACGCGGCGGAGGATCTTGCCCGACGCGGTCTTCGGCACCTCGTCGATGACCTGGACCTCGCGCACCTTCTTGTAGGGCGCGACGCGGTCGGCGACGAAGGCCATCACCTCGTCGGTGTCGGTGTCCTCCTCGCAGGCGATGAACGCCTTCGGGAACTCTTCGCCGTCGCCGTCGGGGACACCGATGACGCCGGCGTCCTTGACCTTCGGGTGGGAGATCAGGATAGCCTCGAGCTCGGCCGGGGGCACCTGGTAGCCCTTGTACTTGATGAGCTCCTTGAGGCGGTCGACGATGTAGTAGTTGCCGTCGGAGTCGATCCGGGCGATGTCGCCCGTTCGGAGCCATCCATCCTCCGTGATCGTGTCGGCGGTGGCCTCGGGCTTCTCGAGGTAGCCGCGCATCATCTGCGGGCCGCGGATCCAGAGCTCGCCCTCGCCGCCCTCCTCGACGTCCTCGCCCGCTCTCGGGATCGACCAGCCGCGCCTCGGTGCTCGGCAGCAGCGGGCCGACGCTCCCGGCCGGGACCGAGTCGGCCATCT
Source organism: uncultured Solirubrobacterales bacterium (assembly GCA_963839875.1). Classification (GTDB taxonomy): domain Bacteria; phylum Actinomycetota; class Thermoleophilia; order Solirubrobacterales; family 70-9; genus CAVUAT01. The sequence continues at coordinate 41,899 of CAWIWP010000004.1, forward strand.
CACTGGGCGTCCAGTTGGTGACGGGGCTCAGCTCGGTCATCCCGTAGCCCTGGCGGACCGGGACGCCGATGCGCTCGCCCGCCTTGTCGGCCAGGTCCTGGTCGAGCGGCGCGGCGCCCGAGGTGACCATTCCGAGCTTGGAGAAGTCGCGGTCGGTGACCTGAGGAGCGTTCGCGAGCGCCAGGACCACCGGCGGCGCGACGTGGAGCCGCGTGATCCCGTGGACCTCGACGATCTCGAGCATCTGGTCGAAGTCGAATTTCGGCATCACCACGATCTTCGCCCCCTTGGCGAGGCCGTGGTTCAGCACGACCGTCTGGCCGTAGATGTGGAAGAAGGGCAGCAGCGCGACCAGCGCGTCGTCGGGACCGAGCGCGGCCATCCCCTGGTTCTGCTCGATGTTCGCGACCAGGTTGCGGTGGGTCAGCATCACGCCCTTCATCGCGCCGGTGGTCCCGCTCGAGTACGGGAGCGCGGCGAGGTCGTCGGGCGAGACGTCGACGGCCTCGGGGGTCGCGCCCTCCTCCCCCAGGTCCATCGCGTCCTCGAGCGACATCACCTCGTCGGTGCCTGAATCCTTCGCGGCCGGGGTCAGGGGCTCGACGAGCGGGCCCATGGCGATCAGCAGCTTCGCCTTCGAGTCGGTGAGCTGCTTGGCGACCTCGTCGGGCGTGAGCAGCGGGTTGATCGGGGTGACGACCCCGCCGGCGCTCAGGATCGCGTGGTAGGCGACCGCCCAGTCGGCGCTGTTGCCGCCGACCAGCGCGACGACGTCGCCCTTGCCGATTCCCTTCTCCTGCAGGCCGGCCGCGACGCGAGCTACGTCCGCGGCGAGCTGGGCGTAGGTGGTGGTCACCTCGCCGACCACGATCGCCGGCGCGTCGCCGCGATCGGCCGCGTCCGCGAACACGTACTCGTGGAGCGTCGTCTCGGGGACCTCGACCTCGGGCCTGCCGCTCTCGTAGATCACGACGCGAACACTAATCGCAGCGGCGCCCTCCGGCACCGGCTGGGTTACGCTCCTTTCATGAGAAGGGGGATTCTGGGAGCTGTCGCCATGGTCGCGCTGATCGCGCCCGCGCAGGCCGGCGCGTCCGAGCACGTGCTGGACGGAGGATTCGAGACCGTCACCAGCTGCATGGCGGGTGACTGCACCAGCCCTGTCTGGACGGAGTCGGTCGGCGGCAGCGCCTTCACCGGCCCCCTCTGCCAGGACGGAACCGGCTCCTGTGGCTTCTTCGAAGGCCCCATGGGGGCCGGACCCCACAACGGAACCAAGTGGGCGCAACTCGGGGGTGAGACGGCGCCATCACCCCAGAACACCTATTCGATCCAGCAGGTGGTGAGCATGCCCACCGGTCCCGGGACGCTCAGCTTCTATCTGCGGACCCGGGACTCCAACGCCTCAACCGGCGCGTTCACGGTCAGGATCGACGGCACGCCCATCTTCACGCTGGGCGGCGGTGAAAGGCTCTACGCCCCGATCAGCGTTGACGTAACCGCATTCGCGGGCGGATTGCGAACGCTCCGGTTCGAGGTCCTCAACACCGACAACGGTGGATCGACCGACAGCTTCAACATCGACGACATCTCTCTCGTCGATCAACCGGTGCAACCGGCCCCCGCCGCCCCGCAGCCGACGACCGCCGCGGCGACGAAGTGCCCGAAGGGCAAGAAGCTCAAGAAGGGCAAGTGCGTGAAGAAGAAAAAGAAGAGGAAGAAGAAGGGCTGAGCTAGTCCGCGGCCGCCGCGAGCAGCCGCGCGAAGTTCTCGGTCGCCTCGGGTCCGGCGTGCTCCAGGTAGAGGCTCGGTTCGATCACCTCGAGCTCGATCGTGCAGAGCGTCCCTCCCAGGTCCCGCACCAGGTCGACCCGGGCGTACAGCGGCATCTCCTCGATCGGCGAGCACTCGACCATCGCGTCGAGGGTCTCCTTCCCGGCGGCGAGGGCCTCGGCCGACGGCTCCTCGGGAGTGAAGGTCCCGCCCCAGTGCTCCTGGATCCTGAAGTCGCCGGACTTGGGCGTCTTGCGGATGGAGTGGGAGAGCTCGCCGCCGAAGTAGACGAGGCTCAGCTCGCCCTCCTCGGCGAGCGAAGGCAGGTAGGGCTGGACCATCGCCGGCCCGTCGACCTTCCCGATGGCCGCCGCCACCCCGTCTGCACCGACCTTCTCGAGGTTGAATGCGCCCCCGTCGACCGTCGGCTTCACGATCGCCTGCTCCCAGCCGAGGTCGCCGACGGTCTCCTGGGCGACGTCGGCGAGATCCGGCATCGACCAGACCGTCTGCACGATCGACACACCCGCGCCGCCGAGCTCGCGCAGGTAGCGCTTGTCGATGTTCCAGTCCACGAGCACCCGCGGGTTCTGAAGCTGCGTCGCAACGCCGGCCCGCGCGACCCACTCGCGGAACTCATCCACCCGGTTGAAGTAGTCCCAGGTCGAGCAGATCCAGGCGACGTCGTAGGAGGCCCAGTCGACGCGTCAGGGTCGCTCCACACCGGCTCGGCGACCTCGTGGCCCATCCCCCGGAGCGCGTCGCCCACCAGCGCAGCCTGCTTGTCGGAGCTTCGGTCCCCGTCGTAGGTGATGATCGCGACGCGCATCCGCGGCAGGCTATGGGCTGGAAGCCTGTCGGCGCCATTCGACACGGAAATCTGTACGCTCCTCGCCGTCTACGCACTTTCGGGGAGGGGAGATTTGATGCGCAAGCTCGCGTTGCTGGGGATGACGGTTGTGTTCGCGGTGTCCATCACAGGCGCCGCAGAGGGCGCCAACGGACGTTTCGCCCTGATGATCGGGAACGGTGTCGGGCCGACCGACGGCGACATATGCACCACTGCCGCGACCTGCGACTGGGGTGACGACGGCACCGCCCCCGGGAACTTCGACCTGCCCGAGGACATCGCCGTGGACAGCACGGGCAACGCGTACGTGGCAGACACCGAGAACAATCGCATCCAGGTCTTCGCTCCTGACGGGACCTTCAGGAGCGCGTGGGGCAAGGACGTGGTGGCGGGCAACGGCAGCACCGACTATGAGATCTGTGCGCCGCTGAATGGCGACACCTGCAAGGCCGGCGTCTCCGGTCCCGCCGGCGGCGAGATGGGCCGCCCGGTGGGGATCGCGGTCGCCCCGGGCGTCGCGGGCCTCGACGAGGTCTACGTCTCCGATCAGTCGAACCGGCGGGTCATGAGGTTCACGCGCACGGGCTCCTTCCTGAGAGCCTGGGGCAAGGATGTGACGGCCAGCGGGCCCGGCGACACCGGGACCGGCTTCGAGATCTGCTCGTCAACCGCCGGGGACACATGCAAGTCCGGCGCCCAGGGCGACCTTGGGGGCGAGTTCTTCCTTCCGGGCGGCATCGCTGTCGCCCCCGACCACGATCTCATCTTCGTCATGGACCCGGGGAACGGCCGTGTCCAGAGCTTTGCCCAGCTCTCGGGAGCGTTCAACCGCACATGGGGAGAGAACGTCGACTCCGTCGCCCCCGGGACAGGGCCCGAGATCTGCACCGTGGCGGCGAACTGCCAGGAGGCCACGAACACCGGTGACGGCCTCGGCGGCACGTTCTCCCTCGCCTACCACGTCGCGGTGGACGAGAACAGCAGCGTCTACGTGACCGACAACAACTGGGACCGGGTCTCGAAGTACACGATCAACGGCGGGTTCATCCGTGCCTGGGGCGCGGACATCGTCGAGGGCGACGGCGACAACGGGCTGGAGGTCTGCGTGGCCGCTCAGGGCGACACCTGCCAGGCCCCCCTCCCGATCCACCAGCCCGCGCCCCGCGACCAGGGCGAGTTCTACGTGCCCGCGGGCATCGCGGCCGACGCCGACAACAACATCTACGTGGGCGCCAGCCAGATGGTCCTGAAGTTCACGGAGACCGGCCAGTTCCTGCGCGAGTGGGGATACGACGTCGTCGAGTCGGGCCCCAACAACACGGCCGACGGCAACCGCGAGATCTGCGTCAACGGCGTGGACCTGTGCACCGGCGCCTTCGACGTCACGACCGGGTTCGCCGGCGGCGAGTTCTCCGCACCGCGGGGAATCGAGACCGGCCCGGGTGGAGTCCTCTGGACCACCGAGTCGAATGCGCACCGCGTCCAGAAGTTCTCCGACGAGGTGACCGGCGGGAGCGGCAGCGGGCAGCCGGCCACGATCGCCCCGCCGGCCCAGACCCGCAACCCGCGGGCCGAGGCGCTGCTCAAGTGCAAGAAGAAGCCGAAGCTGAAGCGCAAGAAGTGCCGGAAGAAGGCGAAGAAGCTGCCGACAGAGGCGCCCCCGACCGACATCCCGCGTTAGTCGCTCGCGGGGCGCCGACTCTCCGAGCCCGTTCCTAGGATGGACGGGTGGAACCCGCCCTCTCCATCCGCGGCCTGACCAAGCGCTACGACGACGGCACCCTCGCCCTCGACGACCTCGACCTCGAGGTCCCCGCGGGCAGCTTCTTCGGCCTGCTCGGCCCCAACGGCGCCGGCAAGACCACGCTGATCAGCGCCGTCTGCAACCTGATCCGGCCCACCGAGGGCGAGCTGCGCGTCTTCGGGCTTCCCAGCCGACTGCCTCGAGGCGCGCCGCCTGATCGGGATCTCCGAGCAGGAGCCGAACCTGGACCGCTTCCTGACCGTCCGCGAGACGCTCGTCTACCACGGCGGCTACTACGGGATGCGACAAGGAGGCCGCCGAGGAGCGCGCCGACGCAGATGATCGACGTCTTCGACCTGCGCGCCAAGCGCGACACCCGCGCGCCGAAGCTCTCGGGCGGCATGAAGCGCCGCCTGCTGCTCGCCCGCGCGCTGCTGCACGAGCCGCGCCTGGTGATCCTCGACGAGCCCACCGCCGGCGTCGACGTCGAGCTGCGCCACGAGCTCTGGCGCTACATCCGCCGGCTCCACGAGCAGGGCACGACGATCCTCCTGACCACGCACTACCTCGAGGAGGCCGAGGCGCTCTGCGAGGAGATCGCGCTGATCGGCGGCGGGCAAGATCGTCGCCCGCGACACGGCCGACGGCCTGAAGGAGCGCTACGACGCCGACGACCCTGGAGCAGGTCTATCTGAAGACCGTCGCCGGCGGCCGGCTGCGCCGAGGAGGTCGAGGCATGAGCGGCGCGACGATGCCGACCGCGCCGCGACCGCCCGCCCCTGGCGCGGCTTCTACTGGCTCTGCCGCCGCGAGTGCCACCGCGTCCTCAAGCTCTGGACCCAGACGACGCTCGCCCCCGTCGTCTCCTCCCTGCTCTTCATCGTCGTCTTCGGCCTCTCGCCTCGGCGGCCGCATCAACGAGGTCGACGGGCTTCGACTACGAGATCTTCATCGTCCCCGGCCTGATCGCGATGGCGATGGCCCAGGCCGCCTACTCCAACAACGCGAGCACGATCTACCAGGGCCGCAGCGACCGCTTCATCGACGACGTCCTCGCCGCCCCGATGCACGCCTGGCAGATGAACCTCGGCTTCCTGGTCGGCGGCGCCTTCCGCGCCCTGCTGATCGGCGGCGCGCTCGCCGCCGCTCGCGATCCCGATCACCGGCGCCCCGGTCGAGCAGCCCGCTCCTCCTCATCGCTCGCCGTCCTCCTCCTGGTCGACCGGCTTCGGCTCCCTGGGCACGATCGTCGGCATCTACGCCGAGTCCTTCGACCACACCAGCTTCATCAACAACATCGTGATCCTCCCCCTGACCTTCCTCGGCGGCGTCTTCTACTCAGTCGACCGCCTCGGCTCCCCCTGGGAGCAGCTCTCCCACGCCAACCCGCTCTTCTACGTCGTGGACGCGGTCCGCTACGGCTTCCTGGGCACCTCGGACGTCGGCGCCGCGCATCTCGTTCGCGGTGCTGGCCGCGATGGCGCTGGCGCTGCTGGCCTGGTCGCAGTACCTGTTCACGAGCGGGCGGAAGCTGAAGCCTTGAAGATTGGGCGGTGCTCCCCCTCAAGTACCTCAATATGTTCGTTCTCCCAGTCGATGACCTCGATTCATCCCGAAGAGTGAACATTTCGAGGTTGGGTGAGCTTGTATCCAGCCTTGTCCAGCGCGTGTAGAAACGCTTCCGTGTGCGCGGAAGGTCATAGTTGACGATCGATACGGTCCGCGGGAGGAGAACTCGTTGTGCCCGCGCATCCGTCGTTACCCATACACCGGAACCAATGGCACGCTCCGAATCTCCCGGTGAGGTTCGATCGCCAGCGAGCCAAGGTGTCGACCCCCTCCAGCGCAAGGTTGTCCACCAGATAACGGGCGGTTTCGTGGAACCCAACGAACAGAATGGTTCCGCCTTCGTGGGTGCGTAGGAAATCCAATGCTGCTTCGTACTTCGAGTCCTGTGCGACTTGGTCCACCGTCGCAGCGAGTTCAGCAAGCTCGTTGACCAGGGCGACGACACGACTGGGGTCCACCGCAGCAAACTGTGAGAGTTCGACTCCGGACCGGAGGCTGCCGTGCACTGCCGCGTTGCGTGATTCGCGAAGGCGATGGAAGAGCCGTAGAGCCCTTCGCCTGGAATGCGTAAAGGCTGGAGGCGGCGGCGGCTCCAAGGCTCGCCGAACGGAACGTTGGGGACATCGCCGTAAGTGCCTTCGAGGCCTTCGATTCGATTCAAGAGCGTTTGCTCTTCCTCCCGTCGCTCAAACTCAACGCTGGTCCGACGAACCGAGGAGGGCAACTGGGAGTCAGCTGAATAGCTCAACGGGCCACTCTCAAGCGTCAGCCAGGCATCGCTTCGGTCTGCAGCCCAATCGGAGGCTGTGCCGTCGCGAGCAACAGGAGTTGCTTCTTGCCAAGGCGTTGGATCTCGCCGATCGGAACGTCTGCGAGATGCCGGCGAGACCCTTCGTCAATCAGGACCAGATCCCAGGGTGTCTTGGCGAGTACTGCAAAGAACCTCTCCGAGTTCAACGCGGGTGGAGAAGCAATTGCAACGCTAGCTCCCTCAAGATCCAGATCAGCGGAGGCACGCAGCCCAGTACGAGTTATGGCCAGCACCCTTTCGGGGATCTGTCAGACGGTGCGCTATCTGCTCGGCCATGAGCCGGTCCGCAACGATCAGGACCCTTCCACCTGCATCAACGATCGCGGCTGCGACGGCAATCGCCGTTGTGGTCTTTCCCGCCGCGGTGGGGGCTTGAAAAAGAACTGGCCCCCCGGGGGCATCGAGAATGTCTTGTGCTGCCTGCACTTGCTCCTCTCGCAAGCGCTCCAATCTTTATTCGCTCGTAGCTCAGGCATCCTCGCCCCCCTTCATCGCACGACCTCGGATTAGCAGCCAGTCCCGAGCCTCCTGCAGCACCGCCAAGTCGTCATCGCCTAGCTCTGACCGGAAATGGAACACTTGGTTGCGCAGCTCAGGGCATCGATTGAGTTTTGCATTCGCGTTCTCCCGTCTGGCCCCGAGCGCACCATCAAGCTCATCCCAGAAACGTCCGTCACGAACCAACGCGACTAGCTCTCCAAGGGTCATGTCCTCCAGTTCTGTCGGCGGGTCAGCAGTCTGCTCTTCGTACAGCGATTCGAGTATCAGTCCAGCCTTCTCAGCGATAACCCCTTGGGTCACCACAGCTTGAACCAGCGCGCGGAGCGACTGCTCGATCTCGCCGATTAGGACGAACGGTCGCGCAACGCGAACGTAGAAGCGGGCAAGATCATCCGCCGTTGCGACACCTTTCAAGCCTTGCTCCTCCCCCACCATCACGACACCCGCCTTTTCAATCTCCCCAATCACGTCGATGAGTTCATCTTCGGCGCGAACCCACGCCGCGGGATGCATGAGCTCCTCTACGGGCAGTGCTCCAAGCTCTCCTGAGGCACCCAACTTCGGGGCCTTCTCTGCGAATGAGCGGTAGCTGAACACGCCAAGTACCTGGGCGCCCGAAACAACGGGGGCTTGCGAGAACCCCTGTTCCCGCAGGAGAGTCAGGGCTTCGTCAACCACTCGTGTCCGGCGAAAGACATGTCAATTCTTGCTCCTCGGGAATAATGCTGTTGACGCGGTAGAACAGTTCCCCGATCTCCGGCAGCGTGTAGAGGAACTTGTACTGCAAGCGTTCCGCTGTCAGATGAATCGGAGTCAGCGTCCGGGACTTCTGAGTCAGGAGAGTCTGCGTAGTCGTTCATTTGAGTCGCGTCCAGGCTCTGTGCCGAACCGGCCTTTGGGTGACTTCCTCCTCGCGCCCACCTATCGGCGTCACTAGCCTCTAAGCGGCGTGCGCAAACTCCAATCCCAAGCCGTCCACCACATCACCCTCGTCGGGGCTGATCGTCAGACGTCGATCGACTTCTGGGAGGGCGTGTTGGGGATGCCGTTCATCTTCGATCAGCCCAATCTCGACAACGAGGCTGAGGGGCATCTCTATTTCGATCCGGGGGATGGGCGGCTGATCACCGTCTTCACGAACGAGGAGCGGAAGGGGGATCCGGAGCGGACGCCGACCGATCCCGGGTGCGTGCATCACATTGCGTTCGCGGTGTCGGCGGCGACCTTCAACCAGGCGGTCGAGCGGCTCGACGAGCGGGGGATCGAGCACAGCGGGGTCAAGGACCGCGGGTTCATGGACTCGATCTACTTCAAGGATCCGATGGGGCTGCTGATCGAGCTGGCCTCGTACCGGTTCGAGCCGCCGGCCGGGCACACCCACGCGGACGTGCTGCTCGAGGCGCACAAGCTCCGGGTCGAGCGCGAGCGACTACAACATCGACCAGGTCCACCTGGCCGATGCGATCGAGCTGCTGGTGGAGCGGTCGCGGGAGACGCTCTCGGACGACCGCTCGCCGAAGGACCCCTACGCCAAGTAGGGAGCGGCTAGAGCCCGAGGCCCGCGCACGCCCGGCTCGTTCCAGCCCAGGTGGTGGGCCAGCTCGTGGCGGACCACTCGCTCGACCTGCGCCTTCAGCAGGATCGGGTCGTGGCCGAAGTCTCGGGTGATCGTGTCCTCGTAGATGACGATTCGGTTCGGGAGGTGGTCGGCTGCGACCGATCCGCCGATGTAGTGGCCGTAGGCGTGGTGCTGGGCGCCGAGGTCGGAGACGACGACCGGGCGTGTCCTCGAGCAGGGCTCTGGAACTCGGGCGGGAGGTCGTCGATCGCCTCGACGACCATCTCGTCGAACTCGCTCGGCGGGCGATCGGGGGCGGGCAGCATCGCGAGCAGCTCGCTGCGGTCGACGAGCTTGCGGAACTCGGGCTCGGGCATCTCGTCGCCGATCAGCACCGTCGTCAGCCAGGCGGTGACGAGGATGATCGCGCCGGCGACGGCGATGATCGTCAGCAGGTTCTCGAGGCCTCCGAGCGACGGCGGCCGCAGGAACGAAGAGCAGCATCGCGGCGAGGAACGCGGTCCAGGCGGCGGCGCGAAGCGGGGGTCCGAGTGCGTCTCTCACTTCAGAAAGTATAGTAAGGGAGCTAGCTGCGCGAAACGGCGAGCTTCGGGCGGCTTCGCGAGCGTCTGGAAGACGACGCAGTAGCGCTCGGTGAGCTTCTCGAGGGTCGCCAGCTCCTCGTCGCTCGCCTCGGAGTCGAGCTCGAAGTTCATGCGGATCGCCGAGAAGCCGACCGGCGCCTCCTTGTCGACGCGAGGGTGCCGCGCCAGTCGAGGTCGCCCTCGGCGTGGACCTTGCCGCTCACCTCGATCCCCATCGAGGTCGCGACCGAGCGCATCGTCACCCCGGCGCAGGCCACCAGCGCCTGGAGCAGCATGTCGCCCGAGCACGCCGTGGTCCCGTCTCCCCCGGTCGCCTCGTGCAGGCCCGCCTTGACCATGCGCCTGGCCCGTGCTGACCGAGCAGGCGATGTCGTCGTCCAGCGTCCCGTCGGCTTCGAGGGTGATGCAGCGCGGTGTCGGCGCTCTCGCGATAGCGCTCCTTGAGCGGAGCCTGCTTCGCCTTCAGTTCCGCGGATGAGTCGGGCATGCCTCGGACAATAGTCTGGCCGCGCGATGAGCTTCCCGATCCGGGTGCTGGTGGTCGAGGGCGACGCCGAGATGGCGTCCTACATCGAGGCCGCGTGCAGCGACGCGGCGGAGGGCGAGATCGCGACGACGGTCGCCGCGACGCCGCAGGCCGCCGAGGCGCTGCTGGCCGACGGCGAGTTCGACCTGGTCGTCGACGACCTCGGCGGCTCGGGCGACACCGACGCTCTTCCGGGCGATCGCCGCCGAGCATCCCGGCGTGCCGGTCATCGTCCTCTCGGGATCCCACGCGCCCGAGGTGATCAACGAGCTGCTGGCACGCCGCGCGCCAGGAGGACTTCTTCGGCACGGACTCCCCCGCCCCGATGGTCACGTTCCAGCCCCGCGACCGGCCCGAGGAGTGCGCCGAGGCGATCCGCGCGACGCTGGCCTCGATCGCCGAGCTGGCCGGCCTCGACGCTGGAGCAGGCCGCGCCGCTGGAGCTGGAGACCAGCGAGGCCCGCGCGCTCCAGATCTTCGCCCGCCGCACCGGCGCCGCGACCGTCCGCGCCACCGGCCTCTCGGGCGGGCTGTCGGGAGCCAAGACCGTGATCGTCGACACCGCCGACGAGGGCGGGATGCAGACCGGCCACGTCGTCGGGAAGCTCGCGCCGGTCGAGTCCATCCCCGTCGGCGATCGACGGCTACGAGAACGCGATCCCCGATCTGCCCGCCGGCCTCGGCGCGGCGCTGGCGGGCGCCGTGACCGCCGGCGCAGGATCGGTCGGCGCCGTCTTCTTCCGCCTCGCCGACGACTTCAGCCGCAGCTGGTTCGACTGCCTCGGGAGCGCGCCCGCCGACGCCGCCGCAGGCGGTCGAGCGCCTGCACGGCCGCTTCGCCGACCGCTACGACGAGGCGCCGCGTGGAGAGCGTCCGCATCGAGGATCTGCGCGCCGGGGTCGTCCCCGACGCCGAGTTCGAGGCGGCCGGCGTCCCGGTCCCCGACCTGGGCGACCTCGCCGGCCGCGAGATCGAGGTCGCGCGCGGGATCCAGCACTGCGACCTCCACGGCCTCAACGTCCTGGTGAGCGACTCGAACGTCCCGCTGCTGATCGACTACGACAACTACGCGGCCCGCAACTGCGCCCTCGACCCGGTCACCCTCGAGCTGAGCGCGATCTTCCACCGCGACGAGGGAGCCCAGGAGGCGCGGCAGGGCTGGCCGTCGGCCGAGCAGGCCGCGAGCTGGCACGACCTCGACGCCTACCTGGAGGGCTGCCCCTACCCCGAGGCGATCCGGGCGTGCCGGGCGTGGGCCGAGGACGCCGCGGCGGGAGCCGACGAGCTGAACGCGACGCTGATGTCAGTCGCGATGCGCCAGCTCTGCTTCGAGAACACCGACAAGGACCTGGCGCGGGCGCTGGCCGAGGCCGGCCGGGCCCGCCTCTAGTCGGCGACGGTGCAGGCCCGCATCCCGTAGCGCTTGCCGATCTTGTCGGCTCGGTCGCTCGCCTTGCGGATCAGGCGGTCCAGTCGGCGGTTCGGCGCGCCGGTGGACTCGTCCCGCAGGGCCGCGACCTCGCGCAGATCCTCAAGCCAGTTCTCGTAGATCCCGCGCTTGATGGGCGGGTCGAGGGCCTCGGTTCCCTTCAGGATCCGGTCGGCGCGTTCCTCGGGGGTCGTGACGACGACCGCCGTGCAGACCGCATCAACCTGATCGGCGAACGCCTCCTGCTCGGGGCTCCTGCCGACAGGAGGAGGCTCGATGGGTACCGCGGTCGGCGGGCTCACGTCGGGGTCGGGGACGTCGCTGTTGGCGAGGCGCTCGGCGCGCTCCTCGGCCTTGGCCTGGTTCAGCTCGGCGACGATCTCCTCCTGGCTCTTGGTGGAGGTACCTGTGTCGCGCGAGGTGACCAGCACCAATACGAGCAGCGCGACGACGACCCCCACCCCTGCGGCCGCTGCCCAGTTCACCCGCATGACCCATGAATCGGCCGTTCGGGGGCGCTTCTTTACTCCGCTTCCGCCTCCCGGGCGGCCTTGGCCGCCTCGCAGTCCTCGGCGAGCAGGTGCTCCTCCGACCACAGCGAGATCTGGACGAGCGCCGGCATCAGCGCGGTGCCGCGGTCGGTCAGGGCGTAGGCGACCGTCACCGGCGGGCCCTCCTCGACCCGGCGCACGATCAGGCCCGCCTTCCCGAGGTCGGCGAGGCGGCTGGAGAGGACGGAGTCGGAGATCCCGTCGATCACGCGCGAGAGCTCGCGGAAGCCGGTCGGCCCATCGCTGAGCGTCCCGAGCACCACGGCGTTCCAGCGCCTGCCGAGGAAGTCGAACGCGCGTGCGAGCGCCGGATCGGCGCGCATGCAGCGGTCCGCCGTCGTCTCGCGTCCCTTCTGCTTCGACGTCTTTGGACTGGCCATCGTGCTCCACATCCTACCGAACTAGCGTTTTCCATGTTGCTAGTATTTTCGAAGTGACTACAGGGATCGTTGCGGGTAGGCGATCCAAAGCAAACCTTGACAGGAGGCACAGATGGAGATCGCACTGTTGGCATTGAGAGTCGTTGCGGGCCTGCTCTTCGCGGGACACGGCGCGCAGAAGCTGTTCGGCTGGTTCGGCGGACACGGAATCGAAGGGACCGGCTCGTTCTTCGAGGGCCTCGGCCTCCGCCCCGGGAAGCTCCACGCTCGCGCCGCGGGGTTCAACGAGTTCGTGGGCGGGCTGCTGCTCGCCGCCGGTCTGTTCACCCCGCTCGCGGCCGTGCTGATCGTGGCCACGATGACGGCGGCCGTGATCACGGTCCACGCCAAGAACGGCCCGTGGGTGACCGACAACGGCTGGGAGCTGAACGTCCTCTACGCCCTGATCGGCGTGACCGTCGCAGGCATGGGCGCCGGCCAGCTCTCGCTGGACAACGCCCTCGGCCTCGACATCGCCGGGATCGGCTGGGCGGCAGGAGCGCTGGTCCTCGGATTCCTGGGCGGCGTCACCGCGGTCCTCACCGGCCGCCGGGCGCACGAGGGTTCGGGCGACGCGGTCCTGAGCAGCTGACCGGCGCCTGACCGCAAGGGAGGGCGGCCGTGGGGTCGAATGTGTCCCCATGGCCGCCCGCCGCGTCTACGTGATCGAACTGGATCGTGCCGCCGGAAGGCGGCGCGATCCACGTCTTCCCTGGCTCTACGTCGGGTCCAGCGCCCGCTCGCCCGAGGAGCGCTTCGAGCAGCACCTGCAACGGCTACAAGTCGGCGCGGATCGTGAAGAAGCACCCGCTGCGGCTGCGGCCCGACCTCTACGAGGACCTCGAGCCGGTCACGCGCGGCGGCTCGAAGGCGGCGGTCAGGGCCGAGAAGGCGCGGGCCGAGGAGCTGGCGCGGTTGGTTTCGTCGCCCACTGCGACGGGATCTCCTACGGCAGGGGCGAGGGGGACTGGAACGAGTGGGGCGCGGGCGCCTCGCGCCCGTCGCGCATCTCGCTGGACGAGGCGGCGCGGGAGCTGATCGACGCCTCGTTCTCTCCGCTGCCGCGACGAGCGCTGCGTCCAGCTGCTCCGCGGGGAGCACGGGTTCTGGGTCCAGGAGTTCATCGACCCGGCCGACCCTCCCCCGGCCTACGGGCTCTTCCCGCACGTGGCCGCGGCGGCGCTGCGGCCGCGGGTCGAGGCGCTGGCGCCCCAGCCCCGCCGTCCTCGCGCTAGTCGTCGCGCTCGACGCGGCGCAGGGCGGTCCGCGTCGTCCGCGCCGCCCAGCTCGATGCCCGGCGGGAGCTCGAGGTGGACGTCGACGTCGTCATCCACCTGGACGGCGCCCGAGGCCAGCGAGCAGTCGAGGACGTGGCCCCCGCGGGCGCGGTCGGCCGTGGCGAAGTGGAGGTGGTAGCCGGGGACGTTCAGGCCGTCCTCCTCGGCGGGGAAGCGGAAGCCGACCATCGTGCCCTCGGCCAGATCGAAGTCGAAGACGTGCTGGCTGGCGATCACCTCGTCGAGCGGGCGGTAGGGCTTCGGACTGCTTCGGGACCGACCTCGCGTGGACGCGCTCGAAGGTGCCGTCGATGCGCACGGCGTGGACCTGCTCCGGGTGGCCGACCTCGGCGTCGATCGCCTCGCCCAGGGCGTCGAGCGATGCGAGGCCCGCGAGCTCAAACCGGTGCGCCGGGTCGAAGTTGACGAGCACCGCGAACGGGGTCTTGCGCTCGCCCGGGACCGACCGCTCGAGGTCGCCGTCCACATCCGCCTTCAGAAACAGGCCGTCCACGGCGATCATCTCCCCGTCGACGCCGTTCAGGGTCCCGAGGCCCGAGGTCGCCGCGGCCCTCGAGCTCGGCGAAGGTGACGTCGCCGTCGTAGGAGCCGTGCAGCAGGGCGGAGATCGTCGAGGTCTGGAAGACGCCCGATCGGCTGGTCGGCGGCCAGGTCGCCCTCGCCCATGGACTGGACGTGCAGGGCGCCGATCAGGCGCTCGTCGAATCCCACTCGTCGTCCCAGGTGGCCACGGCCGGAGCATACGAATAGGGTCCGCACATCGAGGTCCACCACCTCAACTGCGGAACGTTCTGCCCACACGGGGAGCGATTCCTCTCCGGGAAGGGCAGCATCCTCGGACCCGCGAGGGGCGTCTGCCACTGCCTGCTGCTCGAGTCCTCGGACGGGCTGGTCCTGGTGGACACCGGCTTCGGGACGGGCGACATCGCGAACCCCAAGCGGCTGGGGCAGCCATTCCGCGCCATGGTGCGGCCCACAGCTGGAGGAGTCCGAGACCGCGTCAGCCAGGTGAGGGCGATGGGCCGCGACCCGGCCGACGTGCGCCACATCATCGTCACCCACCTCGACCTCGACCACGCGGGCGGGCTCGGGGACTTCCCCAGGCGAAGGTCCACGTCTTCGCACCGGAGCTCGAGATCGCCCAGGACCCGCCGCTGCCCGAGAAGGCCCGCTACATCCAGAAGCAGTGGGCCCACGGGCCCGAGTGGGTCAGCCACGAGGTCGAGGGCGACACCTGGTTCGGGTTCGAGAGCGTGAAGCCGATTCCCGGGCCTCGGCGACGACGTCGCGCTGGTCCCGCTCGTCGGCCACTCGAAGGGGCACTCGGGGATCGCGGTCACGCGACCGCCGACGGCTGGATGCTCCACTGCGGCGACGCCTACTTCTTCCGCGGCGAGGTCGAGACGCCGCGCCAGGTCACCCCCGGCTTCCGGGCCTTCGAGAACATCACCCAGTGGAAGCGCGGCCCGCGCATGCACAACCTCGAGCGGCTGCAGGAGCTGCGCCGCGACCACGGCTCCGAGGTGCGAGCTGATCTGCTCGCACGACCCCGAGACGTTCGACGCGCACGCGGGGTAGGAGACCCCCGGCGGGCTAGCCGCCGGCGATGAAGTCCGGCGTCAGCCAGGTGCGCTCGCCCAGGCGCTGCTGGACGACCGCCATGTAGTCGATCGAGGGCTGGGTGTACCAGCGGCCCGAGAACCAGGCGCCGACGCTTCCCCAGATGTCGCCGGCGACGTAGTCCTTGCCGCGCTCGACCGTGTTGAGCCACGGCATCTTGCCGTCGAAGTAGGCGCGGATGATGCCGCCGTAGTAGTCGGCGTTGAAGGCGGTGAAGCGGCGGGCGATCCAGCACTCGTCCCAGCAGTGGAAGGGGCGGCGCACCTGGTAGAGGCCGAAGGAGTCGCCGGCGTCGCCGACGGTGTCCATCCGCCACCAGGACTCGACGACGGCGACGGCGCGCAGCAGGTCCTCGTCGAGGCCCCACTTGTATGCGGCCCACTGGATGATCTCGTCGGTCGTGCCCTTGAAGCGGCCGTCGACGAACTTGGCGTAGGGCATCTCGCTGCGCGCCTTCCAGGCGCGCGAGCATCTTCGGCTTCGGGATCCGCTTGTTGGCGGCGCGGTTGCCGGGGCGGGGCTCGTAGCCGGTGCGCTTCACCTGCACCGCCGCCTTCTTGGACGGGATCGGGCCGAAGCCGACGGGCTTCAGGGTGGACGCGGCCTTGGAGCTCGCGACGAGCAGCAGCGGCCAGCGACGATCGCGAGCGTCGCGATCAGCGCCATGTGGGTCGGGCGAAACCTCATCCGACCCCCACCTTCTCCTGGGCCTCCTCCCACTCGGCCATCAGGCGGTCGAGCTCGTGCCTTCGCGGCCTTGTGGCGCTCGGTCGCCCGCTCGGCGCTGCTGGGGCTCGCCCAGGCGCCGGGGTCGGCCAGCTCCTCCTCGAGCTCGCGCAGCGCTGCCTCGGCCCGCTCGACCTCGGCCTCGAGATCGCGCACCCGGCGCAGCGCGTTCTTGGAGGGGCCCTTCGGCTTCGACCGTTCCTTCTTCGGCTTGGCGGACGCCGTTTCCCGAGGACGCGATCGCGGCCGCGGCGGCCTCGGCGCGCTCGTCGGCCTCGCGCTGGTAGGTCGCCCAGCCGACGGGGTGGCTCTCCAGCTCCCCGTCGCGAGGACGAGGGTGCGGCTGACCCGACCGCCTCGAGCAGCGCGCGGTCGTGCGAGACGAGGATCACGGCGCCCTCGAAGGCGAGCAGGGCGTCCTCGAGGGCCTCGCGGCTCTCGACGTCGAGGTGGTTGGTCGGCTCGTCGAGGATCAGGACGTTGGCGCCGGAGCTGACCAGGATCGCCAGCGAGAGTCGCCGCTGCTCGCCTCCGGAGATGTCGGAGAGCTGCTTCATCGCGTCGGAGCCCGAGAAGAGGAACGCGCCGAGCAGGTCGCGCGCCTTCTGGCCGGTCAGCCCGGTCTCGCGGACGACCGCGTCGAGCACGGTCCCCTCCCCCGCCGCGGTGGTCGCGTGCTGGGAGAGGTAGCCGAGGTGGACGTTGTGGCCCGTGGGCGACCTTGCCGCCGTCGGGCTCGCGGTGCCGGCGAGGGTGTCGATCAGGGTGGTCTTGCCCGCGCCGTTGGGGCCGACCAGGACGACGTGCTCGTCGCGCTCGAGGCGCAGCGAGCCGCCCTCGACCAGCGACCGGCCCGGCACCTCGACCTTCAGGCCCTCGACCTTCAGCACGTAGCGGCCCGGCGCGCTCGGGCTGCTTGAACGAGAAGCGCAGGGCGCGGCCGTCCTTGGGATCGAAGCTCGCCGCGTCGGCCTTGACCTTCTCGATCTTCTTGACGCGCGACTGGGCCTGCTTCGCCTTCGTCGCCTTGTAGCGGAAGCGCTCGACGAAGCGCTCCATCCGCGCGATCTCGGCCTGCTGGCGCTCGATCTGCTTGCCGAGCGCGATCTGGCGCGCGGCCTGCTCGGTGCGCCACGCGTGCCAGGGGCCGGCGAAGAAGCGGCCCTTCTCCGCCTTCGAGCTCGAGGACCGAGGTGCCGACCGCCTCGAGGAACCAGCGGTCGTGGGCGACAAGGACGACAGCGGCGTCCAGCCCGACCAGGTGAGCCTCGAGCCATTCGAGCGAGGGGATGTCGAGGTGGTTGGTGGGCTCGTCGAGCAGGAGCAGGTCGGGCCGGCTGGCCAGTGCGCGCGCGAGCGACGCCCGGGTCAGCTCCCCGCCGGAGAAGGTCGAGAGCGGGCGGTCCGCTGGTCGGGCGGGAAGCCGAGGCCGCGCAGCACCTCGAGGACGCCGTCGCGCCAGCGGTAGCCGCCGCCGTGGTCGAGGCGGTGCTGCGCCGCCGAATAGGCCTCCATCGTCTCGGCGTCGGGATCGCCCGTCGCCATCAGCGCCTCGAGGCGCTCGAGCTCGGCCTCGGTCTCGATCATGTCGGCGCGGCCGCTGAAGACGTACTCGCCCAGGGTCAGGTCCGAGCCCGGGGCGGGCGCTGGTCGTGGAGCGCGACGCGGGCGCTCTTGGAGAGCACCACCCGGCCCGTGTCGGGCTCTCAGCTCGCCGGCCAGGACGCGCAGCAGGGTGGATTTGCCCGGCGCCGTTGCGGCCCGAGAGCGTCATGCGCTCGCGCGGCTCGAGCTTGAACGAGACGTCGGAGAAGAGGTGCTTGCCCCCCACGTGGACTTCGAGCGCGGATGCGGTGGCGATTGCCATGGCGCTCAGGCTAGGAGCCACCGGCGCAGACCCGGCCACCGTCGGTTACGTTTTGCGGCGTCTTGGGAGGCACGTCTTGATCAGCCGGTTGCTCGACAGTTCCGTGCGCCGCCGCGCATTCGCGGTCGCGCTCCTGGGCGCCGCAATCGCCCTCACGGCGACCGTCCCCGACGGCCGCGGCCCCGCCGAGCCCAGCACCGCCGAGGCGGCCAAGGGCGGGTCCAAGAAAGGCAAGGGCAAGGGCAAGAAGAAGGAAAAAGAAGAAGCCGCTGCCCGCCAGCCCCGCAACGGTCCTGACCGAGGTCGTCTTCGTCGGCAACAACTGGGACGGGACCGCCGAGGTCCTGCTGTTCGACCCCGGTACCGAGGCCACGCACGACCACCACAGAAGTGCAAGGTCAAGAAGAAGACCAAGAAGGGTGGTGGCGCAAAGGGCAAGACCGCGGCGAAGAAGAAGCCCAAGAAGTGCAAGAAGCGTAAGAAGAAGCCGGCGAGCAAGGCCGCCAAGGGCAAGGGCAAGAAGAAGAAGGCAAGAAGAAGCAGGCCCAGGCCGGGACGCCCGCCACCGCACCGACCCTGCGCCGCATCGCCCGCCTCAACATCATCCCCGACGCGAACGAGCGGATGGCCGAGATCCTGCTGAACCCGGTCGACCTCGGCTACTTCATCGCGATCCAGCAGCTGATCGGGGAAGGGCACAACCAGTACGTGGACGACATGTACTCGACCAAGGACGGGCGCTACCTGATCGTCTCGCGGCCCAGCTTCAAGGACGTGGTCTCCCTCAAGCTCGCAACGGGCGCGATCGACTGGCGCTTCGAGGTCGAGGGCCAGCGCTCCGACCACATGGCGATCTCACCCGACGGCAGGAACGTCGCAGTATCGGCCTCGACCGGCAACGTCGTCCACATCCTCGACACCGCGACCGGCGCGGAGGTCGGCCAGTTCCCCTCGGGCGACTCGCCTCACGAGAACACCTACTCGGCCGACGGCAAGCGCATCTACCACGCGAGCATCGGGCTCGTCTACACGCCCGCCGACCTGCCGGTCACCGACACGACCAAGGGCGAGCGCTTCTTCCAGGTCGTGGACGCGACCACCAACAGCATCATCTCGCGGGTCGACATGGGCCAGAAGCTCGCCGAGGCGGGCTATCCGGGCATGAGCTCGGCCGTGCGGCCGATGGCGATCACGCAGCGACGAGCGCTTCGTGTACCTCCAGGTCTCGTTCTTCCACGGCTACGTCAAGTACGACCTCCAGGCCGGCAAGGTCGTTCAGGTCGTCGACCTGCCGCTGAGCGCCGAGGCCGCAGCAGACGCCGCCCGAGCTCTACCTGCTCGACTCCGCCCACCACGGGATCGCGCTGGACAAGACCGACTCGAAGCTCTGCATCGCCGGGACGATGTCCGACTACGCGGCGATCGTGCCGGTCAACGACGCTCGAAGAGGACGATCATCAACGAGGGCACGAAGCCCTACTGGTCCACGACCAGCCGCGACGGCAGCCACTGCTTCGTCTCCTGGAGCGGCACCGACAAGATCTCGATCATCTCCTACGAGACCCAGAAGGAGATCTTCGACATCAAGGTCGGCGACCATCCGCAGCGCATCCGCTCGGGCGAGCTCGACCCGGCGATCCTGAAGCAGCTCGGGGGCTGACCTCCGCCTAGATTGGGGGCGTGGAAACCCTCGAGGTAGTCCTCATCGTGCTGTTCGTCGCGGTCGCGGGGCTGAACGCGCTCGCCAGCTGGCTCAAGATCCCGTATCCGATCCTGCTGGTCCTGGGAGGCATCGCGCTGGCAGCGGTGCCGGGAATCCCGGACGTCGAGCTCGAGCCGGACCTGGTGCTCCTGATCTTCCTGCCGCCGCTGCTCTACTCGGCGGCGTTCTTCTCCGACCTCCAGGCGCTTCGCCGCGACGCGCGCGCCCTCTCGATGGCGGCGATCGGGATCGTGTTGGCGACGACCGTCGTGGTCGCCGTCGTCGCCCACGAGGTCATCGGGATGGAGTGGGCCCTGTGCCTTCGCGCTCGGCGCGATCGTCTCCCCCACCGACCCCGTCGCGGCGACCTCGATCATGCGCCGGCTGGGGATGCCGAGGCGCCTCGTGAACGTGATCGAGGGCGAGAGCCTCGTCAACGACGCTTCGGCTCTGGTCGCCTACAAGGTCGCGGTCGCCGCCGCCGTCGGTGGAAGCTTCTCGCTGCTGGACGCCAGCTTCGAGTTCGTCCTGGCGGTCGTGGGCGGTGTGGCGGTCGGCCTCGCCATCGGGTGGCTCTCGGCGCGCATCCGACGCGCACTGGATGACCCCAACACGGAGCTCACCGTTTCGCTCTTCACCGGCTACGCGGCCTTCCTCCCGGCCGAGGAGCTGGGGTTCTCGGGAGTTCTCGCGGCGGTCACATGCGGCCTCTACGTCGGCTGGCGGGCGCCCGAGATCGCCTCTCCCCAGACGCGGATGCAGGGCGAGGGCCTGTGGTCGATCGTCGGCTTCCTGCTGAACGCGACGCTGTTCGTCCTGATCGGCCTGCAGCTCCCTGTGATCCTCGACGACCTCGAGGCGCCGTTCCTGGAGGCATGCGGGTACGCCGCCCTGATCGCGTTCACGGTGATCGCCGTTCGCTTCATCTGGCTGTTCACGGTGCCCTACCTGATCCGGTTATTGGACCGGCGTCCCTCCCAGCTCGATCGTCGCGTCGGCGTGCGCCCCCGGATCGTCATGGGCTGGTCGGGCATGCGCGGAGGGGTGTCACTGGCCGCGGCGCTCGCGCTTCCGCTCACCACCGATGCGGGCGCCGAGCTCGCCGACCGCGACCTGATCCTGTTCATCACCTACGGGGTGATCCTGGCCACGGTCGTCGGCCAGGGGCTCACGCTGCCGCCCCTCATCCGCCGCCTCGGCGTCGAGGACGACGGGAGCGACGAGGAATCCGAGGAGCTGTACGCGCGGCTGATCTCAATCGAGGCGGCGCTCGACAGCATCGACCAGCTCGCGGTCGCGGACTGGACCGTGGACGACTCGGTGGACCGTGCGCGCAATATGTACGAATTCCGGCGGCGGAGGTTCAAGACGCTGGCCGGGGTGATCGAGGACGAGGACGGACTTCAGGACCGGTCGTTGACCTACCAGCGGATGATGCACGAGATCTACGACGCCCAGCGGGCCGCTCTGCTGGAGGTCCGGAACAACGGAATCGCCTCAGCCGAAGTGATCCGCCGGATCACGCGCGAGCTGGACCTGGAGGAGTCGCGGCTCGAGGTCTAGGGCGCGGCGCGGTGCCGCGCACTCACCAGTCCCAGCCCTCTCCCTCGATCAGCGCCACGCCGGCGCGGATCTCCTCCAGCGCCTGCTCGCGGGCGCGCAGCTTGTTCGCTGTCAGGGCGTCGCGGCTGTGGCCGGCGAGGGTCTTGGCGCGCTCCGCCGCGATGGTGGCGACCTCGCCCGGGGCAACGACCTCGTCGAGGAAGCCGGCGTGTACCGCCTCCGCTGGGCCGATCAGGATTCCGGTGACCGTGCAGCGGTCGAACCACTCGGGCGGCATCCGGTGGCGTGCGGCTGCGAAGGCGTAGCGCGGGATCGTCATGCCGAGCGCGGTCTCGTTCAGGCCGAACTTGAACTCGCCCTCGGCCCCGACCCGGTGGTCACAGGCGAGCAGCACGAAGGAGCCCATCGCGATCGCGTTGCCGTTGCAGGCGGCGACCACGCCGCCGGGGAAGGAGAAGAGCCGCTCGGTGAGCTTGGCGCCGCCGAGCAGCATCGCGCGGATGGCGTCACCGTCGCCGCCCTGGAAGGTCTTCAGGTCGAAGCCGGCGGTGAAGGTGGTCTCGCGCCCGGTGAGGACGACGGCCGCCTCGTCGGACTCGGCCTTGTCCAGGGCCTCGAAGAGCTCGTCCAGCGTCTCGGACGAGAGTGCGTTGACCTTGCCGTCGTCGAGCGTGACGGTCGCGACGCCGTCGGCCAGCTCGTATCCGACCCGCTCCCCCATCCCGGCTGCTCCGCCCGGCCCCGGGGCCTAGTAGCGGTAGTGGTCGGGCTTGTAGGGGCCCTCGACCGGGATGCCGAGGTAGGCGGCCTGATCGTCGGTGAGGTCGGTCAGCCTGACGCCGAGCGCGTCGAGGTGCAGGCGGGCGACCTTCTCGTCGAGGTGCTTGGGCAGCACGTAGAGCTTCGTCTCGTACTCCTCGGCCTTGCCGAAGAGCTCGATCTGGGCGATCACCTGGTTCGAGAAGCTGTTCGACATCACGAAGCTCGGGTGGCCGGTCGCGTTGCCGAGGTTCAGCAGGCGGCCCTCGGAGAGCACGATGATCTTCGTGCCGTCCGAGAAGCGCCACTCGTCGACCTGCGGCTTGAAGTTCACCTTCTCGACGCCCGGGAGCTTCTCCAGGCCGGCCATGTCGATCTCGTTGTCGAAGTGGCCGATGTTGCCGACGATCGCCTGGTCCTTCATGCGGCTCATCTGGTCGGCCGAGATGACGTCCTTGTTGCCGGTCGCGGTGATGAAGATGTCGGCCGTCTCGACGACGTCCTCGAGCGTCGCGACCTGGTAGCCCTCCATCGCGGCCTGGAGCGCGCAGATCGGGTCGATCTCGGTGACGATCACGCGGGCGCCCTGGCCCCGCAGGGACTCGGCGCAGCCCTTGCCGACGTCGCCGAAGCCGCAGATGACGGCGACCTTGCCGCCGATCAGGGTGTCGGTGGCGCGGTTGATGCCGTCGATCAGCGAGTGGCGGCAGCCGTAGATGTTGTCGAACTTCGACTTGGTGACCGAGTCGTTGACGTTGATCGCCGGGAACAGCAGCGTCCCGGCGTCCATCATGTGCTGCAGGCGGTTGACGCCCGTGGTCGTCTCCTCGGTGACGCCCTTGATGCCGGCGGCCATCTTCGTGAAGCGCTCGGGGTCCTCCTCGAGGGAGCTGGGCGAGCAGGCCCAGGAAGACCTTCATCTCCTCGCTCTCGGCGGTCGCGGGGTCGGGCACCGCGCCGGCCTTCTCGAACTCGACGCCCTTGTGGATCAGCAGGGTCGGGTCGCCGCCGTCGTCGAGCAGCATGTTCGGGCCCGTGTCCGTTCTCGTCCTCGGGCCAGCGCAGCGTCTGGTCGATCGCCCACCAGAACTCCTCCAGCGTCTCGCCCTTCCAGGCGAACGTCGGGATGCCGGCCTCGGCCATCGCCGCCGCGGCGTGGTCCTGGGTCGAGAAGATGTTGCAGCTCGCCCAGCGCACGCTCGGCGCCGAGCGCGACCAGCGTCTCCATCAGCACCGCGGTCTGCACCGTCATGTGGAGCGAGCCGGTGATGCGCGCGCCGGCCAGCGGCTGGGATGCCGCGAACTCCTCGCGCATCGACATCAGGCCGGGCATCTCGTGCTCGGCGAGGGCGATGTCGCGGCGGCCGTACTCGGCGAGCGCGAGGTCGGCGACCTTGAAGTCGTTCGGTGCTGGGGCGGTGGCGGTGCTGGGCGGCGTCATTTGTGCGGGCGTCTCCCTTGAGTGGTTCCCTTGCGCGGGTTCCTCGTGATTTGTGAAGACGACAGGGTACCGTCGCGAGTCTCGGAGCCCTGAGATCAGAACCCGGGGCTACCCGCCGAACTTCGTGGTCACGCCCGCATCCTCGACGCGGTCCAGCATGTACTCGTAGACGTTCGTGCAGCAGGCGCGCCGCTTTCCCTCGGAGAGCTGCTCGACGGTGCGCTTGATCCGGCGGTCCCGGGTCTCCTGCTTCTTGGCCCCCTCGATCCAGCGGACCCAGTCGAGGCGGCCCATGGTCGTGAGCTCGTCCCACACCTCTTCGGCCTCGGGATTCTCATCGAAGGCGGCACGGAGCTCGGCGGGGGGCTTCGGGTCGGGCTCGGGTCCCAGGATGGCGAGATGCACCGAGTCGCCGGCGTCGGCGGCGGCGCCCTTGAGCATCGCCTTGTTCACGCGCAACCAAAGGCCTCCGGACGGGTCCGGCTCGAGCGCCGCACGGAAGGGGTGGCCCTCGATCGTGCCCTCCACCTTGGGCATGTCCTGGAGCTTCTTGCTGACCGCCTTCGGCACTGGGATGACCGTCCCGGAGCCGCTCTTCGCCTCAGGGGGCTCGGAGAGCTCTGCGTCGAAGCGGAGGACCGCTGGTTCGGCCATGGTTCGGAATCTAGCGAGAGCGGCGGGCGAGGGCATCGAGTCCGGATTGGCGCATCAGCCCTCGCTTCTCGAGGTCGCGGGCGCGCCTGACGTTGTCGTCGGTCCAGCTGCTCTTGGCCCTGCGAGGGGTGAAGCGGACCCTCCACCGCTCCTCGTCGATGCGCCTCCCGAGACTGTCCACCCAGCCGAAGCACATGCCGGCGTCCTGCGCGTCGGTCAGGCCGATCCCCGACTTCGATGCGCCCTTCTTGTAGAGCCCGACCCAGAGCTCGTCGGCGCCCTCGTGGTTGGCCTCGAGCCAGGCGTGCATCTCGTCGAAGTCGGAAAAGAACCGGGCGTCCACGGGGCCAGCCTATGTGGCCCCGGGACTGATGGACGCGGCGAGAATTGAACTCGCGTCCGCGGTAGTAGTGCGAGGGCGTCTACAGGTTTAGCCGGCGCTTTGGTCTCGTCCTATGGGCTCCGCTGCCGGCGGGAGAATCCAAAGGACCAGTCCCTTTGATTTCCGCTGTGGCCGGGACGCTCCGCAGCAGTGAGCCCGAATCTGATGTCGGGGCCCCTCCGCTCGGGCGACAGAGGGCCGACACACGCTGCTTAGCTTCTAACTAAGCGGCGAGAGCGAACTCATGGTCCGCACGTATTGGTTGGTGCCGGTTTTTAACGAGGCCTCCGGCAACCTCGACCTGCAACCTATCGCACGATCGACCAAATCGAAGCCTGAATCGCCCCCGTGCTATGTCTGAAGCCATTGTACCGCGGCTACTGCTGCGCCAGCGCGCTGCGCCAGAAGCTGGTCTTGCCCGCGGCGCCCGGCCAGGTTGAGCCCGATGTGGACGTGGTCGCGGTGGGCGGTGGTGCGGTCGACCCTTGCCCTCGCAGGCGCTGTAGGGGCCCATGCCGTCGGAGCCCGAGTACCAGCTCTCGCAGTTGAAGATCATCTCCTGCACGCCCATGCGGCGGGCGAGCGCGCGCTCGTTGCCGTTCTCGTCGGTGGCCAGCAGGCGCTCGATCAGGAAGTTGGCGGCGCGGCGCTCGCGCTTGCGGCCGGCGTCGAGGCGCCAGTCGAGCGCGCGGCCCTCGGAATGCAGGCTGCTTCGTGTCCTTCGAGAGCTTCTGGCAGCGGTAGACGCCCCAGGACTCGCCGCGGAAGTGGCGGTCGACCCACTTCGTCAGCAGCCGGATGCCCGGCGTCGAGCGCGGGCTCGCACCTGCGTCGCGTGGTCGTAGTCGTCGCCCTCGATCGGCGTCGTTCAGCAGCCTGCGGGTCGTTGGCCGGGTTGGGCCAGGCGGCGCGCGCCGCGGGCAGCGCCAGCAGCGAGCGCCGACGGCCAGCGCCGGCATGGCGCGGCGCAGCGCTCACGAGCCGGGACACCTGATCGTCTCCACGGTTCGCGCGACGTGCTTCGGGCTTGGTCGGGCTGTGGTCCCAGGAGAGGTGCAGGTGGTCGCGGGGGCCGTGGCGCTTGTCGCCCCAGTAGCCGACCCAGCGGAACGGCGCGCGCGGGCGGTTCTGGCGCGGCTCGGCCCAGCGGGCGAGGCGGTTGATGTCGCCCCAGTCGCCGCCGATCGACTCGTCGGGGACGATGTCCAGCGCCAGGCCGAGCGGGTGCTCGCCGTTGATCGCTGGTGGCCCTTGTCGGTCGAGTAGCCGTCCCCGATGAAGATCTTGAAGCGCTCTGCGCAGATACTCGATGTCCGTCGAGCAGCCGCCGGTCGATCGTCTCGCCGGGGAACTCGGGGATGTCGACGAAGCGGCCCGCCGCCGCTCGTCACGCAGTGGTTCTTGCGAGATCTTGGTCGAGCCGGCGTGCGCGGCGGGCGTCGAGCGAGCAGCGCAAGCAGCGCGACGAGCGCGAGCAGCCCAGCGCCATGAGCAGCGCCGCTGCGGTGCCATTAGGTGGCGTTTCGACGTCCCGGGCTAGCCTCTGTAGACACGATGGAAGCACACCGGACCCAGGCGCCTCAGCACCCGAGCTCGAACCGATCCATCCCGGATCGGGCCGCGACGAGGGGCTGTTGAAGCAGGCCGGCGGCGCGATCCTCGCCGGCGGGCCTGCTGCTCGTCAAGTTCGGCGCGAAGCTCGAAGGTGCTGCTGTTCGCGCTGCCGAAGCTGAAGCTGTTCACGACCTCGGCCTCGATGCTGGTCTCGATCGTCGCCTACCAGCTGATCTTCGGCTGGCCGTTCGCGGTCGGGTTCGTGCTGCTGCTGCTGCTGCACGAGATGGGGCACGTGATCCAGCTGCGCCGCGAGGGCGTCGAGGCCTCGGCGCCGATGTTCATCCCCTTCCTGGGGGCCGTGATCTCGGCCAAGTCGATGGGCAAGGACGCGGCCGCCGAGGCGCGCGTCGGCCTGGCGGGCCCGATCCTGGGCACGATCGCGACCCTGGTCCCGCTCGGCATCTGGCTGGCCACCGGCGACGAGTTCTGGCAGGCGCTCGCCTACATCGGGTTCTTCCTCAACCTCTTCAACCTGCTGCCCGTGGTGCCGCTCGACGGCGGCCGCGCGATGGCGGCGCTCTCGCCGTGGGTCTGGTTCGCCGGCTTCGCCGGGCTGATCGTCCTCACCTTCTTCTTCCCCAACCCGATCCTGCTGCTGGTGATCCTGTTCGGCGGGCATCGAGAGCTGGCGGCGCTGGAAGAACCGCAAGACGCCCGAGTCGCAGGCCTACCACGACATCCCCACCCGCACGCGCGTCTACGTCGCGGCCACCTACCTGATGCTGGCGGCGCTGCTCGGCCGTCGGCGTCGCCGAGACCTACCTCGAGCGCGACCTCGAGCGACGTCTAGCCGAGCGCGCGAGCTGAGCGCGCTCGATCTCGCGCAGGAACTCCGCGGGCATGCCCGGGCACCTCGGCGAGGTCGTCCATCGAGTCGAAGCCGCCCTGGCGCTCGCGGTAGGTGAGCAGCCGGGTCGCCTGGGTGACCGAGAAGCCGATGTCGCGGAGCTGCTCGAAGGTGGCCTTGTTGAGGTCGACCGACCTCCCTGAGCCGAAGGCTCGGGGCTAGCTGGGCGGCTCGGCGTCGACGGCTCGAGGCGTCGCGTCCGCTGCTGGTGAGCTCGGCAGCCTCGGCGCCTCGCCTCGCCGTCCTCTCGCTCGTCCTCGTCTTCTCGTCTCTCGTCGTCTCCGCCGCCGACGCCGAGGATGCGGCCGATCAGGCCGGGGCTCTTCTTCTCCTCGTCCTCGTCCTCGCCTCGTCCTCCTCCTCGTCGGCGGGCTCCTCGGCCTCGGCGGCGCTCATCCGCTCGGGCGAGCCAGCTCGGTGGCTCGGCAGGCCCGGCTCTCCAGTCGCGGCTCGCTCGCTGCGAGGCGGCGCCCTCGGGGGCGTCGGAGCTCGAACCTCAGCGTCGTCGGCTCTCTGGTTCGGGCCCGGCGTCGGGCGTCTCAGTTCCGGCCTCGGCTCGGGCTCGGGTCCGCTGCGGCTCGGCGGGCGTCTCGGGCGCGGCTAGGGCGCGGCGGCCTCTCTCCTCGCCGAGCTCTTCTGCCGCACGTCGAGCAGCGGCGGCCTCGGCGGCGAGGGCGCGCTGCTCGGCCTCCTTGGCGCGCTTCTCGGCCAGCGATTGACGCGCTCCAGCACCTCGCGCAGACGGCGCTCGCGCTCGGCCTCCTCGGCCTTCAGCCTGGCGAGGCGCTCGGCGTCCGCGGCGCGGCGCTCGGCCTCCTGGGCGCGGTCCTCGATGTCCTTGAGTCGCTCGTAGGCCTCCTCCGTCGCCTTCTCGCGCTGCTCGCGCTCGGCGATGCAGGCGCTCTGGCTTCCTCGACCTCGCTGCTCAGGCGGCTGCGCTCGGCGCCCATCTGCTGCTCGGCCTGCTCGCGGGTCTCGCGCTCGCGTCTCTCGCGGGTCTTCGGATCTCGCGGCTGAAGCGGTCCTCGGCGTCGGCCCTGCGCGGCCTCCTCGGCCTCGCGGCGCGCCTGGTCGGCGGCGGTCGCGGACTCGCTGGTCGGCCTCGCGCTGGGCGGCCTCGATCGCCTGGCTGGTCCGCTCCTCGACCTCCTGGCGGACGCGCTCGGACTCCTCCCGGGCGCGGCTCTCGCTCTCGACGCGGAGACGCTCGGCCTCGCTCGCGGAGCTCGGCGCTCGGCGTCCTCGCGCGCCTCGCGCTCGGCCTGGCGGCGCGCCTGGTCGGCGGCCATCTTGATCAGGCGCTCGGTCTCCTCCTTGGCGCGCGTCCACGCGCTGCTCGGCCTCGCGCTGGATCTCCTCGGCCTGGCGCATCCGCTCGTCGGCTGCTCGGTGGACCCGTTCCTCCTCGCGGGTGATCTGCTCGTCGCGCTGGGCGGCGAGGCGCTGGTAGTCCTCGCTGGGCTCGGGTGTCGTGGCTGGGGGCGGAGGCGGCGGGGGCGCAGGCGTGTCGAACGCCGGGGGCGCCTCGGGTGACTCCGCAGAAGGCGGCGGGGGTGGCGAGAACGGCCGGCTCGGGTCAACAGGCGGGGGTTCAGCTGATGGAGTGTCGGCGGGCGGCGGCTCCGAACCGGAGCCGGCAGGCGCGTCGTAGGGCTCCGAAGCGGGTGGCTCGGGCAGCGAGAACTCCGAAGTGCTGGGTGGGGGCGTCGGCGGCATGGGTGGGGGCGTCGGCGACGGGTCGTCCCCCGCTGCGGGCTCTCCTCCGACGTCGCCCTCGGCGCTGGCAAGGCGATTGATCTGGTCCTGCAGCGAGCCCGGATCGTCCGGCGGCTCGCGGCGCTCGCCGACCGGCGGCCCGGAGGCGGGAGGCGCGGGCGCGGACGGCTCGGGTGTGGGGGGCCCGGGCGCGGGAGGCTCGGGCGTCGGGGGCCCGGGCGCAGGCTCGGGAGGAGGAGGGAGATCCGAAGGGGCGGGCGGTCCGGGCGGCGGCGGGGGCGGGGGCGGCGGGGGCGGGGGCGCCTGGGGCGGCTCTGGCGTCCCGGGCTCGTCACCGGTGGCGGTGGGTGCGAACCCTCCGGGGGCATTCTCCGGCTCGGGTGCGATCGGGGTCAGCGCAGTCTGGTCGGAAGGGGGCTGGGTGCTCTCCGGCTCTGCGGACTCGAACGCATCGGGCGGTTCGCTGGCCGGAGGGACCGGGGATGCGGGCGGAATCGGGGTGGACTCGGTCAGGTCCGCGGGGTCCGGCTCCCCGGCCGGATCGCCGATGGGCGCCTGCTCGAATGTGCCGGTGTCCGATGCCGTCTCCTTCGGCGGCTCGGGATCCCCGGCGCGCTCCTCGGCGGCCGGGCGCCAGGCCTGGTCACCGGATGCATCCTGATCGTCCGAGGAAGACCCTGCCGCGGCAGCGGCACCCGCTGCTCCGATTGCTCCGGCGGCTCCGGCGGCGGCGACGCCTGGTGACATCCCCCCGTCTCCCCCGTCGGACTTGCTCGTATCGCCTTCGGGGCTCACAGCACTCCTCTCGTCGATCGGCTGGCCGCGGCGCGCGGCGCGGCGCTCCTGTCGCTCTGCCTTGCGTTTGTCGCGCTCTTCGCGTCTGCGGCGGCGCTCCTCCTCCCAAGCGCGACGCTCATCCTGCTCGGCCTTTTGCTTCGTACCGGCCTTAGCGTCTCGTTCGGAGCGCCGCCGCTCGCGCTTCTCCTTGCGGCTCAGCTTCTTCTGCTCGCCGCCCTTTGAAGTCCTTATCTGCGCCTGATCAGTCGCCGGCGCCTTCTCGGTCGCATCGGCCCCACCGTCGCCCGGGGCGGCCTCCGCGGCCGGTGCCCCCGGCGGGGGCGGAGGCGGAGGCGGCGGAGGCGCTGCCGCACCGCGCTCCTTGGCGACCTCGGCGATGCCCTTCTCGGCCTTGCCGGCTGCCTTCTTCTCCTTGCGCAGCTGGCGACGCGACTTCTTCTCGCCCTTGGCGGCCTTGCCGGGCTTCGGGGGCTTCGGCGGCTTCGGCGAATCGTCGCGGCGCTGGCGCCCGATGTAGAGCAGCAGGACCAGCAGCAGGATCACGAGGGTCGCGACCGCGTACACCTGCATCGGGTTGTCCTCCAGGTAGTCCTGGAAGGTGTCTGTGATGGCGGCTACTTGTAGGGCAGCGGGGGTCATCAACTCGAATGGTCGCACGCAGTGAATTTCGGCGCGAAATCTGGGTTTCCGCCTGCTGGGCGGGTTCTTGCCGTTGTCGGCGGATGAGGGCGGCTAGTTGAGCCGCTGCTTGTAGTCCCTTTCGACCTCTCGCCTGACGTCGCGGTCCGCGATCTCGCGGCGGCGGTCGCGGCCCTCCTTGTTGGTGGCGAGGGCCAGCTCGACCTTCGCGCGGGGACCCTTGAAGTAAATGCGGAGGGGAACCAGGGTCAGCCCCTTCTCGGCCGTCTTGCCGATCAGGCGCTCGATCTCGCCGCGGTGCATCAGCAGCTTGCGGGCCCGGCCGGGCTCGTGGTTCTGGCGACTGGCCGGCAGGTACGGAGGGATGTGGGCGCCCCGGAGCCAGACCTCGCCGTCCTCGACGACGGCGTAGGCCTCGTTGAGCGACGCCTTGCCGTCGCGCAGGCTCTTGACCTCGCTGCCCTGGAGCACGATCCCGGTCTCGAAGTTCTCGAGGATCTTGAACTTGTGCCGCGCGCGCCGGTTCGTTGCGACGTCGCCCGACTCCGGGTCGCGCTGCTTCTTGCCCTTCTTGGCCATCAGCCGCCCTCCGCCAGGTCGACCCGGCCCCGCGGCGCGTCCACCCGCTCGACGGTGACGGTGACCGGATCGCCGATCCGCACGGCGTCGCCGCCGCGCATCCCCACCAGCATGGTCTCGGTTTCGTCGAGCTCGTAGCGCTCGCGACCGCCGATCACCCTCGCCGGCAGGAAGCCCTCGTAGGTGTCAGCGAGGGCCCCGCTGAAGCGGATGAAGGCGCCCGCGCCGATCACCCCGTTCACCTCTCCCTTGAACGAAGCGTCGGAGCCCGCGCTCGAAGAGCTCGCGCTGGAGCAGGAACGCCTCGCAGACGTCGTCGGCGCGATGCTCGAGCTTCGACGCCTCGCGCTCGCGCTCGGAGCAGTGGGTGCCCGCCTCGACGAGCGCCTCGGCGCGCGGTGGGTCCTCCCCTCCCCCCACGGCGGAGAGCAGC
Source organism: uncultured Solirubrobacterales bacterium (assembly GCA_963839875.1). Classification (GTDB taxonomy): domain Bacteria; phylum Actinomycetota; class Thermoleophilia; order Solirubrobacterales; family 70-9; genus CAVUAT01. The sequence goes on from CAWIWP010000004.1 coordinate 72,877, forward strand.
GCGCGGTGGGCGACCAGGTCCGGGTAGCGGCGGATCGGGGAGGTGAAGTGGGCGTACGCGGCGCTGCCCAGCCCCGCGTGGCCGAGGTTCCGGTCTGTGTAGTGGGCCTGCTTCAGCGACCGCAGCACGAGCGATGTATACGCCTCGCGGCCGTTCCCGCGCCTCTTGGCCTCCTTCGCGCACGCCCGGCTCGCCTCGACCGCGATCTTGCCCGCCTGGCTCGGGGAGATGTGCTTGGGAGCCGGGGGTGATGGGATGTCGAGCGCCGCGAGCTGATCCAACAGCCACGCGATCCGCTCGGGGTCGGGCTGCTCGTGGACCCGGTAGAGGGTCGGCACCTTCTTGCGCTCGAGCAGCTCGGCCACCTGCTCGTTGGTCAGCACCATCAGCTGCTCGATCAGCGAATGCGACTCGGTCTGCTCGACGGAGGTCGCTGCGACCACGTTGCCCTCTGAGTCGAACTCGAAGTCCGGCTCGGAGCAGCTCACCTCGAGCGACGAACCCTTCCGGCGATCGGCCAGCGCCGGCCGCGACCTTGCGGGCGAGCGCCAGGGGCTCGGCGACGTGGCCGGGCGGGCTTCTCGCGGCCGGCGAAGATCTCGTCGAGCTGGTCGTAGTCGAGCCGGACGTCGGAGCGGATCCGGCTGCGGTAGAAGCGAGCCGAGCGCACCTCGCGAGTCGTCGCCGATCTCCATCTCGGCGGTGACCGCGAGGCGATCCACGCCCGGCGCGAGGCTGCAGGCCGACGCCGACAGCTCCAGGGGCAGCATCGGCTCGACCGTCCCGGGAACGTAGGTGGAGTTGGCGCGGCGGTAGGCCTCGGCTTCGAGCGCGGACCCGGGCCGCACGTGGGCGGCTACGTCGGCGATGTGGACCCAGAGCCGGACGCCTCCGTCGATCTGCGACGCCGACACTGCGTCGTCGAAGTCGCGGGCGCTTGCCGGGTCGACCGTGAAGGTCGGGAGGTCGGTCAGGTCCATGCGCTTTGTGTCGCGCTTCTCCGCGGAGCGGGCAGCCTGCGCCGCCTCTTCCTCGACCTTTCGCGGGAAGCCCGTTCCCATGCCGTTCTCGCGCAGCAGGGCCCCGACGCACGTCACCGGCCCGATCGGGCTTCCCGAGGTCGTCGATCACCTCGCCGCGGCCGCCCGCAACGTCGACCAGCACGATCCGGCCGGCGCCGACCTTGCGGCCACCCGCCAGCGTGATTCGCTCGCTGTCCCTGTCTCGCTCGAACATCGGCTCGGCCACCAGGAAGCGCCCCCGCTTCGCAGTCACGGCGACCTGCCTGACAGCCCCCTTGCGCCGCGGGCTCATATCCGTCGCACCTTTCCGGTGATCGTCAGGGCTGTGGCGAGTCGAGCGAGGAGCCGAGCGCCTCGAGCGCCTGGTCCAGCCCCTCGTCGGGCTTGGTCTTCGGGTCGTCCACGGCGGGCAGCTCGGGCTCGATCCCGTCGCCGGCCAGCGAGACGCCGTCGCGGGTCAGGTACTCGCCGACCGTGATGTCGAGCGCGCCGCCGTTATCGAGCTCGATCACCTCCTGGAAGACGCCCTTGCCGAACGACTTCTCGCCGGCGACACGCGCCACGCCCGCGTCGGCGAGCGCGGAGGTGAAGATCTCCGAAGCCGAAGCTGAGTCGCCGTTGATCAGGACCACGGTGGGCCGCGGCTCGACGGCGTCGCCGACGCGCCTCGAAGGTCTTGTCGGGCTGGGTGCGGCCGTTGGTGGAGACCACGACGCCGTCCTCGACGAAGACGCTGGAGGTCAGCACGGCCTCGTCCAGCAGGCCGCCGCCGTTGCCCCGCAGGTCGATCACGAAGCCCTCCGCCCCGCGCTCGGTGAGCTTGTCCACGGCGTCGCGCAGCTCCGCGTGGGCGCCGCGCGAGAACGCCAGCAGGCGGACGTAGCCGACGTCGCGCCCGCCCGCCTGCCGGAGCTTGCTCTCGACGGCGGGAACGATCAGCTCGCGGCGCTCGAGCTTGTAGTCCTGCGTCTGCTTGGTGGACGGGCGGAAGACCGTGAGGGTCACCTGCGTGCCGGGCTTGCCCTTGATCTGGCCGGTCGCGAGCTCCGCGTCCTTGCCGGCGATCGACTTCCCGTCGACCTCGGTGACGATGTCGCCCTCCTGGATGCCGGCCTCCTTGGCCGGGCGAGTCGCTGAACACCGTCGCCGATGCGCAGACCCTGCTTGACCTCGTTCACGGTCAGCCCGACGCCCGAGAAGCGGCCGGTCGCGAGCGTCTGGAACTCGGCGAACTGCGTCGGGCGTGAAGTAGTGAGAGAAGCGGTCCTTGTAGCGCTTGCGAAGGTCGTCGACGATTCCCTTGACCGACGCGTCCTCGAGCTGCTCCTGATCGACCTCGCGGAAGTAGCTCTCGTCGATGACGTCGAGCGCCTCCGAGGTCAGCTCGGCGTCGTTCGAATCGCCGAACACCTCGCCGGGCAGGTCGCCGATTCCGTCGGAACGCTGTCCGACCGACGCCCCCACGAAGAAGACCGCGATCACCGCGGCCACGACAAGAAAGACCCTCAGGGCTGTTTCCACGGGCGAGATTCTAGGGTCGCGGGGTCAGCTGGCGCTAAACGCGGCGCTACACACGCAGGAAGCGGCGCAGCGTCAGGCCGCTGCCGACGCCGAGACGAACATGGCCGCGAACAGCAGGATGCCGACGAGCTGCAGCGAAGTCGATCGTCTGCTCGGAGCGGACGATCGTCGAAGGTGCTCGGCGAGCGGGTCGAGCACGGTCTCCTTGCCCAGGAAGAGCACCGCGATCGCGGCGAATCCGCCGATGAGGCCGCAGACCAGGCCCTCGACCATGAACGGCCAGCGAATGAACCAGTTGGTGGCGCCGACGAGCTGCATCACCTCGACCTCGCGGCGGCGCGCGTAGATCGAGAGGCGGATCGTGTTGGCGACGAGCAGCAGCGAGGCGACGATCAGCAGCACGGCGTGATCGCGAGGCCCCACTTCAGTGCCCCCGTGACCGAGCTGATCGTGTCGGCCTCGTCGCGGGACTCGCCGACCTCCTCGATGATCGGGCTGATCGGCTTCGGCTTGCCGTCGGTGCCCGGCGGCGTCAGCGCCGCCCTGACCGCATCCAGGTTGTCGAGGTCGTCGGGCTTGACGTTGAACGACGCCGGCAGCGGGTTGCGGGCGCCGGGAAGCTGCTCGGTCAGGTCGTCCTGGTCCTTGGCCTCGAAGCGGTCGCTCAGAATCGCGAGGGCCTCGGTCCTTGGAGACGTAGTCGACCGACGGCGACGTGCGGGATGTCGTTGATCTGCTCGTGAGAGCGCGTCCGTCTCGGCCTGGGTGGCGTCGTCGAAGAGGAAGACGCGGAGGCCGACCTGGTCGCGGACCTCCTCGTTCTTGCCGCTGGTCGAGCTGGAGCACCGGGATCAGCACGCCGAGCAGCAGCATCGTGACCGCGACCGTGACGATCGCGGCGACGCTGGGGGCGGCGCTGCGGCGCAGCGCGCGGAAGCCCTCGCCGATGAAGAAGACGATCCGTCCCATCTAGTACCGCGGCTCCTCGACGCCCATCTCCTCGCGCAGGCGGGCGGCGAACTCGCGCGTGGACTCCTCGTCGGCGTACATGCCGGCGGACTGGTCGCGGACCATGCGGCCGCCGTCGAGGCCGATCACGCGGCGGCGCATCTTGTCGACCATCTCGCGGTCGTGGGTGACGACGAAGACGGTGGTGCCGGTCCGGTTGATCCGGTAGAGCAGCTGCATGATCCCGACGGACGTCGCGGGGTCGAGGTTGCCCGTCGGCTCGTCGGCCAGCAGCAGCGGCGGGTGGTTGACGAAGGCGCGCGCGACCGAGAGGCGCTGCTGCTCGCCGCCCGAGAGCTGGTCGGGGTAGCTGCGGACCTTGTCGGCCAGGCCGACGAGGCGCAGGGCGTCCGGGACCTTGCGTCTTGATCTCGGCGCGCGAGGCGCCGATCACCTGCAGCGCGTAGGCGACGTTGTCGTAGACGTGCGGCTGGGGAGCAGCTTGAAGTCCTGGAAGACGGTGCCGATGCGGCGGCGCAGGTACGGGATCTTGTCGTGCGAGAGGGTCGCGATGTCGCGGCCGGCGATCAGGACCTCGCCCTCGGTCGGCTCGAGCTCGCGGATCAGCATCTTGATCAGGGTCGACTTGCCGCAGCCGGTGGGGCCGACCAGGAAGACGAACTCGCCGCGGTCGATCCGCAGGCTGACGCGCTCGAGGGCGACGTGGCCGCCCGGGATAGATCTTGGTCGCCTGGCGCAGCTCGACGATCGGCGGCTTCGCCCGCTTCTCGGTGAGGTGCTCGGGCCTCGCGTTCATGGCCGTGCTGCGCCCACGCAGGAGCGCCGACGTCTTGGTTCGTGCCATGTGCGCCAGAGTAGGGAAACGCCTCAAGCGCATCGCAAGAACGCGCCCGATGGCCGTAATCGGCGGTTCAGTCGAGGCGGTCGAGGACGCTCAGGACCGCTCGGGTGTTCGCCCGATGGGGCGAAATGTGCCGAGTCAGGAACTTCGGCGTCAGCGGCGCCCGATGGGCGGGTGCGAGACCATCGGCTTCTTGAGCATGGCCTCGCGGGCGAGGTCGGCGATGCCGTTGGCGGTCAGTCCGAAGTGCTCCATGCAGGCCTCGGCGGTGCCCGAGACGCCGAACTCGTCCTTCATGCCGAGGGCGAAGACCGGGACCGGGTGCTGCTCGGCGGCGACCTGGCGGATCGCGTCGGCGAGGCCGCCGACGACGCGGTGCTCCTCGGCGGTGACCGCGACGCCCGTCTTGGCGAGCGAGTCGAGCACGCGCTCGCGAGTCGAGCGGCTTGATGATCGCGACGTTGACGACCTCGGCCTCGATCCCGTCCTCGCGCTCGAGGGTCTCGGCGGCCTCGAGGGCGCGCCAGACCATGTGGCCGCAGGCGAAGATCGAGATGTCCTTGCCCTCGCGCGAGGCACGTCGACGCCGTCGCCGAGCGTCTCGGGGATCTCGTCGTAGACGATCGGCGTGGCGGGCCGGCCGAAGCGCATGTACATCGGGCCCTCGCGCTCGTAGGACTCATACGTCGCGGCGATAGGCCTGGTTGTAGTCGGCGGGCACGATCACCTGCATCTTCGGCATCGCCCGCATCAGCGCGATGTCCTCGATCATCTGGTGGCGAGGCGCCGTCCTCGCCGAGCGAGACGCCGCCGTGGGTCGCGCCGATCCGGACCTGGAGCTCGTTGTGGGCGATGCCCGAGCCGCACCTGGTCGTAGGAGCGCGAGGTGGCGAAGATCGCGAAGGTCGAGGCGTAGGGGACCTTGCCGGTAGCGGCGAGCCCGCAGCTGATCGACATCATGTTCGCCTCGGCGGCGCCGCAGTTGAAGAAGCGGTCGGGGAACTTCTTGCCGAACTTCATCGACTGGGTCGAGACCGCGAGGTCGGCGTCGAGCGCGACGACGTCGTCGTGGGCCTCGCCGAGGGCGACCAGCGCGTCGCCGTAGGCCTGGCGCGTCGCGATCGGCTCGGTCTTCGCCTCGACGGCGGCATCAGGATCCGGCCCCGTTCAGGGCCTCGGTCTGCGCCTTGAGGGTTTCGTCGAGCTCGTCGCGGGCCTCCTCGGCCTGCTCGGCGTCGGCGGCTTGCCGTGGAAGCCGAAGCGGCCCTCCATGAAGGAGACGCCGCGGCCCTTCTTGGTCTGGCAGACGATCGCGGCAGGGCGGTCGAGGGTGCGGCTGCGCTCGAGCGCCTCGACGACGGCGCCCATGTCGTGGCCGTCGATCTCGACCGAGTCCCAGCCGAAGGCCTCGAACTTGGCGCGCACGTCGCCCGTGTCCATGACCTCCTCGGTCGTGCCGTCGGTCTGGAGGTGGTTGTAGTCGACGATCGCGGTCAGGTTCGTGATCTCGTAGTGGGCGGCCGACATCGCGCCCTCCCAGCTCTGGCCCTCCTGGCAGTCGCCGTCGGACATCAGCGTGAAGACGTGGGCGGTGTCGTCGAGCCCGTCGAGGCGCAGCGCGAGGCAGATGCCGACCGACATCGAGAGGCCCTGGCCGAGCGAGCCGGTCGAGACCTCGACGCCCGTTGGTGCGGTTCATGTCGGGGTGGCCCTGGAGGTGGGAGCCGATCTGGCGCAGGCCCATCAGGTCCTCGGTCGGGAAGTAGCCGTGCTCGGCGAGCGCCGCGTACTGGATCGGGGCCGCGTGGCCCTTGGAGAGGACGAAGCGGTCGCGCTCGGGCCAGCCGAGTTGCGACGGGTCGTGGCGCAGCACCCGGTAGTAGAGGGCGGCGACGATGTCGGCCGCCGAGAGCGAGCTGTCGAGGTGGCCCGACTTCGCGACCGCGAGCATGCTGCACGCAGTGCATGCGGAGCACGGTCGCGTAGCGCTCCAGCTCCTCGATCGAGGGCTGGTCGCCGGCGGCGGGCTCGGGCTCGGGGTCTGGGACGGGCTTCAGGTGGGCCATTGGCGCTCCCCGTCAGGGAGGCGCGAATCTAGCAGCGAAAGAGCGACGGGACCCGGAGGCCCCGTCGCAACTAGCGCAATGATCCTGATGCCTGTTCGGGCTCTACTTCCTGCTCTTTTTCTTCTTCTTCTTTTTCTTCTTCTTCTTGGCCGGCTGCTTCAAAGTCACAACTGGGGTGACCGGCGTCACGAACGGCGTCACGGTCCGGGGAATCACCGGCGGCGGTGCCTGCGGCCCGATCAGCGTGAACGTCCCAAACTGGAATGGGCCGCTGCCGAAGGCGACGACCGCGATGCGGTACTGCGTGCCCGCTGTGGCCGCGAAGGTCACGATGGCCCCGTAGGGATTGTTGCCCTGCGAGACGTCGCAGGAGTCGTCGTCGCTCGCGACAAAGGTCAACCCGCCGACGACATTGCCGGTGAAGATGCTCATCGTGTTGTCGTGATTGCTGGTGCAGGTGCTGAAGTGCGCGGTCCCGTCGGTCGCCGGCGACCACGTGTACCAGACCGACCCCCCATAGCCCAACTGAGCGGCCTCGTTGAACTCCTGGGTGGCCTCGGCGTTCGTTCCGTTCTCCGTGTTCGAGGTCGGGTCGGCGAGGCTGATCTGATCGACGAAGTCGTCGTTCACCGGCGGTGCGGCGTTGGCCGTCGAGGCGCCGACGGTGCTGAGTGCGACAAGACCCAGTGCGAGCACCAAAGCCCTTCGCGAGACACGATCAAGCATGTGTGTGCTCCTTGTCTTGGTTCTGAACCCCCGCACGAACTTCGCCGACCGTACGGGCGTCCGCTTATCGCCCGCACATCGCGTAATCGCCGAGTCATGCGCATCGGTATAAGTCCGCGTCCTGTGAGGAGGGAGTCATGACGACACGCCTTCGGGTGAAGGCGCCGCTGCTCGTCGCGCTCGCGATCACGGGCTGCGGCGGGTCGGACGAAGCTCACGAAAGCACGACGCCTCCGCAGGCGTCCGCCGAGACAGAAGCGCCCGCCAAGACGCCGGCTGCCCCGCCCGAGCCCAGCGCCGATGACCCGGGCTCGGCGCAGGCCGGCGCCGAGGCGAGCCCCGAGGCCGGGGCCGTCGGCGACGACGCCGTGGGAGAGCTCTCGGACGACGACGCTCAGCTGGTCGAGGCGACTGTGCGCGGCTACATATCCGCGCTCAACGCCGGCGACGGCGCCTCGGCCTGCGCGACCTTCGCGCCGGGCGGCCTGACGACCTCCGAGCTTCCGATCCGCAGGAACGGCTGCGCGGCCTCCCTCGATGCCTCGATCGGGTACCGACGCGGCGGCGGGCGCCCGGCCTGGGAGATGACCGAGATCGCGACCTTCGACTCGTTCGCCCTCACCGGCGACCGCGCCCGCGTGACTGCCACCGTCAACCACACGTTCTCGGACCGCAAGTACTCCTCGGTCGAGGAGGACGTCGTCTACCTCGAGCGCCTCGTCGCCGGCTGGCGGATCCTGAAGCCGACCGCGACCCTCTATCGCGCGGTCGGCTACCCCGAGCCGCCGCTGCGAGCGTTCACCCCGCCGCGCTAGAGGCGGTGGTTGCCGCCGCCTCGCGGAGGGCGGCGCTGCTTCAGGCGCTTGGCCGCCTTGCGGCGGAGCTTCACGATTCGGGACGAGCGGGCCTGGGTCGAGCCGGGATCGAAGACCGTGACGTAGGCGAAGCGCTCGCTGAGCGCCGTCGAGCCGAGGGTGCCCCGCGTGCGCTTGAGGGAGTAGAGGACCTTGCCGGTGCCGGGCTTGTTGACGCGGCGGATCATCACGCGGGTGCGGCGCGCGTCTGTGCGCGTGTAGGCGAAGGTGCGTCCCTTGATCGAGGGGTCGAAGGCGAGCACCCGCCCGGAGCGGACGAGGGTGCGGGTCTTGCGTGAGCCGAGAACGCGCTGGACGATGCGACTGCCGCCCGGGCGCGCGACGCCGAACACGAGGCTCGATCCGTCGAGGCCCGGGGCGCTGAGGCGGGTCGCGCCACCTGCGGTGACGATGGTCTGCACCGGGCCCGGGGCGGCGGGCGAGACGATGTCGCGGGCGAAGATCCCGACCCCGCCGCTCTCCAGCTCGGCTCGATAGACGAGCCAGCCGGCCGAAACGGCGATCGAGTTGGCGCCGGGGGCGGGGATCTTGGCGACGACGCCGAGCGAGGCCCGGTCCATCAGCCGCACGTCCTGGCCCTCGATCGTGGCCACGTAGGGACCCGCAATCGCGGGGTCCGCGCCAGGGAGGCCCACGTCGGCGCCGTCGCGGCGCAGAACCGAGTCTCCCCAGGCGCTCGAAGGCCAGCGCGTCGACGGTCGCGGCGGGCCCCGAAGCCGAGGAGGCCGCGACGCTGCGCGCGCCGGCACCGCCCGGGACCACGATCAGCGCGAGGGCCGCGGCGCCGAGCACGATCGCGTCGCCGGCACGGAGACCGCGGTAGACGCCCGGGTTCTCGCACATCAGCTCGTTCGCCCGGGTGCCGCGGCGGCTGCCCGCCAGCGGGGCGAGCGCGACGATCGGGATGGCGCGGCCGAGGCCAAAGGCGGCGCCGACGAGGATGCCGAGCGCGGGCTGGCCCACGGCGAGGCTGATCCCGGCGAGGGCCCAGACGCCGAACGAGAGGACGAATGTCGTGAAGCCCAGCCCCAGCAGCACGCCGTAGAGCGCCGAGGCCAGCGGCATGGGCATCACCCGGCGCCAGTGCTCGGGAACCTGCCGGCGGATCTGCGGGACGACGCGGACACCCTTGGCCTCGAGCACGGCGGCCAGGGCGGCGATGCCCGCGGCCACGATGTAGGCGGCCTCTCCCCCGGCCCCGTGTATCGCCTGGCCGGCGAGGGCGAGCAGCGGCGAAGGTCGCGATGCCGCCGAGCACCGCGCCGGGGACGAAGGCGATGCAGGCTGCGATCGTCGTCCTCCGCCCGCCTGTGTGGCCGGTCGGCCCGATCGTCTCGACGACCGACAGGCCGCAGGGCGAGAAGGTCCCCGTGGCCCCGATCAGGAGCGCGGCGACGCCGAGGGTGACCTCCAGAATCCCCATCAGCACGGGACCCGCGTGTCGTAGTACATGACGCAGAAGACCTTGCGGCCGCGGTAGCAGTAGCCCGTCAGCGCGGCGTCGCCGTTGACGCGGCGGGAGCTGTAGGAGCAGCAGTCGGCGAGCTTGCGGACCTTGCCGCCGCAGCAGCGATACCAGGCGCCGTCGACCGTGGTGTTGAAGCCGTAGATGCTCTGGACGCGGTCGCACACGCGGGTCCGGGGCGCGGGCGGCAGCGGCAGCCCGTCGGGATCGCGCAGCAGCTGGCCGTCGCCGTCAACGGGCTGGCCCGCGTCGTTGACCGGGCGGCCGACGTCGTCGATCGCCTGGCCGTCGCTGGCCCGCAGCGGGAAGCCGCGGGAGTCGATCCGGGGAAGCCCGGTCGGGTGCGGGCACGAGCCGGTCGTGTAGGTGTGCCCGCAGAAGTGGTAGGCCTCGGATTCGCCCGGGGCGACCAGGCTGCCGACCGTCCTGGCCGCCGTGATCGCGGTCAGCGCGCCGCCGACACGCGCCAGGAAGCCGCGTCGGGATGTGCCGCGCACCAGCGAATCCGAAAGCCGCTCCCCGCCCTGTGCTCCCGAGTCAGGCACCGATGGGGAGCCCTCCGAGCCCGGAGTCGGCGGCGTCGGGCGTGCCCTCGCGGCGGCGGCGGTCGGCGGTGGCGAGGACGCTCTCGAGCTGAGCGAGGTTGTTGAAGGTTCCCTTGGCCAGAACTGTCCCGTCGCGGCCGGCGGCGATCGCGAACGGGCTGCCGGGGATTTCGAGCGCCCCCCACAGCGCGGGCTCGGCCGCCTCGTCGATCACGGCCACCGATACGAGCGGATCGGTCGCGACGTTCTCTATCGCGGGTGAGAGCGTCTGACACAGGTGGCAGCCCTCCGAGGTGAAGACCGCGAGACCCAGCTCGGCGTGGCCCTCGAAGGCGAGCCGGCCGGCGAGAGGCTCGGAGCGCGGTGCCGACGGCCGGCCCCTCCCCGGCGATCTCCAGGGCGCCCTGGGTCCCGAGCTGGAGGCGGAGCATCCCGACCTCGCGCGCGAGCGCCAGCACGGCGACGGCCAGCCCGGCGCAGGCCGCCAGGCACACGCCCAGGCCGAGGGCGAGCCAGGCTTCGGCGCCGAGGTCGCCGGAAGGCAGGAAGGGAACCGCTGCGAATCCCGCAGCGAGGGCGAGGTTCCGGAGCACCGAGAGCGGTCCGATGGTCGAGCGCGCCCCGAAGCAGGCGCACGGCGCCCCGGCGCGTCCCCTCATGAGCGCCGTGGTGATCAGCGCGGCGAACATCCCCATCAGCGCGGCCGCGGCGAAGGCCGCCTCGTCAGAGCCCAGCGCGACCCCGGCGGCGAGGACGAGCTCCGTCGCGATCAGCGCGATCCAGGCGGTCCGGCGCAGCAGGCCGGGACCGAATCCGAAGGTCGCCAGGGCGGCCTCGCTGGTGCGAGGCGAAATCAGCTTGGCGACCGCGGCTCCCCCCAGCACGCACGCCAAGATCACACGTACGACGATCTCGATCATCCCTGCGCCAGCAAGCTACAGGAGGCGCTACTTCTTCTTCCGCTTCTTCTTTTTCTTGCCGCAGCCCTTTTTCTTCTTCTTCTTCTTGGCTGCTGCCGCCAGCTCCCGGCCCTTCCCCTTGCCCTTCTTCTTCTTCGCCTTCTTGCACTTCTTCTTCTTCGGTTCGACGAACTGCTCGTCCGAGCAGCCGGCGGGGCCGACGACCGGCTCGACGTTGGTGCCCGTGTGCGCCTCGGCTCCCTGGATCGCGGCGACCGACTGCACCACCTGGGTGCAGATCGGGTTCTGCGCGACGCGGGTGTAGACGCCCGGCCTGCCGGGCTGCGCACAGCCGGCCCCGAAGCTCACTAGGCCCACGAGCCGGGTGCCCGGCGTGAGGGTCTCGGTCTGGAGGGGACCGCCGCTGTCGCCCTGGCAGGAGTCGGTGCCCCCGGCGAGCGTGCCGGCGCAGATCATCGTCACGGGGTCGAAGAGCGAGCCGTAGACGGCGCCCGAGCCGCAGGATGCGTCTCCGATGATCGGCAGCGTCGCCACCTTGAGGGTGTCGCTCTTCGGCCCGCCGAAGGAGGTCGTGCCGTAGCCCGTGACGCGGGTCGGTGCGCCCTCCTTCCAGAGCTGGCCGTCGTTGCGGTCCACGATGTCGATGCGCGGCTGCGTCGAGGCCGCCGCGAGAGTCACGAACCCGAGGTCGTTGATCTTGGTCAGCTCACCCGAGTAGTTGGAGGCGACGTAGGTGCCGAGGGCGTCGCCCTCGGTCCCCCCCGCCCCGGTCAGGGTGGTCCGCCCGACGATGACATCTATGTCGTCGCCGTCGATCTTGAAGGTTCCGTCGCCCGCCGGGTCCGCCGCGGGGCTGCAGGTCGTCGGGTTGCCGGCGGCCGCCTTGGGGCCGCAATCGGGGTCGGTGTCGGCGAGGCAGTGGGCAGCCGTGATCACGACCAGCGGGGTGACCAGCGAGCCGCCGCAGAACTGGCGCTCGCTGTCGGTGCCCATGAAGTCGCCGTCATCCACAGCGAGGGCGGCCTGGAACGGATGCAGGTCTGCAGACGTCTCGGCGCCGCCGACGATGTACTCGGGCTTGTCGGCCTCGGCCGCCGAAGCGGTGGCCGCAAGCCCGCAGACGGCGATCGCCGCCGCCGCGACGACGGTCCTGGTTCTTGTCCTTGCGCTCTTCATCCCTGACCCCTTAACACGTCTCATCCCGAAACCTATCGGCAGCTCAACGCCGTTTCTTGCGCTTCTTCTTCCCCTTTTTCTTCTTCTTCCTTTTCTTCTTGACGCACTTGCCCTTCTTCCGCACCTTGCCCTTCTTGCACCTGACCTCCTCGGGCGGGAACTGCGGCGCGGCGGTCGCGCCCGAGCCGTAGACCGTCCCGGAGTCAGGGATGCCGGAGGACGCCTCGAGCGCGTCCACGAACCCCTGGGCGGCCGGGTTGTAGGCGGGGGCCGCGACGCGCGTGTAGACCCCCGGTGCGTTCGCGCGGGCGCACCCCTGACCGAAGCTCACGACCCCGACGAGGCGGAAGACGGGAGTGGTCCCTTCGAAGCCGGGAGCGGCCAGCGGCCCGCCGCTGTCTCCCTGGCACGAGTCCGCGCCGCCGCTCATGTGGCCGGCGCAGACCATGTAAGCGGCGTTGAAGGTCGAATAGAGCCCACCAAGCTGGTCGCAGGTCGAGTCGAGGATGATCGGCGCGACCACCGACCGCAGCGTGTCGCTCGGCGAGCCCCCCTCGGAGGTGTCTCCCCAGCCCGAAGTGAGAGTCTGGGCCCCGGGCGCCCAGAGCGGAGCCTCGTCGGGCCCGGCGATCTTCAGGGGGGCCGCCGGGGCGCCCGGCGCGGCGGCGAGGCTGAGCCAGGCGGCATCGAAGGCATCTATGGCCGCGTTGTAGCGGGAGTCGATCAGGATCCCCGCCACGTCGAGCCGCTGCCCGGTCGCGCTCGAAAGCGTGGTGCGCCCCGCGACGACGTCGAGATCGTCCGGGTCCATGTTCGTCCGCGGGATGACGAGATCGTCCGGATCGTTCTGGAAGACGCAGTGGGCCGCGGTCTGGACGATGCGCGGCGCGATCAGGGTGCCGCCGCAGAACTGCCGCTGGAAGTCGTTGCCGCTGAAGCGCGCGTCCTTCACCACCGCCACCTGCCAGGGGACGGATTCGATCGCGGTGGCTGAACCCCCGACGATCCGGGAGTCGGACTCGCCTGCGCTCGCCGGCGACGCGAATGCGAGCGCCGCGGCCAGCGCCGCCGCGAGCGAAATCGGACGAATGGCCTCCCCGAACCTCACCCGCCGAAAGTAGACCATCGGCGCGGGCGGGGCGTCAGCCGGGGGTCAGGCCCGGCTCACCCGATGGCGACCATGCGCTCGATCGGGAGCTTCGCCTTCTCGGCGATCTCCGGAGGGACCTTCACCTCGTAGCGATCGAGCTTCAGCGAGTCACGGACCTTCGGCAGGGTGATCATCTTCATGTACTTGCAGAAGGCCATCCGGTTCGCCTCCACGAGCTTCGCCTGAGGTGCCGCTTTCTGCAGGGGATGGAGCATCCCGTTCTCGGTGGCGACGATGTAGGTGCCGTCGGGGTTCTCCTCGACGTGGTCGAGCATCTGGCCCGTCGAGAGCATGTGGACGCCCTCCGAGTCGATGTCGCCCGAGGCGACGTACTCCATCGCCTGGGTCGAGCAGCCGCACTCGGGGTGGATCAGGAACTCAGCCTCGGGGTTCTCGGCGCGGACCTCGCGGATGTCGTCCGGGCGGATGCCGGCGTGGACGTGGCACTCGCCGTCCCAGACGTGGAACCGCGCGCGGCGCTTGGGGTCCTCCGTGAGTCCGGTCTCGCGCTCGACGAACGCGCCGAGCCACATGTCGGGGCCGAAGAGGATCTCGGTGTCGGGGCCGTGCTCGGCCCAGATGTGCTCGACGACCTTGACGGCGTTCGACGAGGTGCAGCAGTAGTCGGTCTCGGCCTTGACCTCGGCCGAGGTGTTGACGTACATGACCACCAGGGCGCCGGGGTGCTCGGCCTTCCAGGCGCGGAGCTGGTCGGCGTTGATCGAATCCGACAGCGAGCAGCCCGCTCCCAGGTCGGCGATCAGAACGCGCTTGTCGGGACAGAGAATCGAGGCCGTCTCGGCCATGAAGTGGACGCCGCAGAACTCGATCACCTCGGCGTCGACGGCGGACGCCTGGCGCGAGAGCCCCAGCGAGTCGCCGGTGTAGTCAGCGACCTCCTGCAGCTCGGCGAGCTGGTAGTTGTGGGCGAGGATGACGGCGTTGCGCTCCGCTGCGAGCTCGCGCACCTCGGCCGAGAGATCGCGGATCTCGTCCTCGCTCAGCTTTGCGGGTAGCTCCTGAACCGTGGGTAGCTCGAGCATCTCGGCTCCTTTGTGTTCTTATGTTCGCTGCCCCGGCGCCGCGTCATTCAGGTGGGCGCCTCGAGGCTCAGCGAATGTCCAAGGGGCATTCTATAGACCATGCCCGAGCTGCCCGAAGTCGAGATCACGGCCCGCCGGCTGTCGTCCGCCCTCGAAGGCTCCGAGGTCGAGTCGGTGATGTCGCCGGGGATCGCGACCGTGAAGACCTTCGATCCGCCCCTGGACGCCCTCGTGGGCGCGCAGGTCCTGGGCGTCCGCCGGATCGGGAAGATGCTCGCGACGGATTTCGAGACCACGGGCGGCGACCCGCTGACCCTCCTCGTCCACCTGATGTCCGCCGGCCGGATGCAGCTCTTCGGAAAGCGCGCCTCGCTGAAGGACCGCCGCTCGCGCCTCCTGATTCGCATCGCCGGGGATGCGGGAGGCGAGGGCGACCGCGAGCTGCGCCTGCGCGAGTTCGGGACCCGCCAGTCCGCCTGGGCGAAGCTGCTCCCGACGGGCGAGGTGGAGAACGAGGAGATGGTCGAGACGCTCGGGCCCGACGCATGGCCGGCGCCCACGGCCGAGGAGCTGGGCGAGCTGCTGGACCAGCCCGGCCACCTCCACCCCCAGCTTCGCAAGCAGCGGACGATCGCCGGGATCGGCCGCTCGTGGGTGGACGAGATCCTCTGGGAGGCGAAGCTCTCACCCTTCAAGAAGGGCACCGAGCTGGCGCCGTCGGAGCTCGAGCGGCTGCGCGAATCGCTGGGTGTGCTCGGAGCGGCGATCGACCACTACGAGGAGGTGGTCGGCGACGAGATCCCCGACAAGATGCCGATGCCTCTCAAGGTCCACCGCCGCGAGGGGGAGCCGTGCCCGCGCTGCGGCGCGACGATCGAGGCGGTCTTCTACTCCGAGCACCAGATGAACTACTGCCCGGAAGAGCAGACGGGCGGCAAGGTGCTGAAGGACCGCCGGCTCTCGCGGCTCCTCAAATAGCTATACGGCCGATGACTCGCCGCACCATGCCGCGGCCGATTCGCAGCGGGTGGCTGACGATGGTGCCGGCGCGGCCGGTGAGGCTGAGCGGGTCGCGGGCGACTCCGAGCTGGCGCAGGACCGTGCCCGAGTCGAAGTAGACGCGCTCGCAGACGAGCTTGTCGTCGTCGAAGAGGAAGACGGCCAGGATCGGCAGCTCGAAGCTCCGGCCGGTCGGGGGCAGGCCTCCCAGCGGGCCTTCGTGGGTGCCCCGGACGACGGCCTCGACGCAGACCGAGTGGTCGCAGTGGTGCAGGGCCAGCAGCTCGTTGCGCTGGTCGGGGAAGGCGCGGCGGGTCGCGTCGAAGTAGGCCATGACCTCCTCGGGCCCGTCGTGGACCTCGCCGGTCGCCATCAGCTCGTAGCGGGGGTGGTCGAAGGTGTCGAGGGTCGCGTCGAACTCGTGGCGGTTCTCGGAGTCCATGTGCTCGCGGACGATCGCCTCGCGCTTGCGACGCAGGATCGGGTTGAGCGCCATCGTCAGCGACCCGTCGCGCGTCGCACGAGGCCGCGCCCGACCGTCAGCGGGTGGTTGGCGACCGTTCCGAGGCGCCCGCCGAGCGTGAGTGGGTCGCGGGCGACCCCGAGCTGCGTCATCAGCGTGTTCACGTCGAGGTAGACGCGCTCGCAGACGAGCCCCTCGTTCTCGAAGACGAAGACACTCAAAAAGGGGAGCTCGGTTCGCCTGCCGGTCGGCGGCAGCCCGCGATACGGGCCCTGGTGCGTGCCTCGTGCGACCGCCTCCATCAGAACCGTGTCGTCGGAGCTGTGGAGATCCAGGATCTCGACGAGCTGGTCGGGAAACGCCTTGCCGAGCTCGACCCAGTGGTCCATGACCGCGTCCGGGCCGTCGTAGACCTCGTCCGTCGCGACGTACTCGTAGCGCGGGTGCTTGAAGCTGAGGAGCGCCGTGTGCAGGTCGCCGGCGTTCTCGGCCTCGACGTGGTCGCGGACGATCTGCTCCCGCCGCTCGCGGTCCCCTTCGCTCAGGATGGCCATCGGCGCGACTTTATCCGGGTGGCACGGAAGCTCCGTCGTCGATTAGGGTGGCGCCGTGACCATCGCCCTGATCGTCATCGGAGTCATCATCTTCCTCGCGGTCGACTTCTACGTGATGAAGAAGGTCCTGACCAAGCACCGCTCGGCCGACGACCACGGAGAGGTTCCCGTCCCCGGCGAGGCGGCGCTGACGCTGCCCGCCGGGAAGGTCAAGCTGAGCTACCAGGAGGGCCAGCACACCTCCCGCAGCGAGGACGAGAGGATCCAGTTCTTCACGCCGGACGACCTCGTCGTGACGGTCGTCGGCCCGGATGGAGCGGAGATCCCGGTCGACGGGCCGGGGATCGCGGGCACCGGCTCGAGCAAGTCCACCGGCATCGGTTTCTCCCGGCTGGAGATCGGAAGCGTCCAGCTACCCGATGCCGGCACCTACACGGTCAAGGCGGAGTCGAGCTCGGCCGGCGGCCTCGAGGACCCGAAGGTCCTCGTCGGCGTCTAGGCGCTGCGGTCAGGCCTCGAGCTCGAGGCTGACGTCGAGGTTGGGCGCCGAGTGGGTGAGCGCGCCGATCGAGATGAAGTCCACGCCCGTCGCGGCGACCTCGCGCACCGTCTCCAGCGTGATGCCGCCCGAGGCCTCGAGCTCGGGAGGGTCGGCGGCCTCGCGGGCCAACGCCACAGCGCGCTCGAGGTCGCCGGGCGCCATGTTGTCGAGCAGCACGCGCTCGGGCGCCTGACCGAGTACCTCCTCGAGCTGGCCGAGCGTGTCGCACTCGACCTCGATCGGCATCCCGTCGCCGGCCTCCCTTGCCCTTCTGATCGCCTCGCCCGCACCGCCCGCGATCGCGATGTGGTTGTCCTTGATCAGGATGGCGTCGAAGAGCCCGATCCGGTGGTTGACGCCCCCGCCCGCGGCGACAGCCGCCTTCTCGAGCGTTCTCAGGCCCGGCGTCGTCTTGCGGGTGTCCAGGATGCGCGCACCGGTGCCCTCGACGGCGCGGACGAACTCCGCGGTCAGGGTCGCGATCCCCGACAGGTGGCCGAGCAGGTTGAGGGCGACGCGCTCGCCGGCGAGCAGCGCCCTCGCCGGCCCGGCGACGCGCGCCGCCGTTGCCGGCACCGAGTCCCGCCACTGTCCCTCGACCAGCATCGGGTCGAAGCTGTCGGCGCCGGTCTGGCGAAGCGCCTCCGCGGCGGCCTCGATGCCGAACAGCACCCCCTCCTGCTTCTGGATGAGCGAGGCGCGACCCCGGGCATCGGCCGGGACCACCGCGTCGGTGGTGACGTCGCCAGCCCCCAGATCTTCGGCGAGCGCGCGCGCGACGACCTCACGAACCTCGTCTGTGGGACGTTTATCGGTCAGGTGAGTGCCTCCAGGTCGAAGCCCAAGCTACCGCCGTTTCAGGAGCTCCTCGACGAGCACGGCCGCGACGTGCTCGGGTTCCTGATCGCGTCTGTGGGGCCGGCGGACGCCGAGGACTGCTACCAGGAGACGCTGATCGCAGCGCTGCGCTCGTACCCGAAGCTCGACCACGGCCGCAACCTGCGCGGGTGGCTGCTGACGATCGCGCACCGAAAGGCGATCGACCACCACCGCTCGCGCTCCCGCCATGCGGTGCCGGCGGGGAGCCCGGACGAGGTGGGCGGCGGAGTCGCCGTGGCCGACCCCGGGCTGGAGGCGGCAGGGGCAGACGGGGAGCTCTGGCGCGCGGTCGGCACCCTTCCCCCGAAGCAGCGCAGCGCGGTGATGCTGCGCTTCTCGGCCGACATGGCCTACGGGCGGATCGGCGAGCTGCTCGACACATCCGCCGACGCGGCGCGCCGCAATGTCCACGAGGGCCTGAAGAAACTGAGAGGTGAGCTGAGATGACCGATGACCGAATCACCCAAGCGCTGAAGATCGCTCCTGACGACGAACGGGTAGGCGGCCGCCAACGCGGCCCTGCTGAAGCGCGCCGAGGGCGAGGACCTGCTCGACGTCGCCTACGCGGGGGTCGACTCGCCCTACGGCGAGCTCACCGTCGCGGCCACCGATCGAGGCGTCGTCGCCCTGGCACTGCCGAACCGCGAGCCCGACACGCTGCTGGAGCAGATCGCCGACCGGGTCTCTCCGCGGATCCTCGAGTCCGCGGCGCGCCTCGACGGCCCGCGGCGCGAGCTCGACGCCTACTTCGAGGGGCGGCTGCACGACTTCTCGACGCCGGTCGACTGGAGCCTGACGCGCGGGTTCACCGACCGGGCGCTCCACGTCGTTGCGAGCATCCCGTACGGGCGGACCCTCAGCTACACCGACGTCGCCGAGCGGGCGGGCAACCGGAAGGCATCGCGGGCGGCCGGCACGGCGTGCGCGACCAACCCGATCCCGCTGATCGTGCCGTGCCACCGCGTCTTGCCGAAGAGCGGCGTCCCCGGCAGCTATGGAGGCGGGCCCGAGATGAAGCGCTCGCTGCTGGAGCTCGAGGGCTCGCTCGTGCCGGGCCGGTAAGGCCGGGTCGGTGAAGCCGGTCGCTGAGTAGGTCAGTCGAGCGCGTTGCGCGCCCTGGAGCGGCCGACGTTGGCTCCCCAGAGGCCGTCGGGCTCGTCGAGGCGGTCCGACTGCTCCCCCAGGACGTCGTCGCGCAGCGGTGACGGCAGCTCCGCGAGGGCCGGCACCGCGTCGGCGCTGAGCCCGGCGTTGTAGTCGCGGTCGAAGCTTTCCGATGTGGGGCCGTCCGAAGCGGCGTAGCGCTCGACGTTTCGCTCCGCGATCCAGCCGTCGGGGTTGCCGAGTGTCAGACCGAGCGCGATCGCGACCGACACGATGCAGACCGCCCTCGGCACCCATGCGCGGCTCGGAGTGAAGAGCGATACGAGCGTGGCGATCAGCGTCGCCGCGATCCACAGGCAGACCGAGAAGGCGACGAGGCGATCTCTGGTCGCGCCGAACGCGTCGACGTAGAGGTCGAGCCGGTGCGCCGCGGACACGAGCACGATCGAGCGTCAGCGCGCAAAGCGCGCCGAGAAGGCCCCGCAGGAGCTTCGCCTGGCCGTCGCCCTCGACGCGCGCCCACCGCAGCGCCGCCGGCCACGACCGCCAGGACGAGCGCCGCCGCGACCAGCAGCTGGAAGAAGCCCTCGCGCGCGTACTCGGCGTAGGTGAGGCCGGCCGTCTCGAGCACGTGGTCGGAGCCGCCGAAGAGGACGACGAACTGCACGCCGACGAACGCCGCGAAGAGGGCGACGAGCGAGCCGAGCGCGATGCCCCACTCCGTCGCCCCCATGCCCTTCGGCGGCGGAGGGGCGAACTCGTCGTGCCCGGCGTCCTGACCACGGGCCCCGCTCCGGTCCTCGTCATCATCCAGCCGGCTGGCTGCGATGTACGCAAGCGCTCCGCCCACGAACAGGGCGAGCAGGCCCACGCCGATCCGCACCTGCAGGTCCAGCAGGGAGAGATCGGGCGAAAGGCCGCCGAGAAGCTCGGAGAAGGCCTCGTCGGCCGAAGCGAAGAGCGCGGCGAAGACCGCCACCAGGACGGCCGCCAGGAGGGTCCCGTTCAAGACCGAGCGACAGCCTGCCGCCCTCGACCGCCGGGACCCTGCTGACGGCCGAGCTGATCACCTCGATCGGGCCGATGAACGGGCCGATGAAGGAGCCCGCGGCGACCTGGCCGAGACCTCGCCACGAAGCGGATCCGATCAGCGCGATCGAGCCGAGGAAGAACGCCAGGCCGAGGTTCAGGACCACGAGCCAGCTCGCGTCGCGGAGGACCGGCGTCGCCGCGAGCGCCGCGCAGCCGACCAGCAGCACGGCGCGCCAGGGCTCCGAGCGGGCGCCGGATCCCACCGCAGCGGCCGCGAGCATCAGCGACGAGCAGATCGCGAGGCCGAGCCCGGGCAGGGACCCGGGCACGATCAGCGCCGCCAGGAGCGAGGTGCCGAGAACGGCCAGGGCGGCCGGCGAGGCCACGGTCACCCGCGAGACAGCGCCGGCGGCGGATGCCACGGGTGCCGCGGCGGCCTGGGAGCCCTCAGCCACCTGTGCCTCCGATCCGCACGGCGCCGGGGAGCTCGACGACCATCCGGCAGCCGCTGGGCTCCGCGTCGGTCGCGGCGATCGAGCCGCCGTGCATCGAGACGACCCACTGCGGCGATCGAGAGCCCGAGGCCGGCGCCGCTGCTCGAGCGAGAGTCGTCGCGCGCGGTAGAAGCGCTCGAAGACGCGCGAGCGCTGGTCCGGCCGGGATGCCCGGCCCCAGGTCGCCGACGTCGAGGCGGACCGCGGTGCCCGCGCGCACGCAGCCGCGCGGTCACGGGCCCGCCGGCCGGGGAATGCCGGAGCGCGTTGTCGATCAGGTTGGTGACGCACCTGCTGCATGCGCACCTCGTCGGCGACGATCCGCAGGTCCGGCGGGCTCGCCTCCGACGTCGATCGCGACGCCGTCGCCGGCCGAGAGCACGGCCTCGTCGCGGGCGCGGTCGAGCAGCCGCGCGGCGCGGGAACTCGGCGCAGGTCGAGCGGCACGCTCCCTCGGCCTCCATCCGCGAGAGGTCGAGCAGCTGCTCGACCATGCCGCCCGAGCCGCTCGAGCTGGCCGCGCATGGCGATCAGGGTCTCGGGGTCGGCCGGCTGGACGCCGTCGATCACGTTCTCGAGGCTCGCCCGCAGCGCCGAGATCGGGGTGCGCAGCTCGTGCGAGACGTTGGCGACCAGCTCGCGGCGCATCCTGTCGGTCTCGGCGAGCTCGCTGCTCATCGCGTTGAAGGCCTCCGCGAGCTGGGCGACCTCGTCCCTGCCGCTGACCGTCGACCTGCTGGCCGTGCTCGCCCCGCGCCATCGCCTTGGCGGCGGCCGCCATCTCGCGCAGCGGCGAGGTCATGCCCGCGCGCCAGCAGCTGGATCACGACGAGCGCGAGCAGGACCGCGAGGCGACGACGCCCCAGCGCAGGTACGACGCCCGTCTTGCGGGCGACGACCATGGAGACGATCGTCGACGAGCATCGCCGGCGACGATCACGATCCCGAGCTTGACCTTGATCGAGCGGATCCGGCCGAGCGGGTTCACCTGCGCGGCTCCTCCTCGAGCGCGTAGCCGACGCCACGCGCGGTGCGGACGACCCCGTCGCCCGAGCTTGCGGCGCAGGCCGGCGACGTGCGAGTCGACGGTGCGCACGCCGGCGGAGTCCGCGTAGCGCCAGACCTCGGAGAGCAGCTGCTCCCGTGAGAAGACGACGCCCGGGCGGCTCGCGAGGTGGGCGAGCAGGTCGAACTCGCGGGCGGTCAGCTCGATCGGCTCGCCGGCCATGCGCACGACGCCTGCCGGCGGGATCGATGTCGAAGCTCGCCGACCTCGATCGGCCCCTCGACCGCCGGCATCGCCGCTGGCCGCGCTCGGCGCGGCGCAGCAGCGCGTGGACGCGGGCGACGAGCTCGCGCTGGCTGAAGGGCTTGGTCATGTAGTCGTCGGCGCCGAGCCCGAGCCCGACCACCTTGTCGGTCTCGGAGTCGCGCGCGGTGAGCATCAGCACCGGGAACGGGCCGCTCGGTCTGGATCCGGCGGCAGACCTCGAGCCCGTCGAAGCCCGGGAAGCATCAGGTCGAGGACCACCAGGTCGGGCTTGACCCGGCGGCAGAGCTCGACTCCGCCGGGGCCGTCGCCCGCCGATCTCGACCTCGAGCCCCTCGGCGCGCAGCCGCGCCGCGACGCGGTCGCGATCAGCTCCTCGTCCTCGACCAGCACGATCGTCCGTCCCATGCGGAGCAGGCTAGACCGCGCCCGTTGAGCGCGTGCGCGGCCTGTGTGGAGATTCGGTGGAGGCCGGTGCCTAGAAGATTCAGTCCGGAGACTCGGACGCAGCCTGGTTCAGGTACTCGCGGATGAAGCCGTCGAGGTCCCCGTCGAGGACCCGCTGGGCGTCACCCATCTCGAAGTTCGTGCGGTGGTCCTTGACGCGCTGGTCGGGGTGAAGGAAGTAGCTGCGGATCTGGGAGCCCCACTCGGCCGACTTGACCTCGCCGCGCTCCTTGGCCAGCTCCTCGGCGCGCTTTCGCTCCTCGAGCTCCAGCAGGCGGCTCTTCAGGAGCTGCATGGCGACGGCCTTGTTCTGGGCCTGCGAGCGCTCGTTCTGGCACTGGACGACGACGCCGGTGGGCTCGTGGGTCAGGCGCACCGCCGAGTCGGTCTTGTTGACGTGCTGGCCGCCGGCGCCCGAGGCGCGGTAGGTGTCGACGCGGATCTCGGACTCGTCGAGGTCGACCTCGACGTCGCCCTCGACCAGCGGCGCAACGTCGAGCTGGGCGAAGCTCGTGTGGCGCCGGGCGGCGGAGTCGAAGGGCGAGATCCGGATCAGGCGGTGGACGCCGCGCTCGGCCGCGAACAGCCCGTACGCGTTCTCACCGCGGGCGATGAAGGTGGCCGACTTCAGCCCGGCCTCTTCCCCCGGCGAGGCCTCCGCCATCTCGACCTTGAAGCCGCGGCGCTCGGCCCAGCGCAGGTACATGCGCAGCAGGATCTCGGCCCAGTCCTGGGAGTCGGTCCCCCCCGCCCCGGCATTGACGGTGACCGCAGCGTCGCCGGCGTCGTACTCGCCGGAGAAGAGCCGCTCCTCCTCGAGCTCGGCAAGGCGCGTCTCGATCGAGGCGACCTGGGAGGCGAGCTCGGTGGCCATCTCCTCGTCGTCGGCGGCCATCTCGGCGAGCTCGTCGAGGTCTGCGACGTCGGTCTCGAGCGAGCGGAACCCTTTCAGGCGCTTCTGGGCGCGGGAGTGCTTCGCGGACGTGACCGCAGCAGTCCGCTGGTCGTCCCAGAAGCCGGGACGCTGCATCTCCTCTTCAAGCGAGGTGACCTCGGACTCCAGCGAAGCGGGGTCAAAGATAGTCCGCGAGCAGCTTCAACTGCTCGCGGATCTTGGCGAGCCGCGCAGGGACCTGATCCGCTGTGAGCGCCTCGGCCATGACGCAAGGGTATTGACGTGTGGTGTAGCTTCGCAGTGTGAATTCAAAGGCACGCAAGAGCGGCAAGGCCCTCGCGGCGCTCGCGACGGGCACCGCGCT
This sequence comes from uncultured Solirubrobacterales bacterium, assembly GCA_963839875.1. Classification (GTDB taxonomy): domain Bacteria; phylum Actinomycetota; class Thermoleophilia; order Solirubrobacterales; family 70-9; genus CAVUAT01. The sequence continues at coordinate 96,238 of CAWIWP010000004.1, forward strand.
CGTGTTCGCCGGCGTCGCCCACTCGTCGGGAAGCCCGGTTGCGACCGTGGCCGCGCCCGCCAAGGTCAGCGCCGACGACAACTTCTTCTCTCCCGTGAAGGTGACGATCGCCCCCGGCGGCAAGGTCAAGTGGACCAACGACGGGAAGATCGACCACAACGTCACCTTCAGCGGCGGCTTCGCGAGCGGGAACTTCGGCGCGGGCGAGTCGGTCGTCAAGAAGTTCAGCCGAGCCGGGAAGTTCCCCTACACCTGCACCCTCCACGCCGGAATGTCCGGGAAGGTCAAGGTCGTAGGAGGCTGATCAACATCGCGGCGGCGTTGGCGGCGATGTCCATGGTGGCTGGAGGTACCGGAAGCGCGGAAAGCGCGGCGCCCAGCGATCCTCCCTCGGCGTTCGAAGCCGCGACCCACCTCTCCGGCAAGATCGGCTCCAGGCCCGCAGGCGGCGCCGGCGAGCGGCGCGCCCACGCGTACGCCGAGCGATGGTTCCGGGCGGCCGGCCTCGACGTCGGCGTCGAGGCGTTCGGGGTGCCCGGGCGCGGGCGCTCGCGCAACGTGGTCGCCGTCCACGACACCCCGGCCGACTGTCTGACGATCCTGATGGCGCACACCGACAGCGTGCCGCCGGGGACCGGCGCCAACGACAACGCCTCGGGCGTCGGCGTCCTGATCGGCCTCGCTCCCACGCATCGCGAAGCTCGATCCGGGCTGCGACGTCTGGCTCGTCGCCACCGGCGCCGAGGAGCGCGTCGTGATCGGCACCGGCTACCACGTCGGCGCGGCGGCGCTCGTCAAGACGGTCGAGTCACGCGGCCGCCGCGCGGACCTGCGCTTCGCCCTCTCGGTCGACATGGTCGGAAGGGGCAACCGCTTCTACCTGCGCTCGCCGCAGCCGGCGGCGCGCGATGCGGTCGAGGGCCAGGTGCTGGCCGCGTCCGGCCGCGCAGGCGTCACCACCCGGTGGGCACGCGACTCCGGCGACGGCAACTCCGACCACCGCGAGTTCGAGCTCGCGGGGCTGCCCGCCGCGGTGATCGAGGTCTGGCGCGGCGAGGACCCCTGCCATCACGAGGGCTGCGACAGGGCCGGGCGGCTGCAGCGCGGAGCGGTCTCCAGGGTCCAGCGGATCCTGGAGGAGCTGGTCGCGGCTAGCTGAATCGCCGGCGCCCTAGGCGCCGTGGCACTTCTTGTACTTCTTGCCCGATCCGCACCAGCAGGGGTCGTTGCGGCCGATCTTGTCCGTGCTCGTCCTTGACGACCGTCTCCTGCTCGGCCGTCGCGGGGGCGCCGTTTCCGCCCTGGGGCTGGGCGGTTCCCTCGAAGGTCTGCTCGGCGGCCGCGTCGGCTCCTGACGCCGGTGGCGACGGCAGCCTGGTTCAGCGCGGAGGGCTGGCCCTCGGACGTCCCGCCGGAGTACTCGACGTTGGGGCTCGCCGGCACCGCCGGGCCAGCGCCGGGGCGGGTACCGCGCCGGGCCTCGCCCGGTTCGACCTGGACGTCGGCGTGGAAGATCAGGCGGGCGAACTCCTCCCAGATCGAGTGCATCAGCGCCTCGAACATCGTGAAGCCCTCGTTCTTGTAGGCGACCAGCGGGTCGATCTGGGCGAACCCGCGCAGGTGGATGCCCTCGCGCAGGTAGTCCATCTCGTAGAGGTGCTCGCGCCAGCGGTTGTCGATGATCTGGAGCAGGATCGCCCGCTCGAGCTGGCGCATGATCTCGTCGCCGAAGTCGCTGCTCGCGGCTGTCGTAGGCGGCGAGGGCGTCGGCGACGAGCGTCTCGCGGAGGTCCTCGCGGTTGGTCGTCTCGGGCGCCAGGGTCGCCACGTCGACCTCCGAGGGCCAGAGCTGGCGGACCTGGGTCTGCAGCTCGCCCGAGGTCCCAGTCCTCGAGCACGTCGCCCGGCGTGTACTCGTCGACCATGCGGCTGACGACCTCGACGAGCTCCTCGCGCGAGGTCGTCGGACATGTCCTTGCCCTCGAGCACCTCGCGCCGGTAGCGGTAGATGATCCGGCGCTGCTCGTTCATCACGTCGTCGTACTCGAGGACGCGCTTGCGGATCAGGAAGTTCTGCTGCTCGACCTTCTTCTGGGCACCCTCGATGGTCTTCGTGAGCATCTTCGCCTCGAGGGCCTCCTCGTTGCCCTCCTCGTCGATCGGGCCGAGGCGGTCGAGGATCTTGTAGATCCGCTCGCCGGCGAAGAGGCGGATCAGGTCGTCCTCGGCGGAGAGGAAGAAGCGGGACTCGCCGGGGTCGCCCTGGCGGCCCGAGCGGCCGCGGAGCTGGTTGTCGATCCGGCGCGACTCGTGGCGCTCGGTGCCGATGATGTAGAGGCCGCCGGCCTCCTTGACCTCCTCGGCCTCGGCTGCGGTCTGCGTCGTCGAGCTCGGCCGTGCGTGCCGCGAGCTTCTCGTCGAAGCCGTCCATCCCGGGCTTGAGGCCCTGGTTGATGAACTCGTGCTTGGCCATGTGCTCGGGGCTTCCGCCGAGCTTGATGTCGACGCCGCGGCCGGCCATGTTGGTCGCGATCGTCACGGCGCCCTTGCGGCCGGCCTGCGAAATCGTCTCGCCCTCGCGCTCGGCGTACTCGGGCTTCGCGTTCAGCACGACGTGCTCGATGCCCCGCTTCTTGAACTCGCCGGAGAGCATCTCGGAGGTCTCGACGGAGATCGTCCCGATCAGGATCGGCTGGCCCTTCGAGTTGCGGTCCTCCACCTCGTTGACGACCGCCTTCCACTTGCCGTCCTTGGTCTTGAAGATGGCGTCGTTCTCGTCGGCGCGGACCATGTCCCGGTGGGTCGGGATCTCGACGGTCGGGACCTTGTAGATCTTCATGAACTCCTGGGCCTCGGTCATCGCCGTGCCCGTCATCCCCGAGAGCTTGTCGTAGAGGCGGAAGTAGTTCTGGAGCGTGATCGTCGCGAGGGTCTGGTTCTCCTCGCGGATGGCGACCCCCTCCTTCGCCTCGATCGCCTGGTGCAGTCCCTCCGACCAGCGCCGGCCCTCGAGGATCCGCCCCGTGAACTCGTCGATGATCATCACCTGGCCTTCGACGACCTCGTACTCGACGCCGCGCTTGTAGAGCGACTCGGCCTTGAGCGACTGGATCAGGTGGTTGACGAGCGTCCCGTGCTCTGAGAGGTAGAGGTTCTCGACGCCGAGGAACTCCTCGGCCTTGCCGATGCCGCGCTCGGTCGGGGCGACGGTCTTGTGCTTCTCGTCGTACTCGAAGTCGTACTCGGCCTCCGAGGTGTCCTTCGACTCCCCGAGGCTCTTCAGCTTGGTCTTCGCCGCCTCGCCGTCGAGGGTCTTCGCCAGGCGGGCGAACGTGTAGTAGAGGTCGGCGGCCTGCTCGGGCTTGCCCGAGATGATCAGCGGCGTGCGCGCCTCGTCGATGAGGATGTTGTCCACCTCGTCGACGATCGCGAAGTGGTGGCCGCGCTGGACGCACTCCTCGAGCGAGCCGGCCATGTTGTCGCGCAGGTAGTCGAACCCGAACTCGGAGTTGGTGCCGTAGGTCACGTCGCAGGCGTACTTCTCGCGGCGCGTCGGGGGGTCGTCGCCCTCCTGGATCGCCGAGACCGTGACGCCGAGGGCGTCGTAGATCGGCTGCATCCATTCGGCGTCGCGGCGGGCGAGGTAGTCGTTGACGGTGACGAGGTGGACGCTGTCCCCGGCAAGGGTGTTGAGGAAGACCGCCGCGGTCGCGGTCAGCGTCTTGCCCTCACCGGTCTTCATCTCGGCGATCGACCCGGCATGGAGGATCATCCCGCCGATCATCTGGACGTCGTAGTGGCGCTGGCCCAGCGTCCGCCGCGCGGCCTCGCGGGTGAGAGCGAAGGCCTCGGGGATCAGGTCGTCGAGCTTCTCGCCGCCCTTCGCCCGCTCGCGGAGCGCGTCCGCCTCGGCGCGCAGCTCGGCGTCGTCCAGGAGCTCCATCTCCGGCTCGACGGCGCTGATCGCCTCGACCCGTGACTCGTGCTCCTTGAATTGCTTCGCCTCGCCCATCCGAAGGGCGCGATCCAGAAGGCCTCTAGCCATAGATCCTCAGGCTACTAGGCGCCCTTCGGGCCCTAGGCGGTGGATGTGCCGCGCCGCATGCGCTCTGCCATGACCCGGGTCCGGTGGCGCTTGCGGCGCATCTCGCGGTGCTTCTTCACCTGGCGGCGGATGTCCTCGGCGGTCTCGTGGATCGCGTGGAGCATCTCCGGATAGGCCTCCTTCGCCCGCAGGGTCTTGCCCTTCACCCTCAGGGTGGCCTCGGCCACCATCTTGTCGGTGATCCGCGGGTTGCGCTCCTCGCGGAGCTCGACCTCGAGCGTCGCCAGGTCCGACACCTGCTTCCCCACCCTCTTGAACCGGCTGGTGACCGCTTCCCTGAGCTCGTCTGTGACCTCGACGTTCACTCCCCGGATATCGATCCTCACGGGTGTCCTCCTTTGGCTGGGTAGGGAAAGAAATCGTACGCCCGCGGTCAAGGGCGGGCTAAAGGCGGCGGGCTGCATTCGGCCGGCCCGGACGCGACCGCGCGAAGACCAGGGCCCAGACCTCCTCGGCGCCCGCGGTCCGGAGCGCGCGTGCGCACGCAGACAGGGTCGCTCCGGTCGTGTGGACGTCATCCACCAGGAGCGCGCGCCTCGGCGCCAGATCCCCTCGAAACGCGATCCGCGGGGGATCGGCGAGCCTCTCGCGCCGCGGGCGGCCCACCTGCCGCGGCCCGGGTCCCCGCCTCAGGCACGTGTGGACGTAGGGCGTGCCCGAGATCCTCGCCAGGGCGAGCGCAATCTCCTCGGCCGGGTCGAAGCCGCGCCAGCGCCCGCGCCACGGCGCCGGAGGCACCGGCACCAGCGCACCGGCGAGCCCTTCCTCCGGGCACGCCGCTGCGATCCGCTCCGCGGCGAGGGTCGCCAGGGAGATACGGCGCCCGTACTTGAGCCCGTGGGCGACCAGCCGGGCAGCGCCCTCGTATGGAGCCGCCCCGACCGCGAGGTCGACGCCGGGCGGACCCGGCCCCACCATCGGCCGGGCGCGCCCGATCTCGGCGTCGCACGCCGCGCAAAGGGGAGCCGCCGCGTCGCAGTCCTCGCCGCACGCGGCGCAGCGCGGCGGCGCCGCGGCGGCGAGCAACGCGGTGAGCGGGTTCGGGCGCACGGCTCGAGCCTCGGGGCACGCGGGTGACGGGTGGCGCGCGGGTTGTGTCAGCCGCGCGGCAGGAGCACCGTGAAGGTCGAACCCTCGCCGGGCTCGCTCTCGATGCTGATCTCGCCGCCGTGCGCGGCGACGATCGCATCGACGATCGAGAGGCCCAGGCCGACCCCGCCGATCTGCTCCCGGCGCGCCACGTCGGCCCGATAGAAGCGGTCGAAGAGGCGCTCCCGCTCGGCAGGGTCGATCCCGATGCCGGTGTCGGCGACCGCGACGGTGGAGGCGCCATTCCGGGAGCCGACCGAGACCTCGACGCTGCCCTCCGCGGGCGTGAACTTGAGCGCGTTGGAGATCAGGTTGTCGACGACCTGCCCGAGCCTGCGGCGATCGCCGTCGATCTCCCCGTCGGGACCGCCCTCGACCAGCGACAGATCCACACCCGACTGCTCCGCGTGGGGCCGCGCCGCCTCCACGCTCTCGCGGACGACGGCGGCCAGGTCCACCCGCCCGAGGTCGACAGCGAACGTGCCGGCCTCGACCTGCGCCACCAGCAGCAGGTCGCCGATCCGGCGGTTGAGCTCGGCTCCGCTCCGCCCGATCAGCTCCAGGTAGCGCTGGCCCGGCTCGCTCAGCCGCTCCCCCTCGGACTCGGCGATCAGCTCCTGGAAGCCGAGGACCGCCGTCAGCGGAGTCTTCAGCTCATGCGAGACCAGCGCGAAGAACTCGGACTTGAGCCGGTCCGCCTCCGCCGCCGCCTCGAGCCGCTCGCTGATGTCGTGCATGAACGCGTGGTAGCTCGTCTCCCCCCGCTCGTCCTCGAGCGAGGAGATCGTGATCTCGACCGGGAACCGCTCGCCGTCGGCGCGGAGGGCCGTCAGCTCGAGTCGCTGGCCCAACACGCGGGTCGGCCCTCCGGACTGCACGCGCCGCAGCCCCTCCCAGTGCGCCTCGCGATGCTCGGTGGGCACGATCACGTCGGCCACGGCCCGGCCGATCGCCTGGTTCGCCGGAAGGCCGAACGTCCGCTCGGCCTCCTTGTTCCAGGAGGTGATCACCCCATCGCCGTCCATCGCGACGTAGGCCTCGTGAGAGGTCTCGACCGCGCGGCGGAAGCGCTCTGCGCTTCGGCCCTCCGCCCTCCGCGCGCGCTCGGCATAGCCCCCGACCAGCAGCGCTGCCGCCACGAAGAGGATCCCCCGCACGACGTCGGCCGCGGTAGTCGTCTCCTGGTCCAGTCCCAGCGTCAGCACGAAGTAGGCGAAGAATGCGGCCGCGGCGGCCAGCAGGCCCCAGTTGATCCCCCACCGGACCGCGACCATCGCGATCGGGATCGCGTAGAGCGCCGAAACCGACGCGGCCGGGTCGTCCACCGCGATCCGCGTAGCCGTGACCGCCGCGAATAGCGCGACGACCAGCAATACCGCCCAGCGATTCCCTGTCTCGTTCCCGTCCACGGCGAGGGCTCGGCGACGGATTATGGCTCAGCTGAGCCTGCGGTCCTGCGCGACCCCGTACACGCCGCCCACGACCATCGCCCCGGGTGGCAGCTCGGCGCCTCCCAGGATCACCGCGTCGCGGGCCTTCGCGCCCTCGCCGATCCGGCATCCGTCGCCTACGACGACCGGCCCGTGCAGCTCGGCGCCGGCGTGGACCTCGCATCCGGAGCCGATCAGGACCGGCGGGCGAACCTTGACGCCGTCGAGGTCCGAGCCCTCGTCGGCGTAGATCCCCTCTGCCACCCGGTCGTGGCCCTCGATGCGGAGGCGGCCCTCGAGCGCATCGGTGTTGCCCTGCAGGTATTCCGAGATCGACCCGATGTCGTTCCAGTAGGCGTCTTCAGCCATCTCGTGGGAGTGGAACGGCACGTCCCCCTCGAGCAGGGCCGGGAACACGTCCATCGCCCAGTCCACGAAGCCCGCGGGCTGGTCGTCGTCACCGGCCGGGCTCTTGTGGTCCGGCGGGGGGAAGTAGTCGAAGATCTCGCGGCGGAACATGTAGATGCCGCAGTTGGCCAGGTCCGAGAGCGCCTCGGCCGGGTCCGGCTTCTCCTGGAAGCCCTGGACGCGCCCGTCGTCACCGGTGATCACGACGCCGAACTCGCTCGTGTCCTCGACCCTCTTGGTGGCGAGGGTCGCGATCCCGTCGTGGGCGAGGTGCGCGTCGCGCATCGCGCCGAGGTCGATGTCGGTGAGGGCGTCGCCGGAGATCACGAGGAACGACTCCTCGGCGCCCAGGAACTCACGGACCTTTCCCACCCCGCCGGCGGTGCCCAATGGCTCGGGCTCGTCGCTGTAGGCCAGTTCGATCCCGAGCTCCGACCCGTCGCCGAAGTGCTCGCGGATGCGGTCGGGCATGTAGGAGACGTTGGTCACCACCTGCGTGAAGCCCGCCCCGCGCAGCAGCACGGCGATGTGCTCCATCACCGGCGTGTTCAGCACCGGCGCCATCGGCTTCGGCATCAGGTAGGTGAGCGGCCGCAGCCGCGTCCCGAGCCCCGCCGCGAGGATCATGGCCCTCATGCGGCGGAGCTTAGGGACGGTGGGCCCTAGGCGAAGCGCGGCGAGGCCGGCTGGGACGCGGGTGTCCGCGCCTCCCTGGCCTCGACGGGCGCAGCTGACGATGGTCCTTGGGCGCGTCCGACGCGTCCGACTCCCCAACCGATTGCGGTCAGGAAGATCAGATAGAAGAGCCCGATCAGGCCGGTCGCCCCGGCCCAGAGCCAGCCGGCCACGTCCGTCTTGGACTCGCGCTGGAGGACCTCCTTGTCGGTCACGACCTCGCGAGTGAGAGGGGCGCCCCCGACGGGGGGAGCCGAGATCTCCGGGGCCGGGATAGCCGGGTCCTCGGGCAGCCAGACCGGCACGGACGCGAGCTGGCGGTCCGTCTGGACGCGCAGCATCGACTTCCAGTCACCGGCCAGCGGGACAGGGCTCTCGCTCTGCCAGGTGCCGTCGCCGGCCTGTTCCATCTTGACCACCTCGAGGCCGCCGCCCTGCCACGACGTGATCGTGGCCCAGGAGGCCTCCTCGGCGTAGCCCTCGGGCTCGAAGCGGGCCGAGACGACGCCCTCGCGGTCGTCGCCGGAGCCGGTTTCGCTGAGCACGGAGACCGACGCGGTTGTGTCCGTGGGCTTCTCGGTGATCAGGCCGTTGGCGATGACGGCGATGATCGCCAGCATCGAGACGCCGTAGGCGGTGCGGGCGACGCGGCGAGTCGGGAGCTCGGCGCGGAGCCCCGAGGCGAGCAGTCCGCCAAGGACCCCGCCGGCGATCCCGGCGACCAGGGCCATCGCCAAGCCCTCGGGCATCACGTCCGAGGTCCACGGGATCGGCATGTAGAGGTCGGAGAGCGCCCACTGGGCGGCAAAGCCGATCGTGGCGCAGGCGGCTCCAGCCGCGGCGCCGAACGCCAGCAGGCGGCCGGGCGTCGTGCGCCCTCGCTCGATCGAAGCCGCGAAGAGGAGGCCGAGGACCTCGATCGTCGCGGCCTCGGCGAAGTAGAGCGGCACCATCGGCGTGGTCTGGCCCATGATCGGGCCGGTCCAGATGCTCACGGCGCCGCGGATGACCAGGAAGAATGTCGCCGCGAGCAAGGCGCCGCCCTTGCCGATCCAGAGGCGGGCTACGGTCAGGGCGAACCCCGAGGCGAGAGCCAGCATCGCCGGCTCGAAGACCATGCGGAACTGGGGAACGCCGAAGTCGAACTCGGCCTGGTAGATCGACACACCGATCAGCAGGCCGCCGCAGATGCCGACGCGGCGGGCCTTGACGAGGAACCTCTCCGAGTTGCGGCCCGGGTAGCGCTCGATGCCGACTTGGTTCCCGCTGGGCGCGTTGTCGCGGGTCCACATCCCTTCGATGACGAGAATCGCCTGGCCGACGAGGGTCATGGCGGCGCCGCCGAGGAGCATCAGGTGGGTCGGCCCCCAGAGCGTCACGTCCTGGCCGAAGACTCGGTGCCAGACGTCGTCGAGGGGGAAGCCCGCGAGTGAGAAGCCGCCGCAGAGGAACATCAGGACGCCGCCGACGGGGGCGTACCAGTCCCCGCTGAGCTTGATCGGCGCCGGACCGGGCTTCGTGCCGGGCTTCGGCAGGCAGATCGCGAGCCAGCCCGCGGCGAAGATCCCCATCAGGCCGAGCAGGATCGGATAGTGGGCGATGTTCGCGAGCGGTCCCGCGTCACGGCCGTTGTCGATGTGGATCGAGATGTCCCAGTACATGCCGGTGAGCGCGACGATGAGGGAGACGGTCGCGACCGCGAGCGGGAAGCGACGTCCACCCGGGAAGGCCGGTGGCGCGTTCGGCCGCGTCGGCGGCGCGCGCGAGGACGGTCCCCTTCCCCGAGCGGTGGCGGATGACCGCGAGGGCGAGGAAACCGAAGAGGCCGCTGATCAGGGCGGTGGCGAGGATCACCTGGGCGATCTCGGCACCGCCGGCGGACGGGGTCTCTGCTGCTGTGAGGAACTGCTGAGTTGGAAAGTTTGTTTGCATAGTTCAACGTTACACCATTTGATGTCGCATAGGTACGCGTAGGATTGTGACGTGGCTCCCAGAGCGCGCAAGCCGAGTAGGTCGAAGTCCAAGAAGTCCCGGTCGAAGTCGAAGGGCGGCGGGCGCGACGAGCTGACGATCGACCGCCTCGCCCGCAAGACGGGCATGACGGCGCGCAACATCCGCGCGCACCAGTCGCGGGGCCTCCTCCCCCCTCCCGACGTCAAGGGCCGCGTCGGCTACTACGGGCCCGAGCACGTCGCCCGGCTGGAGCTGATCAAGGAGATGCAGGCCGACGGGTTCAACCTCGGCGCAATCACGAACCTGCTCGACGGGTCGGGCAGCGGCGAGGAGATGCTGCGCTTCCGGCGAGCGCTGCGCGAGCCGTTCGCCGACGAGCGCCCCCGCGTCGTCACCCTCGAGGAGCTCGCGACCCCCTTCGGCGACATGGACCCCGACCAGCAGCGGGCGATGCTGCAGAACGCGCTCGAGATCGGGTTCCTCCACCCACTCGGCGACGATCGCTTCGAGGAGCTGAGCCCCAGGCTCGCCTCGGTGCGCCAGGAGCTGTTCGAACTGGGCATCGACCCGGAGTCCGCGATCGAAGTCGGAGCGCTGATCCGCAAGCACTCCGATGCGATCGCGAAGGCGTTCGCGAACCTCTTCCTGAAGGAGATCTGGGAGCCATTCGACAAGGCCGGGCGCCCGCCCAAGGAGTGGCCGGTCGTCCGCGAGAAGCTCGAGCGGATCCGCCCCCTCGCGAGCGAGGCCGTTCGCGCCATCTTCGGGCTCGCCATGGGCGACGCGGTCGAGAAGGCCATGGGGCGCGAGTTGGAGCGGATGCAGGAAGATGGCGAGCCGTGAGCAGCAGGAAGAAGAAGGCAGAGGACCCGGTAGAGCGGATCGCCGCCGCCGGCGAGCGGTGGCGCAGGACCGGCCGCCGGATCAACCGCGACCCGACCTGCTCACCATCGTCCGCTCGCTGCGGGCCGTCCTGCCCGGGGACGGGCGGGTGGCCGACCCCACCGAGCTCGGCGCCGAGAGCCAGCCGAAGGCCGTCAATAGGATGCTCTCCGAGATCAGCACCACCCGCCCCGGCGTGCTCGGCGAAGCCGGCCTCGGGACTCTCCAGGTCTGGCAGTCCATCTCCGAGGCGCAGGGGCGCGGGCGCGGGCGCACCGACCTCGCGATCGTCTTCACGGACCTGGTGGAGTTCTCGACCTGGGCGCTCGAGGCCGGCGACACGGCCGCGGTCAACCTGCTGCGCGACGTCAGCGTGGCGATCGAGCCGCCCGTGAAGTCCCAGGGCGGGACCGTCGTGAAGCGCCTGGGCGACGGGATGATGGCTGTGTTCAAGGAGCCGGGCGCGGCGCTGGAGGCGATCACCGAGGGCCGCGAGCGGCTCGCCGAAGTCGAGGCCGACGGCTACTCGCCCCAGATCCGGGCGGGGGTGCACGTCGGCCGGCCGCGCAAGGTCGGCAAGGACTACTTCGGGATCGACGTCAACATCGCCGCGCGCGTCGCGGACGGAGCCGGCCCGGGAGAGATCCTGATCTCCGACGCCACTCTGGCGGCGGCCACCGAGGACGAGGTGAAGTTGAGCCTGGAGGAGCGCCCGCTGCTCGACGCCAAGGGCGTCCCCGAGGACTTCAAGGTGTACGCCGTCACGGGCTGACCCGCCCGCCTCTGGTTACCGTGGCGGCATGGACGACTCGCTGCGCATCAACGACAAGCTCACGATCCCGATGGGAGAGATCGAGCTGCGCGCGAGCCGCTCCTCGGGTCCCGGAGGCCAGCACGCGAACGTGACCTCGTCGCGGATCGAGGCCGTATTCGACGCCGAGACGTCGCCGACGCTGAGCGACTCCCAGCGAGCCCGAATCATCGAGAGGCCCGGCACGAAGGTCACCGCCGTCTCACAGGACGCCCGCAGCCAGGCGCGCAACCGCGAGCTCGCCCTGGAGCGGCTCGCCGAGAAGCTCGCAGCCGCCGTGCACAAGCCGAAGCGCCGCAGGCCGACCCGGCCGGGACGGGCGGCCAAGGAGCGCCGCCTGGAGGGCAAGAAGCGCCAGTCCCGGCGCAAGGCCGAGCGCCGCCGGCCGGACTTCGACTGAACCGCGCGCACCGGCGCGCTCCACGCCTACTCGTAGCTGAGCGCGCGCACCACGTCCAGGCGCGCGGCGCGGCGGGCGGGCAGGATCGATGCGATCAGGCCCAGGACGATCGCCGCGGCCGCGACGCCGAACATCGTCGCCAGCGGCGGCGTGTAGGTGACGCCCGGGATCCCGAACGAGAGCCCCTTGAGTAAGGCGAAGCCCAACCCGGCGCCGATCACGATTCCCATCGCCGCGCCGATCAGCGCGATCACCAGGCTCTCGGCGGCGATCATGCGCCGGATCTGCCAGCGGGTCGAGCCGAGGGCGCGGAGCACGCCGATCTCGCGGGTGCGCTCGATGACCGACATGGCGAGGGTGTTGATGACGCCGAAGAGGCTGACGAAGATCGCGACGCCGACCAGGGCGTTGAAGATCCCGAAGGTCTGGTTCAGCTGGTCCTCCACCTGTGACTTGAGCTCGTCGTTCGAGAGCACGGTCAGGTTCGGGTAGTCGGCGTCGATGATCTTCTCGACGGCGGCCTCGAGCTCGTCGCGCTGGTCCTCGGAGGCGGCCTTGATCGCGAGGTCGGAGTCCGCGTCCACCCCGTAGGCGTCCTCGATCGTCTTCAGCGACATCCCCACCGTCTGCCCCCCTGCGAACACGGTCTCGACGATGCCGGCGGTCTTCGCCCTCCTGGTGCCCGACGGGCCCTCGATCAGGATCTCCTCGCCCACCTCGATCCCCGCCTCGTCGGCGTAGCCGCGGCCGATCGAGACCTGGCCGCGGCCGATCCGGCGGAAGAACTCAGCCTCCGAGGCGCCGCCGGCATCGAAGTCGGTGGCATCCACCTTTGCGTACACGGCCGGGTCGAACGCGAAGACGATCCCGGCGGGGCCGCTCTTCTCGGACTCGGGCCGCGGCAGGTCGTTGAGGTAGAGGAAGCGCTCGGGCGTCACCGTCCCGGCCTCGGGCAGCTTCGCGATCCGGCCGGCGACCCCCGCGGCGATGGTCTGCTGGGGGCCCTGGCCGGGCGAGAGGCCGCGCGGCTGGACGGTCAGGTCCCGGCGGAAGCTCTGGTCGAACTCCCTCTCGATCGAGTTCAGGAAGCTGGCGCCGAGGCTGTTGATCCCCACCACGAGCGCCAGGCCGATCATCAGCGCCGTCGCGGTCGCCGCCGTCCGGGCGGGGTTCGAGCGGGCGGAGTCCGCCGCGATCCGGCCCTCGACGGGCGTCAGCTTTCGCACCGGCCAGGAGAGCACGCGTGTGAGCGGCTCGATCAGGAACGGGGCGATCAGCGCGATCCCGAAGAAGATCGCGATCGTGCCTCCGATGCCGGCCGCGACCACCGCGTTCGTCGTCTCGTCGGCGGCGCCGAGCCGGAAGGCGCCGAACAGGCCCGGGACGATCAACGCGAAGCCGATCACCGCGCGGCTCACCGGCGGGCGGTCGCGCAGGCCCTCTGCGCCGAGGACCGCGCGGATCGGCGCGATGCGACCGGCGCGGCGGGCCGGGTTCAGCGCCCCGAGCAGGGCGGTGATGACGCCTGTGGAGACGGCGGCGATGAACGCGATCGGCGTCAGCTCGAGCGAGCCGATCGGGAACCCGATCGAGCGCATCAGGGCGATGAGAGCGAGCGCCAGCAGGAGGCCCAGCCCAAGCCCGATCGGTGCGCCGATCAGCCCCATGGCCCCCGCCTCGGCGAGCACCGAGCGCACGATCATCGGCCGGGTCGCGCCAAGCGTGCGCTGCATCCCGATCTCGCGCATTCGCTGGAGCACGGTCATGTTGAAGCTGTTGAAGATCAGGAAGCCGCCGACGAACAGGGCCATGCCCGCGAAGAAGTAGAGGACGATGTTCAGCGCCTGGACCTGGTCCTGGACGTCCTCGCCCTTGGACTGGGGCGTCGAGACGTCCACCCCCTTTCCGAACTCCGCGACCAATCGCTTCTGGACGGCCTCGATCGACGGGGAGTCCTCGGTGTCGACGACCACCTGGACCTCGTCGAAGGCGCGCGGCTTGTCGAAGGCCTTGCGCGCGGCGGGCAGCGGGATCGAGCCGAAGCCCTCGCCGCCGAAGTCGAGCCCGTTGGAGAACCGGAAGAGGCCGACGACCTCCACCTTCAGCACGCCGCTGGGGGCCGCGAGCTCGATCCGGTCGCCCACGTCGAGCCCGTTCGACTCCGCCCAGCTCTCCTCGACTCGGATCTCGCGGCCGCCCTCGATGTCCCGGCCCTCGGTCAGCCGGGAGTCGGTGAGGTCCTCTCCCGGCTCGATCCCGACCGTGTTCAGGGTCGAGCCGGCGCCTTCGGCGACGTCCCCGTCCTCGATCAGCGACAGGACCGAGAAGATGTTGCCGCTCGCCTGCTCGACTCCGTCCACCCCCCGCGCCCGATCCAGCGCGGAAGGGGCCAGCGAGCCGCTCGACTCCGAACCCGAGACGATCAGGTCGGTCTCGCCGTAGACGGAGTCGTAGAGGTCGGTGAAGGTCCGCTGGATCGTCGCCGCCAGCAGGATGACGCCGCAGATCATCCCCACGCCGAGAACGATTCCGGCCGCTGTCAGCAGCAGGCGCAAGCGGCGGGTGCGCAGCTGCCGCAGCGCCAGCCCGTAGTAGGACCTCATCCCAGTGTTCGCGTTCCGCTTCGCTTCACGCTCACGGCAGTGGGAGGTCCTCGCGCACCTTGCGCAGCCGCTGGAGCACCGCGCTGCGGACCCCGTCGCTCTCCAGGCCGCCCAGGAAGTCCATCACCCGGCGCTGCGAGCCCCCCTTGACCTCGCCCGCGCGCTTGCCGTCGCGCAGGAAGATCACCCGCTGAGCCACCGCGGCCGCTCCGGGGTCGTGCGTGACCATCACGATCGTGTGACCGTCGCGCTGGTTGAGCTCGGCCAGCAGCTCGAGGATCTGGGCCTCCGAGCGGGTGTCGAGGTTGCCGGTGGGCTCGTCGGCAAGCACGAGCTCGGGCTCCATCAACAGGGCGCGCGCGATCGAGACCCGCTGCTGCTCCCCGCCGGAGAGCTCAGCGGGCAGGTGGTCAGCCCGCGGGGCCAGGCCGACGCGGTCGAGGAGGGTCCGAGCCCGCTGGCGGATCGCGTCGTCCCGGCGGCCGGCGATCAGCGCCGGCAGCAGCACGTTCTCCTCGGCGGTCAGCGCGGGGAGCAGGTTGAAGAACTGGAAGACGAATCCGATGCCGTCGCGGCGCAGAAGCGTCAGCTCGCGGTCGTCGAGGCCGTCGAAGCGGCGCCCCGCCAGCGCAATGGTGCCCGCGGTCGGGCTCTCCAGGGCCCCGAGGAGGTGCAGCAGCGTGCTCTTGCCCGAGCCAGACGGTCCCATGATCGCGACCATCTCGCCGCGTTCGATCTCGAGGTCGACGCCGTCGAGGGCGTGCACCGCGGTCTCGCCGGAGCCGAACGACTTGGCGAGCCCCTTGATCTCGATCGCAAGCGCGTCTGTGGCGGCCATGGGGCTCGGGATCTTAGGGAGGCGGGTCTACGGGCCGCCCAGCTTGGCCTTCAACGCGTCGATCGCCTCGATCGGCGTCGGGTCGACCCCGTGGCGCGCGGCGAGGTGGAGCGAGAGCAGGTCGCCCAGCATCACGAGTTCGAGCAGCCTCGCGGTGCGGGTCTCACCCTCGGCGCCGACGCGGATCACGGCGGCGGCGTGGGGCTCGATCAGCTCGCCGGTCGCGTCGAAGCGGCGCAGCTCGCGCGGGTGCTGGTCGGTGTCGGAGAGCATCACGCAGGCGAGGCGCTCCCGGGAGCCCTCCCAGCCGGCGATCTCGTTGTGGCTCGCCTCGGGCAGGGGTGACGAGAACGCCGGGAGCTTCGCGTTCTCGTTGACCTGGGTCTTCCACCGGTAGGCGACGGGGCTGGTCAGCCCCGCTCCGTAGAAGACGGGAACGGCGTCGCCGATCTGGTCGGCGATCTCCGAGGCCCGGGCCTCGATCGCATCGGCGCGGCTCTCGAGCTGTGCCGCGGCGGCGTCGATGTCGGTGTGGATCGCGGGGGCGCCTTCGGCGATCGCAGCCAGCTCGCACGCAACGCAGAACATGTATCCGACCGCGGCCCGGGGAGGCATCCCCGACGGCAGGCCGACGACGGGCACGCCGTCGGCTCGCGCCGAGTCCGCGAGCTGGCCGCCCGTGGTCGCGACGATGCGCCCGGCGCCGAGCGCCTCGGCGGCCGCGTAGCAGGCGAGGGTCTCCTCTGTGTTGCCCGAGTAACTCGAGCAGAGGACGGCGGCGCCGGCGGGCGCCCACGAGGGAAGCTCGTAGCCGCGGACCGTGAGCAGCGGCTTGGTCAGCCGCTCGCCGATGGCGGCGACGGCCAGGTCGCCGCCGATCGCCGAACCGCCCATGCCGCAGACGATCGCGGCCGAGGCCTCGGGCATCGGCTTCAGGCGAGCGCTCTCGATCCGCCAGAGGGCGTCACGGAGGTGGTCGGGCATCGCGAGGACGGTGTCGGTGAGGCCCTCCGAGTCGAGGGCGCGGATGTCGGCGCTGCCGCTCACTGGCCGACGGTCTCCCCCGCAGCGAGCACGGCATCGCCGAGCCCAGCGTCGGGTTCGACCTTGCTGTCGGACGACAGGATCGAGCCGCTGACCCTTGCGTCCTCTCCGACGACGCATCGGGAAAGCAGGACCGAGCCGGTGATCTCGGCCCGCGCCCCGACAGTGCAGTCCGGCCCGACGACCGCGCGCGGCCCGATCACCGCGCCGGCGGCGACGGACGTCCCGCTGCCCACCATCGCCGGGGCCTCGAGGCTGGCGTCATCGTGCACGTCGGCGCCGTCCTCGACCAGAAGGCCGTCGCGGACGCGCTCGCCGGTCGCGGTCTTGACCCTCCCCTCGAGGATGTCCCAGCTCGCCTGCAGGAAGC
Organism: uncultured Solirubrobacterales bacterium; assembly: GCA_963839875.1. Classification (GTDB taxonomy): domain Bacteria; phylum Actinomycetota; class Thermoleophilia; order Solirubrobacterales; family 70-9; genus CAVUAT01. The sequence goes on from CAWIWP010000004.1 coordinate 112,846, forward strand.
GGTCGGGTGTCCCGATGTCCATCCAGTAGCCCTCCAAGCGGCGACCGTACAGGCCCTCGCCCACCAGGCGCGGGAAGACCTCGCGCTCGATCGAGACGGCGACGCCGGGCTCGATCAGGTCGAGAACCGATCGCTCCAGGAGGTACGCCCCGGCATTGATCTCGTCGGTGTCGATCTCGGAGGGGTCGGGCTTCTCGAGGAATTCGAGGACCTCGCCGTCCTGCTCGCGGCGAACGAGGCCGTAGGCGGTCGGGTCGGCGACCGGGTAGAGGGCGATCGTCGCCCGCGCCCCGGTCTCCTCGTGCTGGCGGACCATCGCCGTCAGGTCGAGGTCGCAGAGGACGTCGCCGTTCAGGACGAAGAAGCGGTCTCCCAGCTGGTCCTCCGCGAAGCGGATCGCACCGGCAGTGCCGCGGGGGTCTGGCTCGATCGCGAAGCTCACCTCGGGGCCGGTGATCCCGTCGACGGCCTCGCGCACCTCTTCGGCGAGGAAGCCGCACGAAACCACGACTTCGTCGACGCCGTGCCCCGCGAGCCAGTCGATCATGTGCGCGATGTGGGGCCGCCCCGCAAGGGGCACCACGGGCTTCGGCACCGACGTGGTCAGCGGACGCAGGCGTGTCCCCTGGCCGCCGGCCAGGATCAGGGCCTGCATCAGGTCGTCCCCGGCGCGCCCGGGTCCGCAGCTTCCCTCGAGGGCCGGCCGATCCCTTCGTAGGTGATCCCCGCAGCGACCAGGGCGTCGGCGTCGAGGAAGTTCCGGCCGTCGACGACGAGCGGGTTCGACATCCGCTTCGCGGCATCGTCCCAGGCGATCTCGGCGAACTCGGACCACTCGGTGACGAGCACGGCCGCGTCGGCGCCGTCCAGGGCATCGAGGGCCGAGTCCGCCATCTCGACGCCGGGGAGCATCTCCCCCGCGTTCCGGGCAGCGACCGGGTCGTAGGCCACGACCTTCGCCCCCTCGCCCTCTAGGCGGGCGGCGAGGACCAGGCTCGACGCCTCGCGCATGTCGTCGGTGTCGGGCTTGAAGGCGAGGCCGAGAAGCGCGACGCGCTTGCCCTGGAGCGAGCCCAGGTGCTTCGAGAGCTTCGAGGTCACGCGGCGCTTCTGGAGCTCGTTCACCTCGATCACCGAGCTCAGCAACTGGAAGTGGTAGCCGATGTTCCCCGCGAGCATCTTCAGCGCCTGGGTGTCCTTGGGGAAGCAGGAGCCGCCGAACCCGAGCCCAGCGCTCAGGAACTTGGGACCGATCCGCTCGTCCATCCCCATTCCGCGCGCGACCTCGGTCACGTCGGCGCCGACTTCCTCGCAGACGTTGGCGATCTCGTTGATGAAGCTGATCTTGGTCGCGAGGAACGCGTTGGACGCGAGCTTGATCATCTCGGCACTCGAGACGTCGGTGCGGACGATCGGGGCGCCGGTACCGGCCTCGTATGCCGCGGCGACGGCGTCGGCGGCCCACCCGTCCCCGGCGTCGGCTCCGATCACGACGCGGTCGGGGTGCAGGAAGTCCTGGACGGCCGACCCTTCGCGCAGGAACTCGGGGCACGCGACGTATGCGAGCCCATCCGCGCGCGCGGCGATCGTGCGGCCGGTGCCGACCGGCACGGTGCTCTTCATCACCAGCGCCCGCTCGGCGCCCTCGCCGATCTCCTCGACCGCCCGCATCACTGCGCTCAGGTCGGCGTCACCCGAGTAGGTGGGCGGCGTCTCGACGCAGACGAAGACGAGTCGGCATGCCTCGAGCAGGTCGCTCATCTCGAGCGTGAAGTCCAGGCGCTCGGAGTTCTTCGTGATCAGCTCCGAGAGACCGGGCTCGTGGATCGGGATCTCTCCGGCCCTGAGGGATTCGACCTTCTCGGGCACGATCTCGCGGACCACGACCTTGTGGCCGAGCTCGGCGAAGCAGGCGGCGGTGACCAGGCCGACCCAGCCGGCGCCGACGACACCTATCGGCTCTCGCTCGCTCAGTTCTGGTTCTCGCCGGCCTTGGGCAGCTCGGTCATGCCCTTGGCGATCTCGAGCATCTCGCGGTCCGAGAGTGACTGGGCGAGCGTGTTGGTCACCCAGAAGGAGCCCTCGTCTTCCTGCCAGGCGACCATCCGCAGCCGGTCTCCGTCGTAGAAGAACTTGTAGGTCCGGTCCCCGATCTCCCGCTCCTCGTCGGGGTTCTTGAGGATCGGCGGGTCCGACCAGCGGGTCCCCATGAAGCCGTAGTACTCGCCGAGGATGGGGCGCGAGAACACCCACTTGTAGGCGGCGCGCTCGGAATTCGGCGGAGCGTCCCCGCCGGTCCCGTTGATCTTGTAGACGCGCGGCTTCTGGTCGTAGTCCGTGCCGGACTCGAGCCGGGTCGGGTAGTACACGGGCAGCTTGATCTTGCGCGAGCGGACGCCCTTGGCGAGGTCCTTGCCGAACGTGGACTCGACGATGCCGGGGACGCCGCCGCCCCACCGCTGCCACCGGTGTCGCTTCCGCCATCGCTCTTGGCCTCCTTCTTCTCGTCCCCGGAGTCCGTGGCGTCGTCCTCGATCTCCGAGGAGTCGGGCGCGACATCGGGGACGCGCGAGGGATCCTCGGGCGCGGACGTTGAGGCGCGGGCGCCGGGGCTGTCCTCGAGGCCGAGGAACTGGGTGACGGCCTTGTTGATCTCCGCCTGGGTGGTCTCGACGAACGACGGGCCCAGGGTCCCCTCGAACTTGACCTGCTTCAGCGGGGCGTCGCGCGCCTCGATGAAGAGCTTCAGCACCTGGAGCATCGACTCGGCCGTGTCGATGTCCGAGGTCGTGTGCTCGGTGAAGATCGAGATGAGCTCCTTGCGCTCGGCGAAGAGCACCTCGGGCGGGACCTTCTGGCGCGCCTCGCGCAGGAAGTCCTGCTGGCGGGCGGCGCGGACCACGTCGTTGTCGGTGTGCCGGTAGCGCGCGTAGTCGAGAGCGTCGAACCCGCACAGCGCCTGGTAGCCGGGCTGGATGTCGATCTCCTCGTAGTCGTCGGCCTCCGAGAGGCTGTCGTCGTTCGTGTTGAAGTAGCGGCGGTCCACGTCGACATAGACGCACTCGAGCGCGTTGACGGCCCGGGCGAAGCCCTCGAAGTCGATGTTGACGACGTGGTTGATCTCCAGGCCGTCGGGGGTGGAGGGGGTCCGCGTCAGGTTCTGGACCGTGCGCAGGGTCAACTCGGGCCCGCCGTAGGCGTAGGCCTCGTTGAGCTTCGTGGAGCCGTAGCCGGGGATGTCCACCCGCAGGTCGCGGGGCAGGGAGAAGAGCGCGAGCGCGTTCCGGTCGGGGTCGACGCGGAGCAGCATCGTCGTGTCGGAGAGGCCGCGGAAGCTGTCGCCCTTCAGCTCCGGCCGCTTGTCGGAGCCGAGGATCATGATCGTCTGTGGTTCGCCGCCCTCGACGGTGTCGAGCCGGTTGGTGATCCCCTCGAACTCCTTGTCGGGGTCGAGCGCGGTGGCGATGTCGGAGAGGTAGAGCAGGAGGCTCGCCGAGGTGGCGGCCGCCACAGAGCTGACGATCACGAGTCCCGCGGTGATGAAGCGGGCCCACATCGGGAAGCGGACCTTCTTGCCCACCGCCTGGAAGCCGGACGTGATCGCGGAGCCGGCCTGCGCGACGAGCGTCTTCTCGGGGTCGTCGTCGGCGTGCTCGTGCTCGTCCGTGAAGTCCTCATCCTGGTCCTCGTCCTCGTAGTCCTCGCCTCCGCCTCCGCCTCGATCCCGTCCCACTCCTCGGTCTCGGCGTTGATGATCTCCTCCAGCTCGGATTCCTCTTCGAGGGGCTCGTCGTCGGCTGACTCCTCCGCGACGGGCTCGTCGGCGCTGTCCTCCTCATCGTCATCGCGATCGGGCTCCCTGACGACCGTGTCCTCCTCGCCCGTGTCCCCGATCTCCTCGTGGTTGAAGACCTCGGCTCCCTCGCTCTCGACTTCGGCCTCATCGCCCTCGTCCAGGTCGGCGAGGAAGTCCTCGCCGAGCTCGTACTCCTGAGTTTCGCCGGCCGCGGCCTCCGGCTTCTTCTTCGGGGCGCGCTTCTTGGCCGCCTTCTTCTTCGGGGGCTTCTTGCCGGCCATCAGGCGGGAACCATGCCCGGGAAGTGCTTGACGAAGCCCTCGAGAGCGCTCCGGTAGGCATTGAGGGAGGAAACCGAGACCCACTCCTCGGGGCCGTGGTGGCCGTCGCCGACGGGCCCGAACTCGACCGCGGGGACGCCGGCGGCGAGGAATGAGACCGCGTCCGACGCGCCATCGCGGCCGACGCTCATCACGCGCTCGGGATGGTGCGGCGAGGCGGCGAGGCAGAGGCCCTCGACGAACGGGGAGTCGTCGTCGACCACGGCGGGCGGACGCCGGAACGTGGCGATGACCCTCGTGTCGGGCAGCCCCTTCACCTGGGCCAGGATCTCCTGGGGATCTTGTTCAGGGAGGAATCTCACGTCTACATCCATGACGCAGCGATCGGGCACCCGGTTCAGCGCGTCGCCGCCCATGATCCGGCCGAGGTTGATGGATGGCCGGTCGAAGAGGCGGGAACTGTGCTTCGCAAACGGTAGCGATTCGATGGCGCGGAACACCTCGACGGCATTCACGATCGCGTTTTCTCCCAGCCACGGCGTCGCGCCGTGGGCCGAGCGGCCACCGACCGCGAGCCGCATCGCCAGGACACCCTTCGCCTGGACCCCGACCTGGAGGTTGGTGGGCTCGCCCGTGATCGCAAAGTCCCCTATGAACCCGTCGGCGACGAGGGCGTCGGAGCCGCGGTTCTCCTCCTCCTCGGACTCCTCGTCCGAGACGATCCCGAGGCGCAGGCGAACCGCGTCCTGGGCGCGGGCCTCGCGGAGAACCAACATCATCACCGCGAGCGCCCCCTTCATGTCGTAGGCGCCGCGGCCGATCAGCCTGTCGCCGTCCACACGCGGCTTGAACTGCCCGTCCTCGGCCGGGACCACGTCGAGGTGGCCGTGCATCACCAGCGTGGGAGCGTCCTCCGGCCCGACCTCGGCCATGGTCACGGGGAGCCCGCGAGCCTCGATCTGGCGCGCCTCGATGTCGTTCGACTCGAGCCAGCCGCCGACGAACTCGGCGGCGCGGCGCACGCCCTCGGGGGACGCGGTGTCAAAAGCGATGAGCCTCTCGGCTAGGGCGACTTCGTCCATCGGAGCATCGTAGGGGCGGCTCGAAAGCGCGGCGAAAGCGCGCCGTCGCCTATTCGGAGCTCTGGCCCGCGACCTCGAGGAACGCCTCTGCACGCTCCACGTCGCGCTCGGCGCGCTGCTTGGCGGCCGAGTCCTCCTCCGCCTCGTCGCGGCGCTGCTCCGCATCCTTCAGGCGCTCGTTGAGCGTGCCCGTGTCGAGGTCCTCGGGCTTCACGCACTCGCCGACCAGGACCATCGCCCGGTTGGCGAAGACCTGGAGCCATCCCTCGGCCTGGGCGAAGCGGGTGACGTCCTGAGCCGTCGATCAGTCGCAGCTCGGTCGGCCGCAGCCGGGCCAGCACCGGGACGTGGTTGGCCTGGATGCCGATCTCGCCGACGGCCGTGCGCGTCGAGAGCTGCTCGACCTCGCCCTCGAAGACCTTGCCCTCGGGGGTCAGCACCTCGGCGTGGAGGGTGTGGGAGTCGGCCACGGGCTAGGCCTCCGCCTTCTCCTCGGCCGCTTCCTTCTCCTCGGCCGTGGGCTCCTCGCCGTCGGAGGCCTCGGCCTGCTCCTCTGCCTCGGCCTCGGCGCCGTCGGCGGCGTCCTCGCCCGAGCCCTTGGCGGCGTCCATCACCTGCTCGATCGAGCCCTGCATGTAGAACGCGCGCTCGGGAACCTCGTCGTGCTCGCCGTCGACCAGCTCGCGGAACGAGCGGACCGTCTCGGCGACCGGCACGTACTCGCCGGAGCGGCCGGTGAACTGCTCGGCCACGAAGAACGGCTGGCTCAGGAAGCGCTGGATCTTGCGCGCCCGGTTGACCGTCAGCTTGTCCTCGTCGGAGAGCTCGTCGATCCCGAGGATCGCGATGATGTCCTGGAGCTCGCGGTAGCGCTGCAGCGTCTCCTGGACGTCGGTCGCGGTCTTGTAGTGGTCCTCGCCGAGCACGTCCGCTTTGAGGATGGTGGAGGTCGAGTCGAGCGGGTCCACCGCCGGGTAGATCCCCTGCTCCACCAGCGCGCGCGACAGGGTCGTCGTCGCGTTCAGGTGGGCGAACACCGACGCGGGCGCCGGGTCCGTGAGGTCGTCCGCGGGGACGTAGACGGCCTGGATCGAGGTGACCGACCCCTCGCGGGTCGACGTGATCCGCTCCTGGAGCTCGCCCATCTCGGTCTCGAGAGTCGGCTGGTAGCCGACGGCGGAGGGCATGCGGCCGAGCAGCGCCGACACCTCGGACCCGGCCTGCACGAACCGGAAGATGTTGTCGATGAAGAGCAGCACGTCCTGGCCGCCCTTCTGGCGGAAGTACTCAGCCATCGTCAGGCCCGAAAGTGCGACACGCAGGCGCGCACCGGGCGGCTCGTTCATCTGGCCGAAGACGAGCATCGTCTTGTCGATGACGCCGGACTCCTTCATCTCGACCCAGAGGTCGTTGCCCTCGCGGGAGCGCTCGCCGACGCCGCAGAATGCGGACAGGCCCTCGTGCTCCTCGGCGATGTTGCGGATCAGCTCCTGGATCAGAACGGTCTTGCCGACGCCGGCGCCGCCGAACAGGCCGACCTTGCCGCCCTTGGCGTAGGGGGCCAGCAGGTCCACGACCTTGATTCCGGTCTCGAGGATCTCCTGAGCCGGGGCGAGGTCCTCGACGTCGGGGGCGGGACGGTGGATCGGCCAGTACTCGTCGGCCTTGACGTCGCCGCCCTCGTCGATCGGCTCGCCCAGCAGGTTGAAGATGCGGCCGAGGGTTCCCTCGCCGACGGGCACCTGGATCGGGTTGCCGGTGTCCGTGACCTTCGCGCCCCGCTCGAGGCCGTCGGTCGCGTCCATGGCGATCGCGCGCACGCGGTCGTCACCGAGGTGCTGCTGCACCTCGCAGACGAGGTCGGTCGCCTCGACGCTGCCGTGGGCCGCGATCTCGATCTTCACCGCGTTGTAGATCTCGGGCAGCCCGTCGGGGAAGACGGCGTCGACGACGACGCCCGTCACCTGCTCGACGGACCCGATGTTGGTCTTGCCGTTTCCGTTCTGATCAGCCATAGGACAAAAGTCTCCTTTTTCTCATCTAGGTCTAGCTGAGGCCCTCGGCCCCGCCGACAACCTCCAAGATTTCCTGGGTGATCTCTGCCTGGCGAACCCGGTTCATCTCGAGCGTCAGGTCGGAGATCACCTCCTTCGCGTTCTCGGCGGCATTCCGCATCGCGGTCATGCGCGCACCGTGCTCCGAAGCAGTTGATTCGAGCAGCGCCCGGTAGACCGAGAGCTGCGCGTACTCCGGGATCAGCTCGCCCAGCAGCTCCTCGGGATCGGGCTCGTACACCCAGAGCGCCTTGCGGTGGGCCTCGACGAGATCCTGGTCCAGGTCCTCGTCCGACTCCTCCTCGTCCTCGGCTCCCTCGCCGAACACCTCGGCGCTCTGGATCGGGAGCAGGGTCTGCCGCGTCACGTACTGGTTCAGCGGCGACTCGTACCGGTTGAAGATGATGTCCACGCGGTCGACCTTCTCGTCCACGTAGGCAGCGACGAGCTCGTCGGCGACGTGGCGAGCGTCGGAGAAGGCGGGGCGGTCGGTGAAGCCGGTGTACTCGCCGGCGATTTCCTCGCCGCGGAACTTCATCGACGAGACGCCGCGGCGACCCACCGCCGAGAAGATCGCCGACGCGCCATCGCCACGCAGCTCAGCCTTCAGGCGCACGCCCTCGCGGATGATCTGCGAGTTGAACGAGCCCGCGAGCCCGCGGTCGCCGGTGACGAGCAGTACGCCGACGTTCTCGGTGTTCTCGCGGTCGGAGAGCACCGGAAGGTTCCTGGCCTCGGCCCCGGCCGCCTCGGCGACGTTGCGCGTCATCCGGCGCAGGTTCGACGCGTAGGGGCGCAGCGCCTCGATGCGCTGTTCGGCGCGGCGCAGCCTCGCGGCCGCGACCATCTCCATCGCCCTGGTGATCTTCTGGACGTTCTTGACGGAGGCGATGCGCCCCCTGACTTCCTTGCGGGTTGCCATCAGCTAGGCCGTGGCCCCCGCCTCCTCGGTCTCCTTGTCCTCGGAGTCATCCGAGTCGCCGTCGTCCGAATCGTCGCCGCCGGCGCCGGAGGTGCGGCCCTCCTTCTCCCGCTCCTCCTCGGAGAGGATCCGGTCGGACTCGCCCTCCTCGAGCTCGTTGCCCTCGGCGTCGAAGTCGGGACCGAAGTCGTCCACGAACTCCTTGATCGCGTTGCTGAGCGACTCCTCGTCCTCGTCGGGCAGCTGGCCCGACTCCTCGATCCGGCCCATCAGGTCGGACTCCTCCGACGCGAGGCGGTCGAGCAGCTGCGCCAGGAACTCCTGGACGCGGTCGGGCTTGATGCGGTCGAGGTGCCCGGCGGTGCCCGGAGAAGATCGAGGCGACCTGCTCCGAGACGTTCAGCGGGCTCCGCTCGTTCTGGTTCAGCGCCTGGACCATGCGCTCGCCGCGGCCCAGGGTCGCCTGGGTGTCGGCGTCGAGCTCGGAGCCGAACTGGGCGAACGCCTCGAGCTCGCGGTACTGCGAGAGGTCGAGGCGCAGCTTGCCGGCCACCTTCTTCATGGCCTTCGTCTGGGCGTCGCCGCCGACCCGCGACACCGAGGTGCCGACGTTGATCGCCGGGCGCACGCCCGAGAAGAACAGGTCCGACTCCAGGAAGATCTGGCCGTCGGTGATCGAGATGACGTTCGTCGGGATGTAGGCGGCGATGTCGCCGGCCTGCGTCTCGATGATCGGCAGCGCCGTCAGCGAGCCCGCGCCCTGGTCGTCGGAGAGCTTGACCGCCCTCTCGAGCAGGCGCGAGTGCAGGTAGAACACGTCGCCCGGGTACGCCTCGCGGCCCGGCGGGCGCCGCAGGAGCAGCGACATCTGCCGGTAGGCGGCCGCGTGCTTGGAGAGGTCGTCGTAGACGCAGAGGGCGTGGCCGCCCTTGTAGAGGAAGTACTCGCCCATCGCGGCGCCGGCGTACGGCGCCATGTACTTGATCGGCGCGGCCTCGTCGGCGGGGGCGGCGACGATGATCGTGTTGTCCATCGCGCCGGCGTCCTCGAGGATCTGCTGGACCTGCACGACCGTGGCCATGCGCTGGCCGATCGCGACGTAGATCGAGACGACGCCCGAGTCCTTGTTGTTGATGATCGTGTCGATGGCGACCGCGGTCTTGCCCGTCTGGCGGTCGCCGATGATCAGCTCGCGCTGGCCGCGGCCGATCGGGATCATCGAGTCCACGGCCTTGAGCCCGGTCTGCAGCGGCTCCGACACGCCCTGGCGGTGGACGATGCCGGGGGCCTTGAACTCAGCCGGGCGGGTCTCGGTGGTGTTGATGTCGCCCTTGTCGTCGAGGGGGCGTCCCAGGGGATCGACCAGGCGGCCGAGGAGCTCCTCGCCGACCGGGATCTCCAGCAGGTTGCCGGTGCGCTTGACGGTGTCGCCCTCGGAGATCTTCTCCCACTCGCCGAAGAGCACGGCGCCGACGTTGTCCTCCTCGAGGTTCAGCGCGAGGCCGACCACGTCGTGGGGCAGCTCGAGCATCTCGAGCGCCATGCAGTTGTCGATCCCGTGGATTCGGGCGATCCCGTCGCCGATCTCCAGCACGGTCCCGACCTCGGAGAGGTCCGCCGTGCCGGCGTCCATCCCCTTGATTCGGTCCCTCAGGATGCTTGCGATCTCGTCCGGCTTGATGTCCATTTAGTTCAGTCCTCCTACGCCGCGTGGGCGACGTTCTTTCGAAGTTTGTCCAGCCTGTTTCGCACGCTCGCGTCGAGCACCATGTTCCCCACCTGGACGACGAGCCCGCCGAGGATGTCGCCGTCCACGCGGCTCGACAGGTCCACGGTCTGGCCCGTCTGCTTCTCGATCTCTGAGCCGATGCGCTCGGAGATCTCGGGATCGAGCTCGACGGCGCTCGTCACGGTGATCTCGAGCCGCTTGTTCTCCTTCGCCCACATCTCCTCGAACTGGCGGCGGATGCGGTAGATCGCCGGGATCCGGTGCTTCTCGCCAAGCAGCTCCAGGAAGTTGAGCAGCTCCGGCTCGGCGCCATCGACGGCCTTTCGCAGGCCCTCCTTCTTCTCCGCCGAGGAGAAGTAGGGGCTGAACAGGAAGAGCTGCAGGTCCCGGCTCTCGTCCAGAGCGTCCGTGAACTCGCCGAGCTGGTCGCGGATCGAGTCCAGCTTGTCCTCGTCCTGAGCGGCCCTGAACAGGGCGTCGGCGTATACGCGGGCGATCTCCTCCATCAGCGCTCCGAGTCTCCGTTTCCGCCGTTGCCGGCGGCGTCACCGCTGAGCGCGATGAAGTCGACCTCGGCCAGGGCCTCGTCGACCAGCCGCTTGCTGGTCGTCGGCGTCCAGCGTCTTGCGGACGACCTTCTCGGTCGTGAGCACGGTGAGGTCGGCGACCTCCTTGCGGATCCGCTCCAGCGAGCGCCGGGTCTCGGCCTCGATGTCGCGCCGCGCGGCGGCCACGAGCTCCTCGCGCTTCTCCTTGCCCTCGTCGGCGGCTCGCGCCTTCGACTCGTCGGCGGCCTTGCGGGCGCGGGCGACGATGTCGTCGGCCTGCTCGCGGGCCTCCTTGAGGCGGGCGCGGTACTCCGCGGTCAGCTCCTCGGACTCCTTCTTGGAGCGCTCGGCGGCGTCGATCGACTCGGCGATCAGCTTGGCCCGCTTGTCGAGGGCCTCCTGGATCTTCGGGAATGCGACCTTGCTGAGGACCCACATCGTGAACCCGAAGACCAGCAGGGTCCAGATCATCAGGCCCAGGCCCGGCGAGACCAGGAAGCTTCCGCCCTCCTCCTCGCCGCCCTCCGCAGCTTCTGCGGCGAGGACGAGCACCTGTCCTATGTCGGATACGAACTCCATCCCGGCGGCCTAGAGGAAGAAGGCGATCAGGCCGAAGATGAACGTGTAGAACGCGACGGCCTCGGTCAGGGCGAAGCCGAGCCAGCGGATGCTCTGTAGCTCGTCCTTCATCTCGGGCTGGCGCGCAACGGACTCGATCTCCTTGCCGAAGATGAATCCGACGCCGATGCCGGCGCCGATCGAGCCGAGGCCGGCGCCGATACCGAGGGCGACCGCCTTGAGGCCGTCGCTGACGCCGGTGTCGGTGACCGTCTCGGTCGACTGGGCGATCAGGGGAAGTACTTCCATTGAAATGCAGCTCCTTTCTAGTGGCTTTCGGCGACCGCGTCGCCGATGTAGATCGCGGAGAGGGTCGAGAAGATGAACGCCTGAAGCGTCGCGACAAGACCCACCTCGAAGACGAAGAAGACGAAGGCCATCGGGAACGTGAGCGCCCCCAGCGCGGCGAGGCCCAGCAGGACCGCCAGCCCGCCGCCCATGAAGAGCAGCAGCAGGTGCCCGGCGAGGATGTTCGCGAACAATCGCACTGAGAGCGAGATCAGCCGGACGAAGTGCGAGATGCACTCGATCACGAAGACGAAGCCCTTGAACGCGAGCGGTCATGTCCTCGATGCCGGAGGGCAGCCAGCCCTTGAAGTACGGGATGAGGCCCTTGGCCCGGATCCCCTCGACGTGGTAGCTGAGACCAGACGATGAGGGTCAGCGACCAGCGGGATCGAGATGTTGGCGGTCGCCGCGTAGATCGCGAACGACGGCACCTCGAGCGCCGAAGATGTCTGACCGGGTGCTCGGTGTTGGTCGGCAGCGGGATGTAGCCGATCATGTTCGAGAACCAGATGAAGAAGAAGAGGGTCGCGAGGAACGGGAACCAGCGCAGGGCCATCTTGCCCTCGAGGTTGCCGCCGGTGATGTTGTTCTTGGTCAGGTCGTAGGCGACCTCGACGGCGGTCTGGGTGCGGTTCGGCTTCTCCGCCATCCGCCTCGAGATCCAGACCATCGTCCCGATCGTCAGCCGCCCCGGCGAGGAACAGGTACAGCACCGCCTTGGTGATCGACATGTCGATCCCGAGCGATCTTGATGTGGATCCAGGGCTCGAGCTTGAACTCGTTCTGCGGCTGGAAGCTCTCGTTCTTGCCGTCGCTGCCGAAGATGAGCCCGACGGCGATGACGATCGCCATGAAGGCGCCGAAGGCCAGCAGGACCGTCTGCCAGCGCCTTCACGCCCCGGCCTCCGTCGAGCCCTCGAGTGCTCGGGCGGCGAACCGGCCCAGGAAGTGGACGTGAAGAGGACCGCGGCCAGCACCGCGGCGGCGAGGCCGTCCTCGCGGCTCGCCGAGCAGGCCGACGAGCAGGATCGGCCGTGACGACCATGTAGACGCGGCCGAGCGTCGTCGCGCCGACCCAGCCCATCGCGCCCTGGCGGCTGCCCTCGGCGAGCGCCCGCGGGAGCGGCGCCGTCGCCGTAGTCCTCGAGCGCCGCTCCGGCCAGCCAGGTCACGGCGAGCACCGCGTAGCCGAGCATCGGGAGGCCGGCTGCGAGGAAGATCGGAAGGGCGATGGCGAGCGCGGGCAGGTCCAGGTAGCGAACGATCGTCGCGGCCCTGCCTCCCCCCACGGCATCAGGCCCCGCGATGGCGAGGGTGTTGGAAGTCATCAAGGGGGTGGTTGGAGGTGTCGGTTCTCAGGGACGGTTCTCGAGGCCAGAACGGCGCAATTTGCGAGACAAAAACGACCCTCGCCCGGCGAGTTGCCGCAAGGCGAAGGGGCCGTGACATTAGCCGATGGCGCCAGTGGCCGGACGTCGCCCGGCTCAGTCTCTCGGGGGGCACGAGGAGCAGGTCGGCTGCTTCGGGCTGACGTCGTCCCCGCGCCAGATGCCCGGCGAGGTGCCCGGGGGGTCGGCCCGCTCGGGCTTCCCGTCCATCGGCTCCCTCGAGTCCGCCTCGCGATCCACGGCGGACTGCCCTCCCGAGTTCGGGTCCCCGGTCGCGCTATTCGCCGTCGAGCTCCCTCTTCACGCCGGCGTCCACCTCGGCCTCCAGGTCGCCGGCGAGCGGCGGCACCGCGCCTCCGAGGCCCATCCGCTGCCGGAACCGCAGCCGCCGCAGCTTGAAGATCTCGAGCACGTAGACGACGTAGACGCTCGCCGCCAGTGCGAAGGCCAGCAGGCCGACCATGACGGCCGTCCAGAAGGGATCGAAGTTGCCGCGGTCGTCGCTGTAGGGAACGAACCGGAGCGCCAGCGCCAGCCCAGCGAGGACCAGCGTCCATCCGTAGAGGTAGGCGAGCGTTCGCCGCTGCGTGAACCCGATGTTCGCCATCCGGTGATGGAAGTGCCAGCGGTCGGCCTGGTAGATCGGCTGCCGGTACTTCAGCCGCTTGGCGACGACGAAGCTCGTGTCGAGGATCGGGACCGCGAGCACCAGCAGCGGCAGCGCCAGTGCCAGCGCGGCGTTGGTCTTCAGCGAGCCCTGGACCGCCACGACGGCGAGCAGGTACCCGAGCAGGTTGGAGCCGGTGTCCCCCATGAAGCTCGATGCGGGCGGGAAGCCGTGGCGCAGGAACCCGAGCGAGCCGCCGGCGGTGATCGCCGCCAGCACGCCCGGCCTCGAAGCGGTCGAGCGAGATCGCGATCACGGCGAGGGCCCCCGCCGAGATCGCGCAGACCCCCGAGGCGAGCCCGTCGACCCCGTCGATGAAGTTGATGATGTTGATCGACCGCGACGATCCCGAACACGGTCAGCGGGTAGGAGACCCAGCCGAACTCGTAGCCGCCGACGAACGGGAGCGTGGTGGACGTCGACCCGCACGTCGCCGAGCACGACCGGGATCAGCGCGGCGCCGATCTGCCCCAGGAGCTTCGGCAGCGCCGGCAGCTCGCGGACGTCGTCGATCACCCCGAGCAGCGTGATCACCGCGGCGCCGCCGAGGATCGAGCGCGTCTCGGCGTCCCAGGGGAGCCAGATCGCTCCCGCGGCCAGGACCGCGACCAGGATCGCCAGGCCGCCGAGCTTCGGCGTCGGCAGGTCGTGCAGCCCGCGCTCCGACGGCATGTCCATCGCGCCGATCCGCCGCGCGATCGACTCGGCTGCCGGGACGAGCATCCAGGCGACCGAGGCTGCGAACACGAACGCCCAGACGGCGTCCATCGTCTCGAGGGACCTCATCGCCCTGATTGTGGCACCGGCATCCCCGGACGCGTGAGCCGGCACTTGTGACGGCGAATCACTGGGGTGCCGGAGGAATGCCGGGGGTTCAGCTGACAGACGCCGTGAGGACGGCGTCAGAGAGCAGCTTCGGGTCCCGCGGGGTGACTGCGCCGATCGGCGACCCGCGCGGCACCAGCTCGATCGCGTCGGGCGACGCGAGCTCGCGCAGACGGCCCTCGGCGATCAGGCGCTCGTCCACCGCGCCCATGCGCCCGCTGAAGATCGTGTAGACGGGCGTCCCCAGGGCGACCGCCTCGCGGTTCATCGTCCCCCCCGCGCCGACCACCAGGTCGGCGAACGCGATCAGGCTCTGGGCGTCGATCGCGCGGTCGGGGACCACGATCGGCGAGCCCGCGCCCGCGCGCGGCTGGGAGCCGCGGCCGCGCAGCCGCTCGCGCTGGCCGTCGGTGCGCGGGATCACGACCGTCGTCACCCCGTCGGCCCCCGCGAGCCGGTCGATCGCGCCCTCGTAGAGGGGATTCTGCGCGTGGTACTCGGAGGTCTCGGGCGGTGGGCGAACGACCACGAGCAGGCCGTCGCGGCCCAGGCCGAGCTCCGCCAGGGCCGCCTCGTCGGCCACGAAGTCCGAGAGGTAGTAGTCCTCCTTCAGCCCCGGGTAGCGGAAGAGCCGATCGGGCTTCGCGCCGGCCGCCTCCATCGCCTCGATCCCGATCGCGTCGGGCGCCATCACCAGCCGCGCCGCCCTGAAGCTGATCTTCCGCTGCAGGCCCGCGAACTCGTAGTCGTTCATCTGCACCAGCGGGATCCGGCAGCAGGCGCGAGACCACCGCGATGTCCACCGAGCCGTGGGCGAGGGCCATGTCGAAGTCCCTGCCGCGCGCCCAGCGCGCAAGGCGGGCGCTCCGCCCCGCCAGCGCCGCGGCCTTGCCGGGAGCCGTCGCTCCGCCGTGCTCGCCGAAAGACTCGTGTGTGATCCCGAGCCGGTCGAGGATCTCCTCGGTCTGCCCGTAGCGGCGGGTGGTCACCTCGACCTCGTGACCGGCCGCCCCCAGGCGCTCGATGATCGGCCGCAGCACCAGCGGGTGCGCGGCGGCGGTGCAGTCGACCCAGATCCTCACCCCGCCACCTCCTCCGCCATCCCACTGATTCGCCGCCACAAATGCCGGCTCACGCGTCCGGGCGTGCGGCTCACACAGTGGCGGTCGACAGCTGCGGATAGAGCGGGTAGCGCTCCATCAGCGCGCGGGTGCGCTCGAGGAGCGCGTCCTTCTGCGAGTCGAAGTCGTCGCCGAGCGCGACGCCGATGACCTCGGCGATCTCGCGCATGTCGTCCTCGACCATGCCCCGGGTCGTCAGGGCGGGGGTGCCGATGCGGAGGCCCGAGGGATCCATCGGCGGGCGCTCGTCGAAGGGGATCGCGTTGCGGTTGACCGTGATCCCGACCTCCTCCAGGCGCAGCTCGGCCTCCTTGCCGAAGACCCCGGTCGGCGTCAGGTCGGTCAGGACCAGGTGCACGTCGGTCCCTCCGGTCAGCACGTCCACCCCGGCTTCGATCAGCCCGTCGGCGAACGCCCGCGCGTTGGCGATCGTCTGGCGCTGGCGCTCGCGGAACTCCTCGGTGGCGGCGAGCTTCAGCGCCACGGCCTTGGCGGCGACGATGTGCATCAGCGGACCGCCCTGCTGGCCCGGGAAGACCGAGCGGTTGATGTCCTTGGCGAGCTCCTCCTTGCAGAGGATCATCCCGCTGCGCGGCCCGCACAGGGTCTTGTGGATCGTGGTCGTGACGACGTCGGCGTGCTCGACCGGATTGGGGTGCTCCCCCGCCGCGACGAGGCCGGCGAAGTGGGCCATGTCCACCATCAGCTTCGCGCCGACCGAATCGGCGATCTCGCGGAAGGCGGCGAAGTCGAGCTGGCGCGGATAGGCCGACCAGCCGGCGACGATCACCTTCGGCTCGTTCTCCTCGGCGAGCTTCGCTACCTCGTCCATGTCGACGAGCAGGTCGTCGCGGCCCACGTGGTACGGCACGACCTCGTAGAGCTTGCCCGAGACGTTCAGCTTCATCCCGTGGGAGAGGTGGCCGCCGTGGTCGAGGGCGAGGCCCATGATCGTGTCGCCGGGCTCGAGCATCGCCATGTAGGCGGCGTTGTTGGCCTGGGCGCCCGCGTGGGGCTGGACGTTGGCGTGCTCGGCGCCGAACAGCTCCTTGGCGCGTGAGATCGCCAGCTCCTCGGCGACGTCCACCTCCTCGCAGCCGCCGTAGTAGCGCTTGCCGGGATAGCCCTCGGCGTACTTGTTGGTGAGGACCGAGCCCGCCGCGTCGAGGACGCCCTGGGGGACGAAGTTCTCGGAGGCGATCATCTCCAGCGTCCCCTGCTGGCGCGCCAGCTCGCGGTCCAGGACCTCGGCGATCTCCGGGTCGACGTCGGCGAGCGGAGCGGTCTGAAAATCGTCGGGGAGGCTCATTCGCTTCACCATACCCGCCGTCCTCGATGGCTTGCTTATTTATTGAACGTATGGTAAGTAATAGGCCCCGACGAGAACAGGAGCGATGAGCGAGATGACCACCGAAGACACGAACGGCGCCAACGGAAGCGGCAACGGCGAGGCCGAGCTGGTCACCGAGGACGAGGCCCTCTCGGTCCTGATGGACGCCGACATCGACAAGGTGATGGGCGGCCTGGACCGCATCATCGAGGCGGCCCCCTCCTACGAGAAGCTCTTCATGCGCTGGCAGCGCCAGCAGTGGTCCACCGAGGACTTCGACTTCACCGAGGACGCAAAGCAGTGGGCGGACCCGGATCTGATCAACGAGGAGGAGCGCCGTTTCATCCTCTTCGGCTGGTCCCAGTTCTTTCTCGGCGAGGAGCGCGTCACCGTCGAGCTGCTCCCGTTCGCCATGGCCGCGCCGACCCACGAGGCACAGGCGTTCCTGACGACCCAGATCTCGGACGAGGCCAAGCACATGGTCTTCTTCGACCGGTTCTACCGCGAGGTGCTCGGGATGAAGGCCGACGGGATCGGCGAGATGCTCGGCACGCAGCGCAACAACGTCAACGAGAAGTGGGAGGAGCTCTTCGACGGCATCCTCCACGAATGCGCCGAGAACCTGCGCAAGGACCCGAGCGACTTCGCGTCGCTCGTTCGAGGCATCACCGTCTACATGATCGTGATCGAGGGCACGCTCGCACTCACCGGTGCCCGCTTCATGATCCGGGCCCTGAAGGAGCGCGAATGGATGCCGGGCTTCACCGCCGGCTTCACCGCGGTCAACCGCGACGAGTCGCGCCACGTCGGCTTCGGCGTCAAGTTCCTGGCCGACGCCATCAAGGACGATCCGGCGAACGCGAAGATCGTCGAGGAGACCCTGCAGGAGGCCCTGCCCGTGGCGAGCCTCGTGTTCGTGCCGCCGTGGGTCGAGGACCCCTACAACTTCTCGACCCCCTTCTACGAGTCGAGTGAGATCTTCGCGTACTCGCTCAAAGCGCTCTCGAAGAAGCTGGCCGCGATGGGACTCGACCCGGCGATGCTCACCGGCGCCGAGGCGTAGGCGAAAGTGTCCCCTGAGCCGGCAATTGTCCCCGCGAAGCGGGGGCGGCCCTCCACGGGCGCGCGGGAGCGCATCCTGGCTGCTGCGACCGAGACCATGAAGTCCGACGGTTACGCCGGCCTGACCGTGGCCAAGGTCGCGGCGCGGGCCGGCGAGTCGAAGGCGCTGATCAACTACCACTACGGCTCGAAGCAGGGCCTCGTCGACGCGGTCGGCCGCGACCTGGCCGAGACGATCACCCAGCGGGTGCTCGCGAGAATCGAGGACACGGGGACGGTCGAGGACCTGACGCGGGGCATCGCCCTGGCGATCGACGAGATCGCCGACGAGGACCCGCGCATCCCGCGCCTCTACTTCGACCTCGCCGCGGTCTCGGTCGTCGACCCGGCGGTGCGATCGACGATCCAGGAGATCAACGGCGTCTGGCGCGAGGTCGTGCACGAGCGCCTCAGCGCCGCTCCGGACGGGCCGCGCCCCCGCGACGTGCCCGCTCTCGCGCTGCTGATCATGACCGGCGTTCAGGGACTGGCGCTGGAGCGGGTCGAGCGCGAGCCCGGCCCCGCGTACAAGCAGGCGCGCGAGATGTTCGTGCGCGCCGCCGCCCACGCGGCGAAGCACCCCCGCGGCTGAGGGCGGAAACCGCCTTCCTAGGGTGTGCGGGATGGCCCGCACGAACCCGGAGCTGGCGAGAAAGGCCTTCGCCGCGTTCAACGAGAGCGGCACGGAGGCGATGCTCGAGTACCTGCGTGAGGACTTCGTGATGACGACTCCGGCGGAGGTCGCGGCGGAGCCCGGCGTCTACAGGGGGCACGACGGGGTCCGCGAGTACTGGGATTCCTTCTTCGAGGTGATGGAGGTCATCCGTCCCGAGCCGGTCCGCTTTCACGAGAGCGGCGACTGGCTCCTGATCGAGCTGGAGGTCTACGTCCGCGGCAAGGGCAGCGGGGTCTCCGCCGAGCAGATGGCCTACGCCGCGATGCGGGTGGAGGACGGCAAGGCGGCCGAGCTGACCTTCTTCCAGACCCTCGACGACGGACTGGAAGCGATCGGCGCGACCCAGAGCTAGGACTGGCGTTCTGCCGGGGCGATGGAGGCGAGCCGGCGCTCGACCTCGGAGGCGGCCAGGGCGCCCTCGCGCAGCACGCTCCATCCGCCGCCGGCGTCGATCCCCGTCACGTCCACGACCGTGGACGGCTCACCCCCCAGCTCTCCGCCGTCGATCGCAAGGTCCGCTCCGTCGAGGATCGCGGGCCTGATCTCCTCGAAGCGATGTGGCGGGGGCTCGCCGCTGCGGTTGGCCGAGGTCTGGAAGAGGGGCCTCATGAAGCCCGCGAGCGGCGAATCGGTGATCAGCCGCACCCCGAGCCGTCCCGGATCCTCGCGGCACGCCAGCGGATAGCGCCCCTCGGGGTTGGCGACCACGAGCGTCACCGGACCGGGGAGCAGCGCCGCCACGGCCTCGCCGGCCACCGGGCCGAGTCCACCCAACAGCTCGCGCATCGCGAGCGGCGAGAAGTACAGGACCGCCGAGGGCTTGCCGTCGTCGCGCCCCTTGAGTGCCTGGATCCGCTCCACTGCGTCCGCGTTCAGCGGATCGCACGCGAGGCCGTAGAGGGTGTCGGCCGGGAAGACGGCGACGCCCCCGTCGCCGATCGCCCGGTCGAGCGCAGCGCGCGCGGCCTCAGCCCCCTCCCTCTGCGCCGAGACGATCTGGGTCATGGGCGCCATGTCAAGGACCCACCATCATGAGCGCGCCAGGACCACGCGCTCGATCCCGGCGAGATCGCGCCGAAGCTCGACGCTCTCGCACCCGGCCGAGCGCGCGAGCTCCGCCACCGCCTCTGCCTGACCCACGCCGACCTCGAGCGCGATCGCCGCGGGCCCGGCGCCGGAGGCGGCGATCGCGTCGCGAAGCTCCTCGAAGGCCTCCATCCCGGTCGGCCCGGGCACCAGCGCCCCGCGCGGCTCGAACTCACGGATCTCGGGCTCGAGCCCCTCCCACTCCGCCTCGGTGACGTAGGGCAGGTTCGCCACCAGCAGGTCGAACGGGCCGCGCTCTGCCGGATAGCTCGCCTCGATCACCTCGACGCGGCCGGCGAGGCCCAACCGCTCGGCATTCCCGCTCGCGGCCTCGACCGCGGCGGCCGAGGTGTCGGTCGCGACGACCCTCGCCTCGGGCAGCTCGTCGGCGACCGCCAGCGCGACGGCCCCGGAGCCGGTGCCGACGTCCACGACCCGTGATGGCTCCCCTTCGGGCAGCAGCTCCAGCGCGACCTCGACCAGGAGCTCGGTCTCGGGCCGCGGGATCAATACACGCGGGTCCACCGCGAGCTCGATCCGCCGAAAGCCCTTGCGGCCCAGGATGTAGGCGACCGGCTCGCGCTGGACGCGGCGGCGGACCATCGTCGCGAACTCCCGGCCGGCCCCCTTCGGCAGCGTGGCTTCAGGCTCGGCCGCAAGGCGAGCGCGGTCGAAGCCGCTCGCCTCGGCGAGCAGCAGCTCGGCGTCGAGGCGCGGCGTGTCGGATCCGGCTGCGGCGATCGCGTCGGCAGCTCCCTCGAGCGCGTCGCGAACCGCCGCACCCACCATCAGTCAGCCCCCATCAGGGAACCACCGTCAGGATCCGTCGGCCTGGGCCTCGAGCCGCAGGCGCTTCTCCTCGGCCGAGAGCGCCTCGGTGAACTCGCTCAGGTCGCCGCCCAGCACCCGCTCGATGTTGCTGGCGGTGACCTTGACCCTGTGGTCGGTGATCCGGTCCTGGGGAAAGTTGTAGGTGCGGATCTTCTCGGCGCGCTGGCCGGTCCCGACCTGCGCCTTGCGCTCCGAGGCCTCCTTCGCGTGCTGCTCGGCGAGCTGGTGCTCGAGCAGCCTGGCCCGGAGCACTCGCATCGCCCTCTCCTTGTTCTGGAGCTGGGACTTCTCGTCCTGCATCGAGACGACGATGCCGGTCGGCTTGTGAGTGAGGCGCACGGCCGAGTCGGTGGTGTTCACGGATTGCCCGCCGGGGCCCGACGAGCGATAGGTGTCGGTCTCGATGTCGCCCGGGTTGATCTGCAGGTCGACCTCCTCGGCCTCGGGCAGCACCGCGACCGTCGCGGTCGAGGTGTGGATCCGCCCCTGGGACTCAGTCTTCGGGACCCGCTGGACGCGGTGTGTCCCGCCCTCGTACTTGAAGACGGAGTAGGCGCCGTCGCCCTTGATCCCGAACGTCGCCTCCTTGAACCCGCCCACGTCGGCGGGCGAGGACGAGAGGCTCTCGGTCGAGAAGCCTCGGTCCTCGGCGTAGCGGGTGAGCATCTTGTAGAGGTCGCCCGCGAACAGCGCCGCCTCGTCCCCCCCGGTCCCCGCGCGCACCTCGACGATCACGTTCTTGTCGTCGTTCGGGTCGCGCTCGACCATCGCCAGCCTGATCTCCTCGCCAAGCTCCTCCAGGCGCGCGGGTGCGTCGGCGACCACCTTCTTGAGCTCGGGGTCGTCGCCGTCCTCCTCCAGCAGCTCTCGCGCGCCCTCGAGGTCGTCGGCCAGGGTCAGGTACTCCGAAGCGAGCTGGTGGGCGCCAGAGAGCTGCTGGTACTCGCGCCCGACCTCCGCATAGCGCTCGCGGTCCCCGATCACCTCGGGATCCGACATCAGCCCCTCGAGCTCCGCATGGCGGGCCTCGACCTGCGAGATCAGCTCGTCGATCATGCGGCAAGCGTAGGACTACGAGGCCAGGCCGTCGAGAACGCTGTGGAGGGCCGCGCCCATCTCCTTACGGGCGCGAGCCTCGTCCTCCGCGTCGCCCACGTACTGCGCCGCGGTGATCAAGGCGCCGAGCAGCAGGTGGGCGAGCGGCTCGACCGGCTGGCGTTCGATCTGCCCGGCCTCCATCGCCACGGTCAGGCCCGCCGTCAGGAGGCCGAGGCCGTGGCGCTCCTCGACCTCGCGCCACTCCTCGTAGCCGAGGACCGACGGGGCGTCCTGAAGCGCGATCCTCTGCACGTCGGACTCGAGGCTGGCGTCGAGCACCGCGTCTACGCCGCCGTGCAGCACCCCGATCGCGTCGCCGGACTCGAGGCCCTCGACGGAGATCCCGGCCACCAGCTCGGCCTCGATCTGCTCGAAGACGGCCTTGAAGAGCTCGCGCTTGCCCCCGAACTGGTGGTAGAGCGCTCCGCGGGTCAGCCCCGAGCTGCTGACTATCTGCCCGGTCGAGACCCCCGCGTACCCGTGCTCGGCGAAGAGCTTGCGGCCGGCGGCGAGCAGCGCCGTCCGGGTCGCGTCGCTGCGCTCGGCCTGGGTCCGGCGCGGCTGTGTGCGCGGTGTCACCGTCTCACTGCTTGACATTGCAGACAGATTGTATGTAAGTTACATACCACCTGTATGAATCCTACGGAGCCCACCGGTCGAACCGGGGCGGCTCCCCCGAGAGGAGCTGCGATGACGGCGACGGAGAGCACGATGGACGCCAGCGGCGTGACCTGGACCGAGTCCGACATCGAGACCAGCGCGGGAGTCGTCCACTGCCGCGAGGCCGGCTCGGGGCCGCCGATCCTGTTCGTCCACGGCGCCCTGGTGGACAGCGCCCTCTGGGATCGGCGTGGCCGAGCGCCTGGCTCCGAAGTTCCGGGTGATCCTGCCGGACCTGCCGCTCGGCTCCCACCGGACGCCGATGAAGCCGGACGCCGGCCTCTCCCCTCCGCGCGTCGCGAGCCTGGTCGGAGAGCTGATCGAGCGGACGGAGGCTCGCGGCGTCACCCTCGTCGGCAACGACTCCGGCGGCGCGATCAGCCAGATGCTGGTGACCACCGACCCGACCGGAATCGACCGCCTCGTCCTGACCAACTGCGACGCGTTCGACAAGTTCCCGCCCGGACACTTCGGCCCGATGTTCCGCGCCGCCCGGTACGCGCCCGTCCTCTGGCTGATCGCCCAGTCCATGCGGCCGCGCATGCTGGCCCGGTCCCCCCTCGCCTTCGGAATGCTCAGCAAGACCCGGATACCCGACGAGCTGATCGACCGCTGGACACGGCCGTCACTCGAATCGGCCGAGATCAGGCGCGACTTCCGGACGCTGCTGAAGGGCCTCTCCCCCGACCAGACGATGGAGGCCGCGCGCAAGCTGCCCGAGTTCGACCGGCCGACGCTGTTCGCGTGGGGCGCCGACGACAAGCTGTTCAAGCTGGACTTCGCGGAGCGCCTCGCGGCGCCGATGAAGGACGCGCGGGTCGTCCCGATCGACGACGCGAGCACTTTCGTGATGCTCGACCAGCCCGACCGCCTCGCGAAGGAGATCGCGGCTTTCGCGAGCTCCTAGCGCCCTGGCAACGGGGACCTAGGCCACGACCTCGATGCGCTCGCGCGGCTCGGTCGATGCCGGGTCCTCCGTGGCCAGCACCTCCTGGAGCGAGCGGATCGCCACCTGGAGCTGGTCGCGGTCGGGCTCGCGCGTGGTCAGGTTCTGGAGCATCAGCCCGGGCCACATCAGCGCGCGCACCCAGCGCCGGCGGCGGTTGCGGCCGGCCCACTTGATGACTTCATATGAGAGGCCCGCGATCAGCGGGATCCCGAGGACGCGCGAGGCGACCAGCCAGTACCAGGCCGGCAGCCCGATCGGGGCGAGCACGAAGACGGCGAGGACCATGACGATCAGCAGGAAGCTGGTCCCGCAACGGGGGTGGAGCCGCGAGTAGAGCTCGGCCCGCTCGGGGACTAGCTCGTCGCCGGCCTCGTAGGCCGAGATCGTCTTGTGCTCGGCGCCGTGGTACTCGAAGACCCGGCGCAGGTCGGGGAGCCGGCTGATCGCGACGATGTAGCCGATGAAGATGAGCGTTCTCAGGACGCCCTCGACGAGCCAGAAGAGGAACGCCGAGCCGAGCTCGTCCTTGATCAGGCTCGTCGCGGCCACCGGAACCACGAAGAAGAGGGTGATCGCGAGGAGCAGCGAGCCGGTCACGGTCAGCGCCCAGACCCAGCCGCCGATCTCCTGCTTCTCCCCGGTCTCGTCCTCCGGCTCGCGGACGTTGACCGATATGGCCATCGCCCGGAACCCGATCTTCAGCGACTCCACCAGCGCGACGACGCCGCGGATCACCGGCAGGCGCAGCACGCGGTGGCGCTTGGCCCACGAGACGATGGGCTCGGAGGTGACGTCGATCTCCCCGTCGGGCGTGCGGACCGCGACCGCCCAGGTGGAGACCCCGCGCATCATCACGCCCTCCATCACGGCCTGGCCTCCGACCGGGGCGTCGCGGACGGCGACCAGCCGCCCGTCGGGCATGCGCTCGGCCTGGGCTGCGTTCAGCTCCGGGGCGCCGTCCGGCCCCGCCACGCGGCTGTTCCTACTTCTTGGCCGCGCTGCTGCTCTTGGCGGCGCGGCGGCGGAAGCGCTCGACGCGCCCGCCGGTGTCGACCAGCTTCTGCTTGCCCGTGTAGAACGGGTGGCACGCCGAGCAGAGCTCGACGTGGAGCTCGGACTTGGTCGAGCGGGTGTAGAAGTCGTTGCCGCACGAACAGTGGACGTGCGAGAGGACGTACTCGGGATGGATCTCGGTCTTCACACCAGAGATTCTAGCCGCGGAATCCCGCTCGCCGATCCCGTCACCGTCACACGCTTCGCTCCGACCTTCGTGCGGAGAGTTGCGAATTTTCCGTAGCTCGCGTTTAGTCTTCGCTTCATGGCGCCCAAGGCAGGTGGCGAGATCTCGGTCGTTCTGGCAGACGACCATGCGGTCGTCCGCGCCGCGCTGCGGATGCTGCTCGAAACCGAGGGCGGCATCCAGGTGGTCGCCGAGGCCCACGACGCCGCTTCGGCAGTCCGCTTCGCCGCGGGGCACAAGCCCGGGGTGCTGATCCTCGACATCAACATGCCCGGTGGATCCGGCCTCGCCGCGATCCCCGAGATCCGCGAGGCCTCGCCCGAGACCAGGATCGTGATGCTGACGATGCAGGAGGAGACCTCGTCGGCGCGCGAGGCGCTGCAGGCCGGGGTCCTCGGCTACATCCTCAAGGAGGCCGCCAGCGACGAGCTCGTCAAGGCCGTTCGCCTGGCGGCGGAAGGGAAGACCTACCTCCAGCCGGAGCTGGGCGCCCGCCTGGCAGCCGAGCCCGAGTCCGCCGCACCCGACGACCTGAGCGACCGCGAGACCGAGGTCCTCCGCCTGATCGCCCTCGGGCACACCAACAACGAGATCGCCGAGAACCTGTTCCTCAGCGTGCGCACCGTCGAGTCGCATCGCGCCCACATCCAGCAGAAGCTCGGCCTGACGAGCCGATCCGAGCTGGTCCGCTACGCGATCGACCGCGGGGTCATCGAGGTCTAGCCGACCTAGGCGACTTCGCGCATCTCGGAGATCGTCGAACGCAGGGTCCCGATCTCTGCGTCGATCTGGCGCAGGCAGGCCGCGGCAGCACGCTCCAGCGTCTGAGGGTCATGATCGGACGCGGACTCGAGCAGCAACTTCATCGCCGCCAGGCCCTGAAGCGGGCCGTCCTGGATGTCGTCGGCCCAGCGGCGCGCCGCCAGGTACTCATCGTGGAGGTGGTCCGGTCGCATGATGGGCCGAGAGTAAGGTCCCAGGCGTGGACATTCATCGGGGGCACCACGGATTTGATGTGCGGGGAACTACTGATACCGAGAGGCAGGTCGGCGGCCGGTTAGTTCGCCGTCGCTGCGGGTAGGCGAGCCGGGATGACGCACTCCACTGCCCCCCGACGCCGCCTGGTCGCGCTCTGCGCGGCCGCATTCGCCGCGATCGCCCTGCTGGGCGCCTGCGGGACCACCGACGAGGACGAGAACACAGGGAACGTCGAGACCCAGACCACGCCGGCCGAGCAGGTCGAGGAGCAGCCCCTCGACGCCGAGTCGGAGAAGGGCCGCGACCTGTTCGTGGACAACTGCGGCACCTGCCACACCCTCGACGCCGCCGGCACCAACGGCTCCATCGGCCCGAACCTGGACGAAGCCCAGGTCGACGAGGCCGAGGTCCTCGAGGTCATCGCCAACGGCGGGCGGGGCAGCGGCAACATGCCGGCCAACCTGGTCACCGGAGCAGACGCGCAGGCGGTTGCGAAGTTCGTGGCCGAGTCCGGCCCAGGCACCTAGCTCCCGCACCAACCCGCATCAGCTGGGCGGAGGTCCCGGCGCCCGAGCGAGGGCGATCGGTTCGGCCGCCACGGCCCGCAGGACGCTGCGCAGCCCCGGGTCGCCGGACACGTCCGAGTCGATCGGGACGACGACGGTGATCGCGTCGCCCTCGCGATCGACGACCTCCACGTCCCCGACTTCGCCGAGCAGCCCCGCCATCCGGTCGTTCTCGGCGAGGAGCAGCGCGGTGAAGGCGGTCACGCCTTCCTCGGCGGCGCGGCCGCCGAGGATCCGCGTCAGAGCTCCGCCCAGCCCGCGGCCCTGCCAGTCGTCGGCGACTGTGACCGCGGCCTCGGCCCGGTCCGGCGACTCGGCCTCGCGCACGTAGCGACCCACGCCGACGACCTCCCCCGGGGTCGCCAGGTCGAAGGCGATCATCGCCTCGTGGTCGCGGTGGTCGACCTCGGTCAGATAGGTCAGCTGGCTCTCGCCGAGCCGCTCCATCGGCGTCAGGAAGCGGCGGTAGCGCGACTCGGGGCTGAGCCGCTCGAACCCACGGCGCAGGGCGTCGCGGTCCTCGGGGCGGATCTGGCGAACCTGGGCCCACGACCCGTCGCGAAGCTCGACCTCGACGCCGTCAGCAGGACCTCTGGACGGCTTCGCCATACACCGAGACGCTAGCGCCGCCAGGCACCCTTCGCGGCTGCTCCGCAGCCGCTCGAAAGAGGGCGGCCCTAGGTCTCTTGGTACAGGGGCCCGTCGCCGCCCTCGGGCAGCGTCAGCCGCCCGCCCTTGGCGGTGATGGCCCCGCACTGGACGCAGTTGGAGGCGGTCACGTTCACGTCAACCGTCTCGGCGCCGCTCTCGAGCTGGTCCTCGGGGATCTCGTAGACCTGCGCGGGGCACATCGAGACCCACGTCTGCGCGACCTCGCGCGGCACCCTCTCCTGGATCCGCACGTGGTTCGGCGCGTCGTCCCGGGTCGCGTTGCCCGAGAGGAAGACCGACGAGAGCTTGTCGAAGATGTACTCGCCGTCGGGCGCGGGGTACTTGTCCGCGGCCTTCCCGAGCTCCATCGGGACCTCGCCGTCGGGCTCGACGTCCTTGTGTCCCGGCGGGAGCGCGCCCCCGGAGAGCAGCCACGCGTTGGCGATGCCGCCGAACGCCACGAAACCCTTGTCGCCGTACTGGCGGACGTTCCGGGACTTGTAGATGTCGTCCTCGATCTCGGACTTCTTGACCTTGCGGTCGTATTCCTCGAAGTTGACCGAGTCCTTCTTCAGCGCCTCGACGATCGCCTCGGCGGCGTACATGCCGGCGTGCATCGCGTAGTGGATGCCCTTCAGGTAGGGGACGTTGACCATCGAGACGTTGTCCCCGGCCATGACCATGCCCGGCACCGACAGGCGCCGCGGCATCGTCCAGTAGCCGCCCGAGGGGATCGTCTTCGCACCCCAGCCGACCCGCTCGCCACCGTCGAGAAGCTTCCTGACGAAGGGGTGGGTCTTCAGCTGCTGGAGCGCGTCGTGGCAGGAGAACGTCGCGTCGGTGGTGTCGAGGCCCACGACCATCCCGATGCAC
Organism: uncultured Solirubrobacterales bacterium; assembly: GCA_963839875.1. Taxonomy (GTDB): domain Bacteria; phylum Actinomycetota; class Thermoleophilia; order Solirubrobacterales; family 70-9; genus CAVUAT01. The sequence continues at coordinate 140,204 of CAWIWP010000004.1, forward strand.
AGCTTGTCCTCGCCCATCGGGTAGATGAAGCTGCCGCCGAACTCGTTGTACTTGGGCCGCGCGCGGAGGGGCCAGTTCATGGTGTGGATGACCCGGTCCAGCGGCTTCGGGACCTTCCAGACCTCCTTGACCCCGATCTCCCACCGCCTCGGGTCGCTGCCGAGGTCGAAGTACTCCTCGGCGCACTGGGTCAGGTGGGCGATCGTCCCCTCGGCGAGGACCGTCGCCTTGGCCATCAGGTCGGACCCGGGCTCGAAGTTGCCGAGCTCCTTGCCCTCGCGGTCGCGCCCCTTGTCGCCGGAGCGGACCCCGCGAACGATCCTGTCCTCGACCAGCAGCTTGTCCGCGGTCGTCTCGGTGAGGATGTAGGCGCCGGCCTCCTCGGCCTTGTCGGCGAGGAAGCGCGAGAGCTTCGAAACCGAGGTGACGTAGTTGCCCTCGTTCCGGAAGTTGGGCGGCGGCGGCTTCAGCGGGATCGCGCGCTTCTTGGTCAGCAGATAGACGGCGTCCTTCTCGACCTTCTGGTACACGGGCCAGTCGCCGGGGTCCAGGTCGGGGAAGAGCTTCTCCATCGCCGACGGGACCATGTTCGCCCCGGAGACGTTGTGGGCGCCGCAGGCCTTGCCCTTCTCGAGGACCGCGACCGGGATCTCTCCAAGCTTCTCCGTCAGCTCCGGCTCAGACTCGAGCAGCTGCAGGACGCGGTTCGCGCACGCCAGCCCCGCGGGCCCGCCTCCGACGATCACGATGCCCGCCTCGAGTCGCTCCTCCGGAGCATCCGTCGGGGGGCCGACGTAGCCCTCGGGATCGAAGGGCGGAGGGAACTCGCTGGGCTTCACCCCGTGCGCCATGGCGGGGGCTCAGCCGCCCTTCTTGGCCTTGATCGCCTCGGTCAGCTTGGGAACGATCTTGTGCAGGTCGCCGACTACACCCAGGTCGCAGAACTCGAAGATCGGAGCGTTCTGGTCCTTGTTGATCGCGAGGATGTTCTCGGAGTTCTGCATCCCCACCTTGTGCTGGATCGCCCCCGAGATGCCGGCTGCCAGGTACAGCTTCGGCGCGACGGTCTTGCCCGTCTGGCCGATCTGGGCCGCGTAGGGGTACCAGCCGGCGTCCACCACGGCGCGGGTGGCCGCGACGGCGCCGCCCATGGCGTTCGCGAGCTCCTCGGCCATCTCGAAGTTCTCCTTCTGGCCCAGGCCGCGGCCGCCGCCGACCAGGATGTCGGCGTCCTCGATGTTCACGTCGGCGCCGCGCTGCTCGCCGCGGTTGACGAGCTTCGCCTTGCTCGACCACTCCGAGAGCTCGACGGTGACGTCCTCGACCTCGGCCGTGCCGTCGCCCTCGTTCTCGTCGAACGCGTTGAGGCGGCCGATGATGATCCCCGGCTCCTCGACGTAGCCGACGTCGGCGATCTGCGAGTCCTGGAGGATCGGGCGCTCGACCACGAGCTTGCCGTCCTCGACGCGGACCGCGGTGACCTCCATCGTCACGCCGGCGTTCAGGCGGGCCGTCAGGCCGGCTCCGATCTCGAAGCCGAGCAGCCCGCCGCCGAACAGCGCGTAGGAGATGTCGTTGTCGGTCATCACCTTCGCCATCACGTCGACGATCGGCTGCGCCAGGCCCTCGGGAACGTCCTTCGCGCGGTAGACCTTCACCACCCCGTGTTTCCCTAGGGCGGCAGCGGCGTCGTCGGCGATGTCGCCCACGATCACGGCCGATGCCTCGGTGCCCAGCTCTCCGGCGAGCTTGCTCGCCTCGGAGATTGCGCCGAGGGAGTTCTTGTTGAACTCGCCCTCGTCGTCGTGCAGTGCGTAGACCAGGATCCCCGCCATCTAGATCAGCTTCCTTTCGTCGAGCCAGGCGACGATCTTCTCGACCGTCTCGGCAGTGTCCTCGTCCTCGATGATCTCGCCGGACTCCTTCTGCGGAGGCGGCTTCAGCTCCAGCACGGTGGTGCGGGACCCCGACTCGCCGACCCGGTCGGCCTCGATGTCGACGTCGCCGTTGGCGTGCGTGTCGAGCGGCTTCTTCTTCGCGCCCATGATCGCCTTCAGGCTCGGGTAGCGCGGCTCGTTGATCGCGTCACCGACGCTGATCACGGCCGGGAGCTCGATCTCGACGGTGTCGTATCCGTACTCAGCCTGGCGCTCGCAGGTGACCTTGCCCTCTGCGGCGTCCATCTTGATCACCTGGGTCAGGGACGGCATCTTCAGGTGGTCGGCCACGACTGCGCCGATCGTGTAGCACTCGCCGTCGTCCGACTGCTGGCCCAGCAGGACCAGGTCGGGGCTCTCCTTCTCCAGCACCTTCGCCAGTGCGTAGCCCGTGGCCGCGACGTCGGAGCCCTCGAGGGCGGCGTCGGACAGGTGCACCGAGCGGTCGGCGCCCAGGGCGACGGCCTTGTGCAGTGCGCGCACGGCGCTGTCGGGGCCCATCGTGACGGCGACGATCTCCTCGACGTCGGCGCCACCCTCCTTCACCTGCATGGCCGCCTCGATGGCGTGCGTGTCGAAGGGGTTCAGGTTCTTCTCGCCCGAGCGGTCCAGGCGCTTGGTCTCCGGGTCGATCCGCTTGTTGACGGCGGCGTCCGGGACCTCTTTGACGAGTACGCAGATCTTCAAGGCTCAGCTCCTACGTTTCAGGTGCGGGGTTGGGGAAAGCGGCGCGGGATGATACAGTAGTGGCTTGGCTGACTGACCAGTCAATCGGCGTTCGCGATCGCGCCGTCGGGTCCGGCACGGGCTAGGGGTTCAGCTCGCGCTCCAGGCCGTTCCTGCCCCTTCTCGCAGAGGCGGTTGAAGATGATCGCCATGATCGGCGTCGTCAGCTTCACCAGTCCCTTCAGGTCCATGCGGGCGTCGTACTTGAGGACGCTTCCCTCGCCGTCCGCGGTGGTGGTCATCGTGTCGACCAGCTTCACGGAGTCGGTCTCGGCCTCGACGACGACGCGCGTCGGGCGCTCGTACTCGGTGATGCGGTAGGTGAAGGGCGACACGTTGCCGTTGAACTCGACCATCAGCTCGAACTGCGCGCCCACGCCGATCTTGCCGCTGTCCAGCTGCTTCGAAGACTTGGTCCCCGGGTCCCACTTCTCGGCGTTGGTGAAGTCGGCCATGTAGTCGAAGACCTCCTCCTGGGAGAGCTTCGATGGGACGTCGTCGTTGTAGTGCGGCATTGGCGCTGTCCTTCCCGTTTGATTTCGATGTTCAATCTAGGTCGTGAGCGAGCCGCGCTTCTCAAGGCGCACGTTCGTAGGGGCCACGACGGCGGCCGGGATCGCGTTGGCGCTCCCCCATTCCTCCTGCGGCGGCGGCTCCGGCTCGGGTGCCGGGCGGAGCGTCGTCGTGATCGGAGCCGGGCTCGCCGGACTCGCAGCGGCGGACGAGCTGTCGAGGGAGGGCTTCGACGTCACGGTCATCGAGGCGCGCGACCGCATCGGGGGCAGGGTGCGCACGCTGCGCGAGCCTTTCCGCGGCGGTCAGTTCGCCGAGGCGGGAGGCGAGTACCTCGATGCGGTGCACACCGAGATGCTGGCTCTTGTGGACCGCTTCGGTCTCGACCTCGACGACTTGAACGAGGTCGGGAGCGACAAGCCCGGTGTCGCCTACGCCGGCGGACGGCGATACGACGCCGCCGACCTCGACGCCGAGGCCGAGGGGGCGATAGACGCGTTCTACGCGGAGACCGCCTCGCTGGCGGAGGACCTCGACCCCGGCGACATCGAGGGCACCGGCGCCGAGCTGGACACCGCCTCCGCGGGCGAGCTGATCGACGAGATCGAGCCGAGCGAGGACGCTCGCTTCGTGCTCGAGCACCAGCTCCGCGACGCCTACGCGATGGACCCGGCCCGCCTGTCCCTGCTCTTCGTCGTCCTCTCCGAGCTCGCCTACGCCGAGGCCGACGCCGAGGGGATCGAGGCCCTCAGGGTGAAGGGCGGCAACGACCAGATCCCCGAAGCGCTCGCAGCCGAGCTGGACGGGGAGGTGTCACTCTCGTCGCCCGTCAGCGCGATCAGCCAGGACGGTGACGGGGTTCAGGTCAGATCGGCCGGCGGCGACGTCGCGGCCGATCATGCGGTGATCACCGTCCCGCTCAGCACGCTGTCAGCGATCGACCTCTCTCCCGCGCTCGACCCCGGCGACCGCGGCGCGGCGGAGGCGATCCAGTACGGCGCCGCGACCAAGTCGATCCTTCAGTACCGGGGGCGCCCCTGGATCGACGTGGGCTCCAACGGGGAATCGTTCACGGACCTGCCTGCCGGCGATACGTGGGAGGCGACCGACGCCCAGAACGGTGGCGACGGGATCCTCATCGCCTTCTCGGCCGGCGGGCTCGCGCTCAGGGGCGCCGGGCTCGAGCCGGGCGTGCGGATCGAGCAGGCGGTCGCCGACATGGACAGAGTCTTCCCCGGCTCCGAGGCCAGGTACCTGACCGGGGCGAGCGTCGCCTGGTCGGCCGAGCCCTTCTCCCGCGGGAGCTACGTGGCGCCTGCCCCGGGGCAGGCGATGGCGCTCGCGACCGAGACCTGGGAGCCGTTCGGGCGCATCCACTTCGCCGGGGACCACACCGACAGGCAGTTCCCGGGATACATGGAGGGCGCAGTCCGAAGCGGCCGGCGCGCTGCCACGCAGATCGCGGAGCGCCAGTCCTAGGTGCAGGGTCCTAGAGGAACCCGGCCTCGCTGAACTGCGGGACGCCGCCCTGCCAGATCGCCCACGCCGCGACCAGCACTGCGCCCATCGCGAACGATGCCCAGGAGGCGGTCAGCAGCGGGCGCTCGGCCGCGATGGCGGTGAATCCCCGGCCCCTGCTCGCCCGTACCAGCCACACGGAGAACGCAGCGGTCGTCGCGAGCTCGATCGGCCACGTCCCGCCCTCGACCGTCCCGGTGAAGAACGCCCAGCCGAGCAACAGCGCGGTGGCGGCGATGAGCCTCCAGCGGCTCTCGTCCCGGTCCGGCGCACCCGGGTTTTCCCCCTCCGCCCAGCAGAAGCACGCGACGAGCCCGAACCAGCCGGTTACGGCGACGATGTGGGAGAAGGTCTCGTCCCAGAAGTGGACGAGGTCCTCGACCTCGGGGCCCGGGGCCCTCGTTCGCGATCGAGTTCGCCGAGAGGTGGATCCCGTGTCCCTCGACGTAGAGGATCGCGGCGACCCCTGCGGCGAACATGATCCGCCCCCTCGCCTCGAGCGCCACCAGGGTCGCCGCCGCCGTCCCGATCAGGGCGAACGGGGTGATCAGGTCGATCGCGTCTCCGGCGGGCTCGCCGGCGAGGGCCGGAAGCTGGTGGAAGACGAAGCTCGCGCCGGCGAACGCCAGCAGGCAGACGGCAGGGCGGGACAGTGCCGCGGGGATCGGGCTAGGCCCGCGCGGCGCCGCGGACGAAGTCGACGATCTCGTCCGTCGGGGCGCCCGGGGTGAAGACCTGGGCGACGCCCAGCTCCTTCAGCTCGGGGATGTCGTCGGCGGGGATGGTCCCCCCCACCGTGACGATCACGTCGTCGGCGCCCTGCTCGCGGAGGAGCTCCGACCACTCGGGGCACCAGCGTCATGTGCGCGCCCGAGAGGATCGAGAGGCCGACGGCGTCGGCGTCCTCCTGGATCACGGTCTCGGCGATCTGCTCGGGCGTCTGGTGCAGGCCCGTGTAGATGACCTCCATCCCGGCGTCACGCAGGGCGCGCGCGATGATCTTCGCGCCGCGGTCGTGCCCGTCGAGGCCGGGCTTGGCGACGACGATGCGGATCTTCCGCTGGGAGGTTTCGGGAGCGGTCTCGGGCATGGTTCGGGATGGAACGCGCTTAACGGTAGTCGAACAGGTGGTTTCTACGGATGCGCGAAGATCTGGAATTGGAGCAGACTGTGCAGCCCATAGGGGATCCGAACAGGAGGCGACGCGATGTACGACGTGCTCTACATGGCTTACAGGGATGGCGCCGAGCACCGCTCGGTGGTCGGGAGCGGCCTCGACCGCGACGCGGCCTGCGAGCTCGCTCGCTCCGAGGCGCGCAAGCGGAACGCGGGCCGCATGTTCCTCGCCGGCTCCGAGCCGGGACCGGTCGGCGACGTGGTCCTGATCGTCGAGTCGGAGACCGCCGCGGCCTGACGAAACCTTATGCGGCCCGAGCCGCAACTCCCCTCCCCGGTGATGGGTTCCCGAATAGAACCCATCAACGACCCAGGGAGGGTTAACGATGAATTCCATACGCAAGCGCATGAGGGCGCACGGCCCGGGCGCGGTGATCGGCGTGATCGCGCTGGTCGCGGCCTCGCGGGAACAGCCGTGGCGGCCTCGAACCTGAAGCTCGCCGATTTCGAGGACTCGAGCAGGGACCGCCTGGCGGGCACAGGAGTGATCCAGTACGCCGCGGCGGCCCTGACGACGCCGGCGTACGTGCTGACTCGTTCAACACCGTGCATACCTTCACGGTGAAGTGCGAGCTGAGCAAGAAGGCGACGTCCGGCGGGTTCAAGTGGACCGGCCAGACGCCCAACGAGGGCGACTACCAGCTGCTCGACGCCTACCCGAACGGCGGCGGCTTCGTCGTTCGCCTACAGCTCAGGCCTGACGATCCGGCGACGCCTGCCGTCAACGAGGGAACCGCGCTCAACAAGCCGCTCGCGGTCTACTCGAACTGCGTCAAGTCGCGACTGCAGCGCGGCGCACCACCCACCTAGCCACGCGAAACGTGTGTGAGCGCGCGGGGCCGGCGAGAGTCGGCCCCGTTTCGTTCCGGCAGCCTCTAGCCGGCCTTGACCGCCGCGAGCGCACTCTCGCGGTCGCGGGTGTTCTCCCAGCGCACGACCTTGCCGTCGGAGAAGGTCCAGGCCTGGAAGTAGCGGAACTCGGTCGGCGGTGCCGCTGCCCGACCCGGTGCCGGCCTGCAGGACCGCGACGATGACTCCGGGTCGCCCACCGACCTCGATCTCCTCCGCGGCGATCGTGAGCCGGTCCCACGGCTCGAGGAAGAGGCGCGTGTAGCGGAGGATGCCCTCGAGGCCCTCGTAGTGCCCTGAATCCGGGAAGTCCGGCCCGATCACGAAGTCCACGTCGGGGTGCCACAGGTCGGCGCCGGCGCTGAAGTCCCCGACGCCCCAGGCGTCGTAGATCGCCTGGATCTTCTCGAGGTCGCTCAGAAGACCGGGGTCTCGGTGTAGCGGCCGAATACCTCCTGGAGGGCCTCGATCATCTCGCCCTCCGAGGCCCGGGCCCGGGCGCAGTCGAGGATCGCCGGCATCAGGTTCGCGTCGGTCGCCGCCTGCGCCTTCAGGTTCGCGAGGGCGGACTCGACCGCCGCACCGTCGCGGCGGGACTTCGTCGCCTCGAGGCGGCCCGTCTGCTTGCGCTCCATCTCGCGGTCGACCTTCAGGGTCGGGATCTCGTCCTCGCCGGGATCGGTGACGTAGTCGTTGACGCCGACGACGATCCGCTGCTTCGAGTCGACCTCCTGCTGGTAGCGGAACGACGCGTCGGCGATCTCGCGCTGGGGGTAGTTCTGGTTGATCGCGGCGACCATCCCGCCGAGCTCGTCGATCTTCGCGAAGTAGTCGTAGGCGGCGCTCTCCATCTCGTCGGTCAGCGACTCGATGAACTAGCCGCCGCCCAGCGGGTCGACGGTGTTGACGACGCCGGACTCGTGGGCGATCACCTGCTGGGTGCGGAGCGCGAGCCGGACGGCCTTCTCGGTCGGCAGCGCGAGGGCCTCGTCGAACGAGTTGGTGTGGAGCGACTGGGTGCCGCCGAGGACGCCGGCCAGCGCCTCGATCGTCGTGCGGACGATGTTGACGAGCGGCTGCTGGGCGGTCAGCGAGACGCCCGCCGTCTGGGTGTGGAAGCGCATCCGCATCGAGGCCTCGTTCTTGGCGCCGTAGGTCTCCTTCATCTCGCGGGCCCAGATGCGGCGGGCGGCGCGGTACTTGGCGATCTCCTCGAAGAAGTCGATGTGGGCGTTGAAGAAGAAGCTGAGGCGCGGGGCGAAGTCGTCGACGTCCAGTCCGCGCTCGATCGCCTGCTCGACGTAGGTGAACCCGTCCTTCAGCGTGAACGCCAGCTCCTGCTGGGCCGTCGAGCCCGGCCTCGCGGATGTGGTACCCGGAGATCGAGACCGGGTGCCAGCGCGGCATGTTCTCGGTCGACCACTCGATCATGTCGCCGACCAGGCGCATCGCCGGCTCGATCGGGAAGCACCACTCCTTCTGGGCGATGTACTCCTTGAGGATGTCGGTCTGGATCGTCCCGCCGAGGCGGTCCGGGGTGATCCCCTTCTCCTCCGCCGCGACGACGTAGAAGGCCAGCAGGATCGCGGCGGGGGCGTTGATGGTCATCGAGACGGTGACCTCGTCGAGCGGGATGCCGTCGAAGAGGGTCTCCATGTCGTCGAGCGTGTCGAGGGCGACCCCCTCCACCCCGACCTCGCCGAGGCTGCGGTCGTGGTCGGAGTCGAGGCCCATCAGGGTCGGCATGTCGAAGGCGGTCGAGAGCCCGGTCTGGCCGTGGTCGAGCAGGTAGTGGAAGCGCTCGTTGGTCTCCTCGGCGGTCCCGAAGCCGGCGAACTGGCGCATCGTCCACAGGCGCCCGCGGTACATCGACGGGTAGACGCCGCGGGTGAAGGGGTACTCGCCGGGGTAGCCGATGTCGGCCGGTCGGGGTCGGCCTCGGCGCGGTCCTCCTCGGTGTAGAGGGGCTTGATCTCGGCGTCCGAGATCGTCGTGAAGAGCGCCTCGCGCTCCTCGAGGCGCTCGTAGACCTCCTCCATCCACTCGTGCGCGCGCCGCTGCGCTTCGGGCTCGACGGCCATGACCTGAGTCTAGGCCCGCCGGGGCCCGAAGCGCGGGCGCTGTGCCTAGCGAATGGCCACGAAGTTCCACCGAGCGTGCTGACGGCGACGGCCACTGCCGATGCCGCTCACCTCGCAGATCTGGAGCCTCAGCGTGTTGGCCGAGACCATGTTCTCCGCCGGCTGTGCGACGAGCTCGCCCGCCAACACCGGGGCGTCCAGGAACGTCGAACGCGACGACGTCGCCCGCCTGCAGTCCCGGCGCGGTAAAGGTCGCGATTCCGCATGAGTTGTTGAGGTTCAACACGTTCGTGTTGTTGGCCGTACCGGAGGCCGCGAACTTCGACTTCGTTATGGCCGCCGGGGCGATCTTCGGATGCGATGACCGCCTGGTCGGCGAGCTTCCCCGCGGCTACGGCGTTGAGCGCCGATCTTCGCGTTGTTCACCGACAGGTCCTCGATCTTCGGCGAGGTCACCGCGTCATTCGCGATCTTGGCCGCGGTGACCGCGTTGGCGGCGATCTTGCCCGAGCTGACCGCGTTGCTCTCGATCTTCGGGCCGGTGACGGCGCCGCTACTTGATGTTCTTCGCCTTGACCTGATTCGGCTTCAGCTTGACCGCCGCATAGGCGCCGCTGCCGAGAGCGACGAACAGCGCCAGGCACGCGACGACCATCGCCGGGCTCGGGACGAGTGAGCTTCAGGTTCATGAGGATCCCTCTCTGTCGGGCGCCCGTCCCGCGGACGCATTGGCGCGCGACCCTAAGCCATAGGTTTCCGGGATGGAAGGTCGCTCGAACCGCCGCTGGACGCTCTTCAGCGCCATCGGCATCCCGCTGTGGATCGGCTCGATGGTGCTCGTCGGGGTCCTGAACGACGACCCGACCGACCCGACCCCCACGCTCGTCGCCTTCATCGCGGGCGGGACGATCTTCTTCGGGCTGATGTTCGGGATGGCCCTCTGGCAGCAGCTGCGGATGCGGGCCGACACCGAGGAGGCCCGCTTCGGCAAGGGCGTCGCGATCGGCTATTCGATCACGGGCGCCGTCGTCACGGGCCTCGGGCTCGCAGCGGTGTGGCGGGCGGGCATCCAGGGGGAGGACGCGACGGTCTTCATCGGCCCGCTGGTCGGGATCGTGGTCCTGTGGGCCGTGGTGGCGGTGTTGCTGATCCGGCGCTATTCGAGCTGAGACGGACCGGCGCTAACGGCCCGAGCGCATGCTGCGGAACCGGCGGCCCTCGCGGCGGCGGTTGATCAGGGCGCGGCTAGAGGTGCCGGCGAGCGCCGCCATCAGCGCCGCCGCGCCGATCGCGAGCTTTCGGCCGAGCTGCTCGAAGCGCATCACCCGCCAGCCCTCGGCGCGGGCGACCTCGAGCAGGGCGTGGTCGGGGTTGACCACCACTGGGTTGCCCACCGCGCGGAGCATCGGCAGGTCGCTCGCCGAGTCCGAATACGCGTACGAGGCGTCTAGATCGATGTTGTGCTCGGCGGCGAAGCGCTCCATCGCCTCGACCTTGCCCTCGCCGTAGACGAAAGGGCCGTCGAGGCGGCCGGTGTAGAAGTCGTCCGCCCCAACCTCGTAGGCGGTCCCGATGCCGCCCGACATCCCGAGGACGCGCGCCAGCTCCTGGACCATCTCGTTTCCCGCCGCGCTGACGATGAACGTGGCGCGGCCCTCGTCCTGGTGGTGGTGGACCTCGTCGAGCATCTGCGGGTAGATCCGGGGCAGGATCCCCGCCATCACCTCCGGGGCGAGCCGCGTGATCTCACGGCTCGGGATCCCCTTGAACGTCTCGCGCGCGACCTTCAGCAGCGCGTCGGTCTGCTCGTCTGTCGCGCCGACCAGCCGGTAGCGCAGGTGGTCCATCCCCCACCGCGCCATCTGCCTGCGGCTTCACCATCCCGTGGTTGGCCGCGGCGCGGGCGAACACCATCCCGCGACGACCCCGCCATCAGGGTCTTGTCGAGGTCGAAGAAGGCTGCGCCGCGTTTCGTGACCCCGGGCTCATCCCGGACGTCATCCGGCACGGCTAGGAGCCGTTGACCTCGAGCAGGATCGCGTCGCCCTGGCCTCCGCCGGAGCAGATCGCGGCGCAGCCCAGGCCGCCGCCGCGGCGCTGGAGCTCGTGTACGAGCGCGCCGATGATGCGGGCGCCCGAGGCGCCGATCGGGTGGCCGAGCGCGATCGCGCCGCCGTTGACGTTGACCTTCTCCTCGTCGACGCCGAGCATCCGGACCGAGTTCAGGGCGACCGAGGCGAACGCCTCGTTGATCTCCCAGAGGTCCACGTCCTCGGCGCTCTTGCCGATCTTCTCGAGCGCCTGCTTGGCGGCGAGGGCCGGCGTCTTGGCCAGGTAGGGGAAGTCGTCGGCGACCTGGCCGTAGGAGAGGATCGTCGCGAGCGGCTTCTTCCCGTTCTCCGACGCCCACTCGTCGGAGGCGACCACCACGGCCGCGGCCCCGTCGTTGACGCCGGGGGCGTTGCCGGCGGTGTGGGTCGCGTCGTCGCCGCCGATCCCCTTCAGCTTCGCGAGGGTCTCGAGGGTGGTGTCGGGGCGGATCGCCTCGTCGGCCTCGACGACGGTGTCGCCCTTGCGTCCCTTGACGGTGACGCTGACGATCTCCTCGGCGAGGCGGCCCTCCTCGGTCGCCTCGTGGGCGAGCCGGTGGGAGCGCTCGGCCCAGCGGTCCATGTCGGCGCGGGTGATCTCGAGCTCGTTGCTGACCTCGGAGGCCTCGTTGATCATCTGCTTCTCGGTGAAGGGGTTGGTGAGGCCGTCGTGGGTCATCGCGTCGATCGCCGTGACGTCGCCCATCCGGAAGCCGAAGCGCGCGCCCGGAAGCAGGTACGGGGCTTGGCTCATCGACTCCATCCCGCCGGCCACGCCGACGTTCAGGTCGCCGGCGCGGACGCCTGGTCGGCGAGGCCGACGGTGCGCATGCCCGAGGCGCAGACCTTGTTGACGGTCTCGGAGGGGACCTCCTTGGGGATGCCGGCCTTGATCTGGGCCTGGCGCGAGGGGATCTGGCCCTGGCCGGCCTGGAGCACCTGGCCGTAGACGACGCTCTCGACCTGGTCGCCGCTGACTCCGGCGCGGTCGAGCGCCTCGGAGATCGACCGTTCCTCCGAGGTCCGGGGCCTCGAGCGGGGCGAGGCCGCCGCCCATCTTGCCGAAGGGGGTGCGGGCGGTGGAGAGGATGACCGTCTTCGACATCGGTAGCGCCTTTCGTCGTGTGAAGGGTGGTTGTGCTGCGCGGGCCGGAACGATAGCCAGGGGCGGTTTCATGAAGCCACCCGCGGGGTAAGACGCTTCGGCAGTGAAGGCCCTATTCATCAACTGCACCCTCAAGTCTGCGCCGGAGGTGTCCAATTCGGAGGCGCTCGGGCAGCGTCGTCTCCGACGCGCTCGAGGCGGAGGGGGTCGACGTCGAGTGGGTCCGGGCGACCGACCACAACATCGTCCCGGGCGTCGAGACCGACATGGGCGACGGCGACGAGTGGCCCCCGATCCACGACATGATCCTCGACTCCGAGATCCTCGTGCTGGTGACGCCCACGTGGCTCGGCAAGCCGTCGAGCATCGCCCAGCGAGTCTGCGAGCGGATGGACGCGATGCTCGCGGAGACCGACGACGAGGACGTCCCCGTCGCCTACAACCGCGTCGCCGGCATCGTCGTGACAGGCAACGAGGACGGCGCCCACCACGTCATCTCAGAGCTCTCGAGCAACCTCGCGCGACATCGGCTTCACGATCCCCGGCCAGGCGTTCACGTACTGGAACAAGGGCCCGGGCCCCGGAGACGACTACCTGGACACGAAGCACGGCCACCCCTACTCGGAGAAGACCGGCAAGGCCGCAGCCTCGAACCTCCTCGCCGTGGCGAAGGCGCTGGAGGCGAACCCGATTCCCGCTCCGCCCTCCTGAGCCCGCGCGGGGCTCGCGCGAGTCCCGTCGCTCAGAGACCCGGGCCCTGAGCCTGGCTCGAATCGAGGGAGGCGTGAATGGAGCGAACGACCAGGGCGCCATCCCCGACTGCAGACGCGACGCGCTTGGTCGAGCCCCTGCGGACGTCGCCGACGGCGAACACGCCGGGACGCGTGCACTCGAGCATCAGCGGGCCCCGTTCGGCTCCGTTCCAGTGCCGGGAGAAGTCAGGATGGCGGCCCGCGTCTTCGCCGGTGACCACGAAGCCCTTGTCGTCTTGGCCGACGAATTCGACCAGGCCCTCGGACCTCGGAGTGGCGCCGATCATCGCGAAAACAGCGCCGGCTGCGACTCGGCGATCGGGTCCCGAACCCGAGATCACGACGGTCTCGAGCTGCCCGTCGCCCTCCAGCGCCCGGACCTCACAGCCGGTCCAGACGCGAACGTTCGACTTGGCCTCGATCTGATCGACCAGGTAGCTCGACATCGCCTGTTCGAGTCCCCGCCGGGCGACGACGTGGACCTGGCCGGCGTGGCCGGCGAGCTTCACGACCGCCTGGCCGGCCGAGTTCCCTCCGCCGACGACGACGACCTCCTCCTCGGTGGAGCACTGCTGAGCCTCGGTGTGGGTCGCCGCGTAGTACAGGCCCTCCCCCTCGAATCGCTCCGCGTTCTCCGCAGGCAGGCGGCGGTAGTCCGCGCCCGTGGCCAGGACCACGGCTCGGCCCCGCACCCGCTGTTTGTCGGCGAGCCGGATCTCCCGCAACCCATCGTCCTCCGGTTCCGAGACCTGGGATGCCTCATGAGTGCTCGAAACGATCGCGCCGAACTTGCGCGCCTGGAGCGTCGCGCGACGCGTGAGCTCGGAGCCCGTCAGGCCGGTGGGGAAACCGAGGTAGTTCTCGATCCGGGCACTCGTTCCCGCCTGACCCCCCGGGGCGAACCGCTCGACCACGAGCGTGCGCAGCCCCTCGGAGGAGGCGTAGACCGCGGCCGCCAGACCCGCCGGGCCGCCGCCGAGCACGACGACGTCGAAGTTCTGACCGTCCACATCAGCCCGGAGGCCGAGCTCGTCGGCGACCGACGTCACGGTGGCTCGCCGGATCACGCTCTCGGAGCGCACCAGGACCGGGCAGTCGTCCTCGCTGATCCCGAGCCCGTCCAGCAAGGCTCGACTCTCCTTGTCGGCGGCAAGGTCGTGCCAGGTGAACGGGACGAGGTTGCGCTCCAGCAGCTCCCGCACGGTGAACGCATCGCTCGACCGTCGTGAACCGATCAGGCGCTGCTGGCCCAAGCCGCGGCCCGTCAGCCACTCCCGGCGCGTGACCATCGTCCGCAGGAAGAGGTCGCCGAGCTCGGCCTCGGTCGCGACGATCTTGCGCACGTCCTCGGGCGCGATCGCGAGAAGCGACATCGGCTCGGCTGCGACGCCGGCGGCGAGCGTCGGCTCGCCGGTGAACATCGAGATGTCGGCGGCGAAGGTCCGCTCCTGGCACTGGGTGAAATAGCGGTCGCCCTCCGGCGCTCGATCGATGACGTCCAAGCCCCCGCTGAGGATCACCCAGAGTGGCGTATTGCGCTCACCGTGCTCGAACACCTCCTCCCCCCGTGCGAACGTGTGATGCGTGCCGATCTCCGTCAAGTACTCGATCTGCGACTCCGTGAGGCGGGGGAAGAGAACCGGATCGTCGGGGTCCAGGAAGTCCTCCACCGGGGTCGGGGCGTAGTCGCTCGTCATCTCTTGGAGTCGAGCCTAGGGCGCCGACAATAAGCTGCGCCGCGTGAACGTCGCAGTCGCAGACAAGAGGCTCGGGGACGTCCCGGCCGACCTCGCTGCGTTCTTCCTCTTCAAGGGCGAGGAGCTCCCCGATGAGCTGAGCGGAGCCCGCGGGGCCGCTGACGCCGACGGCGGCTTTCGCAAGAGCGCGCTGATCCACCCCGAGTCACCCGACGGAGTCATCGTGATCGGGCTCGGCAAGCGCGACGACTTCACTGCCGAGCGGGCCCGGGTCGCAGCGGCTCTCGCCGCGCAGGCGGCCGCGAAGCGCAAGGCGACCTCGCTGGCGCTCGCGGTCCCCGACGAGGGCGACGCCGCGGTCGCGGCGGCGGCCGTGGTCGAGGGAGCCACCCTCGCGTCGTACCGGTTCGACCGCTACAAGTCGAAGCCCGACGAGGCCGAGGGTGAAGGCGGGGAGGCGCCCGCCGAGAAGCCGAAGCTCGAGTCGCTGACGATCCTGACCTCCGATGGCGCCGCCGCCGAGGCGTCCGAGGCGGCGAGGGTCGCGAGCGAGGCGGCCAACCGCGCACGCGAGCTTCAGAACCTCCCATCGAACCTCGCCACCCCGACTTACCTGGCGGAGCGGGCGCTCGAGCTCGCGGTCGAGCACGACTCGCTGACCACCGAGGTGATGGAGCGCGACGAGATGGTCGAGCGCGGCATGGGCGGGCTCGAGGCCGTCTCGGCGGGAACCGACGAGCCGCCGAAGCTGATCACGATCCGCCACGAGGGGCCAGGGGAGCTGATCGCCCTGGTCGGCAAGGGAGTCACCTTCGACTCGGGCGGGATCTCGATCAAGCCGTCGGGCGGCATGCAGGAGATGAAGATGGACATGTCCGGAGCCGCGGCGGTGATCGAGACGATGGGCGCGATCGCCGAGCTCGGCCTTCCCGCGAACGTCATCGGGGTCGTCCCCTCCACCGAGAACATGCCGAGCGGCCACGCGGTCAAGCCGGGCGACATCATCACCCAGCTGAACGGGGTCACGGTCGAGGTCAACAACACCGACGCCGAGGGCCGGCTGATCCTCGCGGACGCGCTCGCCTATTCGGTCGAGCTCGGCGCCGAGCGGATCGTCGACCTGGCCACCCTCACTGGCGCCGTCCTTGTCGCGCTGGGCTCGACCTACGCCGCGCTCGTCTCCAACGACGACGAGCTCGCGGCCGAGGTGGCCGAGGCCGGCGAGCGGAGCGGCGAGCTCGCCTGGCGTCTGCCGCTGCACCAGGAGTACAAGCAGCTCACGAAGGGCGACGTCGCCGATCTGACCAACGCCGCGTCCAAGCGGAAGGCAGGGACGATCTACGCCGGCTCGTTCCTGGAGGAATTCGTGGACGGGAAGCCCTGGGCGCACCTCGACATCGCCGGGACCGCCTGGGACACCGGGCGCGCATACGTGGGCAAGGGGCCGACGGGGTTCGGTGTCCGCCTGCTGGTCGACCTGCTGCGAACCCGCGGCTAGACCGCGAGCAGCCGCAGCAGACGCCGCGCGAGGGTGCGGTCGCCCTCCATCTGGACCCTGCCGCTGGCGAGCTTCCCGAGTGCCGCCCGTCCGCTCGGAGCGCGCGGATCCGGCACGCCGTGGAAACGTCCCCGCAGCATCGGGACCGTCGCGAAGTGGACGATGTCCGGCAGCCTCCCGGCAATCACGAGGTCGGGCTTTCGCAGATCGCCGTCCTCGACGACGACCGTCTTCGGCCTGAAGGCGATCCGGAGCGGAGCGAAGTCCTCGTCGAAGCGGAAGACCACCCTCCCCCTCATCAGGGATGTGAGGCCCGGCTCGCGGGCGATGCCGCGCTCGATCAGGCCGAAGATGCTCGGGGAGACGCCGTCCTCGACCATGCGCCCGAGGCGCACCGTCGGGCCCATCTGTCCGTTGCTGGTTGACACGGAGCCGATCGTAGGAGGCGCCCCAGCGGGGTTGAAATACCCACCCAGTAGTCGGTACGATCGGACTCGATGGGGACCAGAAGGGGGACAGGGATGAAGATCCGAAG
The DNA here is from genome assembly GCA_963839875.1 of uncultured Solirubrobacterales bacterium. Taxonomy (GTDB): domain Bacteria; phylum Actinomycetota; class Thermoleophilia; order Solirubrobacterales; family 70-9; genus CAVUAT01. The sequence continues at coordinate 156,681 of CAWIWP010000004.1, forward strand.
CGGCGCTGCGATCGTGGCCGCCTGCGCCTTGCTGGCCGCGCCGGCGGGCGCCGAGGCGGCCTCGATGGACACCTACGTCGACGACGACTCGGCGAACCTCGGTCCGACCTGTCCCCTGGCGAACCCCTGCCAGCGGATCGACATCGCGCTGCTGGACACCCTCGCGGGCGGCACGGTCCACGTCGCCCCCGGGACCTACTCGGGGGCGGCGCATCAGAACATGGCCGTCGGCGGCGGGCGTTCGGTCATCCATGAAGGCGCGCAGTTCGCGGCGATCCTCGACAGCGGCGGCACCTTCTCGTCCATCGACGTCCAGGCCACGGGCGCGGGGACGATCTCGGGCTTCGACTTCGTCGGGCACGTCGGCATACAGCTTCAGGGCAACGCGACGATCACCGGCAACCGGTTCTCACGCACCATCAACAACGCCCAGGGCGTGTCGACGAACGGGACGGTCACCAGCACGACCACGATCTCCAACAACCAGTTCACTGACGCGCCCGGGGCGACCGACACGAAGTTCGGCGTCAGCCTCGGCGCCGGAGCAACGCCGGTGATCCAGAACAACCTGTTCGCGAACCTCAGCAACGCGATCAACGTGCTCGGAGCGAGCCCGCAGATCGTCGGCAACGAGTTCACGGGCGTCCACTACGACGGCGGGGGTGGGGGGTTCGGCGTGAAGGTCAGGGAGGGCGGTGCTTCCGGGTCGAACCCGACCATCGCCGAGAACTTCTTCCACGACGCGCCGCTTCCTGACAACAACACGTCGGCCGTCTCGGTCGCGAAGGTCGCCAACAACATCAATCCGGTCGGCGCGACGCTCCGCCGCAACCGCATCTTCGACCATGGCTCCGGCGTCGTGGTGTTCGACACGAATGCGCCGGTGACCCTGGACGGTGACCTGGTGCTGGCCAGCAGCAACAGCATCGACATCGGCGAAAGCACGGCGATCCCAGGTGACGGAGACGTGACCGCGACCAACATCACGGCGGGCGCGATCCGCCTCGTCGGGAACGCGATGGAGGACCCCGACCTGACGCTTGACTCGAGCATCGTGTCCTTCATCTACGACCCGGGCGCCACAAGCGAGACCCACGGGTGCGTCATCACCTTCTCCCGCGGCAACGCAACAGGTTCGCTCGACAACGGCTGCGACACCTATCTGACGACGGCTGACCCACAGTTCATCGATGATGATCCGCCGTTCGGCGACTGGGAGAACAACGACTACCGGCTCGCGGCCGGCTCGCCGCTGATCGACGCCGGCAACCCCGCGGCTTCGGGCTCCCTCGCGCTCGGCGGCAACGCCCGCGCGATCCCCGGGACATGCGGCGCGGCGGCCCGCCGCGACATCGGCGCCTACGAGTTCGACCCTGGCTGCCCGCCCGCCGCCGGCGCCGGCGGGGCCGGGACCGGCGACCAGGCGACGCCTCCGAAGAAGAAGTGCAAGAAGGGCCAGAAGCTCAAGAAGGGCAAGTGCAAGAAGAAGCGGAAGCGCCGCAAGAAGTAGTTCTTCGGTAGCGGCGCCGCCTAGATGATCATGCAGGTGCTGGTTCCGTGGGCCAGCAGCTTGTCCGTCTCGGACGCGTAGAGCTTCGCCTCGACCGTGGCCTGCCGGCGGCCGCGGTGGACGACCTCGGCCTCGGCGCGGACCCGGCCGGTGTCGCGGGTGATCGGGCGGACCATCTTCACCTCGAGGGTGAGGGTCGTGTAGGCCTCGCCCGCGTCGAGAGTCGTGTGAACCGCACAGCCCGCTGCCGAGTCGAGCAGGGTCGACGCGTACCCGCCGTGGACGACCCCGATCGGGTTGTAGTGCTCCTCCCCCGGGACGCCCTCGAACGCGGAGCGCCCGACCTCGACGTCCACCGGCGCGAATCGCATAGTCACCGCAATCGGCGGCGGCGGCATCTCGCCGGCGACGAGCGCCCGCATGTAGTCGATGCCCGTCATCTCGGCGCCGCGGCCCGCCGCCGGCATCGGGTCCTGCCAGACCAGCTCCCGGCGGCGGGTGGACTCGGGCGCCTCCTCGGCGAAGCGGAGCGCCAGCTCGTCTGCGGTCAACGCCCGTTCCCGCGGAGCGCCCTGCGGCGGCGCGCCATCTGCTTCGACTCGCGGGCCGGATAGAGGAGGTCGGCGATGATCTCCTCGTGGGTGATCTCGACCTTGATCGGCTTGCGTGCGGTGCGGATCGGGTTCCTCATCGATGCCACCTTCCTCGTCTTCGTCGTACCTGTGGACACTTGGTTGCTTCAAGAAACCTGACTCTCGGGTCAACGTACCAGAGTCGGTTGCTTGAAACAACCGAGTGTGCGACAATCACACGATGCTCCGCAACGACTACGAGGGACAGATCTGCGCGCTCGCCCGCTCGCTCGAGCTGATCGGCGAGCGCTGGACGCTGATGGTGATCCGCGAGGTCTTCCTCGGCAGGCGCCGCTTCAGCGAGATGCAGGAGAACCTCGGCATCGCGCGCAACGTCCTCACCAACCGCCTGCAGCGCCTGGTGGACGCCGGGGTCCTCGAGAAGCGTCCGTATTCCGAGCGGCCGGTGCGCGAGCAGTACTACCTCACCCAGATGGGGCTGGACCTCTGGCCGACGATCGTGACGCTCACCTACTGGGGCGACACCTGGGTCCCCCTCCCCGGCGGCGCGCCGATGATCCTGCGCCACAAGGGCGAGTGCGGCGGCGTCATCAACGACCGCCGGGTATGCGAGAAGTGCGGCATGGAGCTGACGGTGCGCGAGGCGGTGGCGACCGAAGGCCCCGGGTTGAAGCCCGCGCTGCGCGACCTCGAGCGGTCCGCCGCCTAGCGGCTACTGTCCCGCGCTGACCACACGGCAATTCAGCGAATCCCGGAGGGATCACATGACCGAGAAGCTTTTCGGGAGCGGCCGCCGCGGCGGCGTTCTCCTGATCGCAGGAGCCTTGCTCGGGGCCTTCATCGCCGGCCCCGGCAACTCCATCGCCCAGAAAATGGGGGGCGTGGTGGGCCTGAGCGCCACCACCGCAGACAAGCGCTACGTCAAGCGCGGCGAGACCCTGGCAGCGGGCACGACCGACGAGACGAAGCTCGCGAAGTTCGCCAGCACGACCTTCACGCCGCTGGCCCAGGCGAAGGTGACGGCCCCCGGCGCCGGCTTCCTCTACATCACGGGGAACCTGTCGGCCGCGGACGACACCACGACGGCCGGCGGCAGCAGGCTTCAGTACCGCCTCGCGGTGAACGACACGCCGCTCAGCACCACGGCTGAGTCCTTCGAGCTCTTCATGGCAGAGGACCTCGACGCGGCGGCTCCGAACCCCCGCGAGAACGGGACGGTCACCGGCATCATCAAGACGACCGCCAAGGGCGAGCTACACGATCACCCTGCAGGGCCAGGAGGCCCCGGCCACCGCGCCGGCGACCCCCGGCAGCTCGACCATCTATGGCCGCAGCGTCAGTGCCATGTTCGTGCCGAAGGGCAAGCTGCCCAAGCCGATCAAGGCACCGAAGACGACAAAGAAAAAGAAGAAGAAGCCGGTGGACGACGACGACGAGATGATGCCGTAGCTCAAGGTGGATTTCGAGCCTGACAGACGAGCAGCGCCTGCTCCGCGACACGGTGCGCGACTTCGCCCTCGGCGAGGTCGCGCCCGTCGCCGAGGAGCTCGACCGCACCAAGGCCTTCCCCTACGAGCTCGTCGCGAAGATGGGCGAGCTCGGGCTCATGGGAATCCCGTTCCCGGAGGAGTACGGGGGCGGCGGCGCGGACACCCTGTCCTACGCCCTCGCCGTTGAGGAGCTGACGCGCATCGACTCCTCGGTGGCGATCACGATGGCCGCCAACACCTCCCTCGGGACGATGCCCATCTACCTGTGGGGCACCGAGGAGCAGAAGCAGGAGTGGATGCCCGATCTGACATCGGGCAAGAAGCTGGCGGCCTTCGGCCTGACCGAGCCCGAGGCGGGCTCGGACGCCGGCAACACCAAGACCCGGGCCGAGCTCGACGGCGGCGAGTGGGTCGTCAACGGGGCGAAGCAGTTCATCACCAACTCCGGGACCGACATCTCGGCCTGCGTCACCGTCACCGCGGTGACCGGGAAGGGCAACGGCCGTCCCGAGATCTCCAACATCATCGTCCCCAACGGCACATCCGGCTACGAGGTGGGTGAGCCGTACCGGAAGATGGGCTGGAACGCATCGGACACCCGGCCCCTGAACTTCGACGACTGCCGCGTCCCCGAATCGAACCTGCTGGGCCCGCGCGGCCAGGGCTTCAAGCAGTTCATGCAGATCCTCGACGGCGGGCGCATCGGAGTCGCCGCGATGGGCGTCGGGCTGGCCCAGGGCGCCCTGGACGAGGCGATCTCCTACGCCAAGGAGCGGAGGGCGTTCGGCCAGCCGATCTCGAAGTTCCAGGCGATCCAGGCCAAGATCGCCGACCTCTCGGCCCAGATCGAGGCCTCGCGCCTGCTGGTCTACCGCGCCGCCATGGAGAAGGACGCCGGACAGAACTTCACCCTCACCGCCGCCCAGGCGAAGCTGATCACCGGCCGCCTCGCGGTCCGCGCCACCGAGGAGGCCGTCCAGATCCACGGCGGATACGGCTACATCGAGGAGTACCCCGTGTGCCGCTTCTATCGCGACGCCAAGATCCTCACCATCGGCGAAGGCACCGACGAGGTGCAGCAGATGGTGATCGCGCGGGCGCTCGGCTGCTGAGCCAGCCAGACGCTCAGTTATCGAGCTCGGCCGGGACCGCCGTGATCTCGTCGCCCTCGCGTCCGGCGATCTCGGCCGAGCGGCCCTGCGTCTGCGCGGATGCCCCAGTGGGCGCAGAGCTCGAGCTCGTCGTCGGCGCTGAGCGCCTCGCTGGGCTTGAAGCGCGGGGCCTCGCGGACCCAGTCGCGCTCGTAGGCCGCCCAGAGCCGCCCGGCGCCCTCGGCGACGTGCTCGAAGGGGATCGCGGTCGAGCCGGCGAGCGGGCCCAGGCGCAGGACGACCCAGCGCGGCTCGCCGTCGTCGGCGTCCACGTGGACGCCCGCGACCCGGCCGAGCGTGCGGTTGCCGACGCCGTCGACCCGCAGGCCGATCCAGTGGCCGATGTCCTTCAGCTTCGGCAGCTTCGGCTTCGGCGGTTCGGTGGACGGCTGCTTCTTGGCGGCGGGCTTCGGCGCGGCCGCCTTCTTCGCAACCGACTTCGGCGCGGCCGGCTTCTTCGCCGCGGGCTTGCGCTTCGCGGCGGACTTCTTCTTCGCCGCGGACTTCTTCTTGGCCGCGGCCTTCTTCTTCGCGGCGGACTTCTTCTTCGCGGCGTCAGCCATCGCGTCGCTCCAGCAGCTCGGTCGCCGCGCTGGCCGGGATCGAGCTCCCGGCTCACGACCTTTTCGAGCAGCGCCTCCACCTCAGGATCGCTGATCGTACCTTCGAGGCGCGCGGCGAAGTCGCGCGGCGGCGAGCTCCAGCACCTCGTTGCGCAGGTTGCGCGCACGGCGCTCGGCGAGCGTCCCCTCGGCCTCGATGTGCTCGCGGTGCTCGACGATCTTCGCCGCCAGCTCCGCGACGCCCTCGGCCCGCGCGGCCTCGGTGCGAAGGATCGGCACGCGCCACGAGACCTTCGGCCCGAGCGAGAGGACGCCCCGGATCTCGCGGATCATCGTGTCGGTCATCGGGTGGTCGGCCTTGTTGACGACGATGATGTCCGGGATCTCCATCACACCGGCCTTCAGCGCCTGGATCGAGTCGCCGCTGCCCGGCATCAGGACCAGGACGACCGTGTCGCCGTGGTCGACGATGTCGATCTCGGCCTGGCCGACTCCGACGGTCTCGATCAGCACGTCGTCCTTGCCCGATGCGTCCATCAGGAGCGCGGCCTGGAGCGTCGCCTCGGAGAGGCCGCCGAGGGCGCCGCGGCTCGCCATCGAGCGGATGAACACGCCCGAGTCGAGGAAGTGGTCCGAGAGCCTGATCCGGTCGCCGAGCAGCGCGCCGCGGGTGAAGGGGCTCGAGGGGTCGATCGAGAGGACCGCGACCTGGCGGTCGTCCTTCCGCATCTCGGCGGTCAGGGCGCCGATCAGGGTGCTCTTGCCCACGCCGGGCGGCCCGGTGAAGCCGACGATCCGCGCCCTGCCGGTCGAGGGGAATACCTCGCGGACGAGCTCCCAGCCGGCGGGGTCGTCGTTCTCGATCAGCGTGATCGCGCGCGCCAGCGCCCGCTTGTCGCCAGCGAGCAGGCGCTTCGCCAGGGATTCCTCCGTCTTCGCCGGCACGCCAGGGAGTCTAGATTCTCCGCCGTGATCCGCTCGATCCGCTTCTTCGCGGCCAACGGCATGCTCAACTGGCTCTACGCGCGGCTGCTGTGGCGCTACCTGTGGCGCCGCCTGCTGACGCCGGCCGGGTGGCGCTGGAAGACCGACGGGCCCGGTCTTCTTCGGCAAGGGCCTGCAGCTCCAGATCGCCAAGGGCGCCGAGATCCGCTTCGGGCGCTTCGCCTGGATCGGGGACGGGACGAAGATCCGCAGCCACGAGGGCTACGTCGACATCGGCGCCAAGACCGTGTTCGGCCAGGAGTGCACGATCTCCTCGTTCCGTGAGGTGCGGATCGGCGAGCAGTGCGTGATCGCCGACCGCGCGATGTTCATCGACTTCGACCACGGCGTCGTCGAGGTCGAGCGGCCGATCCGCCAGCAGGGCATCTACACGAAGCCCGTGCGGGTCGGCGCCAACTGCTGGATCGGCTACAACGCCTGCTTCCTGCGCGGGGTGACCGTCGGCGACAACTCGATCGTCGGAACCAACTCCGTCGTGACCAAGGCGCTGCCCTGCGAACTCGGTCGCCGGCGGGGTGCCGGCGCGGGTGCATCCGGATGCGCGAGGAGCCCAAGGAGCTGCGCTGGCCGGACCCCGTGGAACCGGCCGACCCGGAGCTGATTTAGGTGCAATACTCATTTTCGGGGCCGGACAGCCCTCGCGAATGCAAAGACGACAGGGCGGGAGGCCTTGATGAAGAAGGGGATCGCAGTATTCACGGGGCACAGCAGGGGCAGGATCGCAGCAGGGGCGGCACTGGTGGCGGGAATCGCGGCGCTCGCGATCCCGGCCGCGGCCCAGGGATGACGGTCGGCGGCACCGCCGCTCCGGCGAACCTGCAGGCCGGCGCCAACAGCGACTTCACGATCAACGTCAACTTCGGCCCGCCAGCGAGGACGTCAAGGACCTCGTCGTCGGCCTTCCGCCCGGCCAGATCGGCGACCCGCAGGCCACCCCGCTCTGCACCCGTCGCCCAGCTGAACTCGGCGACACCGGGCAACGACGGCTGCCCCGCCAACACCCAGGTCGGGACCGTCGTCGCCAACGCGACCATCGACGGTCATCGTCGTCCCGGTCCCCCTCACACGTGACCGGCAAGCTCTTCAACCTCGAGCCGCAGCCGGGCGAGCCCGCGCGGTTCGGCATCGTCCTCCAGCCCGGTGACCTGGGCGGCAAGCCGATGCGCCCTTCCGCTGGACCCGGTGATCTTGCAGTCGGGGGCGGAGCTCAGGACGAGCGACTTCGGCCTGGACACCGTCATCAACGACATCCCGAACTCACCCCGACGCCTCTGCCTGCGCCGCTCGACGCGCTCCCGACCCACATCAACTCCCAGACGATCACGCTGTTCGGGACCGCGCCGGGAACCGGCAAGGGGTTCAGCCGCAACCCGACCCAGTGCACCCCGAAGACGGTCACCTTCTCGGCGACCCCTTACACGGGGACGCCCGGAACCGGCTCGGCCCCGCCCTACACGCCGACCAACTGCGCGGCCGTCCCGTTCTCCCCCGAGTTCACGGCGAAGATCGGCGCACCCGGCTTCACCGCGCCCTCGACCAAGCCGCCGATCACCACCTCGATCAAGCAGTCGGCCGACGAGGCCGGGATCCAGGACACGATCGTGTTCCTGCCGGGCGTGATCGGAGCCGACCCGACGCTCTTCACCTCGGCCTGCGACATCAGCGACGTTCAACGCGGGGACCTGCCCCGACATCTCGATCATCGGCTCGGCGCTCGCGTCGACGCCGCTCCTGACCGTCCCGCTCGAGGGACCCGTGGCGATCGTGCCAGCAGCCGGGCAACCCGATGCCCGAGCCTGGGTCTCGACCTGCGCGGCTCGCTGCCGCTGAAGCTGACGGGGAGCTTCGTGCTCGAGGGCGGGACCGGCGTGCAGTTCTCCGGCCTGCCCGACATCCCGATCTCGAACTTCGAGCTGAAGTTCAGGGAGAACACCCTGTCGACGAACTCGGTGAACCTCTGCAAGCCGCCGACCCCGACGTTCAACACCGAGTTCATCGCCTACAGCGGCGCGACGCAGGCCGGGCCGACGACGGCGACCATCGAGGGCTGCCCGCCCGCCGCGTGCGCCCGGCGTCAAGGTCAAGATGAAGGGCACAGGGCAAGAAGGCGAAGCTGAAGCTCAAGGCGACGCGCGGGATCGAGCAAGCTCCGCGACGGTCAAGCTGAAGCTGCCGAAGTCGCTCAGCGTTCGGCACCGCGCAGGCCTTCGAGCAAGGGCCTGAAGACGAACGTCGACCGGCGGCAACGTGTTCGTCACGAACGGAGCCCGCAAGCTCAAGGTGACGCTCCCCGAAGGTGCGGACAAGGTCGTCGTCCAAGGTCGGCAACGGAGGGCGTCCTCAAGAAGGGCAAGGCAAGCCGCGCTTCCAGGTCCAGCTGCTCGACGTCGATGACGACCCGCACCGTCGCTGACCGCTGCCCGAAGGGCAAGAAGGGCAAGAAGAAGCAAGGGAAGAAGGGGAAGTAGGCCCGGTCTAGAGGCGCTTGCCGGTGGCGAAGAGCAGCGCCGCCGGCGAGCGTCAGCAACACCCCGACGCCCCAGAAGATCGCCGAGCCGCCGCGCGTGGCCGCGGTGATCAGCACGAAGCCGCCCATCACGAGCAGCGGCAGCCCGATCGAGACGGGCACGCTGACGCCGTAGCGCGGGCCGAAGCCGGGCTTCCGCGCGGTCGCCCATCGCCTGCTTCGAGGGCCGGACCTCCCGCCGGCCGTCCGGACAGCCGCGCCATCACGACTGCGCGGCGCGGGAACCGATCAGGCTGTCGTAGACCGCTTCGGTCCGCTCGGCCATGTCGCCCCACTCGAAGCGCTGCAGGTGGCGGAAGGCCTCGGCGGTGAGCCGGCGGCAGAGCTCGGCGTCCTCGAGGACGCGGATCGTCATCTCTGCGAGCGACTTCGGGTCGCGGGCGTGGAAGCGCAGGCCGACCTCGTCGTGGGGCACGACCTCGCGCAGGCCGCCGGTGTCGGCGACGATGCACGGGCAGCTCGACGCCATCGCCTCGAGCGCGACCAGCCCGAAGGGCTCGTAGATCGAGGGGACCACGCAGACGTCGGCGATCCGGTAGAGCGAGTGCAGGACGTCGTCGCCGATCCAGCCGACGAAGGTCCCGTGCTCCATCAGGCCCAGGTCCTCGGCCTGGCGCTTCAGCTCCTCCTCGTGGGTGCCGGAGCCGGCGACGACGAAGCGCGTGTCGGGGAGCCGCTCGATGATCTCGGGCAGCGCGTCGAGGGCGTCCTGGAAGCCCTTCTCGTAGACCAGGCGGCCGACGAGCAGGATCAGCTTCTCGTCGGGCTTCGCGAACTCCGAGCGCAGGCGGCGGAGCCCGGCGTCGTCGAGGGGCTGGAGCTCGTCGGGGTCGATCCCGTTCGGGATCACCTCGACGGCGCCGGGCGGGACGCCGAAGACGTCGACGACCTGCTCGCGCATGAAGGTCGAGCAGACGAGCACGCGGTCGGAGCGGTTCGTGATCCAGCGCTCGACGCCGTGGATGTAGGTCTGGGGGTGCTTGTTGATCCAGCCCTGGTGGCGGCCGTGCTCGGTCGCGTGGATCGTGGTGACGAGCGGCACGTCGAAGCGCTTGGCGAGGTGGTCGCAGGCGTTGGCGACGAGCCAGTCGTGGCCGTGGACGAGGTCGAAGTCGAAGCGGTCGCCGAGCTCGACGCCGGCGGCGAGCATGTCGGAGTTCATCCGCTCGACCCAGGTGACGAACTCGTTCAGGTCCTTGGGGCGGGTCGGCTCGCGGACGCGGTGGACGTGGACGCCGTTCATCTCCTCCTCGGCGGGCGACTCCTCGCCGCCGCGCGTGAGGACGTGGACCTCGGTCCCCGCGCTCGACCAGGGCGTCGCAGAGGTTGCGGACGGCGCGGGCGAGGCCGCCCTCGATCAGCGGGCGGGTACTCCCAGCTCAGGACGAGCACGCGTGTCGGATGGTCGGCGGGGCCAAGGTTCAGCGGGTTCATGGCTCGAGCAGCGGCGCCAGGCTCAAATCGGGAGCGAGGTTGCGCATTCCGGATCGGGCGCCGTCGGCTGAGTCTATGGCCTCCAGCATCGCCTCCGCGTGCGTGAGCGTGCGCCTGTAGGGGTAGTCGCCGGCCTGCCCGCGGTGGTCCATGAAGGCCCAGTCGCTCGACTGCACGGCCAGCAGCTCGCGCGCTGCGCGCTCGGCCGCGTCGGCGCCCAGCGCCGGATCGCCCATCGCCCGCAGCATCCGCAGCTCCAGGCGCCGCGCGCCCCACACCAGGTCGGCGACGCCGGGCGAGTCCCAGGTCTCGAGGCTCTTGCCCTCGCCCCAGCTGCCCTCGTGCACGGGGCGCTCGACCGCCTCGTGCTCGGCGAGCGCCTCGGGCAGCGTCAGCATCCGCGACGCCCTCGCCTCCGCTCGGCGGCGGCGACCAGCTCCTCGAGCCACCACGGGCCCTCCGACCACCAGTGGCCGAGCAGCTCGGTGTCGATCGCGAACACGCAGAGGCCGCGGCGGCCCGTCTCCTCCGTGTAGCGCTCGAGCCGCTCGCGGACGGCGGCCGAGGAACGCGCGGGCGTCGGCGCGCGGCGCGCTCGCGCGCCGCCGCCGGGTCGTAGGGCTCGCCGGAGATCGACCACAAGCCGGCTCCCCTCGCCCGAGAGCCGGTGGTACTCGAGGTACTCCGGCGCGGACGGATAGCCGTCGTTCGACCAGACGAGCTCGACCGCGGGCCAGTCGATCGTGAACGCGACCGGCCCGCCGGGCAGCTGCAAGCGGGGCGAAAGCCTCACGGCCCGCCTCGTAGCGGGCTCTGGTCGAGGCAGGTGTAACGTCGACGCCCCGCTCGGCCAGCGAGCGCCTCGACGCCCGGGCGCGTAGGCGCATTCGGGCAGCCAGACAGCCCGCCGGCCGGCCCGAAGCGGCGCTCGTGCGAGCGCAGGCCCGCGTCGAGCTGCAGCCGGCGCCCGGCGCGGGTCGCGAGCTTCGGCAGCACGGCGTGGGTGGCGGCCGAGGCCATCAGCGCGACCCGCGCCGATGCGCCCGCCTCCTGGAACGCGCCCGAGCGCGTTCCCGCCGAGCTCGTCGAGCCGCGCGATCGCCGCCGCGTAGTGCTCGGCCTCGGCCTCGGCGGCGTCGCGTGCAGCTCCGGTCGGCGCCCGCGGCGTCGCGCTCGGCGGCGCCCGAGCCGGTGGCGCTTCAGGAACTCCAGCATCCGCTCCCCCACCCCGTCGGCCTCGAGCTGGTCGGCGAGCACGGGGGTCACCGTCATCGTCAGCCGGTCGGCGACCGCCAGGACCGGGCAGGTGCGAGCGCGCGACCGCGTCGAAGAGCCACTCCTCGCCGAACGGGATAGGTCCCGAAGCCCTCGACATAGGGCATGTGCTGAATGGAGGACGACCGCCAGGTCGCCGGCGGAGTCGGTCACGCGGATCAGCGACGGCAGACGGCCACGAAGTCGAGCGCCTTGGCGAGCTCGGCGTCGTCGCCCTCGCGCAGCGCGAAGTCCGACGCCGAGATCGCCGGGATGAAGCGGTCGTAGAAAGGCTTCGTCAGGCGCGTCGCCTTGTGGAAGCGGTCCCAGCCGAGCTTGATCGCCGTCTCGTGCACCTTCAGCTTGCGGGCGTGGAAGAGGCCCAGGACCTCGACCGAGGAGAAGTGCGGCGCCAGCAGCTCGCGGTACTGGCCGATGTCGTACTCGACCAGGTGCCAGGGGTTCTCGGACTTCTCGGCGTCGGGGCCGGCGAGGGTCAGCCGGTTCGGCGTCGAGACGTAGGCGACGGGGGCGACCTTCGCGATCTGCGCCAGCAGCTTCCCGGGCTCGTGGATGTGCTCGATCGTCTGGAGGAAGACGACGGCGTCCATCGGCTCGTCGAAGTCCTCGACCAGGCCGCGCTGGAAGCTCAGGTTGGGACCCGTGTAGCGCATGCGGGCGTGCTCGAACGCCTCGGGGTTCGCGTCGACGCCGATCACCTCGGCGCGCGGCTGCCCGCGAGGAGGTTCGACCCGTAGCCCTCGCCGCTCGCGAGGTCCACGACCCGCAGCGCCTCGGCAGCGCTCGGCGATCCACTCGTAGACGGCGACGTGGCGCCGGTACCAGTAGTTCTCCTCGGGCACGTCGGGCAGCGTCCGCTCGCCCGTCAGCTCGAGCGGCGGGACCCCCTCGGGCTGGTCGGCCTGGACGTAGTGACCTCGTCGTTCATCGGCGGGACGATAGGCGCACGCGGCTCCGCGGAGCCGCTCCGCCTACCATTCCGGCCCCCGATGCCCACGCCCCCGCCACGCCCGAGCGCATCAAGGACGTCAACGAGCGCTACCACGACGTCGCCGCCGAGACCTACGACTCCAAGTGGGGGATCGACTACGGCGAGATCGGCCAGGAGCAGGTGCTGGCGCAAGATGCGCAAGGCGCTCGGCACCAAGGAGGTCGGCCCGTTCGACGACGCCCTCGAGATCGGCACGGGCACCGGCTACTTCACGCTCAACCTGCTCCAGGCGGGCGCGATCCGCAACGCGACCGCGACCGACATCTCGCCCGGAATGCTGAGGCGCGATGAAGGAGAACGCGAAGCGCCTGGGCCTGAAGGTGCACGACCGAGGTCACCGAGGCCGAGACCCTCCCCTTCGACGACGCGAGCTTCGACCTCGTCTTCGGCCACGCCGTCCTGCACCACATCCCCGACCTCGCGCAAGGCCTTTCGCGAGTTCGACCGCGTGCTGCGCCCCGGCGGCATACGTCGCCTTCTGCGGCGAGCCCTCGCGCTACGGCGACATGCTCGCCGCCGGCCCGAAGCGCGCCGCCCTCCTCACCGCCCCGCTCTGGCGCCGCGCGATCGGCGCCACCGAGCGCGACTACTCCGAGGACCAGGCCGACACGCAACGGCCACGCCCTGGAGACGCGAGGTCGACGTCCACGCCTTCTCCCCCGGCGACCTGCGCGAACTTCGTCGAGGCCGCGCGGCTTCGGTCCGTTCGCGTGAAGGGCGAGGAGCTCCTCGCCAACATGCACGGCTGGACGATGCGCACCCTCGAGGCGACCGCCGTCCCCGAAGAGGTCCCGTGGGGCTGGCGCAAGTTCGCCTTCCGCAGCTACCTCGCCCTGCAGAAGGTGGACAACGCGGTGCTCGAGCCCTACCTGCCGCCCCAGGTCTTCTACAACCTGGTGCTGAGCGGCCGCAAGCCCTAGACGGGTCCGATCGCAGAAGCCGGAGCGGCGACGAGGGCGAGCGGCGCCGATCCAGGCTGAGTCCTGCGGCTCTTCGGGCCGAGATCGATCCCGATCACAAAGTCGCGTCGACGAATGCTCCTCATCGGGGGCTGGCCAGCGCTCGGATCCTGTTCGGGTTCGTGATCGCAAGCAACGGTACCGAGCAGGCACACGACTGCTCGTCCCAGCGTTCGTGTTCGTGCGTATGTCTGCTCTGGACAGCCGCGAGCTCCGAGGCGCAGACGTTCGGCTCCCAGGCATTCGCACGGTCCTCTGGCCATACCTGAACCAAACTCGGACCGGATCTCGGCCCGTCCTGGTAGAGCACGTCCATCGCACGTCGGGTTGCAACGAGCGCACCACTTGCACGAGCGATACTCGACTTCGCGGGATCACCTGGTCCTCGTTGCCATCGGTCCTGATCGTCGACGCCTGTGCACGGCTTCGCCGAAGCTTCGGACTCGCGAGACGACTCTCTGCTGTTCGCCTTGCGTGCTTTCGGTCCGCTACCGCCATCCATGCAGCTCTGGTCAGCGAGCGCGCCGGGACGCTGAGTCGCTGCTAGCCGAAGGTGAACGCGTAGCCGTAGATCCCCGGCTCGAAGCGCAGCTCGAGGCGTGGCTGCCCGGCCTCGGGCAGGTCGACCAGGCGGTAGAGGCGCTGGGGGCCGATCGGTCGCGACCCCGTTCTTGCACGTCCTCGCCGGCGAGGCGGTCCGGGATCGGCTCTCCGTCGAGCAGGACCTCGACGTCGCGCGGGCCGTCGGGTGAGCCGAGGACGAGGAAGACCTTCTCGGCGCCGAAGCTCGGCGCTGATCGCCGGCGCCGTCGCCGCGAGGCGGCGCCGTCGCCGGTGATCGTCCAGTCGCCGGAGAAGGCGAACTCGTTCGGCGGACAGGCGGCCGGGTGCGTCGCCGAAGCTCCTGCTCGCCCGGCCGGATCGGGCCGTTGGCCCAGCCCTCGGCGCGGAGGGCGCCGAGGTAGGTCTCGGGGGTGCGTGTCGCGCCGGGTTGGCCTCCTCGCCCTGCACCTTCGAGGCGTCGCCGCCGAGGTCCTCGTCGCCCTTCTCGCGGAGCAGGGTGCGGATCGCGGCTTCGGTCTCGTCGTATTCGCCCTCGCCGAAGTGGACGTAGCGGACCTGGCCGCTCGGCGTCGATCAGGTACTTGGCCGGCCAGTACTGGTTGCCGTAGGCGTTCCAGGTGCCCATGTCGTTGTCCTGGACGACCGGGTACTCGATCCCGTTCTGGTCGATCGCGTCGGAGACGTTGCCGGCGTCGCGCTCGAACGGGAACTCGGGGGCGTGGACCCCGACGATCGTCAGGCCGTCGTCGCGGTACTCTCGTCCCAGGCCTTCAGATGGGGGAACGTGCGAATGCAGTTGATGCAGGTGTAGGTCCAGAAGTCGATCAGGACGACCTGGCCGCGCAGCCGTCCATCGTCAGGGCCGAGTTGTCCGCGGTGTTGAACCAGCGACTGAGTGCGCGGTGAAGTCGGGTGCCAGGCCGAGCGCGGGGAGCGGCTCGCCCTCGTCGAGCTCGGAGGCGCTCCGGCCTCCTCGGCTCCCCCGCCGCCGTGCGGGCTGACCGAGTCGAGGTCGGAGGCGATCGCCTCGTTCTCCTCGAGGTCGCCCGTGGGGTTGACCAGGAACGACGGGCAGGTCGTCGGCGATCGCGGTCTGGAAGCGGGTGTCGAGGTCGGCGGTCATCGCGACGGCGACGAGGATCATCACGCGCGCCCATCGCCATCTGGACCTGGCCCCGGATCGGCGCGAGCCGGTCCGAGAGCCTGCCGCCCGCCGAGCAGCAGCGCGTAGAGGACGAGGGCCGAGCCGACCGCGTAGGAGAGCGCGACCGCGAGGCGGCCGGCCTCGAAGTCCTGGGCGGCCGAGGCGGTGATGACGCCGGCCAGGATCGGCCCGGCGCACGGCGCGTAGACGAGGCCGAGGCTGGCGCCGACGACGAGGCCCGAGCCGAAGCCCTCGCCGCGGAAGCGCGCCGGGCCGGGCGCGATCCGCGAGGCGAAGGCCTCGATCCGGTCCCCGATCGGCGGGATCAGCAGCGAGATGCCGAAGCCGAACAGGACGACGATCGCGATCGTGCGGGCGATGTCGTCGGGCAGGCCGAGCGCGTCGATCACGTAGACGAGGGCGACGGTCGCGAAGGTGAACGAGAGCGCGAGCCCCGTGACGACGCCGAGCGGGCCGGCGGCGGCCTCCGGTGACGCCGACCGAGAGCACGGCGGGCAGGATCGGCAGCACGCAGGGGGAGAGCGCCGTGCCCGCGCCGGCGACGAAGGCGAACAGCATCAGGAGGACCATCTCGAAGTGACCCTTGCGCGCAGCCGTAAAGGACGGATCAACATATCGTCAAACGGGCCCGGGGCGATCGCGCCGTCCTAGACTTGTCCGGGATGTCACGAGCACGAGCTGCCGATCTTCGAGCTGCCCCTCGTCCTCCTCCCCGGCGAGCGGATCCCGCTGCACATCTTCGAGGAGCGCTACAAGCGCATGGTCGGGCGCTCGCTGGACGAGGGCGAGCCGTTCGGGATCGTCCTGCGCGACGGTGACGGCGCCCGCTCGATCGGCTGCACCGCCCGCGTCGACGAGGTGCTGGACCGTCGGACGACGGCAAGCTGGACATCGTCGTCAGCGGCGAGGCCCCGTTCAAGGTGCTCGACCGCTTCGAGGCGCCCGAGTACCCGGCCGCCGAGGTCGACGTGATCGCGGACGAGCGCCGGCGCCGAGGACGAGATCGGCGCCGAGGCGGCCCGGGAGGCCTTCGCCGAGCTGGCCGAGCGCGCGACGGGCGAGCGCCCGGACCCGGGCGAGCTCGAGGGTGCGTCGGCCTACGCGATCGCCGCGCGGATCGAGCTGCCCGACGAGACCAAGCAGCTCCTGCTCGAGACCCGCGACGAGGACGAGCGCATGGAGCTGCTCGCCGACGCCCTGCGGGCCGTCGAGGAGGCCCTGGAGCAGAGCGAGCTGGTCGCCGACCGCGCCCGCTCGAACGGCCGCGTCGTCTTCGAGCGCTGAGCGCCCCAAGGCCGCACTCCTTTTGAGCAGCAGCGAAGCTGCTGCGATTGATGTTGGGCGGCCGCAATGGGCGCGACTTAGGGCGAAGCCGTCTCCCGGCAAGGGCTCAGGCGAACGCCACGGCGCCGCCCCGGCGCGGATCGCCTCCGCCGGAGTACTCGCCGGTCTCCGGGTCCCTGACGACGGCCTGGACGCCGCCGAAGAAGAGGTTCGCGGCCACCAGCGGGCCACCGGGATCCCGCGGCGCCTCGACGCGCGCGAGGCCGGCCTCGTCGACGCCGGGCTCGGCCTGGACGCGGCCGTCCTCGAAGTGGATCCTGGGCGAGCGCGACCGCCTCGGCGGCGTCCATCCCCTGCTCGATGACCCGGACCGCCACGTCGAGGATCGCCGAGCGGATTCGGTTCGAGCCGGCGCTGCCGAGGCCGAGCACGACCTCGCCGTCGCGCAGGGCGACGGTCGGGGCCATCATCGAGCTGACCCGGCGGCCGGGCGGGATCCGGTGGAATCCGCCGGGGTTCAGGTCCTCCTCGCCGAGCATGTTGTTGACGTGCACGCCGGTGCCGGGGACGATCAGCCCCGAGCCGGTGCCGTTGGAGCAGGTGACCGAGGCGCACATGCCGTTGGCGTCCAGAGCGGCGAGGTGGGTGGTGGACCCGAGGCTGTCCCCCTTCGGGGCCGCTGTCGAGCAGCCTCAGGACGAAGTCCTCGTCGTGGAGGCCCTCGGCGAACTCGTCGGTGCGCTGCTCGTTGGCCGCCTCCGTCGCCGCGACGAGCTGCTCGACCGCCGGTGCGGTCGCCCAGCGCCTCGAGCATCTCCAGCGCGTAGGCGATCAGGATCCCGCCCGATGACGGCGGCGGGTTCGTGAGCACGTCGGCTCCGCGGAACCGCGCGTGGACGGGCTCCCGCTCGATCGGCTCGTAGGCCGCCAGGTCGTCCGCGCCCGAGGGTCCCGCCGCGCTCGCGCACCCAGTCCGCACACGGCCTCGCCGATCTCGCCCGTGTAGAAGGGCTCGGCGCCCTCGGCGGCGAACCGCTCGAGCGCATCCCCGGCGTCCGGGAAGCGGAAGCTGTCGCCCTCGACCAGCATCCGGCCCTCGGGCGCGTAGAGCGCCGCCGCCTCGGGTGTGGAGGTCAGGATCGGGTGCAGGATCTCGTGGAAGTAGCGCGTGCCTCGGCGGTGAGCGTGATCCCCTCGCGCGCCGGCGCTGCACGCCGGGCGCGACCAGGCGCTCGAGCGGCACCGACCCGTAGCGCTCGGAAGCCACGACTCGAGCCCGGCGGGCGTGCCCGGGCACGCCGCACGAGGCCGCGCCCACGTTGAAGACCTGCGTCGTGTCGCCGAAGTCGACGTCGATCGGAACCAGCTCGGAGCCCCGCTCGGCGCCGTCGGACCCGCCGGCCGCGACGAAGAAGTCGACCAGCACGTCTCGCTCGTGCTCCGTCCCGCGCGGGATCGTGGACAAGCATGAACCCGCCGGCCCCGAGGCCGGTCAGCGGGCTCTCGGCGATGAACGAGGTGAGCACGGCGCAGACCGCGGCGTCCACCGCGTTCCCGCCCTCGCGCAGCACCTCCGCGCCGGCCTCGGCCGTCGCGGGGTGCCCCGCAGCCACCACTCCCCGTGCTACTCACGGGGTCAGCCTACGGCGCGCTTGGCTGAGTGCCGTCAGTGGCCGGGGATGAACTCGGGCACGTCGAGGACGAGCCCTCCGTTCGTGGAGCCGGGCATCGCGGGGCGGCGGTCCTGGCCGCGGCCCGCGGTTGCCGTCACCGTAGATCTCGTCGGCGCTCTCGCAGGCGCGCCGAGCGGGCCGGCCCATCGCTGGTCGTAGGGCTCGACCGGGTCGCGCCTCGCCGCAGCTCGCGCGGCTCGCGCGGCTCGTCGCGGCGGTCGCGCCGCGGGCGGTGGCTGAAGGGGGTGTCGAAGCGGGTGGCGATGACCGTGACCCAGACCTGCTCGTCCAGGTCCTCGTCGACGCTGGCGCCGAAGATGATGTTGGCGTCGGGGTGGGCGGCCTCCTGGACGACCTGGGCGGCCTCGCTCGCCTCGATCAGCGACAGGTCGGGCCCGCCGGTGATGGAGAGGAGCAGCGACTGTGCGCCCTCGACGTTGGTGTCGAGCAGCGGCGAGGCGACGGCCTTCTCGGCCGCGAGCACCGCGCGGTGCTCGCCGATCCCCATGCCGATGCCGAGGATCGCGTCGCCGGACTCGATCATCGTGGTGCGGACGTCGGCGAAGTCGAGGTTGATCAGGCCCGGCAGCATCACCAGGTCGCTGATGCCCTGGACGGCCTGGCGCAGCACGTCGTCGGCCACGCGGAAGGCGTCGGTGATCGCGGTCTTGCGCTCGAGGATCTGGAGCAGCCGCTCGTTCGGGACGACGATCAGCGTGTCGACCTCGGCGCCGAGGGCGGCGATGCCCTCCTCGGCCTGGGCGGCGCGGCGGGCGCCCTCGAACACGAAGGGCTTGGTGACGGCGGCGACGGTGAGCGCGCCGACGTCGCGGGCAAGCTTGGCGACGACGGGGGCCGCGCCGGTGCCCGTCCCGCCGCCGGCTCCGGCGGCGATGAAGACCATGTCCGACCCGGCGAGCAGCGACTTGATCTTGTCCTGCTCGTCGTAGGCGGCGCGGTAGCCGACGCGGGGGTCGGAGCCCGAGCCGAGGCCGCGGGTCAGCTCGGAGCCGATGTGGAGCGTCGCGTCGGCGCTGGAGTTCTGCAGGGACTGAAGGTCGGTGTTGATGGCGACGAACTCGACGCCGGGCACCTGGGCCTCGACCATGCGGTTGACGGCGTTGACGCCGGCGCCGCCGACTCCGACCACGCGAAGCACGGCGTTGTGGCTGCGGGGCACGGTCGCCTGGCGGGCGGTGTTGGGCTCGTCGCGGCCGAAGGCGGGGCCGTCCTCGGCGCTGCGCCGCCGCCCATGAGGCGCTGCGAGGCCCTCGTGCTCGGATCCGGCCGGCGCTCCTCGTCGACCTCGAGGCTGCGCGGCTTGCTGCGCTTCGCGCTCGATCGACCTCCTCGACCATCGGGTCGGTGTGGGGCGCCAGCGTGGCGTCGCTCGAGCGGGCCCTCCTTGGCGGTGACGACGCGGCGCTCCTCGACGGGCGGCGCCTCGACTTCGACGACTGCTTCGGGCTCGGGCTCGACGCGCTGGGCTCGGGCTCGACGACCTCGGCCTCGACGCGCGGCTGCCTCGGGCTCACGGCTCGGCGACGGCGACCTCGACCTGTGCGGTCGTGGTGGCTCGCGGGTCGCGGTGACGCGCACCTCGTCCTCGCCGACGGACTCGTCGGTGGAGCGGAAGAGGTCGGCGAGGGGGCCCTCGCGCATGCTGGCGCGCTTCTTACTAGCCATGGGTCAGGACCTCCTCGGCGAGATCGCGGTAGGACTTGGCGGCGTTCCCGTCCGGGTCGTACTTGAGGACGGAGGTGCCGCGGACCGGCGCCTCGGCGAACTTGATCGCCTTGCGGATGCGCGACTGGAAGACCAGGTCGCCGAAGTTCTCCTCGAGGATCTCGACGGCCTCCTTGGCGTGGACCGTGCGGGAGTCGAGCATCGTCGGCAGGATCCCCTCGATCTCGACGTCCGGGGTTCAGGTTCTCGCGGATCATCGTCAGCGTGTTCTGGAGCTGGACGAGCCCGCGCATCGAGAGGTACTCGCACTGGACCGGGACGATCACCTTGTCGGCGGCGGTCAGGGCGTTGACGGTCAGCAGGCCCAGGCTCGGCGGGGTGTCGATGCAGACGAAGTCGTAGTCGTCGCGCACGGCGTCGATCGCCTTCTGCAGCGAGCGCTCGCGGCCGATCTGGGCGCTCATCGCGATCTCGGCGCCGGCGAGGTCGATCGAGGCGACGGCGACGTCGATCTCGCGCTCGACGATGATCTCCTTGAGCGGGATGCGGTGGACGAGCACGTCGAACATGCTCTTCTCGACCTTGTCGGGGTCGACGCCCTGGCTCATGGTCAGGTTGCCCTGCGGGTCCATGTCGACCGCGAGCACGCTGTGGCCGGACTCCTTGAACGCGACGGCCAGGTTCAGCGCGGTCGTCGTCTTGGCGACGCCGCCCTTCTGGTTGGCGAACGCGATCACCTTGGCGGGCGCCGGTGACTGCATGGGGGCCTTGCAGGTCTTCTTGTTGCGCGTCGAGTCGGAGCTCATCTGAGCGGATATTTCGCACGCCGAGGCCGCGTTTCCTTCCCGCTGCACTGGGAGAATCCGCCCGGAATCTCGCGTGCCTGACCTATTCGACAAGCGGCTGGTCTTCGTCACCGGCAAGGGAGGCGTCGGCAAATCGACGGTCTCGATCGCCCTCGGGCTGGCCGCGGCGCGCGCATGGGCAAGCGGACGATCGTCTGCGAGGTCTCCTCCCAGGAGAAGGCCTCGTCCGTCTTCAAGGTGGGCGCCGTCGGCTTCAACGAGGTGAAGGTCGCCGACAACCTGTGGGCGATCTCGATCGACCCCGACGAGAGCCTGCGCGAGTACCTGCTGCTCCAGCTCAAGGTGCGGGCGATGCGCGACCTGCTGGTGCGCTCGCGGATCTTCACCTACCTCGCCGCGGCCACGCCCGGGCCTGAAGGAGCTGGTCACGATCGGAAAGGTCTGGGAGCTCGCCCAGGACGACCGCAAGGTGAAGAAGGGCGGCGACCTACGACCTCGTGATCGTCGACGCGCCCGCCACCGGGCACGGCGTCGGCTTCCTGCAGACGCCGCGGACGTTCGCCGGGATCGCCCGCGTCGGCCCCGTCCACTCGCAGGCGATCCACGCTCGACGCCTTCATCACCGATCACGAGACGACCGGCGTCGCGATCGTCTCGCTGCCCGAGGAGATGCCGGTGAACGAGTCGGCGCTCGCTCGAGCGCCAGCTGACCGGCGAGGTCGGGCATCTCCGTGGACCGCGTCTACATGAACGCGATGTACCCCGAGCGCTTCACGCGGACGAGGCGTCGAAGCTGGCGCGCGTGCTCGACCTGACCGAGGGCCCTCCCCACGCCGCCGATCCGCGCCGCGCTCTCGCAGCAGCCGCCGCAGGCGATCGCAGGCCGAGCAGCTCGAGCGGCTCGAGCGCCAGCGTCCGCGACGCCGGTCAGGACCCTGCCCTTCGTCTTCCAGCCGACGCCTCGACCTGGCCGCGCTCCGCGGGCTCGCCGAGGCCGTCTGACGAGATGCCCAACGTCGGCGACATGCTCGCGGGCAAGCAGGGTCGCGATCTGCGCCGGGTCGGGCGGCGTCGGCAAGACGACGACCTCGGCCGCGCTCGCCGCCGGGCTCGCGGCGCGAGGCAGCAAGGTCGCCGTGCTGACGATCGACCCCGCCAAGCGGCTCGCCGACTCGCTCGGCCTCGAGGAGCTCGGCAACGAGCCGCGGCAGGTCGATCCCGCGCTGTTCGAGCGCGCCGGGGTCGAGATGAAGCGGCGAGCTCTGGGCGATGATGCTCGACGCGAAGGCGACCTTCGACGAGCTGGTCCGAAAGCACGCCGAGGACGAGGAGACCCGCGACCGCATCCTCCAGAACCGGATCTACCGCCAGATCTCCAACGCCCTCGCCGGCAGCCAGGAGTACATGGCGATGGAGAAGCTCTACGAGATCGACCAGGAGGGCCCCTACGACTACCTCGTGCTCGACACGCCCCCCTCGCGGAACGCTCTCGACTTCCTCGACGCCCCCAAGCGGCTGACGCAGTTCATCGAGGGAAGGGGCATGCAGCTCTTCATGAAGCCGACCGGGCTCGCCACGAAGGTCGTCGGCCGCGGCAGCTCGATGATGTTCAGCGTCCTGAAGCGCGTCACCGGCATCGACCTGCTGTCGGACCTGAGCGAGTTCTTCCAGGCGATGAGCGGGATGGTCGACGGCTTCCGCGAGCGCGCCGAGCGCGTCAACGAGCTGCTCGGCGACCCGGCGACGGCGTTCCTGATCGTCTGCGGCCCGCAGGGCGAGCCGATCGAGGAGGCCGTCTACTTCCACCGCAAGCTGGTCGAGGCGAAGCTCCCGGTCGGCGGCGTCATCGTCAACAAGGTCCACTACGAGACCGACGCCGACCTCGCCGGGGGCGAGGTGACCGACGAGCTGCGAAAGCCCCTGGGTGACGATCTCGCCGAGCGCGTCGCCGCCAACTTCGCCGACTACCAGGCACTCGCCGCCCGAGACGCCGAGAACATCGACCACCTGGCCCGCGAGCTGCAGCGCCCAGGGCGTCATCCGCATCCCCTACATGGACGAGGACATCCACGACCTGGAGGGCCTGCTGAAGATCGACCGCTACCTGTTCGCCACCGAGGCGGAGCGAACCGCCATGGCGACGGGCTCAGGCACATGACCTGAGCCTCGCTCAGTCCTCTTCGCGAATCTCCCCCGCCCGGCCGCGGACGCGGTCGGTGCCTGGCCCGCCGAGCAGCACGTCCAACCGGGGCCGCCGAAGAGGCGGTCGCACCCGCTGTTGCCCATCAGCCGGTCGCGTCCGGGGCCGCCGTGGATCCGGTCGTCCCCGGGGCCTCCCCTGAGCCAGTCGTCTCCGGCCTCGCGCCGGAGATCCGGTCATCGCCGCCGGCCCCCTTGACCCGGTCGTCGCCCGACTCCAGCCTTGACCGTGTCCTCGCCGGCACCGGCGCAGATCAGGTCGTCGCCGCCGCCGCCGAGAATCTCGTCGTCGCCGGCGCCGGTGAAGATCACGTCGGGCCCGGGCGTGCCGGCGATCCGGTCCGCGCCGTCGGTGCCCTCGATGGTCACCTGCTGGCCGAAGAAGCAGTCCCTGCTCGGCGCGGCAGGCGTCGCCGGCGGGCGGCGGCGGCGTCGGGGCAGGCGCGTCGGCCTGGATCGGTCACCCGCAGCGCCGCGGAGGCGCTCAGCGGGACCTCCGGGATGGTCGTCGAACGCGTCGAGCGAGATCGTCTCCGTGGTCCCCGCTGCGGCCGCGGGCGGGCTCAGCGTCAGCTGCGACCGTCGCCGGGTTTCCCGGCGTCGTCGACATGCTCGCCCAGGGCGGCAGCGGACCGGACGAGACGCGTGACCGTCTGGGGCGCCTCGTTGTCGGCCGCCGTGAAGTCGATCACGGCGTCTCCTCCGGCGGCGACCTCGACCGACGCCGGCAGACCCTGGAAGAACGGCGGCGTGTTGTCGTCGGTGACGAACAGGAGCACGTCGCGCTCGGAGTAGTTGCCGGCCGCGTCGGTGACCCGGACCTTGTAGACGTAGAGCGAGCAATTTCCGTCCGGGTCGCAGGCCATCGGGTCCGGAGGGTCGGGCAGGAAGGTCGAGGTCACCGAGGCCGGGATCACGACGTCGCCGTTCGTCTCGTAGGTGACGACGTCGAAGGCCGGCCCGGTCGGCGTGCCGATCTGGCTCACATAGGCCAGCGGGGTGTCCGTGTCGAAGGCGTTGACGTTCTGCCGGTACTCGAACCCCTTCGCGACTCCCGTCACCGGCAGCGAGCCGAACGCCGGGCGACGCGGAAGGGGTCGTCCCGTTGCGGGTCACCTGGGCGGCGAAGCTGGTGTCCTCGCCGCCGTTCTCGATCCCGTCGATCCGGCAGCAGCTTCCGTACTCGGCGCGGTAGACCCCGTCCTCGACGACGAGCGGCTGATCGAACGGAAAGATGTCCGTCCCGATGTCGAAGTCGAAGCTTCCGGAAATGGTGATCTGCCCTGGGATGCAGCGCACGTAGGTGGTCGGGACTCGACGGAACCCTGGTTGCCGGAGGGATCCGTGAAAGTCACGGTCAACGCGAAAGCGTCCTCCCCGACCGTGCAGTCGTCGCGCTCGGAGTATGTGATCGTCCCCTGGAGGCGGTCGTCGGCGACCCGGAGCTCCATCGAGCCGCCCATGATGTGGGACGCCTGCGCTGAGGCGGGCAGCGCGAGCAGCGGGAGTGCCAGTGCGGCAAGCAGTACGAGGCGACGATGCGCGTTCATTCGGGTTCCTCCCCTTTGTTGAGCCGTGGGCTATCCATCGGCAAACGAACGCGAAAAATTGAGTACTGTCGGGAGGATTCGCCCAATTGGGCGCTTTCCGGTCAGATGTTCAGGAGGAGCTGTGGGACGAGCGTGCTACTTGACCACCCGGTAGCGGATGTGGATCGTGCCGGGGGCCTCGAGCACGCGTACCAGCTCGAGCTCCGGCTCTCCCGGCTCGAAGCCGTCGAGGAGCCGCTCCCCCGCGCCGAGGATCACCGGGCACACCTGGAGGTCGATCTCGTCGACCAGCCCGGCCTTGAGGGCCTGCTGGGCGCATGAGGCGCCGCCGGCGATGGAGATGTCCTGGTCTCCGGCGGCCTCCTTTGCCTGCTCGTAGGCCGACTCGATCCCGTCGGTGACGAAGTGGAAGGTCGTGCCTCCCTCCATCTCGATCGGATCGTGGGCGTGGTGGGTGAGGACGTAGGTCGGAGCGTGGTACGGCGGGTCGTCTCCCCACCAGCCCTTCCAGTCCGAGTCGCCCCATTCGCCGCGGATCGGGCCGAACATGTTGCGCCCCATGATGAAGGCGCCCATCCCGTCCATCATCTCCGACTTCACCTGCTGGTTGACTGGGTGTCCGCCGCTCTCGGGCCCCTCATCGATGTGCCACCTGTGCACCTCTCTTCCGCCGACGCCGAGCGGATTGTCCTCGTCCTGATTGGGTCCGGCGACGAAGCCGTCTGCGGACACGGACATCGAGAGATGCGCCACTCCTACAGGTACGGCGTGATGAAGCCCTGGAACGCCGACACCCGCATGTAGACGTCGGGGAAGCCCTTGAGGCCGCAGGCGACGAAGCCGAAGTTCGGCGGGTAGAGGCCTCCGTAGGACGTGACGCCCAAGCAGGCGCGGGCCGGCGGGCGTGTCGGCCAGCAGCGGGCCGCCACTGTCGCCGAAGCAGGTGGTGCGCTGGATCTGGCGCTTCTTCCTGCCGGAGCTGGCGACCGCGAAGGGCTGGCCCGGCCGCGCAGACCATGGTCACGGTGCTGAAGCGGCGATAGCTCGGCCCGGTGCAGTTCGGCCGCGTGTAGGTCACTGCCGAGCGCAGCCGTCCGGCCCCGGAGTCCTTGAGGAGGTTCGGGCTGAGCCGGCCGAAGCCCGCGATCGTCATCGTCGCTCCCGGGGCCGTGAGGGCCGCGTCCTCGGCGGCGGTCGCCATCGCGATCGGCGGCGCGGTCGTCGCGAACGCAAGCTTCAGGATGGCCACGTCGTTGACTGTCCCGTTGCAGCCCGAGCGAGAAGCCGGGGTGGCGGACGGCTGAGGTCACGCCGATCACCTCGCCGCCGGAGAAGGCGGAGGGCGAGTTGGCGCGCACGGTGATCTGCGGCGCCGGCACCTTCTCCAGGCAGTGGCCGGCCGTGAGGACCGTCGTCGGCGAGATCACCGACCCCGTGCAGAGGCCCTTGCCGAGCTTGATCGAGACCGTCGAGGGGAACGATGCCGCGGCGCGCGTTGCCTCCGCCGACGACGCTCGTGCCGGCCTGGGGCGCCCCCTGGGCGACGGGGGCGGCGGACGCAGCGCACAGCGCAGGAGAGGGTCAGTGCAAGCGCGAGTCGACGCATGCGGCCAGAGTAGGGATGACGCGGGCCCGGCGGGGAGGTCAGCTGGAGCGCTTGCGCTCGTAGCTCAGCTCGCCGACGTCCCAGTCGGTCGCGTCGGGCACCGGGAAGAGGTAGGCGACCCGTTCGGTGGCGTCGTTGTCGAGCTCGTGGTGCTCGTCGGGGCGCCCGCGGCGCGGGCTCGCGAACGCGGGCCATTCGAGCTCGCCGTCGGCACGAGGCGAACCAGTCGGCCTGGCCGGCTGCGTCCTCGGTCTCGAGGCTCGGGCCTGGGCTTGCGGTCTTGGGCTCGTCGCTCACGATGTCAGGAAGTTCGACGTCCGTCGACCACGATCCTCGTGGCGTCCGTCGCCTGGGCGCCCTCGTGCGCGATCTCGTGCGCGACCTCCGCGTCTCGGTTTCGGCCTCGTCGGAAGCCCTGTGAATGACCAGGTCGTCGTCGGCGACTGGGTCGGGAATTCGCCACTCGGCGGTCTCCCCCATCGTCTGCTCGGGCGCCGCGCTCGCTCCCTGCATGCCCGAGCCCGCAATGCCGCTGTTCGAGCCCTGCATCCCCTCGGACAGCAGGATCCGTCGGCCTCCGAGCGGAGGTCGCCGCTCAGCTCGCCAGTCGCGAGGCCCTTGAGCAGGCGGCGGAGCAGCTCCTCGAGCTCGGCGATCACCTCCAGCGGCGACGCGCCGGCCGCGGGCCGGTAGCGGGCGCCGCTCATCAGCTTGCGCTCGATCTGAAGTGCTCGCTCGACGCATACCCGGGCGTCCTCGCGCTCCTCGGCTGCCTTCGCAGGCCAGCGCCGCGACGCGGGCGCTGAGGCCGGCGCCGGTGGTGCCGCCGCCCTCGAGCAGGCCGCGGAGGGCCAGCAGGTAGTCGCTCAGCGCCTCGATCAGCGAGGCGCGCTCGTTTCCGAGCTCGAAGCGCGAGATCGCCCAGGCGAGCGAGGGCATGCGCGCCCCGCGCTCGGTGAGCGGCGCTGGAGAAGCTCGTCAGCTCGTCGACCTCGTTGCCGGTCAGCCTGTAGCCGCCGTTTGCGGGCGCGGCCGGCGCCGGTGCCGAAGCGCTCCCAGCCGTCGGCGCGGCGCACCCATGCGTGGGCGGCGAGCCCGACGCCGCCGGGGCGGAAGAGGCGAAGCGTGCGCAGCGCGCGGCGAAGGTCGTCGGCGACCGCGGCCGCCGGGGCGACGTCCGCGAACCCGCAGGTGACGATCGCCAGGAAGGTCTTGGGGCCGCCCGCCTCGAGCGGGCGCGTCGGCGACCGTGTCTCGGCGCGAACGATGCGCACACCGTCGAGCACGATCTCGTCGGCGGGCATGTGGAAGCCGATCAGCGGCACGATCACCTCGCCCGCCGGGAGTCACGTCCGCCCCGCTCGAGGCCGACGCTCGACAGCACGCCGTCGATCGCGCCCGCGAGGCGGTCGCCGGCGATGTCGAACTCGCTGCGGCCGTCCCAGAGCCCGACCAGGAAGCCGGTGGCGACCTCCTCGGAGCTCATCTCCCGAACCTCGACGAACGCCTCGAGCCGGCGCAGCTCGGCGACGTGCTCGCCGATGAACTGGCCGGTCAGCGGCGCGTAGCTGTACATCGGCAGGGCGCCCTCCTCGGACTCCGAGACCTGGAGGTCGAAGGGAAGCTCCGCCCCGGTCGCGAGCAGGTCCTCGAACAGGTCCGCGGCCTCTACCGCCAGCCGCCGAAGCGCTTCCTCGAGGCGCTCGCTGGTGCTCTCAAGCGTGGTCACGCATCAAGAGTTCGCCCGGACGGGGTGGCTCCCTTCCGTGCAGGGACACTTGCAAGGACGGGCTCTAGGGCTTCTCGCTCCAGTCCCAGAGCTTCTTGCCGTTCCGGATGGTGCTGGCGACATCGGTGGCGCCCTTGGCCCCCTTGTATTCGGGAGAGTCTTCGTTCACTTCGATTTGGAAGACGTCCTCTCGAATCGTCTCGGTGACCTCGATGTCCTCCCGCTTGAAGGTGATGCTGGGGAACCCCATGCCCCTGTATCCGCCCGCGGAGAAGTGAGGCACCGGGACGGGTATGGATCCAAGGGCGTCGGTCACCCCCGCGCCGGTGTTGAGAGCCGTCTCCGGGACGTCGGCGAGCTGGAAGCCCTGATCCGCCTGCTCCGCGGCGATCTGCTCCCGCTCCTCCCGCGTCAGGCGCTCGGGCGTCGAGGCGGGCGCGAAGGGATTGAGGCTGGGAACGAACGGTGCGGCACCGGCTGCCCAGTTGTCGCGGTAGCCGGAAGCCCCAGGGGGCAGCCTCCCGGGGAACTTGGCCCAGGTCGGGATCGGCGCGCTGACCGCGCTCGCCCTGGGAGCCCCCATGATGCTGGAGATGCTGCCGGCGGTGCCGGCAAGCCCGTTCAGCTCGGCCGCGGTGCGCAGGCCTTCGTCGTTCCAGAGCTCGTGGGCCTTCTCGGCCTTCGCGCGGGCGTCGTCGAGCTGTGACTGGGCCGTGGCGTATGCACTCTGGGCGTCCGCCTGGCCCTGCTGTGCCGCGGCCAGGGCGGTGGTCGCCGCGTTCATCCGGACCCCGCCCGGGTCCTCGAGCGGATTCGCGACCCCGGTGATCGGGTTCGTCAGGCTGTCGATCTGGGATTGCGCTGCGGCTTGGTCGGCGAGTGCCTGAGCGTGGGCGGCCTCGGCCCGCTCCCTCGCGGCCAGCGCCTGCTGTCCTTCCTCAAGGGCCTGGCGAGCCCGTTGCTTCGCCTCGCGCAGGACGCCGGCCGCCCGCTTGAGGGCCTGGGCCGCCCGGCCCATCGAGTTCACCGCGGAATCCGCGGCCGAGGCCCTCCACTCGCGAGCGGTCCAGTAGGCCGGCCCGGCCGTCCCGAACCAGACGGGTGTCGCGGCGAGCAGGCCCGAGTGCACCCGCTCGAGCGCCCCTCCGACCGACTTCAGCGACCCCGCGCCGGCCTCGAGCGCCCCGGGCGAGCCCTCGGGGATCTCGATTCCCACTCCTTCCGACATCTCGATCAGCCTCCCGGAAGCCGGTCGGCAACCTCGTAGTTGCCGGCTGCGACCTGCACGTTCTGCGCGAGGTTCCCCGTGGCGGCCTCGAGGTCGGCGAGCGACTGAGACCAGGTTTCAGCGAACCCCGAGGCGGCAGCGGCGAGCTCGCCGTGGCCGCCGCTCGACGCCGAAGAGGCGGCGGAGGTCAGCCCGGCGAGCGAGCTGGCGATCTCAGGGCAGAGACCGGCCAGCTGCTCGCCGCTGACCAGCAGCGTTGCGGTGTCGACGTCGGTCTGAGGCATGACTACCGCCCGAAGCTCGCGGCGATCGCCTGCTCGGTGTCGGCGTAGTTGGCGCCGGCGGATGCGGTCAGCTGCGAGATCCCGTGGAGGGCGTGCTGGATGCCCGCTGCGGAGTGCTGCCACTCGGCCCAGAGGGCCTCGAACTGCGCCTGGGCGACGCCGCGCCACTCTGACTGCAGCGGTGCCACCTGGGCTGCCAGCTGTGAGAGCTGGGACTCGATGTTGGCCGCCCCGGCGTTCAGCTGGCTCGAAACCGACTGAAGCTGCTCGGGGGTGACGAGGATGTTGGTCATCGCCTGTCCTCCTGTGTCTTGGGGCGGGCTCTGTGCCTGCCCTTCGAACACAAGACGGAGGGCGAGCGGGAATCGATACCCCGCCCTACTCCAAATTCGCCCGGCGGCGGGCTAGACGGGCGCCGGCGTGGCGCCGCGCTCGGGCGCGGGCAGCCAGCGGTTCCCGTAGGTGCGCATGTCCTCGATCAGCGGGACGAGCGCGCGGCCCTTGTCCGTCAGCGCGTACTCCACCCTGCGGGGGAACCTCAGGGAAGGTGCGGCGCTCGACGACGCCCTGCTCCTCGAGGGCGCGCAGGCGCAGCGACAGGGTCCGGGGGCTGATCCCTCCAGGCTCCGCTCGATCTCGCAGAAGCGCAGCGAGGAGTCGGCGAGGTCTCGGATGATCAGGAGCGTCCACTTGCCCGAGATCACCTCAGCCGTGCGGCATACAGGGCACTGGTCGTCGAACATCGAAATTCAGCATAGCGCCGATAGCTTCACTTAATGAAGCGCAGCGCCCGGCCGGATGCGGTCGCTCAGCGCTTGGGCGGCTTGCGCGTGACGCGGAGGCGGATGTCGGCGACCTTGAGGCTGAAGACCTTGTTGGCGTACGCGTAGCTCAGCTCCGCGGTCTTGCCCTTCTCGAGCGCGAGCAGCTGGCAGGACTCCGGCGAGGGGCTGCAGGTGCCGCCCGTGACACCGACGACGTCCCGGGAGACCGAGAACACGGCGACCTTGCCCTCGTTCGCCACGCCCATGTACAGGACGACCGGCGTATCCCTGCTCGGCAGCGGCTCGACGCGCGGGACGCGGTTGATCCGCTTCGGAGGCTGGCCGAGCTCGCCGACCAGGACATCCGACTCGTAGTAGAAGTAACGGGTGCCCGTGTCGCCGCCGGTGTCGGGCTTCGCATCGCCGGAGCCGGTGGAGCCACCCGTGGTCGCCCCCGTCGAGCCCCCGGTGTCCGTGGTGCCGCCGGTCGAGCCCGTGTCGGGAGCCGTCGGCACCGCCGCCGGATCCATCGGTTGACTGCTCGAGCTCGCTGGTCGCCTTCTCGGAGACCGTGAACTGCTGGATGAAGGGGTCCTTCTCCTGCTGCTCGGAGAGGCGCTCCTTGTAGTCGCGGACGCCGGGCTCGTAGGCGACGACGGCCTGCTGGTTCTCGGGCGCGAGATCGGCGGCGTCGACCGGCGACGCTCGCCGGAGGAACCGCGTCGGTGCCCTGGCTCGCCAGGTACATCGGCACGGCGATCATCGCCACGACCAGCAGGGCGGCGAGCGGGAGCAGGCCGCGGCTGCGCATGTCGTAGATCAGGTCGCCGAAGAACTTCTGGACCTTCCAGGACTTCATGGCGTCAGCGCTCGCAGCCGGGGTCAGCGGGGGTCTGGCCGGGCACCGGCGGCGGGGCCCTCGGGCGTGGCGCCGAGCGTCAGGCCCTGCTCGGCCGGGGGTGACGTAGGTGGTCAGCGCGGAAGCCGGCGTCGAGGATCGGCGAGGACCCGGGCGCGCCGCCCTTCAGGGCGAAGCCGTCGAGAGTCGCGAGGCGGCCGTTGACCGAGACCTGGCCGGAGTCGTCGCGGAGTGTCGATCGTCGTTGTCGAGCTCCCCGATGAAGTCCGCGATCTCGAAGAAGCCGCCCGTGAAGGCGAGGTCATAGGGGAGCGTCGGGAGCCCGGCCGTGCCGACCGTGGCGCCGATCGGCAGGGTCGCCGCCGCGGTCTCGGTCGCCGGGAGCCGGCGTCGTCGCCGTGGCGGTGGTGGTCGTGCCGGTGGCCGGCGCGGCGCCGGTGGTGGGCTCCGCCGTCGAGCCCTCGGCCGGCGGCGCGGCGGCCTCTGGAGCGGGGGCCGGGGTCGTCGGGGCGGGAGCGGCAGCGGCAGCCGCATCCCCGTTGGAGGCCGCGAGCTCAGGCCCTGCAAGTCGGTCCCGGCACGGTTCGAGAGCGTCGTTCAGCTGCACCAGCAGCGACGCGGTGTCGGCGCCCTCGGGCACGGCCTTGCCGAGCGCGACCATCCGGCCGTAGTAGACTTCGGGAAGTCATCGCGCGCCTGCTGCGCGAAGCTGGCGAGTCTGCTCCTGCTCCGCGATCTGGGCCTCGAGCGCCGTTACGTCGTCGCCGAGCACCGCGGCCTCCTCGCGCTTGGGCGAGAGCACCATCAGGTAGAAGCCGGCGAGCAGCGCGACTGCGAGGAACGCGACCATGATCGCTCTGTCGGTGCCCTTCATCTCAGCCTCCCGCTCCCGGAACCATGTTGGTGGCCTCCTGCGCCTGGTCGATCTGCTGAGCTGCGGTCGACCGCGCGGTGGTCGGCGCGCGCTGCTCGGCGAGCGCGCCGCTGGGGGCTGGTCGTCGGTGTCGGCGACGGGACGGCCGGGGCGGCCGTCGCGGTCGGCGGCGTCGGGACGGAGTCGAACGCGACGACGATCTCGAACTGGAAGATGAAGTCCTGGGTCCTGCAGTCCTCGACTGCTCTCGCTGCGAGCTCCGCCGGCGCGGCGCGCCGTCGGCTGTCGCTCTGCGCGCGAGGAGTCGTTGAGCCCGACGCGGGTGACGCCGTCGATGTCCTCGAGGGCGGCGATGAAGCCGGCGACCGCGTCCTGGCCCACGGTCGCAGCCGATGATCTCGAGCGCGGGGCCCTCGATCGAGTCGCGGATGCTTCACCTCGGCGCCGCCCTCGACCGTGACGGCCGGGCTGACCGTGCCGGTCATCTTGAGCAGCCAGACGTCCTCGGGGAGGACCAGCGACAGCTCGCGCAGCACGCGCTCCCAGTCGAAGCGGCTCTGGGCGAGGCTCGAGACGGTCTGGGTGCGGGCCTCCTGGACCTCGCGGAAGTCCGAGAACGCCCGCAGGCTCTTGGCGCGGGCGGTCGCCGCGCTGCAGCTCGGCCGTCAGAGCGGCCTTCTCGCGGCTCATGGTCGTAGATCTGCTTGCTGGTGACCGCGATCGCGATCACGAGCGACGAGGCCGAGCGCCAGGGCGCCGACGATGATGTAGGCGGCCGGGCCGGTGCGCAGCTGGCCGCTGGGCGGTAGCCGGCGCCCTGCTCCTCCGGCGGGATCAGGTTGACGGGGCGCACGTCAGCCTCCCAGCGCCAGTCCGTAGGAGACGGTCAGCCGCGCGGCGTCCTCGTCGTCCATCTGTCGAGAGGGCCGGCGGGCTCTCGAGCTCGATCGGGCGGCCGAGGCTGGTCTGGATCCGCTCGGGAAGCCCGGGGATCATGCTGGCGGGGCCGCAGGCGACGATCCTGTCGATCGGCGGCGCGCCCTCCTGGGCTCCGTAGAACTCGAGCGAGACGCGAAGCTCGTCGGCCAGGCGCGAGGCGCCCTCGTGGAGCGCCTGGCGGGCGCTCTCGGCCTCGTCGCGGTCGTCGCCGAAGTCGTCGAGTGGGCTCGTCGAGGCCGACCTCGAGGAGCCACTCGCGGGCGTCCTCGCTGCGGCATCTGCTCGGCTCTCGGCGACGCGGGCCGCCATGTTCTCGATGCCCGTAGGGGGCGATGCGGGTGAAGAGGCAGACCGGGCCGCGGGCGACCGCGAGGTTGGTGACGTCGCCGAGGTGGCAGTAGAGGGTCGTCGGGACGACGGCGCCCTCGACGGGCTCGGGCTCGCCCGACGGTCAGAGCGCGGATCATGCCGAAGGCGGAGAGGTCGATCGCCGGCGGGCCGCAGGCCGGCCTTGCGAAGCGCGGCGACCAGGCCGTTGACCATGTCGCGGCGGGCGGCGACGGCGACGACGTCCATGTGGCGCTCGCCACCCTCGGCGCTCGCCTCCTTGGAGACGACCTGGTGGTCGAGGACGGCCTGGTCGAGCGGCATCGGGATGTGGTCGTGCGGCCTGGAAGCGGATCGCCGTGTCGAGCTCCTTCGCGTCCTCGATCAGCGGCAGGCGCAGGGTGCGGACGACGACGCGCTGGTTGGCGACGCCGAGGGTCACCGTTCTTGCCGAGCTTGTGCTTGGCGAAGAAGCTCTTCAGGCTCGCGGAGAGGGCGTCGGCGTCGTTGACCTCGCCCTCCGAGACGATGCCCGGGTTCGAGCGGGGCGATCGCCGTCCGCGCGACCGCGGTCGAGCCGTTGGCCTTGACTTCGGTCGCGGCGATGCTGCCGGCCTCGATCTCGAGGCCGACGTTCGTGGTGGGCTTGCTGTGCGAGCTCAGTTGCATGCCATCACTCCATCGGCGGCTCGGCCGCTGCCCGCCATACCTGGTTTCGATGATCCGCCGGCCATGCCTAGCTCATGAAGGTGTCGAGGTACCAATCGAGCATCTCGTTGCCCGCCAGCAGCCCGACGACGCCGCCCAGGGCCAGGAACGGCCCGAAGGGGATCGCGTGCTTGCGGGCCTCGGAGCCGTGGCGCAGCATCTGGATGACGCCGACGATCGTGCCGGCGACCACCGCGACGGCGAGGGCGGGGACGATCGCCCGGCCCAGGAAGAGGCCCATCACGGCGACGAGCTTGACGTCGCCCATGCCCATCCCGCCGGGTAGGCGAGCGCGAAGAGCAGCATGAAGCCGCCGGCGCCCGCCGCGGCGATGGCGCGCTCGGAGAGGCTCGAGGGGTCGGTGGCGGCCACGATGCCGACGGCCAGCGACAGCGGCGCCGGCGAGGATCGACGTTGGGGATGATCCGCTGCTCGAGGTCGGTGAGGGTGATCGTCACCAGCAGCGCGCAGAAGATCAGGCCCAGGGCGAGCTCGGCGAGGTCGCCGGTGCCGAGCACCAGGACCGTGGCGGTGAACAGCGCCGCCATCGCGAGCTCGGCCAGCGGGTAGCGGGCCGAGATGTGCTCGCCGCAGTTGCGGCAGCGGCCGCGCAGCATCAGCCACGAGACGACCGGGACGTTGTCGTAGGCGGCGATCTCGTCGTCGCAGCCGGGGCAGCGGGAGCGGCCCGTGGCCCACGCCTCGCCCCGCGGAACGCGGTGGGCGAGGACGCTGGCGAAGCTGCCGAAGAGCATGCCTCCGACGAAGGCGAAAGGCGCGATCGCGGTCACGAGTGGACAATCGGCTGATCCAGGCGTGACTAGTACGGCTTCGCCATCAGACGGGCCGCTGGCGCCGCCTTGCATCATTCGCGGCTGCTTCGCAGCCGCTCGAAGAGAGCGGGCTTGCGGCCCTCAGGGGAAGTCGATCGTCTCGCGCTGGATGTGCCAGGCGGACTCGACGGGGTCGAGGAAGTACGGCGGCTCCTGGTAGCGCAGGCGGTCGTCGTAGTTGTAGTCCTTGAGGTAGCCGTGAACGATGGACCGCCGCCGCCGCTGGCTTCCGACGGGGCCGCGCCACTTCTGCGAGATCGCGCCGTTCACCTCGAGCTCGCCGAGCGGGCTGCCGCAGTCGTAGTGGTCGACGATGAACGAGTGCTGGATCGCGAGGATCGCGGCGTCGATTCGAAGGTCGTCGCCGAGGCTCGAGCTCCCGCTGCCCGTTGCCGCAGTTGTCCCGCGAGGTCTGGGTCGGGTATGGGTGCTTGACGCGCACGAAGTTGTTGGCGACCAGCCCGAGCAGGCCCGATCCGGTCCGGGTGATGTTCTCCTCGACGATGATGTCGTTCTCGGCCGCGATCGTGAGCTGGCCGGAGTAGCTGCCGCTGACGAGCACGTTCCCGCATTGCGAAGAGGTCGGGGATAGCTGGCGGTGAAGGGCGAGTAGCTGGTCGTGCAGGGGCTCGAAGAGCACGACGAGTTCCCGTTGGCGACGTAGAAGACGCCGTCCGGGGGGATCGCGAAGGTCGACGGAGGTGCCGGTGGTCATCGTTCGTGACCGTCATGTTGTTGCCGCTGAGCACGATCCTCGTCTGGCAGCTGCTCGTGTAGGTGGTGCCGGCGATCGTCTTCAGCTTGCCGTTGGTCGGCGGCGGGGTCAGCACCGGGGCGGTGGTCACGAACGGCCCGACGAAGTTGGGGTCGTCGCCGCCGCCGCAGCGCGAGACCCAGCCCGTCGGCGGCGAGCTGACCTCGATCACGTCGGCCGGGCGTGCGCCCGAACGTCGGCGTCCCGCAGATCTGCAGGGCGTCGTTGGTGTGGAGCGGTCCCGTCGACGTGGTCGCCCGTGACGAACACGATCTGCGTGCAGTAGTCCTCGCCGCCGGTGCCCGGGATCGGCAGAGCTCTGGCGGCCCTCGCGCAGGAACTTGCTGCACTGCGAGTAGGCGCCGGTCAGCGCGGCCGATGGGTTCGGGTAGCCGTAGGTGACCGGGTCCGAGGTCTCGAGCTGGGTGAAGTAGACGTAGTCGAGCAGGCTCGCGCGCTTGAACGTCGCGACGATCGAGGCCTTCGTCGTTGCCCACGAACCCGGTCGAGCGGATGCGGAACGATCCCGTGTTGATCCCGGTCGACTCGAGCATGGTCCCGACGGGGTTCGTGGTGCTGCAGGTGGACTGCCCCTGCTTCGGGATCAGCTCGATCGCGTACTGCGGCGTCGGTGGTGCCGGGCACCGTGCGCTTCTTCGTCGTCGAGCCCATCTGGTTGACGGCGTTCGGGTTCGGGCACCGCTGGTGCACTTGGCCCAGTAGCTGTTGTCGTTGTTCAGGTGGAAGGAGTAGTCGGCGATGCCGGCCTGCGCCGCGGAGTACGCCCGCTTGTCGTCGAGGTCGCGCTTGGTCAGGCCCAGGTCGCCGTTGGTCGCCGTCAGCGTGACCCCCGACGAGGCCGGTGACCACGACCATGCGCGCCGATCACCGCCATCATCGCGTAGCCGCTCTCGATCCCTCCGCAGGCGCTCCAGCGTGTTGAGGACCGCGGCCTTCGATCACACGCATGGCAGGTTCACCTCCGCGCTGTCTTCACTGGCCGGCTCGAGCCGCATGGTCGTCGAGTCGGTGAGGGTGATCCGCCTGTTCGGATCCTGGGTCGACCGTGCTCGACGTCGAGGACCGCGAACGCGATGTCGACCTGGACGGTCTTCGCCGCGTCTGACGCGGTCAGCCGGTCGGCCCGAAACGTTGAGCGGCGTGGTGCTGATGACGCCGTTGACGTAGTCGTAGTAGCGGAAGAAGGGAGTGCGACCGACGGGGCCCCGGCCGATGCCGGCGCTGACGCCCGTGAGCAGGGTCGCTGCGGAAGGCTCGGCGTCGTCGGAAGGACCAGGTCGGTGCCGAGCCCCCGTTGGAGACATAGACGTCCTCCGTGAGGGTCACGCCCGTCGACGTCGGTGTGAAGGTGAAGACCTTCTTGTCAGGCGTCGGGCTGACCGGCCGACCCGATCTTGGAGAGGAACTGGATCTGGTTGCTCGTGCTGCCCGCCTTGATGGGTGTGATGCCTGGCGCGACGCAGGCCGAGTGCAGCGCGTCGATCATCCGCGTCAGCACGGGCCTGGCCCGCTGGTTGGCGAGGCACGCGCTGGCGTGATCCGGTCCTGGTTGCGCATCGAGCCCTCGACCATCGTCAGGATCGCCCCGAAGATGATCACGAAGACGAACATCCCCATCAGCATCTCCGTCATCGTGATGCCGCGCTGGTCGCTGCGGAGTCTGTGGATGATCCGCGTCATGGCTACGGGCAGCTCTGGGACGACGACGAGCTGTCGGAGAGGTAGACGTTCAGGACGGTGCCGCCGGTGATGTCGCTCGGCTCGTTCAGGCTCACGCCCGTGACGATCCGGCGGCGGGTGTTGCCGCTGACGGTGCCCTGGACGCAGACCGTGTACTCGCTGAAGGGCAGGCCCGGGTGTGCGAGGCGTCCGGCCGTGCCGCTGACGGTGGTGGTGCTGCGGGTGCGGAGGGCGAACCCGCAGAGGTTGTCCCAGAGCTTCACGTTGTTGGTCCCGTTGACGCGTGAGCCGGGGCTGCTCGAGCTGCTGCCGCTGAAGACGTTCAGGTGCAGAGCCGGCAGGTGGAGCTGGATCGGCGCGGTGCCGCCGGGCGGGACCAGGGCCGACCCGATCGCCAGCGGCGCGGGCGGCGGGTCGAGCTCTGACGGGTTCGGGTTGTCGCCCTCGCAGGTGCCCGCGTAGACGGCGTAGTCCGAGGTGAACGGGAAGAGCCCCGTCACGTTGAGCGAGGAGACCGGCGCGGTGAGGCTGCCGAAGACCCTGGCGGTCTCGAGACCGGTGTTGTAGAAGAGCACCGAGTCGCCGCTGGGTGTCGAACGACGAGTTCGAGTAGTTCCGGGTCCTGAAGGTGACCGGCATCGATCCCGGGGTTGTCGTACTGGAGCACCAAGGTGTTCGTGCTCTCGGCGACGACGCTGGTTTCCACCGGGCTCGGGAGGGTTGCCGTTGGCGTCCACGTAGCCGGCCGCGACGCCCGAGACGGTGACGGTGTAGTCGCCGGCGGGAAGGTTTCCGAAGATCGCGCAGCCGGTGGGGCCGGTGACGCCGCTCTCCGAGCCTGCGCCGCTGATCGAGATGCCGACCCCGGGGATGCCGACGTTGGCGGCGTTCTCGACGGCGATCGGCCAGCCCGCCGTGGTTGGCCGAGATCGAGCCGTTCGGGTGGCGCGACCAGGGTCGCGGAGATCACAGGGGGCCTCGAGCCGATGCTCGGCCAGGTGACCGTCGACGTGGCCTTGATGTAGTCGGCGGCGGCCGTCCCCTCCTCGCACGAGGCGGTTCCGGCCGCAGTCGGTCTGGTACTCGCCGCGCGAAGTCACGGTGTACCGCTGGCCGTCCTGGGTCACCGTCCGCGTCTGCACCAGGTTCGAGAGGTCCGAGATCCGCATCGCGCGCATGCGCGAGATGTCGGCCTCGGCGAGGGCGCTCGCGCGGGCGCGGTGGCGCTCCTCTGCCGTCGCGCGGGTGGCGCTGTCGAAGGCCTTGAACGCACCGAGCGCCACGATCACGAGCAGCAGCCCGGCCACGACGACCTCGATCAGGATCACTCCGTCCTGAGCCCTGCGCAACTGCTTGAGTCTGCGGCGCAGGCTCATCTGTCCGGTCCGTTCGGGCTCGAGCGCATCAAGTCTCACATCGGCCCGGGCGTGGGTAATGCCCATACCCAGGATTCGTCGCCTGGCCGAATGGCGGCGTCCGAAGCATCAGTCCCACGTCCCGTCGGCGGGACAACCGGCGTCGTCGGCGCTCGCGCAGCGCAGGTCGACGGTGCCGTCCTCGTTCTGGGTGACGTCGAAGGTGTTGCCGGTCTCGGACTGGATCCGCACCGTGAAGGTGTCCGGCTGGGCGAGGGGGACCGTCAGGGCGGCCTGCTCGAGAGTCGGCTCTGTCGCCCGCAGGTTCTCGACGGTGACGCCGCCGGCGCCCGTGTAGCGGCCATCGTTGTCCTGGCCGATCTCCATCGCGGCCGACTGGGCCGCGCGGGCGCTCGCCTGCGCGTTCGCGTCGCGGGCCTTGTCGCGGTGGTGGAAGAAGGAAGGCACCGCGATCGCCATCAGCGTCGCGAGGATCACGATCACGCGTCAGCAGCTCGATCATGGTCATCCCGTGCTCTTGTGAGAAGTCTCGATCGAATTCTCATGGTTTCGTGAGTCTGGTTTCGTGATCCGGGTTTCCCGATAGACGACAAAGGGCGGGCCCGAAGGCCCGCCCCGTGTCAGCGTTTCCTGCAACGGTCCTGGGACTACTGGCCCCAGTTACCGCCGGTCGGGCAACCCCCTCGCCCTGGTCGGGATACAGGTGTGGAAACGACACCGCTACCCGTACGCGTGATGGTGAACTCTGGCCGGTGACCTCCGAGTCGATCGTCACCGTGTAGCCCGGTCGCCGTGGCGGCCGGAACCGTCAGACGCGCACGCGACGGTCGCTCAGGGTCGGCTCGATCGCGATCCAGGGCGGCGGTGTCCGCAGCGGTGATAGCGCCGTTGTGGTCCGTCGCGTACGTCTCGATCGCCGTCTGCGCCGTACGAGCGGCTGCCTTGGCGTCCGCGTCCTCGCCTTGTCCCTCTGGGCGAAGAAGGACGGGATCGCGATCGCGGCCAGCAGGCCGAGAATCAGCATGACGACCAGGAGCTCGACGAGGGTAAAGCCCTCCTCGCGTCCCATTCGCTGCCGGAGCTTCTGCACCATTCTTTGACCTCCTAGATCAGATACACTGGTGCCAGAGCCTCCGTTGCCGTCGAAGTCATCCGACCCCGGTGGCGGCCCGGCTGGCTCCCTGACATTCGAGAGCCCCGCTGGCTTTGCGTCCCCACCTCGCGGTGGGTTTGCCCTTTTCACCGAGGCACTGGCAGTTTTGGTTTACCCCCTCCGCATCGGCTTCCGAGAAATCCCTTTAGCGAGTGCCCGAAAAGTGCTTAGCTCGCCGGGCTAGAACGTGCGTCCAGCAAGTTTTCTCTCACGCCCGGTACTGTCGGCGGATGAGCCATGAGACGAGGACAGGACCAGGCTGCTGATCGCGGGCGGCACGCTCGCCGCCCTGGCTGCGCTCATCGCCGTGGTGCTGCTCGTCTCCGGCGAGGAGGAGCGCAGCTTCGAGCCGGCCCCCCCGGCGTGCGTCGACGACTGGAACAGGGACGGCGCCGCCCTCGCCCTGGGCCAGCACCAGTTCTCGATCCACCGCTACCAGCGCCTGGAGGTCGGCTACGCGGACGACAGCCTGCAGAGTCATCTTCTCGGCGGCGGTCCTCGACGCCGAGCCCACATCCACGGTCCAGATCCTGCGCGAAATCGGCTGGGTCCCCCTGGCCGGCGCCGGAGTGCCCAGAGACGAGCTGGCAGCGCTGCAGACAGGCGCCCAGGAGTCCTACAACGCCCTCCTGCAACCAGACGGCTCCATAGACCCTCTCTAGCAGACAGACGCCTGGCATGATCGAGGCGCAGGCACCGAGACCTGAATGCGCTCACTGGCGACACGACGTCGCTCTGGTGGCCGGCGTCGGCGCTAGAACTGTTGATCGCGACAGGCAGGTGGCGGCGCCGCCCTCACAACGCTGCGTCCCGACGCCGTCTAGCGGATCTTGTCGTAGAGCAGAAGATCGGCAGGTACATCGAGATCACGATGAAGCCGACGATGCCGCCGACGACGCAGATCATGACCGGCTCGAGCAGCGAGGTCAGGGCCTTCACCTTGGCGTCGACCTCGGCCTCGTAGAAGTCGGCGATCTTGTTCAGCATGTGCTCGAGCTGGCCGGTCTCCTCCCCCACGCTGACCATGTGGGAGACCATCGCGGGGAACAGGTCGGGTCGTCGCGGATCGGCGCGGCGATCGAGCCTCCGCTCTTGACCGACGCGTAGACGTCGTCCATCGCCTCCTCGATCACGGCGCTGCCCGAGGTCGCTCCGGTGATCTTGATCGACTGAAGGATCGGCACGCCCGAGGCGACCGTGCCGGCGAAGGTGCGCGACCAGCGCGCGAGCGCGACCTTCTGGACGATGTCGCCGATGTGGGCGGGGATCTTGAGCTTGATCCGGTCCCACTCGCGTGCGCCCGGCCTCGGTCTTCTTCCACTGCACGAAGCCGAAGACCGCGCCGACCAGGCCGGGATCCAGATGTACCAGAAGCCCGTGACGAAGTCGGAGACGGCGACGGTGATCTGGGTCGGGAGCGGCAGCTCCGCGCTCTCGCCGGGCTGCTCCGCCGCGATCTCCTCGAAGACGCCGGTGAAGACCGGGACGATGAAGGCGACGACGGCGATCAGGATGATGAACGCCAGCGACCATCACGAACATCGGGTACATCATCGCCGAGCGGATCTGGCGGCGAAGGGCGTCGAGCTTCTCGAAGTGGAAGGCGACGCGCTCCATCGACTCCTCGAGGCGGCCCGGAGCCCTCGCCCGAGCGGACCATCGAGCGGAACAGGTTGTTGAAGACGTCCGGGCGGCGCTCCATCGCGTCGGCGAGCGAGCTGCCGGCCTCGACGTCCTGGCGCAGGCCCCCGAGGGCCGACTTGATCGTCTCGTCCTCGGTCTGGTCCTCGAGCGTGTAGAGCGTCCGCAGCATCGGCATGCCCGAGCCGATCAGGGTCGCGAACTGCCGCGAGACGACCGCGAGCTCGCGCATGCTGACGCTTGCGGAAGCGGTCGAGGAAGCTCTCGAGCTTCATCGCCTCCTTCTCCTCGGTGACGTCGAGGACGATCAGGCCCTTCTCGCGGAGCATCTCGGTGACCTGGGCCTTGCTGTCGGCCTCGATCTCGCCCCTCGAGGGGATGCCGGCGACGTCGACGGCCCTGAATGCGAAGCTGCTCATCGCCTAGCCCGTGTAGCTCGGCGGTCGCGGCGGCTGCGGCGGCCTGCTGCTGCGTCGCCGTTCTCCGGCGGGGGCCGGTGTCCCGTTGGACGGCGGGTCGCCGGGCCCGAGCAGGCGCTTGAGCTCCTCGGGCACGCGACGCGCGCTGCTCGGCGAGCCCGCTGGTGATCCGGCCCGAGCGCGCGAGCATCGCGAGGTGGGCGTCCATCGTCTGCATCCCGAGGGCGCCCGAGGTCTGGATCGCCGAGTAGATCTGGTGGGTCTTGCCCTCGCGGATCAGGTTGCGGACCGCCGGGGTCGGCACCAGCACCTCGCAGGCGACGACGCGGCCGGAGCCGTCGGCGGTCGGCAGGAGCTGCTGGGTGACGATGCCCTGAAGGGCGATCGAGAGCTGCATCCGCACCTGCTTCTGCTGCTCGGCGGGGAAGACGTCGATGATCCGGTCGACCGTCTGGGCGGTCGACTGGGTGTGCAGCGTGGCGAAGACGAGGTGCCCGGTCTCGGCGGCGGTCAGCGCGGTCGACATCGTCTCGATGTCGCGCATCTCGCCGACGAGGATCACGTCGGGGTCCTCGCGGAGGGCGGACTTGAGGGCAAGCGAGAAGTCGTCGGCGTCGGCCCCGATCTCGCGCTGGTTGACGATGCAGCGCTTGTGGTTGTGCAGGAACTCGATCGGGTCCTCGATCGTGAGGATGTGCTCCTCGCGCTCGGAGTTGATCATGTCGATCATCGCGGCCAGCGAGGTGGACTTGCCCGAGCCGGTCGGGCCGGTGACGAGCACGAAGCCGCGGGGCTTGCGCGTGAAGTCCGTCGAGGATCTGCGGCAGGTGCAGGTCGCCGAGCGTCGGGATCTCGTGCGGGATGCGCCGGAAGGCGGCGCTGATCGAGCCGCGCTGGAAGAAGCAGTTGACGCGGAAGCGGGACGACGCCGGGGACGGCGTAGGCGAGGTCGAGCTGCTTGTTCGACTCGAAGCGCTTGCGCTGGTCGTCGTTGAGGATGCTGTAGACGGTGTCGCGGGTGTCCTGCGGGCTCAGGGGGCCGTACTCCGTCGAGCGGCACGATGCGCCCGCGGATGCGGATCGCCGGCGGGAAGCCGGAGCTCAGGTGGACGTCGGAGGCGCGCTCCGGCGCCATCCGGGTCAGCACCTCGGCGAAGTCGAAAGGCTTTGTCTCGTGAGGTGACGGCGGCTTCCATGGCTCTTGCCTTGATCGTCAGCACGGGCGTTCGCCTTGAGCCCAGTAATCGGGTCAGGGCGTCAGCTCGCGACTCGGGCGACCTCCTCGATGCTCGTGACGCCGGCGCGGACCATTGCCAGGCCGGACTCGCGGAGGGTCAGCATCCCCTCCTCGCGGGCGACCTGGCCGATCTCGGCCTCGGAGGCGGAGTTCGACGACCATCTCCTTGATCCGCTCGCTCATCACCATCACCGAGTAGATGCCCGACGCGGCCGCGGTAGCCGATGCGGTGGCAGCGGGGGCAGCCGACGGGCTCGTAGGCCTCGAGGTCGGCGCGGACGCGGAAGCCGGCCTCGGCGAGCGAGTCGTGGGAGATGACCGCGCGCTGCTTGCAGTGCGGGCAGAGGACGCGCGCGAGGCGCTGGGCGACCACGCAGTCCACGGCCGAGGAGGTCAGGAAGGACTCGATGCCCATCTCGTTCAGGCGGGTGATCGCGCCGGGGGCGTCGTTCGTGTGCAGCGTCGTCAGGAGCATGTGGCCGGTGAGCGCGGCCTCGATCGCGATCCGCGCCGTCTCGGCGTCGCGGACCTCGCCGACCATGATCACGTCGGGGTCGGCACGGAGCACCGAGCGAAGCCCGGTGGCGAAGGTCAGGCCGGCCTTGCGATGGACGCCGATCTGGTTGACGCCGTCGAGGCGGTACTCGACCGGGTCCTCGATCGTGACGATGTTCTTGTCGACCTGGTTCAGCTCCTGGAGCGCCGCGTAGAGCGTGGTCGACTTGCCCGAGCCGGTCGGCCCGGTGACGAGGATCGCGCCGTAGGGCTTGCGGAAGGAGGTCTCGAAGCGGTGGCGCTCGTCGCCCTGCATCCCGAGGTCGTCGAGGGTGCGGCGCGAGGCGGCCTCGTCGAGGATTCGGACGGTGGCCCCCTCCCCGCGCTGGGTCGGCAGGGTCGTGACGCGGAGGTCGACGCGGCGGTCCTCGATCGTGACCCCGACGCGGCCGTCCTGCGGGATGCGCTTCTCGGCGATGTCGAGCTCGCTCATGATCTTGATGCGCGAGACGACGCCGGCGACCATCCGCTTCGGGACGCGGGCGGCCTCCTGGAGGACGCCGTCGATGCGGAACCTGATCCGCATCTCGCCCTCGCTGGCCTCGAAGTGGATGTCCGAGGCGCCCTCGGTGACGGCCTGGCCGAGGATGCTGTTGACGAGCTTGATCACCGGAGCGTCGTCGGCGGAGGCGCGGATGTCGGTGATCTCGTTCGGGCTCGTCCTCCTGCTCCTCCTCGTCCTCGGCGATCGCCTCGGCGACCGTGCTCTGGAGGGTCGTGAGCTTCGAGATCAGCGACTCGATGTCGTCCGGCGGGGCGACCGCGACCTGGCAGCTGTAGCCCGTCGCCATCTGCACGTCGTCGAGGGCGAGCACGTTGGCGGGGTCGGCCATCGCCAGCAGCAGGGTCTGCTCGTCGACGAAGCCGACCGGGACCGCCTGGTGGCGGCGGGCCGACTTGACCGAGACCAGGTTGGCCGCGCCCATGTCCACCTGAGTAGACGGCGAGGTCGACGAAGTCGAGCCCGTAGCGCTCGGCGACGGCGCGCGAGAGGCGCTCGGGGTCGATCACGCCCTGCTCGATCAGGACCTGCTCGGGGGTCTTGCCGGCGGTGCGCGCCTGCTCGACCGCCGCGGCGATCTGTTCGGGCGTCGCGAAGCCGAGGTCGGCGATGCACGTCCGTGATGAAGCCGCTCGAATGCCCGCGCCGCTGGGGCGGGACCAGCCCGCCGCGGTCGCGTCGGGAAGTCCGCGACGGGCCCCGGTCGAGGTCGGAGCGGCGGCGGCGGTGCTCGGAGGCTGCGCCGGGGAGGCGGAGCCTCGGGCGGCGGGGCCTGCGGAGGCGGTGCCTGGGGCGGCGGTGCCTGCGCGGGCGGCGCCTGCGGCGGAGCG
The DNA here is from genome assembly GCA_963839875.1 of uncultured Solirubrobacterales bacterium. Taxonomy (GTDB): domain Bacteria; phylum Actinomycetota; class Thermoleophilia; order Solirubrobacterales; family 70-9; genus CAVUAT01. Next base: position 201,425 of record CAWIWP010000004.1, read on the forward strand.
GCCTGCGGGGGCGGCTGCGGCGGACGCTGCGGCGGCTGCGGGGGCGCTGCGGCGGCGGGGCCTGCGGCGGCGGGCTGCGCGGGCGGCGGCTGCAGGGGCGGCGCCTCGGGCGCAGGCGGCTGCGCCGGGGGCGGCTGGTAGGCCTGCCGGGGTGCCACCGGATCGGCGCCGTTGCCGTTGCCGTTCCCGTTGCCGTTGGAGGCCTCGGGGGCGGCTCGGCGACCTGATCGGGGCCGGGAACGGGACGGAGGTACTCGGGTAGCTCCCGCGGGGACACGGTGCGCGCCCTAGCCCGGGTGGTACGGGATGTTGTCTTTGCCCGAGTAGAGCGGCGTCGTCGACTGCCTGGACACGCTCTGCGAGTCGCGGAAGCCGTAGCTCGACCGTCGCCTCGGGGAGTCTTGCTGCGGCCTTGCGGGCCGGACCACGACCAGGGCGGGGACGCGGTTGACGCCGACGCCCTGGGTGATCCGCGAGTACCGGGCGATCTGTCCACCGGGACCACGAAGACCGTGACGCCGGGTCGCGACGAGAGCGTCCTGACCGAGTCCTCGACGAGGCTGTCGTCGACCGCGCTCTCGCTCACGATCAGCAGCACGACGGCGTCGCCGCCCTGATCGCGTCGGCGACCGGGGCGGGCAGGCCGGGCCCGGGCTTCAGCGCCTCGGGCGAGACGGTGGCGGCGGAGTGCCGGGGGCGCCGGCGCCGAGCGGACGGGCGTGGGCGCTCCGCCGCGGCGCCGCCGACGGAGCCGGTGGCGGTGGAGGGAGCTCCGCCGCCGACGGCGGTTCCGTCGGCTGCTGGCGCCGGCGGGGACGGCGACGGCCGCCGCGGCGGCCGCGTCCGCCTGCTCCGGCTGCTGGAGCCTCCTCGCCGCCCATGCGCAGTCATCATCAGCACGGCCGACGATGAGCAGCAGGCCGGCGAGGACGCCGATCTGGACCATCGGGTTGTTGTTGATTGCGTCTCTCATCCTGAGTCCACCTCGCAGCTCGGTCCTCGAGCTAGGGAGTGAGTCGGCCGCAGGCGCGAAACCTTGAGGCCGGAGCGGCTAGGCCTGCGCGGGCTGGCGGCGACGTCACCGTTTGACTCCATGACCTGCTCGATTCCGCTGGCGCGGCTGCCGCCGGCGGCCAGCATCAGCTTGAAGTCGTGCGGGCTCGAGGCGGTCTCCATCGCGACCTCCTCGGAGACGACGCCCGTCTCGCACGTAGCCGAGCAGCGCCTGGTCGAAGGTCTGCATCCCGTAGAAGTCGCCCTCCGCGATCACCTCGCTGATCTTGCCCCGTCTCCTCGGGGTTCAGGATCAGGTCCTGGATCCGGCCGGTGACGACCATCACCTCGGAGACCGCGACGCGGCCCTCGCTGTCGGCGCGGGGCACGAGCCGCTGGGAGATCGCGCCCTTCAGGGTCGAGGCGAGCATCACCCGCGCCTGCTGCTGCAGGTGCGGCGGGAAGAAGTCGATGATGCGGTTGATCGTCTCGGTCGCGTCCAGGGTGTGGAGCGTCGAGAGGACGAGGTGCCCGGTCTCGGCGGCCGACAGCGCGGTCCGCACCGTCTCCTCGTCGCGCATCTCCCCGATCAGGATCACGTCGGGGTCCTGGCGCAGCACCCGCTTCATCGCTCGGGCGAAGCTCTTGGTGTCGGTGCCCGACCTCGCGCTGGTTGATGATCGAGAGCTTGTCGTTGTGCAGGTACTCGATCGGGTCCTCGAGCGTGACGATGTGGCGGGCCTTGTTGCGAGTTGATCTGGTCGACCATCGCCGCCAGCGTCGTCGACTTGCCCGAGCCGGTGGTGCCCGTCAGAAGGATGATCCCGCGCGGCTCGTCGGCGAGCCGGCTGACGACCTGCGGCAGGCCGAGGTCGCCGATCGTCCGCACCTGGAAGGGGATCGCGCGCAGGACCAGCGAGACGGATGCCCCGCTGGCGGAAGGCGTTGACGCGGAACCGCGAGACGCCCTCGAGCTGGTAGGAGAAGTCCGCCTCGCCGTCGTCGGCGAACTCCTGGCGGATCCTTCGACTCGCGCGATCGACCTTGCTCGAGGACGCCCTCGGTGTCCTCCGGGGTCAGCGGCTGGGAGCCCTGGAGCGCCCAGAGGTCGCCGTGCACGCGGGCGACCGGCGGGGAGTCCACCTTGAGGTGGAGGTCCGAGCCCTCCCGCTCGACCATGTAGGTCAGGGCCTGATCGATGTCGAACGCCATCTTTGTCTATCGGCGCGTCGCGGGGGGCTTCTTTAATCCCGGTGCCTTGCAATTTTCACTCCCCCGGGTACCTTCTTTTGGGATGACCAGGGGGAACGGGAGACGGATCGCCTTGCTTGCGGCACTTGCGGTCACTGGCATGGGCTTCGTCGCCCTTCCGGCGTCCGCCTCCGAAACCGGCAGCTCGTCAGTGAGCGGGGGCGCCTCGGGCGGCAGCGGAGGCGACGACCTGTTCGGGCAGAGCTTCACGGTGCCCAACGTGGCGGGCGACGACTTCTTTCACACGCTCCGGCTTCCCCGGGCCGTGCGCACGGTTGCGGGAGGCGACGGGAACGACCTGTTCATCAGCGCCGCCGACGCCAACAACTTCCCGACCGGGCCGGTGCTGTACCAGACGGTGATCCCCGCCGGGGTGATGGACGGGCCCGTGACGTTCTTCCCGAACATCACCGTGACGCCGGGCGCCCGCTATGCGTGGTACATCGAGATCGACAGCCCGACCTTGGTGGTCGGGAGGAGCAGCACGGACACCTACCCGGAGGGACTCGCGGTCTTTCATGAGGACGGCGGCTCGTGGAACGGGACCACCGCCTTCGACTTCGCGTTCCTCGCGCAATTCAGCGACGGCCGCGGCCCGACCGCGACGGCGCTCGGCTGTCCGGCCACCGCGACCGTCGGGGTCGGCCTGAACTGCCCCGTCGCGGTGACCAGCCCGAACCCGATGTTCCCGGCCGCACCCACCGGAAGCATGGGGTTCAGCTCGGTCGGCGGAAGCGGCGACTTCAGCGGCTGCGGCTCGCTGAACGCCTCAGGACAGTGCACCGTCACCTACACCCCATCGACGGCGGGCAGCCACACGGTCTTCGGTCAGTACCTCGGCAACGCGACATACCTCGGCAGTGCGGCGAGCGATGTGGTCGGCGTCGCCCGCCGGTCGACCGCCCAGAGCGCCACCCAGTGCGCGCCCGCCGCGGTCAACGTCGGCGAGACCGTCACCTGCTCCACCACCGTGACCGACACGGATGCCGGGACGGACACGAGCCCGACCGGCTCGGTCGCCTGGCAGAGCTCGAGCGCGGGGTCGTTCTCACCATCAGCCTCCTGTCCCCTCGTCCCGACCCCGACGACCGGTGTCTCACAGTGCGCCGTGGTCTCCTTCGTCCCCACCGCCCCGGGGCAGCACGGGATCACCGCGACCTACGGCGGCGACGCAACCCACGAGCCGACCGCCGCCCAAGCGGCGGGAACGGTGAACGTCCTCGCCCCGGCCCCGGCCCCGGCCGCGCCGGGCCCGTCCGCCGAGTGCGCCGGCCTGCGCGCCAAGGCGAAGCGCCTGAAGACGCAGCTGCGCAGGGCCGACGGCCCGAAGAAGGCGAAGGTCCGGAAGAAGCTGGCCCGCACACGGGCGCGGCTCGCCGCCCTCGGCTGCTGACGTCCGGCGCCTCGGCGATCCTCACGCCGTCAACCGCCGAAGGAGGCCGCCGTGTTCGAAGCCGACGTCAACTACCTCGCCGTGGTCCTGGGAGCAGTGGCCACGCAGGTGCTGGGGTTCCTCTGGTACGGGAAGGTCTTCTACAAGCCGTGGGTCGCCGCGCGCGCGGTCGATGAGGCTCCGGAGGCCGGCGAACAGGGCGGCAGCTCGGCGGTCTACATGGTGCCCCTGGTCTGCGCGCTCGTGATCGCCTACACGTTCGCGCGGCTCGCCGACATGACTGGGGCCGGCGACGTCGCCGACTGCCTCGCGCTGGCCGGCTTCGTCTGGGTCGGCTTCGCGGGGACGGTGCAGCTGATCCAGGTGAACTTCTCCGAGGCGAAGGTGAACAAGCCGAAGGCGTTCATCATCGAGGGCGGCTACCAGCTCGCGAGCTTCCTGATCATCGGCGCCATCGTCGGCGCCTTCCAGTAGCCCGGCCGGCAGCTAGGCGACTTCGCGGAGCTTCTGAGCCTCAGCGAGGGACTGAAGCTTCTTCAGGTCTGGTTCTCGATCTGGCGGATCCGCTCGCGGGTGACGTTGAAGGTGCGGCCGACCTCGTCCAGGGTGCGGGGGTGCTCGCCGCCGAGCCCGTAGCGGAGCTCGAGCACGCGGCGCTCGCGGTAGGAGAGGTTCTCGAGGGCCTCCTTCAGGGCCTCCTTGGTGAGCAGCTCGGCGGCGCGCTCGAAGGGTGACTCGGCGCGCTCGTCGGCGATGAACTGGCCGAACTCCGACTCCTCCTCGTCGCCGACCGGCTTCTCGAGCGAGACCGGAGCCTGCGCGGAGCGCTTGATCGAGTCGACCTCGTCGGGCTCGATGCCGGTGACCTCGGCGATCTCCTCCGGGGTGGGCTCGCGGCCCAGCTCGGTGACGAGCTTGCGCTCGGCGCGGCCGATCTTGTTCAGCTTCTCGACGACGTGGACCGGGATGCGGATCGTGCGCGCCTTGTCGGCGAGCGCGCGGGCGATCGCCTGGCGGATCCACCAGGTCGCGTAGGTCGAGAACTTGAAGCCCTTGCGGTAGTCGAACTTCTCGGCGGCGCGGACCAGGCCGAGCGTCCCCTCCTGGATCAGGTCGAGGAACGGCAGGCCCTGGTTGCGGTAGTTCTTGGCGATCGAGACGACGAGGCGGAGGTTCGACTCGACCATCTTCTGCTTCGCGTCGAGGTCGCCGCGCTCGATCTTCTTCGCGAGATCGACCTCCTCGGCGGCGGTCAGCAGGCGGACCTTGCCGATGTCCTTGAGGAACAGCTGCAGGCTGTCCGTGGTCATGTCGGGCTTCAGGTCGAGCGCGGCCTTCTTCTTGCGCCGCCGCGCTTGCCGTCGGAGCGCTCGGCGTCGGCGCCGCCCTTCTGGGCCGGGTCGACGTCCTCGACCAGCTCGATGCCGGACTTCTCGAGGTGGCCGTAGAGGTCCTCGACGTCGGACTCGTCCAGCTCGACCTCGGAGACGGCTGAGGCGACGTCGCCGAAGGTGAGCACGCCGAGCTGCTGGCCCCTGGTGACCAGCGACTTCACTTCTTCAAGTTCTTGCAGCTCCGCAACTAGCATCCGCTTACGCTCTTCCTTCCTTGCCGACCTGTCGTTTCCTGGCTCGGCTTCAGACCAGTGCAAGTCCTATTACCCGCCTCAGAACGAACGTCCGTGCTGAGCCTAGCCACTACAAAAATTGAAGTCAAAGCGCCGCGCGCAGGCGTGAGAGCGCCCTGGCAGCACCCATGGGCGCAGGGGCTTCTGGAACCGCGCCTACAAGGAGAACATCACCGGCCTGGCGGGCATGGTCGCCTACAACCTGATGCTCGCGATCTTCCCGTTCGCGCTGCTCGTCCTGTTCGTCTTCGGCCAGATCGTGGACAGCACCGAGATCGAGCAGAGCGTCATCCTCGACATCCAGCGGCTCTTCCCGAACATCGAGACGGACGCCCTCGAGAACACGATCCAGCGGATCCGCGAACGACTCGACGACGATCGGGGTCGCGGCCATCGTCGGCGGCCTCTGGATCGGCGCCTCCTTCTGGGGGGCGATGGACACCGCCTTCTGCCGCATCTACCACGTCGAGTGCCGCAGCTGGGTCGCCCAGAAGCGCTTCTCGCTGGTGATGCTCGCCGGCCTGGTGGTGCTGCTCGCGGCGAGCGTCGCGGTGCCGACGATCGAGAGCGCGGCGCTCGCCGGCGCCGAGGACCTGCCGTGGGGCCTGGACGAGCTCGGCGCGATCCGGACCGCGATCGTCGTGCTCGGCGGCTTCGCGATCACGTTCGCTGATCGTCAGCTTCATCTACTGGGCGGTGCCCAAGGGGCACATGCCGTGGAGCTCGGTCTGGCCGGGGGCGCTCTTCTTCTCGACCGCCGCCGCGATCGCCAACTACGTCTTCCCGCTCTACCTGACGACCGTCTCCGACCTGGACCGCCTCGGCGGCCAGCTCGGCCTGGTGATCGTCGCGCTGCTGTGGTTCTACGCGATCAGCCTCGGCCTGCTGGCCGGCGCGGTGATCAACTCGCTGCGCCACGAGCGCGACGACACGGGCAGCTTCCGATCGAGGGGTAAGCGGGAGCGATGAGCGCCGAGCCAGGCACAGATCGCAGGGATCGACGTCCGGATCATGCCCGACCCCGAGGAGGGGCCGGTGACGCCGCAGGGACCGCTGCGCTCGATCCAGGAGGCCGAGCTGGCGATGCCCGAGCAGACACTCGAGGAGCTCTGGACTCCCGAGACCCTGGAGCGGCTGGCGCGGGCGTACTGGCGCTACCTGAACCGGATCTCGCTCGGGCTGCTCAAGATCGGCTACGGGCCGACCGGCCGCTACGTCGTGTTCGGCTGGCGGCGGCTTCGTCCTGCTGAGCTTCCGCCTGCCCGAGTACGACGTCGGGCCCGGCTTCGGCCGGGTCACCTGGCCGATCGAGCGGGGGGTGCTGGTGCGCCCCGGGCGCGGCCGCGGCTACCTGCGCATCGACGTGCGGCGCCTCGAGCCCGGACGCCGAGCGCGACGAGGAGCGGGTCCGGATCCGCGCGATGGTCGCGAACTTCTATCCCTTCCTGCGCGGCTCGGGCTGGTTCGCGCGCATCGGCTCCTTCTTCTACGCCCAGACCCAGCTGCGCATCCACGTCCTCGTCACGCGCGGCTTCCTGCGCTCGCTCGAGAGCGGCGACCTGCCTCCGCTTCGCCCCGGCCGCGAGGCGGCCTATGACGAGGCGCCGCCGACGACGCCGAGCGCAGCTCGCTAGTCGAGCGTCCTCGCCGCCCTCGGCGATCGCCTGCTGCATCGCGTCGTCCATCGGGGTGAGCTCGAGGTCGAAGAGCGTCCATGTCCGTCGGGGTCCTTGACGACCGTCTCCGTGCCGGAGGCCCTGGACCAGCGGGCGCGCGACGTCGGCGTCGACCGGGGTGACGAGGCCGACCCAGTGCGAGGAGAGACCGGGGCTCAGCACGGGCACCGGGACCTTCAGCGCGCCTGCGCAGGCCCATCGCCTTCGCCATCGAGTCCATCATCCCGCCGTAGGTGGTGACGTCGGGGCCGCCGATGTCGATCTGGGCGCCCCGCTTCGCGTCCTTGATCTTCGGCGCCTGGCAGAGGATCTCGATCAGGTCGTCGATCGCGATCGGCTGGGTGCGGTTGTTGACCCACTTCGGGGTCACCATCACCGGCAGGCGCTTGGTCAGGTAGAAGAGGGTGCGGAACGACTCGCTGCCCGGCGCCGATCACGGCGGCGGCGCGCAGGTAGGTGACGGGGACGCCGGTCGAGCCGAGGTGCTCGGCGGTGGCGTGGCGGCTCTCGAGGTGCTTGGAGCCCCCGTCGGAGAGCCCGCCGAGGTAGACGATCTGCTTGACGCCGGCCTCCGCCGCGGCCGCCGCGAAGTTCTCGGCGCCCTCCTCGTCGCGCTCGGCGAAGTCGCCCTGCCCCCCGCGCCCCATCGAGTGGACCAGGTAGTAGGCGACCTTGATCCCCTCCAGCGGCTCGGCCAGCGTCTCGCGGCGCAGCACGTCGCCGGGCACGACCTCGCAGCCGGCGGCGGCCAGGTCCTGGGCCTTGCCGGGCTTGCGCGCCATCGCGCGCGGCGGCGCGCCCTTCTCGGCCAGCGCGAGGCAGAGCAGGTGGCCGATGTAGCCGGTCGCGCCGGCGACGAGAGTTGTGCATCGCTTTGCCATCGAAGAGGAACCCTAGGGAGGAGGGTTCCTCGGCCTACCCGTAGCGGCCGCCGGTGACCTCTCGGAGCTTCGCCCGGTCGTGGGTCGCCTGGACCCGGCGGACCGTCCCCGAGCGCGAGCGCATCACCAGCGACTCGGTGGTGGCGGTGCCGTCGTCGAGGCGGCGGACGCCGTGGAGCAGGTCGCCGTCGGTGACGCCGGTGGCGGCGAAGAAGGCGTCGTCGCCGCTGACCAGGTCGTCGGTGTCGAGCACGCGGGAGATGTCGTAGCCGGCGTCCTCGGCGGCCTTTGCGCTCCTCGTCGTCGCGGGGCCAGAGCCGGCCGAGGATGCGGCCGCCGAGGCACTTGATCGCGGCGGCGGAGAGGACGCCCTCGGGCGTGCCCCCCACCCCCCACAGCAGGTCGATGCCGGTGTTCGGCATCACCGCGAACAGCGCGGCGGCGACGTCGCCGTCGGAGATGAAGCGGATGCTGGCGCCGACCTCGCGCAGGGCCGCGACGGCCTCCTCGTGGCGCGGGCGGTCGAGCATGATCACGGTCACGTCCGAGGTCTCGCCGCCCTTGGCCTCGGCGATCCTGCGGATCACGTCCTCGAGCGGGTCGTCGAGGCTGATCAGGTCGGCGGCGCGCGGGCCGGCCGCGATCTTCTCCATGTAGACGCAGGGGCCGGGGTCGAACATCGTCCCGCGCGGCGAGAGCGCGATCACCGAGAGCGCCGAGGGCATGCCCGCGGGCGGTCAGGGTCGTGCCCTCGAGCGGGTCGACGGCGATGTCGCAGACGGGCGGGCTGCCGTCGCCGATCTCCTCGCCGTTGAAGAGCATCGGGCGCCTCGTCCTTCTCGCCCTCGCCGATCACGACGACGCCGTCCATCGGGACCGTGTCGAGCATCAGGCGCATCGCGTCGACCGCGGCGCCGTCGGCCTTCTCCTTCTCCCCCAGCCCGATCCAGCGGCCGGCGGCGAGCGCGCCCGCCTCGGTCACGCGGACGAGCTCGAGCGCGAGGTTGCGGTCGGGCTTCGTGCCCGAGCGCTGGTCCTGGGAGATCACCGAGTCGTCGGTTCAGCCATCGCGGGAGGCTAGCTGGCGAAGCTAGAACGTGGCGGGCGGTTTTCGCTGCGCGCCGCCGCCGCTGTCGACGGCTCTGAAGCCGCCGGATAGGAAGATCCCGAGCGAGGCGAGGAGCGCGATGCAGTAGCCGTAGGAGAGGCTGACGCCGATGTCGTTCGGCGAGGGCTTGTCGATGATCCCGTTGTAGGCGATCAGGACGAAGGCGGTGAGCCCGACGATCGCGGTCAGCTCGCCGCGCGGCCAGGACAGGTGGTGGCCGCGGACGACGATGTAGCTGAGGATCAGCGGCGCGGCGGCGGCCGCGATCAGCAGCCAGCGCAGGATCGGGAAGGTGTCGAAGCCGGTGCAGCTGTTGTCGCCGACGCCGCAGACCCAGTCGTCGGCCTCGTCGCGGCTCGACGTTCTCGGTCTCGAGCGAGAACCACTCGATGAACAGGCTGCCGACCAGGATCAGGCCGGCGATGATCCCGATCAACTCCGCGCGGCTCAGCTTCTGCGGCTCCCGTTCCTTCGCCATGGGCGAGACCCTATGCCATACGGTTGCGCCGGTGAGCCGCTGGGGACTGACGCTGCCGCTGCCGATGACGCCGCTCGCCGAGAGCCGCGGACGCACGTCGAGCGCGCCGAGGCGGCCGGGCTACACCGACATCTGGACCGGCGAGACGAACGGGCCCGACGGCTTCACGCCCGCTGGCGCTCTGCGCCGAGTGGACCGAGAAGGCGCGGCTCGGCACCGGCGTCGTCGGCGTCCCGCTGCGCGGCCGGGCCCTGCTGGCGATGCAGGCGGCGGCGCTGGCCGACGCGACGGGCGGGCGCTTCGCGCTCGGCATCGGCGCCTCGTCGGACCGGATCGTCGAGGGCTGGAACAAGATGCCGTTCGAGAAGCCGCTCTCGATGGTCTCCGACGCGGTCGACTTCCTGCGCCCGGTCCTCGACGGCGAGCGGGTCGAGGGCTTCAAGCTCGAGGCCGCGCCCGGCCGAGAGGGTCCCGATCGTCCTCGCCGCGCTGCGCGGCAAGATGCTGCGCCTCGCGGTCGAGAAGGCCGACGGCGCGTTCACCAACTTCCTGCCGCTCTCGGGCCTCCCCCAGGTGACCGAGCAGCTCGAGGACGCGCCCGACGGCTTCGACCTCCTCTGCCGCTTCTTCTGCCTCGAGGGCGAGCGCGAGCAGGTCGAGCCGATCGCCCGCTTCATGTTCTCCTCCTACATCACGGTCCCGGTCTACGAGAACTTCTACCGCTGGCTCGGCCACGGCGAGAAGATCGACCCGATGGTCGAGGCGTGGGCCGCGAAGGACCGCCAGAAGGCGGCCGAGCTCGCCCCCTGGGACCTGATCGAGGACATGTTCATCCTCGGCACCCCCGAGGAGATGGTCGAGCGGCTCGAGGCCTACGTCGCGGGCGGCATCACCGTGCCGGTGCTGACGCCGATCACGACGCCCGGACCGGCTGGGCGACCTGATCGAGGCGCTGGCGCCGAGCTGAGCGGCGTGCGCTAGACCGCGCGGGCGAGGCTGAGGGCGTAGAGGCCCTCGGGGTCGGTCCACCAGTCGGTGATCTCGAGGCCCGCCTCGGCGTAGATCGCCTCGAGGCCGGGGCGCATGAACTTGGTCGAGATCTCGGTGCGCATCTCCTCGCCGGCGGCGAAGGCGACCTGGAGGTCGAGGCCCTTGATGTCGACGACCTGGTGGCGGAGCGAGCGCAGGCGGATGTCCATCCAGAGGTTGTCGGCGTCCCAGCGCGCGACGTGCTCGAAGGCGTCGAGGTCGAAGTTGGCGTCGAGGCGCGTGTTGAGGACCTCGAGGACGTTCATGTTGAACGCCGCGGTGACGCCCTTCGGGTCGTCGTAGGCGAGCTCGAGGGTGGCCGCGGTCCTTGACCAGGTCGGTGCCGAGCAGGAAGCGGTCCTCGGGGTCGAGCAGGTTGGCGACCCGGCGCAGGAAGCTGGCGCGCTGGGCCGGCTGGAAGTTGCCGATCGTGCCGCCCGAGGAAGGCGGTGACCCGCGGGCCGTCGACGGGAATCCGCTCGAGGTCGAGCTCGAAGTCGCAGACGTGGCCGCAGCACCTCGACGCCCGGGTACTCGGCGGCGATCGCGTCGGCGGTCTCGCGGGTGATCTCCTCGGAGATGTCGACCGGGGCAGTAGGCCGTCGAGGCAGCCGGCCTCGTCCATCGCGTCGAGCAGGACCCGGGTCTTGGCGGCCGAGCCCGAGCCGAGCTCGATCAGGGCGCGGGGCTTGCGCCGCGGCGACGATCTCCGGCGGAGTGGGCCTGCGAGGATCTCGCGCTCGCAGCGCGTCGGGTAGTACTCGTCGAGCTCGGTGATCTGCTCGAACAGCTCGGAGCCGCGCTCGTCGTAGAAGTAGCGGGGCGAGAGCTCCTTGAAGGGCTTGGTCAGCCCCGCGCGGACGTCGGCCGCCATCCCGGAGAGGGGCCCGCCCGGGGGCAGGTGCACGTCGACGGTGACGCGGTCGGGCGTGGCGGGCGCGGTCATCGGTGCTCCGTCATCTACGAATCACTTGCGCAGCGGAAGCCCGAGAAGATCTGCTTGCGCTCGGGGTTGTCCCAGTTGCGGAACGTCGGGCGGATCACGTTGCGGCGCGCCGACCAGGCGCCGCCGCGCAGCACCTTGTAGCCCTCGCCGAAGAAGACCTCGGAGTACTCGGGGTAGGGGAACGCCTCGAAGCCCGGGTAGGCCTCGAACTCGCTCGAGGTCCACTCCCAGACGTCGCCCAGCATCTGCAGCGCGCCGTGGTCGGAGGGGGCGTCGCCGTAGGCGCCCGCCGGGCGCCGGGCCGAACGCGAAGCAGGTCGAGGTTGGCGCGCTCGCGGTCGGCGCCCGCCGCGGCCGCCTCCCACTCGAACTCGGTCGGCAGCCGCTTGCCGGCCCAGCGCGGCGAACGCGTCGGCCTCGTGCCAGGAGACGTGGATCACCGGGCAGCGCGGGGTCGACGGGCTCGCGGCGGCCCATCGCGGTGCGGACCCAGTCCGCCCTCGCCGTCGCGCTCCCAGTACATCGGCGGCTCGGCGTCGGGGTTCTCCTCCAGGAAGCGCGATGTAGGCGGCGTTGGTGACGGGCGTGCGGTCGATCTCGAAGGCCTCGAGCTCGACGGTGTGGCGGGGGCGCTCGTTGTCGTAGGCGAAGCCCTGCTCGGCGGGCCCGGCGCCGATCTCGTGCTCGCCGCCCGGGACCTCGACCATCTCGGGGCCGTCGGTGACCGGCTCGGCGGCCGGGCCGTCGTCGGTCCGCACCGGCTCGTAGGACTCGATCATCTGGAGCAGCTGCAGCATCGTCTCGTTGTGCTGGTGCTCGTGGGCGAGCAGCATCTCGTAGACGAAGCCGTCGGCCAGCAGCGGGTTCTCGGGATCGAGCTCCATCTCGTCGAGCACCTCGAGCGTGCGCTCGCGGACCTGCTCCATGTAGGGGAAGACCTCGCCGGCGGTCAGGATCGGCAGCTCGCCGCGGACCTTGCGCGGCTGCTCGATCGCGTCGTAGAGGTCGCCGAGGTCGCCGCGGAGCGGCTCGCGGCCGGCGATCTCGCGGATCAGCCACTGCTCCTCGAAGTTGGCGATGTGCCCGAGGTCCCAGATCAGCGGGCTCAGGATCGGCGAGTAGACCCTGTTGAGCTGCTCCTCGGAGAGCGGCTCGACGAGGGTCATGGTGACCTCTCGCGCCTCCGCGAGCCGGTCGGCGATGTCCTGCTTCGTCTGGGTCGCGGTGGCGCCGGGGACGATGCGATAACCATACCGAGCCGGCTCAATGGAGCGTCAGGTCCCGTGATCCCTCCATGGATATGCTCGCGCCGTGAAGATCGAGGGAGCAGAGCGCGCTGGTCGCCGGCGGGGCCTCCGGCCTCGGCGCCGCGACCGCCCGCGCCCTGCACGAGCGCGGCGCCTCGGTCGTGATCGCCGACCTGAACGCCGAGAAGGGCGAGGCGCTCGCCTCCGAGCTCGGCGACGACGCGCGAGCTTCGTCGAGTGCAACGTGATGGAGCCCGAGCCGGTCCAGGCGGCGGTCGACGCCGCCGGCGGGCGCCGACGGCGGACTGCGGATCTCGGTCTGCTGCGCGGGGATCGGCTGGGCCCAGCGGACCGCCGGCAAGCAGGGCCCCCACGACCTCGAGATCTTCCACAACGTGATCAAGGTGAACCTGATCGGGACCTTCAACGTGCTGCGGCTCGCGTGCACGGCGATGAACGAGAACGAGCCCGACGAGGCGGCGAGCGCGGCGTCTGCGTCAACACCGCGTCGATCGCGGCCTACGACGGCCAGATCGGCCAGGTCGCCTACTCGGCCTCGAAGGGCGGGGTCGTCGGCCTGACCCTCCCGGCCGCCCGCGACATGGTCGAGCCGCGGGATCCGCGTCAACACGATCGCGCCGGGCCTCTTCGACACGCCGCTGCTGGCGGCGCTTCCCGAGGAGGCGCGCGAGGCGCTCGGCGCGACGATCCCCTTCCCCTCCCGTCTCGGCCTGCCCGAGGAGTTCGCCGAGCTCGCGGTCCACATCGTCGAGAACCCGATGATGAACGGCGAGACGATCAGGCTCGACGGCGCGCTGCGGATGGCCCCGAAGTAGCGCTCGCGATTGAGCGGTCTCCGCTCAGATCCTGGCGCCGACCCGTTTGTCCCGCCCCCTCCCGGGTAGGACCTGGATCGTCCGAAGCATCGACGTTAGGGATAGGGAAGGAGAGCCATGGGTAACAACACGATCTGGACGATCGTAGGCATGCTGTCTGATCATCGTGCTGGTGCTTACCTGTTCGATACTTCTACGGCCGTCGGCGCCGCGTATTCAAACGGTTCAGTCGGTCTCCGGGCTCTCGGGGTCGAGGTAGACCTTCTTGAGCCACGGAGGCACGACTGCGAACTCGGAGTCTGTCGGTCGCGGCGATCTCGCGTAGCGGGATCAGCCGCACCCGCTGCGAGCTGGTCGTGCGCGATCTGCCCTGCGGCACGCCCGCCCTGCCGGCGTGACTGCCGCCGGCGACGTAGATGAAGCCCGTGTCCGGGCCCCAGTCGTTCGGGGTTGCGGGAGCGGCGCTCGATCACCATGCGCCCCCCGCGCCCCGGCCGCGACACGTGGCCCGGGATCAAGCCCGGGCCGCCGGCGTCGTAGACGTAGCCGTGGTGCGAGCTCGCGCGCGCTGACCTGCGCCCGCCGGGCTCGATCTTGACCTGCAGAGACTCCCAGTCATCCGGGTGGTACGTGGGCTTGCCGACCGCCGTGCTGGCCTTGCGGATCGGCCCCTTCAGCGGCGTGCTCCCCTCGGCCGTCGCGCTGCCCGGGTAGTAGAACCAGTACTGGAGATAGAGATTGCCGGCGCGCTCGCCCGAGCAGTCGGCGCCCGCGGCCTCGGTCTCGGCGGCGGCGCCGGGCCGGCAGTCCACCGCGTGGGTGAAGGCGACGACCGGCTCGCCCGCGTTCGAGCGCGGTCGCCGTCGCCACTCCTCCGGCCCCTCGGCGCACGCGTCCTCGCGGCAGCGGCGGTAGTCGACCGGGAGCGCCCGCATCCCCTCCTCGTAGACGAGGGTCGGGCGTAGTGCGCGCTCATCAGGTCGGCGATCTCGCCGCCGTACTGATCCGCGACCTCCGGGTCCCCCTCGCCGCAGCCGTCCCGCAGTCTGGACGGCGCAGACGAAGCGCTCGGCGAGCTCCAGCGGAAGCGCCAGGCGTCGCCCGGAGGGTCCCGGTCGCGACGAGCACGCCGAGCAGCGCCAGCGCCACCAGCAGCCACGAGCGCCACCCACTCGACGCGTCGCCTGCCCGCTCTGCCCTCCCCGGTGCGGCACGCGATCCATGGCGCGACGCTGCCCGCCGCGCACCGACGCGGTGGTGCTCCGAAGGTCACGAAAGCGCGCTCCGAGGTGAGCCGGATCCCGTGGTAGATTCGCCGCCTCTTGAGCGAAGGACCCTCACCAGGATCGACATCGGCCGCCGGCGGATCGAAGGTCCGCCTCTACCTCGCCATCGGCGCGGTCATCCTCGCCGCGATCTTCATCCTCCAGAACTCCCAGGAGGTCGAGGTCGAAGTTCTTCTTCTCGACCTCGCAGACGCCGCTGATCTTCGCGCTGCTCCTCGCCGCGCGGGCTCGGCTTCGTCATCGGGCTGGGCCTGCCGCGCTTCCGCTCGCCGCGCCGCAGCAAGCACGACTGAGCCTCGGGCCGTGGGCGAATCCGCTGAAGTCGTGAACGAGGTCCTCGCGCGCCTGAACGCCCGGCGACCTGGACGGCTTCCGCGAGCTGTGCAGCCCGCGGCTCGAGTGGCACGACATCCCCGAGATCCCCGGCGCCCGCACCAGGAACGGGCCGGACGAGGTCCGCGAATGGGCCGAGGACCTGCTCGACGTCTCCGACCAGGTCCGCTTCGTCAACTGGGAGATGTCCGAGCACGAGAACGCGGTGCTCATCGACACGAGCGTCGAGATGCCGGGCTCGGGAGGCATCGACCTCGGCTGGAGGGCCTGGACGGTCTGGCGCGTCCGGGAGGGCCTGCTCGCCTACTACGCGGGCTACAGCGAGCGCGACCAGGCGCTCGCGGACTTCAGAGGCGAGAGCTAGAGCTCCTCGACCTCGGCGGCGATCTCCTGGGCCGCGGCCTTGGCGTCGGCGAAGAGCATCGAGGTGTTCTCCTCGTAGAAGAGGTCGTTGTCGATGCCGGCGAAGCCGGGGCTGAGGGAGCGCTTGATGACGATGACCTGCTGGGCCTCGTCGACGTTGATGATCGGCATGCCGGCGATCGGCGAGTCGGGGTCGTTCTTGGCCGCCGGGTTGGTGACGTCGTTGGCCCCGATCACGACCGCGACGTCGGTGCGCGGCATCTCGGGGTTGATCTCCTCCATCTCGCGGAGCTTGTCGTAGGGGACGTCGGCCTCGGCGAGCAGCACGTTCATGTGGCCGGGCATCCGGCCGGCAACCGGGTGGATCGCGTAGCTGACGGTGACGCCGCGCTTCTCGAGCTCGTCGCCCATCTCCTTGACCGCGTGCTGGGCCTGGGCGACGGCGAGGCCGTAGCCGGGGACGATCACGACGGAGTCGGCGTAGGCGAGCGCGATCGCGGCGTCCTGGGGGCCGATCGACTTGTGCGGGCGCTCCTCGCCGTCGCCGGCGCCGCCCGCGGGGGCGCCGCCGAAGCCGGCGAACAGGACGTTGGAGACCGAGCGGTTCATGGCCGTCGCCATCTCCATCGTCAGGAGCGTTCCGGACGAGCCGACCAGGGTGCCGGCGACGATCAGCGCGACGTTGTCGAGCGAGAAGCCGGCGGCCGCGGCGGAGAGGCCGGTGAAGGCGTTGAGCAGCGAGATCACGACCGGCATGTCGGCGCCGCCGATCGGCAGGACGACGAGGTTGCCGAGCAGCGCCGCGGCCAGCAGCACCGCGATGAACACGGCCTCGTTCGGGTCGTCGTTGTTGATCCCGATGTAGATGCAGGCGCCGACGATGCCGACCAGCAGCAGCGCGTTGATCACCTGCTGGCCGGGGACCTTCAGGGGCTGGGTCGGGATCAGGTCCTGGAGCTTCGCGAAGGCGATGTTCGATCCCCAGAAGGAGACCGAGCCGACGACCATCGAGAAGAGGACCGGGACGAGGATCTCGAGCGGGATCTCGGCGATCGCCCCGACGTCGATCCGGTGCTCGCCGTGGCGGAACTCGGACCAGGCGATCAGCGCGACCGCGCCGCCGCCGACGCCGTTGTAGAGGGCGACCATCTGCGGCATCGAGGTCATCGCCACGCGGATCGAGGCGATGGCCCCGATCGCGGAGCCGACGATCAGGCCGCCGATCAGCAGGCCCCAGTTGCCGATGTCGTCGAGGCAGAGGGTGACCACGATCGCGACGGCCATGCCGACGGCGGCGACCAGGTTGCCGCGCTTGGCGGTGGTCGGGTGGGTTCCCTGCTTGACGCCGACGATGAAGAGGACGAAGGCGACGATGTACGCCGCGCGGACGAGGTCGGAGTCGGGCGCGAGAGTGGCGAGGGTCGTCACTGCCCCTCCCCCGCTTCCTCGGGCGTGACCGTCGCCGGCTCCTCGGCCTTCGGCTTCGGCTTGCGCGCGAACATCCCGAGCATCCGGTCGGTGACCATGAAGCCGCCGACCACGTTGATCATGCCGAAGGCGACCGCGATGAACCCGATCGTCTTCTCGAGCGAGTCGTCGGCGTAGCCGAGGACGATGATCCCGCCGAGCACGACGATGCCGTGGATCGCGTTGGTCTGGGACATCAGCGGCGTGTGCAGCGTGGTCGGGACCTTCGAGATGACCTCGAAGCCGACGAAGGCGGCGAGGACGAAGATCGTGATCTCGGTCATCAGGTCCATCAGGCTAGCCCGCTGCCTCCTTGGCTCGCTCGTTCACGATCTCGCCGTCGTGGGTCAGGCAGGCGCCCTTGACGACCTCGTCCTCGAAGTCCAGGTTCAGCTTGCCCTCGTCGTCGATCATCAGCTCCATCAGGTTCGAGAGGTTCTTGGCGTAGAGCGCCGACGCGTCGGGCGCCATGTCGCTCGGCAGGTTGACCGGGCCGATGATCTTGACGCCGTTGTCGGTGACGACGGTCTCGCCGGCCTCGGTCCCAGCGGCGTTGCCGCCGGTCTCGGCGGCCATGTCGACGATCACCGAGCCGGGCTGCATCCCCTTCACGGCGTCCTCGGTGATCAGCAGCGGCGCGTCGCGGCCGGGGATCTGGGCGGTCGTGATGATCACGTCCTGGCGCTCGGCGGCGGTGGCGAGCTCCTCGCGAAGCTTCTCGTTCTCCTCGTCGGTGAGGGGCCGCGCGTAGCCGCCCTCGTCCTCGGCGTCCTTGACGGCCTCGACCTCGAGGAAGCGGCCGCCGAGCGACTCGACCTGCTCCTTGACGACCGAGCGGACGTCGAAGCCGGTGACGACGCCGCCGAGGCGCTTGGCCGTGGCGATCGCCTGCAGGCCGGCGACGCCGGCGCCGAGGATCAGCACCTTGGCGGGGGCGACGGTGCCGGCGGCCGTGGTCATCATCGGGAAGAGCTGGCCGGACTCGCGCGCGGCGATCAGGACCGACATGTAGCCGCCCAGGTTCGCCTGCGAGGAGAGCGCGTCCATCGACTGGGCGCGGGTGATCCGGGGGATCGCCTCGACCGCGAAGCTGGTGACGCCGCTCGACGCGAGCGACTTGGCGAGCGCGGCGTTGGTCAGCGGCTGGAGGAAGCCGATCAGGACCTGGCCCTGCTTCAGCTTCGACGACCTCCTCGTCGGTCGGGCGGCGCGACGCGCAGGACGATGTCGGCGCCCCAGGGGTCGCCGCCGACCTCGGCGCCGGCCTCCTTGTAGGCGTCGTCGGTGTAGGAGGCGGCCTCGCCGGCGCCGGGCTCGACGACCACGTCGATCCCGTCCTTGGCGGTCAGCGTCTTGACCACGTCGGGGACGAGTGCGACGCGCCGCTCCCGCTCGGCGGTCTCCTTGGGGACTCCGATCTTCACCGGCGCGGGAATCTAGCGATCAGGACCGGCGCGCAGGTGCGTGCCGACGCCGACCATCTCGGCCAGGCGCTCGATCGTGTGCATCCGCTCGCCGGAGTCGCCGTGGACGGGCGAGACGATCAGGCGGTCGACGCCCTGCTCCTCGAACGCCTTGACCTTGCGCGGCGACCTCGTCCTCGGTGCCGATCATCGAGGTCGCCGACGACGAGCTCGTCGGGGATCGCGGCGAACGCCTCCTCCTTCTTCCCGTCGAGGAAGAGGGACTGGACCTCGTCGGCGGCGTCGCCGAAGCCGAAGCGGTGGGTCAGGTCGACGTAGAAGTTGGTCTTCTTCGAGCCCATGCCGCCGAGGTAGAGCAGCAGGCCCATCTTCACGACGGTGCGCGCGGACTCGACGTCGCCGTCGATCGCGACCTGGACCGAGGGCGAGACCGAGAAGTCCTCGCGCGAGCGCCCGCCCTTCTTCAGGCCGGTCTCGATGTGCTCGCCCCAGGCCGACTCCCACTCGTCGACCGAGAAGAAGATCGGGATCCAGCCGTCGCACGACCTCGGCGGCGAACTCGACCGACTTGCGGCCGATCGCGCCGACGTAGATCGGGATCTCGTTGCGGACCGGGTGGACGTTCAGCTTCAGCGCCTTGCCCTGGCCGGTGACGCCCTCGCCCTCGGTCAGCGGCAGCGTCCAGTGCTCGCCGTCGTGCTCGAGCCGGCCCTCGCGGGCGACGATCTCCTTGACGATCTCGACGTACTCGCGGGTGCGCCCCCACGGCTTCGCGTAGGGGACGCCGTACCAGCCCTCGGAGACCTGCGGGCCCGAGGGGCCGAAGCCGAAGATGAAGCGGCCGCCCGAGAGCGCGTCGATCGTGATGCCGGCCATCGCCGCCGCGGCGGGGGCGCGGGCGGGGACCTGGAGGATCGCGGCGCCGAGCTGGATCGTCTCGGTCTTGGCCGCCAGGTAGGCGAGCACGCTGACCGCGTCCGAGCCGTAGGACTCGGCCGCCCAGACGGAGTCGAAGCCGGCCTTCTCGGCGGCCTGCACGATCTCCACCGCCTCGTCGCCCTGGGGGCCGATCCCCCAGTAGCCGAGGTTGAGTCCGAGCTTCAAAGCCACGCCGAGACCCTATTCGCTTCTAGTTGTTTCTGGGGTGAAGGGAAAAAGGGAGGTGACCGATAGGGGCAAGATGACCAGCCGAGCAGATGATCGACAGGGCAGAGCGAGCCGAGCGGCTGAAGCAGCGCTTCACCGACTTCGAGCTCGAGATGGAGAAGGACGGGCTGTACGAGCAGGCGCTCGAGGCGCAGCGCCTGTGCCGCGAGCAGGAGGCCGCGGCGCGCTACTGGCGCGACCGGGCCGAGCGGCGCCGCGCCCTAGCAGCGACCTTACTTCTTCTTCTTCCGCTTCTTCTTGCAGCCCTTGGGCTTCTTCTCGCGGCTGCGCTCGCCTTCTTGCCCTTCTTCTTCTTGGGCTTCTTGCACTTCTTGCCTTCGACGTGTCGGTCGCGGACGACTGTGCCGCAGCGACCGGGCAGCGCCGCCGGTCGCGCCGACGAACTCGTAGGCCCCGATGTCCGGACGGCCGGCGGTCTGGAGTGCAGGCCGGGGTGCCGAGGAGCGCCCGCGGGTTGCCGGCCAGGTCGAGCGGCCCGAGCCGCGAGCCGGGTTGCCGGCGTCGATCATCGCCGAGCCCGCGGCGAGGCGGAAGTCGCCGCCGCCTGACGAACCCGGGCGCCGCGGTGGTCGCGAAGTCGTTGCAGTCCGTCAGGTCCCCAGGCGTGCCCGTGGCGGGACCGCGCGAGAAGGTGCTCGTGCAGGTGGACATGCTGAACGGTGGCGATACCTCCGCTGAGGATGCTCGAATCGAGCAGGAGGCGAGTGTCCTCGACATAGAGCGAGCTGCCGGACGGGTTCTGCGAGGGTCACGCCGGTCAGGCTGAGGAACCCGGTCCCTCGAGGCCGTTGGCCGCTGACCGCGAAGCCGGCGCCGGTGATGCGTGAAGAGCGAGTCGCTGACCGTCACCGTGTCTGCGGTTCCCTGGTTCCCCCGCACGTTGAGCGCGTCGGAGTCGAACCCCGTGACCGAGTTGCGCCGCAGCACCGGGGCGTCGAGGATCGCACCCGAGTTGTTGACGAGGATGCCGAGGCCGGAGGTCGCGTCGGCGCGATCGAGTTGCCCTCGACCGTCGCGCTCGAGTCGGTCAGGTCGATCGCGCGCTTGATGGTCCCGCCGGTGTCCTCGTAGACGCGGGTCATCGTGTTTCCGGTGATCATGTGGATCGTTGCCGCTGAAGACCAGCGGGGACGAGACGGCGTCGAAGCTGTTGTTCCGCACCGTGGCGTTCAGCGGGCCGGTCGTGTCGTCGAAGACGCCGGAGCGGTTCATGCTGGTGTCGACCGCCGCGCCCCAGGTCCAGGAGTTCCCCTCGATCGTCACGTTCGCCGCGCCGGCGCCGTTGCTGACCTGGATACGGGAGTCGAACTGGGTGTCGCGGCTGGGGAACGTGTTGCCGATGATCGAGAGCGTCGTGCCGCCTGCCCCGCCCTGGAGCTCGATCGCGTCGGCGTCCCCCTCGATCGTCAGCCCGCGGATCTCCCGGGCAATGACCCCCGGAGCGACGAGGATCCCGTTGCCCGCGCCCCCGTCGATCGCGGTGACGCCGCCGTTGTCCGCGGTGAACGCCGGGTTGAAGTTGCTCGCAATCAGCGACATACCCGAATTGAGAGTGACGCTCTCCGAGTAGAGGTCGGCCCCGACGAAGATCGTGCTGCCCGCCCCCGCAACGGCGGTGGCGTCCGCGATCTGGTCGCACGGGTCATTCGGATCGGTGCACGGCCCCGCCCCGGGTGCGCCGTCCTCGTCCACGTATTGAAGCGATTGGCCCTGCGCCGGAGCGGCCACCGCCAGCAGCCCGATGGTCGCGATCACGACGGCTGCTGTTCGGCGCATTGAGACTCCCCCTGTCCGTTGTCCCCTAGACCCTCGCGACCGTAACACGCGCCGGGCAACATGGCCACCACCTGCTGCGCCCGGCGCTTCGGTATCAATGGACGCGTGACCGAAGCGACGCATCCCGGGGGGCTCTCGAGCGAGGAGGCGGCGAAGCGCCTGCACAAGCTCGGCCCGGTCGAGGACAGGACCAGCCGCTCGGTCGCGTCGATCGTCGCGGGCAACGTCTTCACGCTCTTCAACGCGATCATCGGCGTCTTCTTCATCCTCATCCTCTCGCTGGGGCTCTTGGCCGACGCGCTGTTCGGCTTCATCGCGATCCTCAACAGCTACATCGGGATCCGCCAGGAGCTGAAGGCCAAGGAGACGCTCGAGAGCCTGGCGCTGCTGGTGCGCCCCGAGGGCGAAGGCGATCCGCGACGGCCGGGTCGTCGGAGGTGCTCGCCGACGAGGTCGTGCCCGGCGACTGCGTCCGGCTCGAGCCGGGCGACCAGCTCGTCGCCGACGGCGAGGTCGCCGAGAGCCGCGGGCTGACGATCGACGAGTCGATGCTGACCGGCGAGGCCGACGGCATCCGCAAGAAGCCCGGGCAGCGCGCGCTCTCGGGCTCGTTCGTGATCTCGGGCTCGGGCTACTACGAGGTCGACGCCGTGCGCGAGGACTCCTACGCCGAGAAGGTCGCCGGCGAGGCGCGCGCCTTCCGCCATCCCCCCTCCCCGCTCCAGGAGGAGGTCAACCAGGTGATCCTCTAGGCGACCTACCTGATGGTCCCGCTGGCGGTCTTCCTGATCTTCGCGCTGGCGGCGCGCGGACACGCCGCTCGACGAGGCCGCGCAGACCGCGACCGCGGGCCTGATCACGCTGATCCCCGAGGGCCTGGTCCTGCTGATGAGCGTCACCCTCGCGGTCGCCGCGGTCCGCCTGGCGAAGCTCGACACGCTGGTCCAGCAGATGGCGGCGACCGAGTCGCTGGCCGCCGTCGACACGATCTGCGTGGACAAGACCGGCACGCTGACGACCGGCGAGCTCGAGCTGGTCGGCGTCGAGGTCGCCGACGCGGCCGAACGCCGCGGCCGCCCACAAGGCGCTGGCCCGCTTCGCCGCCAGCTCGGGCGAGCGCAACCGCACGCTGGAGGCGATCGCCGAGCGCTACCCCGGCGACGCGCCGAGCAGGTCTCGGCCGAGGTGCCGTTCTCCTCGGAGTGGAAGTGGAGCGGGCTGACGCTGAACGGCGCGGCGCGGCGAGACCTTCGTGCTCGGCGCCCCCGACGTGCTCTCGGCGCGGGGCGCGCTCGAGCTGCCCGCCGGCGCTCCAGCAGGCGCTCGAGGCGCACACCAGCGCGGGCCGCCGCGTGGTCGCCTTCGGCCGCGCGCCGGGCGCGCTGCCCGCCGACCCGGCCGCCGAGGCCCCGCCCGACGATCGCGCCGCTGGCGCTGGTCGTGCTCGAGGAGACGCTGCGGCCCGACGCCGCGCGAGACGATCGAGTTCATGCGCGAGCAGAACATGGACCTGAAGCTGATCTCCGGCGACGCGCCGCGAGACCGTCACCGCGGTCGCCGCCGTCGTCGGCGTCCCGGCCGACGCCGGGCGTGATCGAGGGCGCCGAGCTGCCCGCCGACCGCGCCGCGCTCGCCGACGTCGCGGAGCGCGAACACGATCTTCTGCCGCATCAGGCCCGAGCAGAAGAAGGCGCTCGTCGCGGCGCTGCTCGAGCGCGGGCCGCTTCACGGCGATGATCGGCGACGGCGTCAACGACGTCCCGGCGCTGAAGCAGGCGCGGATGGCGGTGGCGATGGGCTCGGGCAGCCAGATCACCAAGGGCATCGCCGACATCGTCCTGCTGAAGGACCAGTTCTCGCGGCTGCCGCGCGCGGTCGCCGAGGGCCGGCGCATCGCGCGGAACATCCACCGCCTCGGCCGCCTCTAC
>CAWIWP010000005.1:0-39200 GCA_963839875.1 uncultured Solirubrobacterales bacterium
CGGGGTCAGCGAAGCGAACGGGGGCGGGGTCACGGGATTTGAGTCTGAGTCACCTTCTTCCGCCGCTCCGGCCCCCTCTTGCCACGTCGGACCCGGCGCCCGGCGGAGCGTTGAGCACCGCCGCGGTGGCGGCGATTGCGATCGCATCGGCGCTGGCCGGCATCGCCGCCGGCGCGTTGCTCTTCTGAGCCTCGAGCCGACGGTCTCAATCACGCGGGAAACTACGGATGCGTGCCATCGGCTGCACGGTTAGTTTGCGCCCTCCTGGCGGGAGCGCTGGGCTTCGACAATCGAGCCGAAAGCGGGACAGGATGGATTCAGTGAGTCAGCGGGGCATGCTCAAGGTTGCCTCTCGCGTGAAGACCGCTGGGTTGGCCGCGGCCCTATCGGGCGCGCTCCTTCTGGTTCTGGCTCCGCGGCGCTCGCCGCTCCGGCGAACGACAACTTCGCGCTGGCGCAGGTCCTTCCTGGGAACGCGTCGCAGACCGCCATGGGCACAAACGTCGACGCGACCATCCAGGGTGGCGAGCCCATACAACGGCCCGGCGGTGGGCCCAACGTCTCAGTCTGGTACCCGTGGACCCCCTCGACTTCGGGCTCGGTCTTGATCGACACCTGCACCAGCAGCTTCGACACCGTCCTTGCTGTCTATACGGGCGGGAGCCTGGCGACTCTCGTCTCGCAGGGCGATGACGACGACAGCTGCACCTCGCCGAACGGCTCCGGAAGCCAGGTCGAGCTCAGCGTCGTCGGCGGAACCACCTACTCGATCGCCGTTGACGGATACAGTCTCAGCGACACCGGCACATTCACCTTGTCGATAGCTGCCGCTCCGGACCCCCCGTCACCCCCGTCAAACGACAGCTTCGCCTCGCCGGAGGTGATCGGCCCCGGACTGCCCGTGACCGCCACCGGGACGACCGAGGGCGGGACGAACGAGGCCGGCGAGCCCCAGCACACTGACTTCCGAAGCCCGAACCAATCGGTCTGGTACAGCTTCACACCGACCTCGAGCGGGCCGGTCAGCGTCGACACATGCGAAACCAGCGACGACTACGCGTTCGCTGCTGCGTACACGGGTTCCGCAGTGGCCTCGCTCACCCGCGTCGCCGGAATCTTCGGGGACTGCGCCATCAACTTCGATGCGACTGGCGGTACCACCTATCGGATCGCAGTTGACTCCGATTCCGACACGGCGTTCACCCTCGCCCTCGATGTCGGCAACCCGCCTGCCAACGACAACTTCGCGTCGGCTGAGGTCGTCGGTCCAGGTCTGCCGGTGAGCGCTCCCGGCACGAACGTCGGTGCCTCGTTCGAGGTCGGCGAACCCGACCATTCGGGTTTCCACCCATCTCCCAGCAAGTCGGTCTGGTACCGCATCACACCGAGCACGAGCGGCCCCGTGTACATCGACGTCTGCGAGAGCGAGGACAGGCACTGGGTTGCGGCTTACACGGGTTCGGCGGTTGGGTCTCTCACGAAGGTGGCGGGCAACGAGGAAGACTGCAGGGTCCTTCTGAACGCAACAGCGGGAACCATCTACCGGATCGCGGTGGATGCCCACGCCGCGGGAGAGTTCACCCTCGACCTGCACGTCCCGAACCCCCCTGCCAACGACAACTTCGGCTCGGCTCAGACCGTCGGCCCTGCGCTGCCCGTGAACCTGAGTCAGACGACTGAGGACGCTTCGGCGCAAGTCAGTGAGCCCGATCATTCCGACGACGGGTACGGAGCGCAGCGTTCAGTCTGGTACATGTTCACGCCAACGAGCAGCGGACTGGTCAAGATCGACGTGTGCAGTTCGACCGGCGACGATGCGTTCGTCGTGGCCTATACGGGCTCGTCTCTCGGGTCCCTCAGCCGAGTTGTCGGCGTCGATCGCGCATGCAAGGTCAAGCTGAGCGCGGTCGGCGGAACGACCTATCGGATCGCCGTGGACTCTCTCGGCGATAGCGACTTCACCCTCGACATGAAGCTGCTGACTGCGCCAGCCAACGACAATTTCGGATCTGCCCAAGTTGTGGGCCCCGGCATACCGATCAGCGTCGGCGGCACCACGGAGGTCGCGACCACCGAAACAGGGGAACCGGACCATTCCAACTTCGGCGAGGGCCCGAATCAGTCCGTCTGGTACCGGTTCACGCCGAACGCCACCGGCCCCGTCAGGATCAAGACCTGCGAGAGCACCGAGTTCGCCTGGGCCTCCGTTTACACCGGCTCGGCTGTCGGATCGCTGAGCCGCGTGGCCGGGTTCAATCAGGACTGCCGCGTCACCTTGACCGCTACGGCCGGCACGACCTACCGGATCGCCGTCGACTCGTACAACGACACGGAGTTCACGTTGGACATGCGAGTAGCGACGATCCCGGCGAACGACAACTTCGCGTCGGCGCAGGTCATCGGTCCAGGCGTGCCCCTCGATGTGGCCGGAACGAATGACCTCGCCACGGGCCAGGCGAATGAGCCGGACCACTCCGACTTCGGCGACAGTCCCGATCAGTCGGTCTGGTACAGCTTCACGCCCGGTTCCAGCGGGAACTACGAACTCGACGTCTGCGAGACCTCCGGCTCCGACGCCTGGGTTGTCGCATACACCGGTTCGGCGCTCGCTTCCCTCAACCGTGTGGCCGGCGGCAACGGGAATTGCTTCGCAAGTCTGAGCGCCACCGGTGGCACCACCTATCGGATCGCCGTCGACTCCTACGGCGAGACCGAGTTCACCCTTTCGGTGGCTCTTGGTGCTCCGCCCGCCCCGACTCTGACTTCCACGGACCCTGCATCGCCGGCTAACAACAACGCCCCGACGGTGATCGGCTCGGCTGCTCCGGGCTCCACCGTTCAGCTCTACAGGAATTCGAGCTGCACGACTCCTATCGGAGCCGCTACGCCCGCCGCGACATTCGAATCGCCGGGGATCGCGGTCACCGTTGGCAATGACAGCAACACGACCTTCTATGCCAGGGCGACGGACGCGTTCGGGACCTCACCTTGCTCGAGCTCCTCGGTGACCTATAGGGAGGACTCGACGCCCCCCGGCCTGGTGAGCCTCGACTCGACCGACCCCGCCTCGCCGGCGAACAACAACTCGCCCAAGATCAGGGGTACGGCAGAAAGCGGCTCGACCGTGCAGCTCTACACCGACTCCTCCTGCACGACCGCGATCGGGTCGCCCACGAGCGCCGCCGGGTTCGCAACGCCCGGAATCACCGTGAGTGTCCCAGACGATTCGACGAGGACGTTCTCCGCGAAGGCAACGGATGCCGCCGGCAACCCTTCCGCGTGTTCGACGGATTCGATCACCTACGAGGAGAGCGGAACCGCCCCGCCCTCGGTACCGACCGTCAGCTCGACGAATCCGGCCTCTCCAGCCAACAACAACTCCCCGAAGGTGCTCGGTTCGGCTGAGGCCGGCTCGAACGTGCAGCTGTACACGGACCCCGGCTGCGCAACTCCCGTCGGTGCCGCGACACCCGCTGCGCAGTTCGGGTCACCGGGCATAACGGTCGGCGTCGCCGACAACTCGACGACGACGTTCTACGCCACCGCCCAGAACGCGAACGGGACCTCGTCGTGCTCGTCCAGCTCCGTGACCTATGTCGAGCAGAGCCCGCCGGCTGCACCGACGGGCCTGGCGAGCACCCCAGCCTCAGGCGCCAGCAACAACTCGCCCAGGGTCACCGGCGCGGCGCCCGCGGGCACCACGGTCCGCATCTACACGAACGCGACCTGCACGAGCGCGATCGCAGCGTCGGGACCGGCAGCCTCGTTTGCGTCCCCCGGCTTGACCGTGACGGTCCCAGACAACTCGACGACGACCTTCTACGCGACGGCCCAGGACGGCATCGGAACCTCGCCCTGCTCGTCCAGCTCGGTCAGCTACCAGGAGGTCACCCCGGCGCCGGCAACCCCGCCCGCAGCGACGCCGCCAATCGCAGCTTCGCAGCCGCCGGCTTCAACCCCTGCCAAGAAGAAGAAAAAGAAGAAGAAGAAGAAGAAAAAGAAGTAGCTCGAGCGGTCAGCCGGACTCCGAGCTGACCCGGTAGCGGCAGAACAGCTCGCTCTCGGCTTCGAGCAGCCAGGCGAGCTCGAGGCCGACGGGGTCCTCCAGGGGCGCCGAGAGGATCGAGCGCTCGTCCCCGCCGGCGAGCTTGGGGGCGAGCGTCAGGAACAGCTCGTCCACGAGGCCCTCGCACTGGAGCTGGCCGTGGAGGTGGGGCCCGCCCTCGCAGAGGACGCTCCGGATAGCTCGCTCCTCCTTGAGCCATGCGAGCGCTCGGGCCAGGTCGACCTCGCCCTCGTGGCGAACCAGTTCCACCGGCGTCGGCGTCTCGGGGGCCTCGCCGCCGACCGTGGTGAAGACCACGACTTCGCCCCCTCCGTCGGTGAACAGGGGCGCGTCCCAGGGCAGGTCGAGGCTGGCCGAGACCAGGACGGCGAGTGGGTCGGCCGCCAGGCCGGTGCTCTCGCGGTAGGCGCGGTACTCGGGGTCGGAGACCATCCGCCCGTAGCGCTCGACCCGCATCGTCCCCGCGCCGATCATCACTGCGTCGACCCGCGTGCGCAGCCGCTGGAGCATCTCCATGTCGGTGCGGCTGCCCAACGGTCCCGAGCGCCCGTCGATGGTCGCCCTGCCGTCGGCGCTGGCGACGAAGTTCATCAGCAGGTACGGGCGATCCCCCGATGCGAGGGAACCGGGGTCGAAACCGCCGAGCTGGTCGGCGACGGTGGTCTCGGCGGGATCGGGGAGGAGCCGGCGTACCGGCGTCACTCGATGTCGCCCAGGTGCTCGACGTTGGCCACATCGTCAGCTTCCCCGCTCGGCTCACCGCCGAACCATGCGTCGAGGATCTCGCCGAGCTCCGCCTCCGAGGTGGACCGCAGGCTGATGGCGAGCGCGTTGGCGTCGTTCCACCTCCTCGCCCCCTCGGCCGTCGCGGCGTCCCCGCACAGCGCGGCGCGGATCCCGGGAACCTTGTTCGCGGCGATCGAGGCGCCCGTGCCGGTCCAGCAGCAGACGACAGCCTGCTCAGCGCGCCCCTCAGCCACGTCGCGGGCGGCGGCCTCGCTCGCCCAGGCCCAGTCGTCGCGCTCGCCCTCGTTCAGCGCGCCGTGGGTGATCGGCTCGTGACCGCGCTCTCGAAGCTGCTCGACGACCGCGTCGGCGACGCCGGTTCGCTCGTCGGCTGCGACCGAGATCCTCAACGGCTAGGTGTAGTCCTTCCAGCGCGGGAACTCGCGGCCGGCGAACTCCTGGATGGCCCTGGAGTCCTCGCCGAAGAGGCCGAGCAGGTGCTGCTCGATCTCTGGGGGCAGGGTCGGCTTCGGGGCCTCGGGGGCGTCGGGGTCGTGGACGAACTTCTCGACCATCCAGCGCATGCGCTCGGGAAGGCGGTCGAAGTTCCGGTCGAATGAGCGGAAGCCCGGGAGCTTGATCAGCTTCTCCATGAACTGGTACTGGCCCGGACTCCTTCGCGGTGGAGCGCTCCCACTCGCGGTCGAACTGCTCCGAGGTGAAGCTCGGATCGACGCCCGCGAACTCGAAGGCGCGGCGCATCGTCCCGTCGCGGTCCTCCTGGAGCTCCTCCTGGGCGATCACCTGGATCTGCTCGCGGTGGAAGAGCTCGAGGTAGGGCTGCAGCTGCATCCAGTACATCGAGCGCGTCACGTAGGTCTGGTCGTCGCGGGTCAGAACGTC
The DNA here is from genome assembly GCA_963839875.1 of uncultured Solirubrobacterales bacterium. Classification (GTDB taxonomy): domain Bacteria; phylum Actinomycetota; class Thermoleophilia; order Solirubrobacterales; family 70-9; genus CAVUAT01. Next base: position 5,696 of record CAWIWP010000005.1, read on the forward strand.
CTCCATCGCGCCGCGTCTCGTAGCCCGCGCCGGTCGCGTGGCGCCAGTGGCTGAGGATGCGGCTGATCGGGTCGCGGACCATGTAGAGCAGCCTCGCGTCGGGGACGTTCTCGCGGATCCGCGCTCGGCGACTCCCGAGTAGCTGGGCTGGTTGGTGTAGTGGGGCGAGGACTCGCCGCGGACCTTGAAGCGGTCGTCGAAGCGGCCCTCGTACCAGGGGAGGCCGAGGTCCCAGTTCAGCTCCTGGACGAAGAAGTTGAGCTCCTTCGGCTTCGACATCTGGATCTCCGGATGGAGGCCGAGGTAGTGGTGGATGCTCGTGGTCCCGCATTTGAGCCCGCCGATGATGATCAGGTTCGGCATGCGCCGCGTGGCGGCGCCGGCGCCGCGGGACGTTGCCCATCCGCTTGCGGTCGGCCGCATAGCGCTCGCGCGCGCGATCGCACATCGCCTCGTCGGCGGGGTCTGTGCGCGGCGGTGACGAGCGACTGTGAAGTGTCTTCGGTCACTGCCATCGGGAGCGCGACAGTGTGGCAAAACGCCGTTCCCAGGGTGTGCCTGCGGCACCGCCCATATGCTCCCGCCGTGGACGTCTTCCGCACTCCCGACGAGCGCTTCGAGGGCCTTCCCGGCTACGGGTTCGAGCCCCGAACTACACCGAAGTTGACGGCCTCCGGATGCACTACCTCGACGAGGGCGCAGGGGCGCACCGATCGTCTGCTTCCACGGCGAGCCGACCTGGGCCTACCTCTACCGGAAGATGATCGGCGCCGCTTCGTCGACGCCGGCCACCGCGTGATCTGCCCCGACTTCGCCGGCTTCGGCCGCTCCGACAAGCCGACCGACCGCGGCTGGTACACCTACGACAGGCACTCGGAGCTGGTCTCGACAACGCTCCTGGGGGCTCGGACCTGCTGACGCGATCGTCGTCGTCCATGACTGGGGCGGGCCGATCGGGCTTCGCTGGGCGGTCGAGAACGCCGATCAGGTGGGCGCGCTCGCGATCCTCAACACCGGCCTCTTCACGGGGCGGGTGTCGAAGGGCTTCCTGGCGTGGCGCGAGTTCGCCGAGAAGAACCCCGACCTCCCGGTCGGCTTCGTCATTCAGGGGGCGACCACCACGGAGCTCCCCGACGACGTCGTCGCCGCCTACGAGGCGCCGTTCCCGACGGCGGAGTCGAAGGCGGGCGCAGCGCAGTTCCCGCTGCTCGTCCCGACCTCCGACGAGGACACCGGAGCCGCCGAGATGCGCGAGGTCGCCGACGAGCTCTCGCGCTGGGAGAAGCCGACGCTGGTAGCCTTCTCGGACACCGACCCGGTCTTTCCGTACCCGAAGGTCGGGCGAGCGCTTCACCGAGCTGATCCCGTCCGCGGGCGAGCAGGTCAGGATCGAGGGCGCGGCTCACTTCCTGCAGGAGGACCGGGGCGAGCAGATCGCCGCCGAGATCCTGCGGGCGCTGGCACCGGGATGACCGGCGACGACCGGCCGATGCCGGTGCGGATGGGCGGCGCCTGGCGCAAGCGCTGGCGCTACGTCGGGGCGTAGACCCCCGCTTCATGCTCTGTGCCGCCTCGATCCAGATCGGGCCCGGGCGCGAGACCTTCTGGGCGCTGTGGGACCGCGAGGAGCGGGCCCTCCGCGAGCACACCCGCCACGTGGTCCCCGTTTTCGCCGGGCCCGAGGTGAGCTTCGGCGAACATTCTGTGAGCGTGGACTCGGGCGATGTGGCGATCGAGCTCGAGTTCGGCCCCGGCGAGGGGATCGAGTGCGAATGCCCCGCGGGCGACGGCGCCTTCACCTGGACGCAGAAGCTCGCCGGGATGGCCGCAGAGGGCACGGTCCGGGTCGGCGGCCGCGAAATGCACATGCGGGGCCGGGGGGTCGACGACCGCTCGGCCGGTTATCACCCGCGCCGTACCTCGTGGATGTGGTCGGCCGGCGTCGGCGACGCCGCCGACGGGCGCAGCGTCGCCTGGAACCTCGTCAGCGGGATCAACGACCCGCAGACGGCGAGCGAGCGGGCGGTGTGGGTGGATGGCCGTCCCTTCGAGCCCGAGCCAGTGGACTTCGACGGCCTTGACGCGATTCGCTTCGCCGACGGCTCCGCGATGACGTTCGAGGCGGAGGCCCAGCGGGCACACAGGGAGGGAATCCCGCACGTCTTCGCATCCGACTACGAGGCCCCGTTCGGAACGTTCTCGGGCTCGATCGCGGGGATCGAGCTCGCGGCGGGCGCCGGGGTGATGGAGCGACACGATGCCCTCTGGTAGCCGCAGAAAAAAGCCGGCCGCGAAGAAGAAGCCGGCAGCCAAGAAGCCGGCGGCGAAAAAGCCCCCGGCCGCAAAGCGCAAGCCCCGGCGCGGGCTGCGCGAGCTGACCGCCGATGACTGGAAGGGCGTCGCGAAGGGCTCCTACGCCCGCTTCGGCGAGGTCGGACTGACCGATCGCGCGGCGGCGCTCGCGTACTACGGCTTCCTCTCCCTGTTCCCGGCGCTGATCGTCGGCGTCGCGTTGCTGGCTCTGTTCGGGACCTTTCCCGAGACCTACAACTCGATCATCGAGACGCTGCGCGAGGCCGCTCCCGGGACGGCGGTCGACACGATCGACAGCGCCCTCAAGGGCGTGATGCGCGGCGACAGCGCCGGTGGCCTGCTGACGATCGGCCTCGCGACCGCTCTGCTGACGGCGTCGGGCGCGATGGGAGCGGCGATCCGTGCGCTCGAGGCGATCAACGGCACCTCGACGTCGGCGTCGTTCGTCCGCAGCAACCTGACGCGCCTGTGGCTGACGGTGGCGCTGATGGTGCTGTTCGCCGCCGCGTTCGCCGCGCTGCTGGTCGCCGGACCGCTGTTCGGGTCGATCGCCGAGGCGGCCGGCCTCGGTGACGAGGGCCGCGCCGTCATCAGCGCGCTGCGCTACCCGGTCGGGTTCGGATCCCTGCTGCTCGCCCTGCTGCTGCTCTACTCATCGGGCCCCGCTGGAACCCGCAGGCGGCTATCCGAGCACGTGCCCGGGGCCGTGATCGCGGGAGTCCTCTGGGTCCTGGCCTCGGCCGCCTTCTCCCTCTACGTGGACAACTTCAGCTCCTACAACGCGACCTACGGCGCGCTCGGCGCGGTGATCGTGCTGCTCACCTGGATCTACGTGGGCGCGGTCGCGGTGCTCGTCGGAGCGCTCGCCAACCGCGAGCTCCTGCGGGTGCGACAGGCCAGATGATGGAGCTGCCGCTCGCGTTCGACCCCGCGTCGAGCGTGGACCAGTTCGAGCGGGGGGCCGAGGAGTTCTTCCGGCGCCTCGGCGACATCTACTGGCCGGCGATGGCGATCGCGCTGGCGTTCTATCTGGCGCACCTGCTGGCCCGCAGCCGCGCCTGGGAGAACGTGCTCCACGCGGCCTACCCCAAGAAGGAGGTGCCCTACTGGAAGATCACCGGCGCCTACCTCGCGGGGGCCGGGCTCAACAGCTTCATCCCGGCGCGCGTCGGCGACGCGGTGAAGATCTTCCTCGCCAAGAAGTCGATCAAGGGGTCGACCTACCCGACGATCACCTCGTCGTTCTTCGTCCAGTCGGTGTTCGACACGAGCGCCGGGATCCTCGTCTTCATCTACGCCCTCACCCAGGGCCTCCTGCCGGAGCCGCCCGAGCTGCCGAACATCCCCGCTTTCGACATCTCGTTCTGGGCGCAGAACCCCGAGCTCCTGCTCTTCACCGTCACGGCCCTCGCGATCGGGATCATCGTCCTGTTCGCGGTTCTCGCCCGCCGCGCCGAGGAGTTCTGGGACCGGATCAAGCTGGGCGTCGTCGTCCTGAGGGACATCCCCCTCTACCTGCGGACCGTCGCGTCGTGGCAGGGGGTCGCCTGGCTCCTGCGCTTCTGGTCGTTCTTCTTCTTCCTCGAGGCCTTCAACGTCGGCGGCACGGTCCAGAACGTCCTCACGGTGATGAGCGTCCAGGCGATCACCGGACTGCTGCCGCTGACGCCGGGCGGCGCCGGCGCCCAGCAGGCGCTCCTGGTCGCCACCCTGGTCGGCCCGGGGCCGATCGCGGTCCTCACATACTCGGTCGGCCAGCAGATCGCGATCGCGGTCTGGACGGCGATCCTTGGCTTCGTCGCCCTCACCTTCATCTTCCGCACAACCGACTGGCGGACCCTGATCCGCTCGGCGTCGGCGGAGGCGGACAAGCAGAAGCCGCGAACCGAGTAGGCCGGGTCAGGAGGCCGGCGGGCGGGACGGCACCCGCCAGCGCCACGGAGGCTCCTCTCCCCGCGGGAACTCCGCGTGGTTGCGCCCCGCCAGAGTCTCGAGCGGGACGAGGGCCGGGACGTCCTCCAGGTTCAGCCGGATGCCCTGGGCCGCCGCGATCTCGGCCGGTCCCGCATCGCGCGTCGCCACCTCCCAGCCGAGCCCGGGCCGGTAGTGCCAGTAGGAGACCCGGACCGTTCCGCCCGATCCGCGCATGTCCTCGACCGAGGTGAAGAGGGTCACGCGGCGGTTCGACGCCGTCAGTCCCTCGCGCGGCCCGGGCGCGGCGCAGCTCGCGATCCGGCAGCGCCGGAAGTCGACCGGGAGCAACAGCCCGGCGGGTCCCGGCACGGCCACGGGAGCCGGCGCCAGCGAGCGGACGAGCTTGCCGACCGGGAACCCGTAGGCCAGCGCGAGCGGGTTGCGGCCGCAGGGAACCGGGTGGCGAGGCACGCAGGCGATCCGCCGAGCGATCGTCCCGCCGAGCTCGCGGCTCGCGCTGTCGGGAGGAGCGGCCCGGAGGGCGGCGATGCCCGCGATCGCGATCAGGGCGATCATCGCGGCGAGGCCGGCGTGCTCGACGGAGGCGGCGCCGCGTTGCAGGCGCCCGGACACGCGTGTGGGTAAGGCCATGCATTCGAGGCTTCCCGGAGGGGCGTCGCACCTGGCGCGCGCCGGTGCAAGAAACCCGCTCTAGACTGAAACACATGGAAGGCGGATTCGGCGGTCTGTTCGGTGACCCGGAGGAGCTTCGGCGCCGGATGGAGGAGATGCAGGAGCAGATGGCGGGCGCCCAGAAGGTGGCCTGGGCCGACAACGCGATCAAGCTCGCGGTGGAGATGACGACCGCGGCGATCTCCTCGATGGACCTGACCGGCACGGCCGCCGAGCAGGCCCAGCAGGTGCGCGACGCGATCCGCGTCCTCTTCCCCGAGGCCGTGACCCTCGTGCGCGAGGCGCGCGAAGGGCTGCAGTGACGAGAGCTCGCTGACCGTGGGACTGCCGGCGGCCTCCACAGCGGGGACCGCTCTCGTCACGGGAGCCTCGTCCGGCATCGGCGTCGCGATCGCCCGCGAGCTCGCGGCCCGCGGCCACGCCCTGATCCTCGTCGCGCGCCGCGAGGAGCGGCTGCGCAGCCTCGCCACCGAGCTCACCGACCAGCACGGGATCGGAGCCGAGGTGATCGCCTGCGACCTCGCGGACCCCGCCGAGCGCGACCGGATGGTCGAGCGGGTCAACGGGACCGGCCGCGTGGTCGAGGTCCTGGTCAACAACGCCGGCTTCGGCTCGCGAGGGAACTTCGTCTCCAACGACCGCGAGCGCATGGTCGGCATGGTGCGGCTGAACGTCGAGGCCGTCGTGGACCTGACCGGCCGCTTCCTGCCGGGAATGGTCGAGCGCGGCCGCGGCTCGATCATCAACATCGCCTCGACCTCGGCCTTCCAGCCCCTGCCGGGCGCAGCGAACTACGCGGCGACCAAGTCCTTCGTCCTCTCCCTCAGCGAGGCGATCCGCACCGAGCTGCGCGGCACCGGGGTCGGCGTCACCGCGGTCTGTCCCGGGCCGGTCAAGACCGAGTTCACCGAGGCGGCCGGGATGGACGGCGTCGAGGACTCGACGCCTGACGCGATCTGGATGTCCCCGGAGGAGATCGGGGTGGCCGCCGTCGAGGGCGCGGAGGACGACAAGCGCGTGGTCGTGCCAGGCGCGCTGAACCGGGCCGGGTCCCTGCTCGGCCAGCACACGCCGCGAGGCATCGGCCTGCCGCTCTTCGCCCGCATCTGGGGCGCGGCGGCCGGCCGCGACTAGCACTCCGTCGTGCCCTCGCTGGAGCTCCGCGGCGTCGAGCTGGCGTGGGAGGAGCGGGGCGAGGGCTCATCAGCCCCACCGGTGATGTTGATCCACGAGACCGGGGTCGACCGCGCCATCTGGTCCGGCGTGGCCGGCGCGCTCGAGCGCGGCGGCGCCCGGGCGATCGCATACGACCGCCGCGGCTGGGGTGCCTCCACCGAGCCCGACGGCTACGCGCGGACGACGATCGAGGAGCAGAGCGAGGACGCGGCCGCGCTGCTGGAGTCGCTCGGAGCCGCTCCCGCCGTGATCGCCGGGGCGGGGCTGGGGGCCGTCGCGGCGCTCGACCTATCGCTGCGCCGCCCTGATCTGGTCACCGCATCGGTCCTGGTCGAGCCTCCTCTGCTCAGCCTCGTGCCAGAGGCGACCGAGCTGCTGTCGGCCGACCGCCGCGCGCTCGAGTCGGCGGCCGGCGAGGGACGCGACGCGCTGGTCGAGCTCTACCTGTCGGGTGGCCTCGGCGCCCTCGCTGCGGGGGTCGGGCGCCTCCCGGCGGAGTTGACGACCCCCGCGCGCGAGCGCCCGGCCAGCCTGATCGCCGAGATCGGCTCGGTCACCCAGTGGGGGATGCCGATCCCGCGACTCGCGACGGCGACGCGTCCCGCGGGTGTGGTCGTCTCGTCCGCGACGCCACCGGTGCTGCGCGCCGCCGCGGAGGCCGTGGCCTCGAGGCTCGCCGGCGCGGAGCTGCGAGAGGCGGGTGACGCGGGACCGCCACACCTCGCGGCCCCGGACGAGGTCGCGGCGATCTGCGGCGAGCTGTCGGAGGCCGCGGAGGCCGCCGGGCCCGGTTAGCGGCGGGCGGCGCCGTCGGGCGCCGCTTCGATCTCGATCACGCCGCCGCGCTTTGCGAGCACGGCAACGCCTTCGAACGCGACCGCGAGGAACGCGACCGGTATTCCGGCCAGGACGGTGACGATCCCGTCGATGACGAACGCGCCCCGGCTTCGGCCCCCCGAGGGGCGCAGCCTTCCGGCCAGCGCCTCGGTGGCGAAGTTGGGGTGGAAGGTGAGAAGGTTCAGCAGCGTCTGCCACATCGCCGCCATTCCCGGAGTCGCCAGGTGGCGGACGGACCGAACGCCCAGCCCACGCTTTGCGAGGAGGCGCGTGGCCGAGTCGGGGGTGTTCACGAGCTCGGGTGTCTCGGGGCGCAGCTCGCTCCAGTTCTCGGCGCCGATCGAAGCCTGGATGCTCCTCGCGTTCGGAGTCCGGATCGTCACGGACTCCGCCGCCCCGGAGCTGGATCCGTTCGAGCGGGCGCCCGTTCGCAGGGCCAGCAGCTCGTCCAGCGCTCCCTCCGCATCGGGAACCGAGTCGCGGCCGACCACGAGGCCGCAGTTCTCGCAGCGGTCGACGATCTTTCCGGAGCGGGGGCCGAACCCCTTGTCCTCGAACCAGACGAAGAGCGGCTCGTCGCATGCTGGGCAGCGCGGGCCGCCGGGCGTCGCGCCCTCCTCCAGGGTGACCGACGGCATCCCGCCGCTGGCGCGCCCGAGCGGCATCTAGGCCGTCGCGCGCTCTTCCAGCGGCGCGTTGGACTCCTGCACGTCCCAGGAGATGTCGAAGCGGTCGAGCGAAGTGAGGAACTCGGCGGGCTCGAAGGCCTGCGAGGGCGCGAGCGCCCCGGTGGCCGAGATCCCGCCACGGGCCGCGATGATCGCACCGGCCGTGATGGCAGCGGCCGTCATGCCGTAGACGTCGGAACCGCGGATCACGCCGCGGCGGGCGTCTCCCCCGCGGATCACGTCGCAGACGATCGTGAACCGAGCCGCCTGGCGGTCCTCGAGCTTGGGGCCCTCGGGCAGGCGGCTGATCATCTTGCCCACGGCCTTTCGCAGCGGGGTCCGCATCGCCAGGCCGGTCGACCGGGTGAGAGCCGGCAACGCCCGGGCGAGGGGCGAGGGCGCCAGCGTCGAAGCGGTGATCATCGTGCGGACCTGACGCGTCGCCACGTGGCGCGGGACCGTGATCTGCTCGCCGGCCGGGTAGCGGACCATGCGCTGGCGGCCGATCGGCTCGGGGAAGAGGTAGGTGCCGCGGCCGACGCTCTGGTCCGCGGGCATCCACTTGAGCTTGCGCCACTCGACGTCCCCGCCGCCGACCATCTCCAGGCCCGATAGCTGGGTGCCGCGGGTCATCCCGAACCCGGCGACCGAATAGGCGAGCACGACCTCGTCGACCTCGCCCATGCCCTGGGCGGTCAGTGCGGCGATCATGTCGCCGGGGACGTAGTCGAAGCCCATCGCCGGGATCACCGTCGTCCCCGCCGAATGGGCGCGGGGGCCGTAGTCCTCGAAGGCGGTCCGCATCCACGTCTGCTCGCCGGTGGTGTCCAGGTAGTGGGTCGCGGTGTCCACGGCGGCCTCGAGCACCGGCTCGCCGTGGACGCTGAAGGGCCCGGCGCACGCGATCACGGCGGCGCATGGGGTCAGCAGGTCGCGCAGGCCCTCGGGGTCGTCGAGCGCGACCGCGCGGGTCTCGACGCTGCCGCCGAGGTCCTCGGCGAGCGCGTCCAGCTTCTCGGCGCTACGCCCGGCGAGGACGTAGTCGGCGCCGGAGGCGGCCAGCTCCGCGGCCACCAGCTTGCCCGTGTAGCCGGTCGCTCCGTAGACGGCGATCGGCCCGCGCTGCCGTGAGATCAGGGGCATCGGGGTTAGGCTAGTGGCCGATGGTGCTCCGCGAGATCATGACGTCCGGGGTCGTGACCGCCGGCGAGCAGGACGAGGTCCGCCACGTCGCCCGCCTGATGCGCGACCGCAGGGTGGGCTCGGTCGTCATCACCGACGCCGAGGGATCGCCCGCGGCGATGATCACCGACCGCGATGTCGCGGTACGGGTCGCGGCGGGGGACGTGGACCTCTCCGAGGCCGCGGGACAGCACGCGTCACGCCCCCTGATCAGCGGCGAGCCCGAGATGGATCTCCAGGAGGCCGCCGCCCTGATGGTCCAGCACAGCGTGCGCCGGCTGCCCGTCGTCGGCGACGGCGAGCTGACGGGCATCGTCACCCTGGACGACATCGCCGTTCGGACCGGCAACCTGGAGGTCGCCCAGCGGATGACCGCCGAGGTGATCGAGGGCGCCCTGCCTGACTTCTACTTCCACGAACGCGGATGAGGGTGTCTGACGAGCAGAACCGGGGCTGCATCGAGCGCGGCATCGCGTTCGCCGCGCCGGCGCTCGACCTTCTGCTGCGCATCGGCGACGCGATCTCGCGCCGGGCCGAGCCCGTGGACCACGAGTACTACCCCGTTCGCGCCCTGGCCGACCCGGACGAGGATCCCGTGCCGGGCTCGCTCGGCGGCTGAGCCAGCCGCGCGTAAGATACGCGGCCGCGTGACCCTGCCCGACCGAGCCGAGATCGTCGAACGCGAACGCCGCTGGATGCGCCCGGCCGGGATCGCGTCGATCGTCGGCGCGCTGCTGAGCCTGGCCGGCATCTTCATCTCGGGCACCGCGATCGAGGGCGACTCGCGATCCGAGTCGCTCCTCGACGCCGCCGGCGGCGACGTGGAGGGGCAGCTGCTCCTGGGCGCGGCCGTGTCGGGGCTGGGGTTGATCCTCGTCGCCATCCTGCTGACCTTCGTCTACAAGGCGGCTCTCGACCGAAGCGAGCGCGTCCGCAAGGGGTTCCTCTACCTGGCGGGGCTGGGCGCGGTCTTCCTGGCCGCCGCGGGGATCATCACCAGCACCGCCTACATCGACGCCGCCGACGAGTTCGCCGCGGCGGAGCAGGAGCGCACTGCCGAGAGTCCGGCCTCGGAGGCGGAGGCCGACGAGCAGGAGGAGGAGGCGAACGACCGCGCCTTCGACGCGATCCGCGAGGCGCCGGGCGCCGCACTCGGATCGGGCCTCGGCGCAGGCGGAACGCTCGCCTTCGTGATCGCCTTCTTCAACACCGGGCTCTGGGGGATGAGAACCGGCCTCTTCACCCGCTTCTGGGGCTCGCTCGGGATGGCCAGCAGCTTCCTCTACGTCTTCGCCACCTTCTTCGGTGGACAGCCGCTGCTGATCATCGTGCAGGTCTGGTTCATGGCGATGGGGCTGATGCTCGCCGGGCTCTGGGTGGGCGCGCGCCCGCCCGCGTGGGGGGCGGGAAGGGCGATCCCCTGGCCGCGGCCAGGAGAGCCGCCGGAAGAGGACGCCGACCCGAGCCTGGTCGAGGGCGAGGGGCGCGAGATCACGCCGGGTTCCGGCGCGACCGACGCCCCGGATCTGGACGGTGCCCAGGGCGACGCGATGGAGCCTCCAGATCCCCCGGGCGAGCCGCCGCGCAAGCGCAAGCGGCGCCGCTAGACAAGGCGGACGCAGCCGGTATAGGGTCGCCCGGTCTCGACACAAATCAGGGGAGAGGGGCCCCGGAAAGGGAGCTAATGGAACGCAGGAAGCGCAGCGCGCTGCTCGCAGCGACGTCACTCGCGGTGGTCGCGATGTTCGCGGCCGGTTGCGGCGACGACGATGACGACGGCGGAGACTCCGAGCCCGCTTCGATCGCCTTGGAGGCGAGCGGAACGGAGCAGGATCTGGAGCTGACGGCTCCGTCCGAGGCCGAGGCCGGCCCAGCGGAGATCACCTTCACCAACAACACCGACGGAAACCTCGACGGCCAGCTCGTCTTCGTGCCCGAGGGCGAGGACCACTCCGACGAGGAGGTCATCACCGAGCTGGACAAGGCCGTCAGCAGCCAGCCGGTAGCCGACTGGTTCCAGGGCGGTGGCGGGCCGGGCTTCGTCGACAAGGGAGCCAGCGCGTCCGTGACACAGGACCTCCAGGCCGGCACGTACTACTTCGTGCCCGGCAGCGAGGGCGCCCAGGCGCCGCTCCCCAAGATCACCGTGACCGGCGAGAGCGACGGCGAGCTCCCCGAGGCGGACGGAACGGTCAGCGCCGCGGAGTACACGTTCACCACGGACGGCCCGCTGAAGGCCGGCGAGCAGTCACTGTTGCTCGACAACATCGGAGGCACCTGGCACCACTTCCAGGCGTTCCCGATGAAGCCCGACGCGACGATCGACCAGGTCAAGCAGTTCTTCGAGACGGAGAAGGGCCCCCCGCCCTTCACCGAGCCTCTCGCAGTCGAGAGCACGGTGATGGAGGGCGGCACGTCCCAGCTCGTCGACGTGGACCTGGACGCGGGCAACTACGCGTTCGTCTGCTTCATCGCGGACAAGACCGGAGGACCGCCCCACTTCGTCAAGGGGATGGTCTCCGAGGTGGAGGTCACCGAGTAGTCCTCGATGGTGCGTCGCCGTCCACCTAGGAGGTGGGCGGCGGCGCGGCCATCAGCTCGACCCGGTGGCCGCCGGGGCCGATCGCGAACGCGCGGTCGGCGCCCCAGAGCTGCCGGGTGTCCTGGACCTCGAACCCGGCTCCGCGGAGCCGCTCGACGGCCTCGCCGTGATCGGGGACCACGACCGCAGCGTGCCCGAGCACCGGGGCCGTGTGGCCCTCGGTGAGGATCAGGTGGATCTGCGTCCCCTCGCGCTCGAGCCACCGCACCGCGTCGCCGAGCGCCTCGGGCGCCTCGACCTCGTCGAAGCCGATCAGCGACCAGAACTCGATCGAGCGGTCGGCCTCGTCCGGTGGGACCTCGATGGAGACGTGCTGGAGCACTCGCCGATCGTACGCGGCGGATGCACGCTAGGCTCCCGCTCTCGCAGGGGAACTGATCGGCAGAGGAGGATCTGATGAATGGCAGGGGACGTTTCGGACGGCGGCGGCTCGCCGCAACGCTGATCTTCGCGACGACCGCGGCTTCGCTGGCGGCGGCCTCCGGCGCTCACGCGATCGTCCTCCAGAACAACGCTCCGATCACGATCCCGGCGGAGGGACAGGCAAATCCCTACCCAGCCACGATCGCGGTCGGCGGGCGCAGCGAGATCACCGACCTGAACGTGATCCTCTCGGTCTTCTCCCACGAGCACCCGGACGACATCCAGGTCGCGGTCAAGTCTCCGAACGGGACTTCGTACCTCCTCATGGACGGCGCCGGGGGTCCGACCGACGTGGTCGACGAGGGACTCACATTCGACGACGAAGCGGGTGCGCAGATCCCAGGAAACGCCGCCCTGACCACGTCCAGCTACAGGCCCGGCGCCCACGACTTCCTCCTCCTGGATTTCCCGGCCCCGGGGCCCCTGTCGAGCGCCTACCTGAACCCCGGACCGGCCGCGGGAGGCAGCGACCTGCTCTCGGCATTCGACGGCTCGAACCCGAACGGCGTCTGGAAGCTGTTCGTGGTGGACACGGGTAGCGGCGAAGGCGGCCAGATCCAGAACGGCTGGGCGATCGACATCACCGAGACCGGGCCCGTCCTGCTCTCGCCTCCGACCGCCCTCTTCACCATCCCCGCCTCGGGCTCGAACCAGAACACCGTGAACTTGGACGCGTCGGCCGACCCGTTCACCGCGACCTCGGCCTCCGTCTTCAAGACCGGCGACTGCACCGGCCCGGTTGCGGCCACCGGCTCGCCGATAAATCTCATCAACGGCGACTTGAGCACGACGGTCCCGGACAACAGCACGACGACGTTCTCCGCGAACCAGACGAACGCGAACGGCACGTCGAACTGCTCGGACCCGGTCACCTACACCGAGGTCACGCCGCCCCCGGTCACGAACCCCGGCAATCCGGCCAACCAGGGCAACCCCAACCCGCCCGGCCAGACTAAGCCGAAGAAGTGCAAGAAGCCGAAGAAGGGCAAGAAGGCCGCCGCGGCAGCCAAGGGCTGCAAGAAGAAAAAGAAGAAGTAGCGCGCCGGGCGCTACGCGCCTGCCTTCTCGAACCGCTTCTGCACGTCCTCGACCACGTCGGGGTCGCGCAGCGTCGTCACGTCGCCCAGGTCGTCCTCGCCTTGGCCGATCGCGCGCAGGATGCGGCGCATGATCTTGCCTGAGCGCGTCTTCGGCAGGTCGTCGCAGACGACGATCTGCTTCGGGCGCGCGAGCTTGCCGATCTTGTCGGCGACGTAGGCGCGCAGCTCCTCCTCCATGCCCGTCGCCGTCGCCGCCTTCGGGGATGCACGAAGGCGACGATCGCCTGGCCGGTCATCTCGTCGGGGACGCCGATCACGGCGGCCTCGGCGACCTGCGGGTTGGAGACGAGGGTGGACTCGACCTCCATCGTCGAGAGGCGGTGGCCGGAGACGTTGATCACGTCGTCGATCCGCCCGACGATCCAGAAGTAGCCGTCCTCGTCCTTGCGGGCGGCGTCGCCGACCAGGTAGGTGTCGCGGCCGAAGCGGTCCCAGTAGGTCTCGATGAACCGGTCGTCCTCCTTGTAGAGGGTGCGCGCCATCGAGGGCCAGGGGCGGGTGAGGACGAGGATGCCCGCGCCCTCCTCGATCTCCTCGCCGGACTCGGTGTAGATCTTCGCCTCGATCCCGGGGAAGGGGACCGTCGCCGAGCCGGGCTTGGTCGTCGTCAGGCCGGGCAGCGGGGCGATCATGATCCCGCCCGTCTCGGTCTGCCACCAGGTGTCGACGATCGGGCAGCGCCCGCCGCCGATCACCTCGTGGTACCAGAGCCAGGCCCGCGGGTTGATCGGCTCGCCGACCGTCCCGAGCAGGCGCAGCGAGCTGAGGTCGTGCTTCTCGGGGTGCTCGCTGCCCCACTTCATGCAGGCGCGGATCGCCGTCGGCGCCGTGTAGAAGATCGAGACCTTGTAGCGCTCGATGATCTCCCACCAGCGGTCCTCGGCCGGGTAGTTGGGCGCGCCCTCGTACATGACGGAGGTCGCGCCGTTCGCCATCGGCCCGTAGACGATGTAGCTGTGGCCGGTGACCCAGCCGACGTCGGCGCCGCACCAGTAGACGTCGTCCTCCTTCAGGTCGAAGACGAGCTTGTGGGTCGCCGAGGCCTGGGTCAGGTAGCCGGCGGTCGTGTGGAGGATCCCCTTCGGCTTCCCGGTCGAGCCGGAGGTGTAGAGGATGTAGAGCGGGTCCTCGGCGTCCATCGGCTCGGGCTCGCAGTCGGGGTCGGCCTCGGCGACGGCCTCGTGCCAGAAGACGTCGCGGCCCTCGGTCATCGGCGGGTCGGTGTCGCCGCGGTTGACGACGACGACGTGCTCCATCTTCGGCAGGTCGCCGAGGTCTCGTCGACGGCCGCCTTCATCGGGGTCGGCTTGCCCGCGGCGCATGGTCGCGTCGGCGGTGACCAGCGCCTTGGCGTCCGAGAACTCCATCCGCTCCTTGACCGAGGTCGCCGAGAAGCCGCCGAAGACGACGTTGTGGATCGCGCCGATCCGCGCGCAGGCGAGCATCGCCGCGGGGGTCTCGGGGATCATCGGCAGGTAGATCCCGACGACGTCGCCCTTGCCGACGCCCAGGTCCTTGAGCACGTTGGCGAAGCGCTGGGTCGTGTCGAGCAGCTCGGCGTAGGTGACGTCCCGGCGGTCGCCGTCCTCGCCCTCCCAGTGGAAGGCGACGCGGTCGCCGTTGCCGGCGTCCACGTGGCGGTCCAGGCAGTTGACCGAGGCGTTCAGCTTGCCGCCGGCGAACCACTTCGCGAGGGCGGGTCGGACCAGTCGAGCACCTGCTCGTAGGGCTCGATCCACTCGAGCTCGTCCGCCCACGAGGCCCACCACTTCTCGGGATCGGCGTTCGCCTCGTCGTAGATCTTCGGGTCGTTCGCGTTCGCCTGCTCCGCGAACTCCTCCGGAGGGGGAAAAGTTCTGCTCGGTCTTGAGCAGGACGTCCATCTCCGCGCCCTCTTCCTTGCGCTCCGTCGCCTCGGTGGCCATGCCTCTCCTCTCGGTAGCTCTACCCAAACCTACCCATGACGGGGCCGTCCAACCCACATAGACTGCCTCTGCTGGGCTCAACTCCGCAGGGGAAAAGGGGACCCGAGGATGAATATCGCTCGTTTCGCTCTGGGCGCATGCGCCATCGGCCTGCTGTTCGCAGCCGCGCCTGCTTCCGCATCCACGATCAACGTCATGACCACTGCGGACGCGGTGGTCGCCAACGCCACGTGCAGCCTGCGCGAGGCGATCACCTCCGCGAACATGAACAATGGGGGCGGGAGCGGCTGCGTCTCCGGGCAGGCAGGTCCCTCGACGGACACGATCGCGCTCGACGCGCTCACCTACAGCCTGACCATCGGGGGCGAGGGGGAGGATGCGAACGCGACGGGCGATCTCGACCCAGACACTGCGGGAGGACCCGTGACGATTCAGGGTGTAGGCGCCCCGCAGACCGTCGTCGACGCGCAGAGCGTCGACCGGGCCTTCGACTTCAAGAACAACGGAGCGCTGGCGGTCCTCGACGGCTTGAGAATTGCGAACGGCGAGACGACCGGCTCGTCCGGCGGCGCGATCCGCACGGCCTCCCTGTTGAACATCACGGACGCCGAGATCCGAGACAGCGAGGTAACCGGTGTGGGAGGCGGCTTGTCCGGCGGCGCGGTGAGCGTGCAGGCGGGCTCGCTGAGCGTTGCGCGGACGGAGATCGTCAACAACAGTGTGATCCACGATCCGCCGCCCGCGAACGCCGGATACTCGATCTTCGGCGGTGGCATCGGGTACACCGGCGTTGCGAGCAACAGCACGATCGTCGACTCGCAGATCGACAACAACCACGTCGTTTCGCTGGACAGCGCCATGTTCCTGGAGACGTTCCCCGCCGGGGGAGGCATCGGTCACCAGGCTGCCGGCACGCTCACGATCTTGAATTCGACCATCGCCAGGAACGACCTCACGAGTCCCCTGAACGCGGAGGGAGGGGGGCTGGCGTTCCTTCACAACGGCAACCCGGCCAACCTTCGGATCGACAACTCGACGTTCGCCCTGAACGACTCAGGAATCGCGACGTCTCCGATCGCAATCGGTGGCGGCATCTCCGCGATCGGCGGCACGACCAAGGTGTCCCACAGCTCCTTCGCCGACAACGCAGCGACGGCAGGCCGCGGCGACGCGATCAGTTTCGACGACGGTGCGGCCGCTGCGCCGGTTCCTTCGTTCGAGATTCGCAACTCCGTGATCGACGAGGGGGGGACCGAGGAGTGCCACGCACCTGCCAACGGAGAGCCGCTGACATCGCTCGGCGGCAACGTGGAGCGCGATGCGGGAGCCCCGTCCGATTGCGCATTCGGGCAGGCGTCGGACGCGCTGCAGGGTGCCGACGCACTTTTCCCGCTGGCGCCGAACGGCGGGCTGACGGACACGCTCGCGCTGACCGCCGGGTCGCTGGCAATCGATCGGGTCCCGCCGGCTTCGTGCGTGAACTTTGCGGGTGTCGCGGTGCCTCTGGACCAGCGTGGCTTCGACCGCGTCGGGGACTGCGACTCGGGTTCCTACGAGTTCGGCTGACCGGCCCCCCGTCGCCGCCCCCAGTGGCACCGGGGCCGGGCGCGACCCCCGTGACCCCCCCGGCGACCGACCCACCCAAGGCAGTCGCCAAGTGCAAGAAGGCGAAGGCCAAGAAGGGAAAGAAGAAGCGCAAGGGCTGCAAGAAGAAGCGGAAGAAGAAGTAAGCCCGAGGCCGCGCCTCTAGTAGATCGTGTGGAAGCGCAGCCGCCTGCGCCGGCGCTTCCCTTCCATCCGGTCCGCGGCGCGCCCGGCCGCAATCCCGCTTCCGAGCAGCCCGAATCCGATCGCGCCCAGGAGCAGCGCCGGCAGGCCCGTCGCGGGCAGGCTGGTCGAGGTGCCGGCGGCGTCGGGCGACGCGACGGCCGCGGCCTCGCTCGGGCCGGTCGCGGCGCTGTCAGCGCCGCCGCCGGTGTCGGCTCCGGTCCCGGTGCCGCCGGCCCCGCGCTCGCGGCGGTGACCGTGACCGTGCCGGACTGGCCGGCCGTGGACGGTGCAGAAGTAGTGAACGTCCCCGGCGGACGTGAAGGTCTCCGAGCGGCTCTGGCCGCGGTTGAAGATGCCGGTGTCGAAGCTGCCGTCGTCGGCGGTCGCGGAGTGCGGGGCGGCGCCGTTGTTCTTCCAGGTGACCGTGTCGCCGGCGAAGATCGTGAGCGTGGCCGGCGCGTAGAAGTTGTCGCCGGCCGAGACGGTGGTCGATGCGGAGGCTGGCGCCGTCGCTCGGGTTCTCGGGGGCGGCGCGGCGTCGGAGGCGGCAGCGGGACTGGGCGCGGGCCTGCGCTTCGGGCTTCGGCTCCTCCTTGGCCACCGGGTCGGCTGGTTCGGCGGGTGCCGGCGGGTCGGGGGCCGGTGCGGCGCGGCGCGGGCCGGCGGTGGAGCGACGGGCACGCGGCGTCCTGCGCGGCCGACAGGGCCGGCGCGGCCACTGGGCAGGCGAACACGAGCATGCGCGCTCCGACGGTCAACGCCAGTCAGCCGTGCGGCTGCGCTCTCACGCGCTGCGGACGCCTTCCGCTCTCCTCTCATCCCGAGGAAGATCGTACGCTGAGGGTCAGCCCAGCGCGCTGACGCCGGGCGGGGCGTCGGAGTGCTCCGGCTCCTGCTCGGCGGCGACCCGCTTCCGGTGCGTGCGGATCTCGCTCATGATCCGCTCGAGGCGGGGCTCGCGCGAGGAGTCGACGTGGGTCATCGCCGCGGCGATCGCAGGGTGCACGTCGGCGATCCGCTCGTGCATCGCCTGGGCGACCGCGCGGTAGGTGGGGTGGCCCTCCCGGCCGGAGCGCAGCTCGATCAGGTGCATGGCCTCGCGCGCGTTCAGGTCGAGGACGTAGCGGATCCGGTAGCCCAGGCAGAGCGCGTAGGGCGCCGCCGCGGACAGCCCTGCCTCCTCGAGGCGCTCGAACTCGACGCGCGAGATCTCCAGCGCCCGCTCGTACTCGCCGCCGGCGCCGGCCTCGCGGACCTCGTCGGGGACGCCGGCGCCGAGGTCGGGGCGACAGCCGCTGCCACTGGCAGGTCAGCATCCGGTGGCGCTGCAGGTCGCGGAAGCCGCCGTAGTCGGAGACGATCTCGAAGCGGTAGCGGACCGCCTCCCAGCCGCGGCCGGGGCGGTGGCGGCGGTTGGCCCGCTCGCCGGCGAGCTCGGCGATCACGTCGGCGCGCTCGTCGGGCGGCAGGTCGCGCGACACGGTCGCGGATCCTCGCGCTCGCGAGCGCGGCGCGGACTCGAAGAGGGACGAGGCGAGCAGCTCCTCCTCGCCGCCGGTGAGCTCGACGAGCTCGACCGAGGGGGCGTCGTCGGCGCGCTCGCGCTACCGAGGCCCAGGCGCTCGACCCAGCGCTCGGTCGCCTCGCGGCGGTTCTCCAGGTAGGCGACCCACTCGCCGCCGCGGTCGGGGCGCTCGACCCGCGACACGAAGCTCGGCATCACCTGCTTCAGCTCCTCGAGGATCATCGTCGGCGAAGGCGCGGGCCTCCGGCAGGGGCGAGGCCATCATCCGCAGCAGCATCTGCTCGTAGGCCTGGCCCGAGGCGAAGATGCCGACGTGGCTCAGGGTCGAGGCCGGCAGCAGGCCGCGGAGCAGGTCGAGGGCCTTGGCGCGGATCGAGCTGCTCCCAGGCGCGCTCGGGCTCGTCGTCGCCGCGGGGCCAGCGCTCGGCGGCCCACTCGGTCACCTTCTCGAGCGACTCCGAGTAGATCCCGAAGATCTCGTCCATCGCCGCGGCGTACTCGGGGCCGAGCTCGTCGTCGCGGTAGAAGCGGTAGCCGCCGCCCGCCGACTCGGGCAGCGGGTTGTCGTAGGGGATGTAGCGGGTGGACTGCTCCAGGTAGGCGGCGAGGCGCCCGCGCTGGAGGACCTTGGTGAGGACGTTCGAGACCCACTCGCAGGCGATGTGCGCTCCGCCGACCTGGGCGATCGAGTCGTCGCCGTAGCCGAGGAAGACGCGCTCGTAGAGCCCGCCGCGCGCTCGCCCTCCTCGCCCTCGAAGGGGCGCCCGCCGGCGGGCGGGAGTCGCTCGGCGAACTCCTCCAGGTAGAGGCGGCGCAGGCGTCCCCGGATAGCGGGAGTAGCGGGCGAACAGCGCGCCCTTGACCGTCTCCGGCAGGTTGACCAGCGCGAAGACGGGGCGGTCGAGGTTGGTGAACCGTGGGCGAAGCAGCTCGGTTTCCGCTGGTGTGAATCGCTCGACCGGGTAGCGCACGGGCGCGTCATCGTAGTGGCAGCCGCGGACTCCCAGTTGACCCCCGGCGCACAGCCTCGGACATGTGGTTACCTATTAGTTAGTAGGGCCCTGTAAGGAACCGATTCGCGATGCCACCTCCCTGGTTGCCGAAAGACTCACCATGGGTGCTGCCTGCCCCTCGCCCGCGGCGCTCGACCGGGCAGCCGCGCGCGGCCATGTTCCGGCTCCGCCGCCCGGTGGTAGGGTCACCCGTCGGCTGCTCCGTTGAGTCCGGTCGGCGTGGCATTGTCCCCGAAGGCCCGCAGTCCCGAGGAGCATGAGCTGAGCGCGTATCCACCGGGCGCCAATGGCAACGGCGCCCCAATCCCCTCGTACCGCGCAATCACGCCGAAAGGCGCCTGGCGCCTCGCCGGCCTGCTGTTCATCACCGGAGCGCTCTCGACGATCCCGGGCACGTTCCTGCTCGAAGACTCGATTCGAGCCCTGGATGTACGGGCTGACCGCGTTGGCGTCCTGAGCGGGGTCGCCTGCCTGGTGGTGCCGTGGTGGCGGGTCCGGACGAGCTGGCTCGCCGCTGGTCCCGGTCGTGGCGACGGTTCTGATCGCGGCCGCGGTCGCGGTCACCGACTCGGTCTTCACCTACCTCTACTTCTTCGTCGCGCTCTTCGTCGCCCTGGTCTTCCCCGAGCCCCGCCGCATGGCGCCCTTCCTGGTGCTGGTGGTGGCCGCGCTGCTGGCGCCGCTCGCCTACGAGGACGAGCCGTCCGCGAGATCCTGCTGTGGGCGTTCGCGGTCGGCCCCGGCGTCGTGCTGACCGCGCTCGTGGTCGGCCGGCTCACCTCCGGGCTCGAGGCGAGCCGCGAGGCCTACCGCCGGCTCTCGAGCGAGGACGGGCTGACCGGCGTCGGCAACTACCGCTCGCTGATCGAGCGCCTGCGCCACGAGACCGCGCGCCACCAGCGCCGCAACCGCGAGTTCGCGGTGCTCACCCTCGACCTCGACAACTTCAAGGCGGTCAACGAGACCCAGGGCCACCTGGTCGGCGACCTGCTGCTCGCGATCGTCGGCTCGATGATCGACCTCAAGGTCCGGACCGAGGACGCGGTCTTCCGCCAGGGCGGCGACGAGTTCTCGGTGATCGCGCCGGAGACCGGGCGCGACCAGGCCGAGGAGCTGGCCCGGCGGATCGAGGACGCCGTCTCGCGCGATCAGCTCGGGCGACGTCCGGATCTCGGCCAGCGTCGGCGTGCGCGGTCTTCCCCCACGACGGCACCGAGCCGGGCGAGCTGCTCGACGCCGCCGACGCCTCGCTGCTGGCGCGCAAGCGCGTCTGCCGGCCGACGCGCTTGTCACCGGTCGGCGTCAGAGCGCGAGCGACGCCGACCGCCGCCGACGATCGCGATCGCGGTCGACCACGCCACCGCCTGCGCCGCGAGCCGGAGGTCGAGGCCGTAGACGTGGGCGACCAGCAGGCTGTTGATGCCCGAGGGCATCGCGGCGAGCAGCAGGTAGGGGCCGGGCAGGTCGATCAGCGGCGCGGCCATGCGCGAGGAGCAGGCCCGGGGCGACGACCAGGCGCAGGACGATCGCGATCGAGACCGGCGGGCGAAGCGGGTTGCCGAGGCTCGAAGTAGCCCTCCTCCGCCTCCTCGGCGAGGATCGCGCCGACGGCGAAGAAGCCGATCGGCAGCAGCGCGACCACGGCGACCCGCGAGGCGTCCACCAGGGCGTCGGGGGCGAGCGCGTCGGGGGCGAGCAGCGCGGCGATGGCGGCGTAGAGCGGCGGGATTGCGGGTGAAGAAGGCGCGAACGCGCTCGCGCGGCGTCTCTCCCGCCTTCTCGCCGAAGGCCGCGCCGACGGCGAAGCCGGCGAGCAGCAGCGCGGGCGCGCCGACCAGCAGGTCGCAGACGACGGCCTCGCCCAGCGCGTCGAAGCCGAGCAGCGAGGCGGACAGCGGATAGCCCAGGTAGCCGGTGTTGGCGATCAGTGCGCAGATGATCAGGGCGCCCTGCGAGTCGCGCGGGGGAGGTCCAGCGCGCGCCCGGCCCACCAGGCGAGGGCGGCGCGATCGCCGAGCGCCACGTAGCCGAGCAGGATCCCGATCCCGATGTCGGCGTCGACCTCGAGCCGGGCGAGGTTGAAGAAGATGACGAACGGCAGCAGCGTGTAGAGCGACGACGGTCAGCCCGGCGCGCGCGAGCGCGGCGGCGCGGTCGCGCCACCGCAGCTCGGCCGCGACCCCCGCCGCCGTGGCGACGGCGATCGCGGCGACTGTGAGCAGGACCCCCACTTGGCGGCCAGAGCCTTCTTCTTCTGCTCTTCGAACTCGGCGTCGGTCAGGGCGCCGTCGTCATGCAGCTTCTTCAGCTTCGCCACCTCGTCGGCCGCGCTGGCGCCGCCGGCCTGCTTGACGTAGGTGTCGAACTGTGCCTTGGCTTCCTCCTGCTGTTTCAGAGCGCGCGTCGCGCATGCCGTTGCCGCGGGCGATCAGGTAGATGAACGCAGCCAGGAACGGGATGAAGATCAGGAACAGGACCCAGAGCGCCTTGGTCAATCCGGACGTGTCGTGGTCGCGGAACAGGTCGCCGAGGATCGTGACGAGCACGAGGATCCACGCCATGAAGACGAAGATCGAGAGCACTGTCAGGAGCCCCTGGCCGAAGGTGTACTCAGCGAGCAGGAACAATCGGTTCTCCTTTGGAGTTGGTGTCGAGTCGAAGCGGTGCTACAGGAACGTCGCCGAGCGATTCTCCCGCGGCCGCCGCCCAATCGACGAGCGGGCGCGGGGATGACTCCGAAGGCGACCGTAGCCGCGGCGCAGAGCATGCCCGCGCCGACGACCAGGGCCGCAGCGGCTGGCGCCTTCACTCCTGCGCCCGCGTCCCCGTCGGCCTCCGGCGAGGCGCCCGCGATCGCCGGCAGCGCGCCGGCCTCGGCCTCGGGCTTCATCCAGACGGCTGCGAGCACCCGCAGGTAGTAGGCGAGCGAGACCATCGTCCCGATCACGATCGCGACGCCGAGCCAGGTGTAGTCGCCCTCGACGGTCGCCTCGATCAGGAAGAGCTTGCCGATGAAGCCGGAGGTGCCGGGCAGACCGGCCAGTGCGAGGACTCCGATCGTCAGCGGCCAGGCGAGCTAGGGATGGGTCGCGGCCGATCCCCTCGAGTGCCTTGATGTCGTCGCCCTGCTCCGGTCTCCCGCTCGCTCGCGACGATCGCGGAGAAGACGGCGAGGTTCATCAGGGAGTAGGCGGCGAGGTAGAAGACGAGCGCCTCGAGCCCGGTCTCTGACGCGACCACGATCCCGGCGAGCATGTAGCCGGCCTGGGCGATTCCCGAATAGCCGAGCAGGCGCTTCAGCGAGTCCTGGCCGAGCGCTCCGATGTTGCCGACGACGATCGAGATCACCGCGAGCGCGGCGAGCGCCGCCTCCCAGTCGTCGGCGACGGGGCCGAGCGCGACCTCGAACAGGCGGGCGAAGGCGACGAACGCCGCGGCCTTGGTGGCGACGGCCATGAACGCGGTGACCGGGTGTCGGCGCGCCCTGGTAGACGTCGGGCGTCCACTGGTGGAAGGGCGCCAGCGAGACCTTGAACGCCAGGCCGACGGCCGCCATCGCGGTCCCGATCAGGATCAGCGAGTCGTCGGCCTCTCCTCCGGCGAGCGTCTCCGCGATCGCGTTGTAGTCGGTCGAGCCGCCTGCGCCGTAGATGAAGCGCGAACCCGTAGAGCAGGGTCGCCGAGCCGAGCGAGCCGATGACCAGGTACTTGAGCCCGGACTCGAGCGAGGCCTCCTTGCGGATCGCCGAGCCGCACATCACGTACAGCGGGATCGAGAGCAGCTCCAGCCCGACGAAGAACGCGACCAGGTTCTGGGCCTGCGCGAGGATGACCATCCCCAGCACCGATCCGATCAGCAGCGCGTAGAAGGCCCCGTGCCCCGCGTCCTCGGCGGCGGGCTCGCGGATGGCCAGAAGCGTCGCGACCGCCGCGGCGAAGATCGCGATCAGCGCCGCCGCCAGCGCCAGCTCGTCGAGCCGCAGCGCGCCCGAGACCAGGTCCGTCTGCTCGCCCCACTGCCAGATGCAGAGCCCGCCGGCGGTGCCGAGGGCGCCGAGCGTGATGGCCGGCATGAACCAGCGCGGCGGTCTTGAACAGCCCGACGATCAGGACGACGAAGAGGCCCGCGGTCAGCGCGATGACGGGCGAGAGCCCGGCGTAGTCGACGTCGGGGGCGTTGAAGTCCATCAGTGTGCCGCCTCCTTCGCAGGCGTCGGCCTGGGCGATCACGGGAGCCTCGCCTCCTGGGCTGGTCTGATCCGAGACGGCGCTCAGCTGTCGCTCGACCGTCGTGTCAGTCCGTTCGAGGATCAGCTGCGGGTGGAGCGCCAGCGCCACGATGCACGCGACCAGCGCGCCGATGATCGCGCCCTCGCGCCAGCCGATCTCCCGCGACTCGATGCCCGTCGCGCTTGCGGTTGTGCATCGCGTGCTGGTAGAGGCGCAGCGCGTAGTAGGCGGCCATCGCGACGCCGACGGAGGCGATCGAGCGCGAACACGAGCTTCGTCCTGGAAGACGCCGTTGAGGATGTAGAACTCGCCGACGAAGTTGGCCGAGCCGGGGATCGCCAGCAGGGCCATCGTCACGACCAGGAACAGCGCCGCCATCACCGGGGCGCGGAGGGCGAGGCCGCCCATCCGCGCGATGTCGTCGGTGCCGGCGCGCTGGACGAGCAGGACGAACAGCAGCATCAGCGGCACGATCACCAGGCCGTGGTTGACCATCTGGAGGACGGCGCCGTCGGCCCCGTCGGGGCGCAGGGCGAAGATCCCGAGCGTGATGAAGCCGAGCTGCGCGATCGAGGAGTAGCCGAGCGACGAGGCGGGCGCTCGTCTGGGTGAAGGCCATGATCGAGCCGTAGAGGATCGAGGCGACCGCGATCACGAGCAGCACCTCCTGGAACTGGATCGTCGCCGCGGGGAAGATCGGCAGCACGACCCTGAGGAAGCCGTAGGCGCCGACCTTCGAGAGCACGGCGGAGAAGAGGGCGAGCGCCGGCAGCGGCGCGACGCGGTAGGCGTCCGGCATCCAGCCGTGGACCAGGAAGGCCGGCATCTTGACCAGGAAGGCCAGCGGCGAAGAAGCAGAAGATCCAGTCGCTGGGTGTCCTCGCCGAGCGGGTCGGCGGCCAGCTCCGCCATCGAGAAGCTCGGGCGTCCCGCCGTCGCCGGCGATGACCCCGGTCGCGATCGCGCCCGCCAGCATCAGCAGCGAGCCGACGAGCGTGTAGACGACCATCTTGATCGTCGCCGGGCCGGCCTTGATGCGGGCTCTCCCAGTCGCGGCCCTCGTGGTCCTCGTCCCCAGCCCGGCGAACAGGAAGAAGAACGGGATCAGCATCAGGTCGAAGAAGAGGACGAACAGCAGCAGGTCCTGGGCCATGAACGCGCCGAGCGTCGCGGTCTGGGCGAGGCCGAGCAGGAAGAACCAGGTCTTGTCGCGCTCGGGCGTGCGGATCGCGCACCAGAGCGTCGACCGCGAACCAGGCGACCGCGGTCAGCAGCAGCAGGAAGACGTTGATGCCGTCGACCCCGAGCGAGTAGCGAACGCCGAGGTCGGGGATCCAGCTCTCGTCGACGGGGTGCTGCAGGCCGGCGGTGCCGGAGTCGAAGCCCAGCGTCAGGCCGATGCCGATGCCGAGGGCGATTCCGGCCCCGGCGACCGCCACCCACGGGGTCAGCTTGCGCGGCACCACGCGGCGAGCAGGCCGGCGGCGAGCGGGAGCCAGAGGGCGACCTGGATCACGAGCCGCACCTCATGCGCCCACCACCAGGAAGTAGGGGCCGAGCCCGGCGAAGCCGATGACGAGCAGCAGCGCGTAGCCGCGCAGGTAGCCGGACTGGGCGCCGCGTACGCCGGCGTTGCCGCCGCGCGCGAGGCCGGTTGCTGCGACGACGAGCCCGTGGACGACGAAGCGCTCGAAGGTGGAGTTGGCGCAGCGCCCGAGGGCGAGCGTGGGCTGCACGACGCCCGCGTCGATCAGCTCGTCGAAGTACCACTTGTTCTCGAGGAACCCGTGGATTCCGGCGAAGCGCTCCTGCAGGCGCTTGGTGGTCCCCGGCCTGCGCAGGTAGAACTGGGCCGCCGAGCCCGATCCCGAGCAGCGAGATGATCCCGCCGATGCCGAGGCCGCGCCACTCGGCGGCGTCAGAGGGCAGGTCTCCATAGAGGGTCGAGTCCTCGAAGCAGCCCTCGAGGAAGTGCTCGACCACGGCGTCCACGCCGGGGACCTGGACCAGCCCGGCGAACAGGGCAAGGAACCCGAGAACGCACATGGCGATCTTCATCGGCCACTCTCGCTCTGCGATGTGGTGCTCGGCGCCGGGGAAGCCGACGTCGGTGTCCTCGGGCTCGCCGGTCGCCGGGTTGGCGGGCTCGGCGTGGTGGATGTGGCCCTCCTCGAGCTCGCGGGCCTCGGGGACCGGGTCGCCGAAGGCGACCCGGAAGCCGATCCGGAACGCGTAGAAAGCGGTCATCAGGGCGCCGACGTAGCCGCCGATCGCGAACACCCAGTAGAAGCCGCCGCGGTGCTCGGCGAACGCGAGGATCTCGTCCTTCGAGAAGAAGCCCGAGGTGCCGGGGAATGCCGCGAGGGCAGCGGCGCCGATCAGGATCATCGCGCAGGTGAACGGCATCGCCTTCCGGAAGCCGCCCATCAGGTCGATGTTCTGGCGGTTCGCCATCGCGCCGATGATCGAGCCGGCCGCCATGAACAGCAGCGCCTTGAAGAAGGCGTGGGTCATCAGGTGGAAGAAGCCGGCGCAGTAGGCGCCGATCCCGACGCCCATGATCATGTAGCCGATCTGGCTCATGGTCGAGTAGGCGATGATCCGCTTCAGGTCGGTGACGACCAGCGCGATCGTGGCCGCGATCAGGAGCGTCAGCAGCCCGACGATCGCGGCGATGTCGGCCGCGGTCAGCGCGATCTCGAAGATCGGGTGGAAGCGGCCGATCAGGTAGACGCCGGCGGTGACCATCGTCGCCGCGTGGATCAGGGCGCGAGACCGGGGTCGGGCCCTCCATCGCGTCGGCGAGCCAGGTGTGGAACGGGATCTGCGCCGACTTCGCGAAGGCGCCGACCAGCAGGAGGATCCCGATGGCGACCACGACGCCCTCGTTGGTGGTGAAGTGCTCGGGGGCCTCCTCGAAGATCTGCAGCAGGTCGAACGTGCCGAGCTCGCGGAAGAGGAAGAGGGCCGCCAGCACCAGGCCGATGTCGCCGACGACGTTGATGACGAAGGCCTTCATCCCGGCCGTCGTCGCGGTCTCCGCCGGTACCAGAAGCTGATCAGCGCGTAGGAGGCGAAGCCGACGAACGCCCAGCCGACCGTCAGCAGGACGATGTTGCCCGCCAGCACCAGCAGCAGCATCGAGAAGACGAAGAAGTTGAGGTAGCTGAAGAAGCGCCGGAAGCCCTCGTCCCCGGTCATGTAGGAGATCGAGTAGAGGTGGATCAGCGTCGAGACGCCGCTGACGATCAGGCACATGAAGACCGAGAGCGGATCCACCAGGACGTTCATCTGGATGTCGAGGCCGCCGGCCGACGCGTAGGTCGTAGAGCGAGTCGGTGACCTGGCGCTCCTCGACGGGAAGGTCGAGGATCTGGAACAGCGCGCCGAGCGAGGCGAGGAAGGAGAGCGCGATCGCGGCGGTTCCGATCCAGCCTGCGGTCCGGCCGGGGAGCACCTTCCAGCCGAACGCGATCAGCATGCTCCCGACGAGCGGGAAGAGCAGGATCAGCCAGCCGTAGGTCGTGGCGTCCACCGTCAGGACCTCATCCCTTGAGGCTCCGGAACTCGTCGACGTTCAGCGGGATCCGGCGGCGGTAGGCCGCGACGATCAGGCCGAGGCCGACGACGACCTCGCAGGCGGCGATCACCATCACGATCAGTGCGAACACCTGGCCGTCCTCGTTCCCGAGGGAGCGGCTGAAGGCCAGCAGCGCGAGGTTGCCCGCGTTCAGCATCAGCTCGAGGCAGAGCAGGATCACCAGAGGGCTTCTCCTGAGCAGGACTCCCGTGACCCCAACCGCGAAGATCAGGGCGCTGAGAGCACGAGGTACCAGGTGAGGTCCACTTACCCGGCCACCTCCTCCGCTTCGCGTCCGGGGGTGCCGGTGCTTTCCTCGGGCCGGCGGCGGGCTGCGAGGACCACCGCTCCCACCGCGGCGATCAGTAGGAGGAGGCTGGCCGCTTCGAAGGCGATCAGGAATCTCTCGAGCATCAGGCGGCCTATTGCCTCCGGGCTGCCGAATCCCAGCTCCACCGTCGGGCCCTCGGATTCGATCGACTTCAGGCCAGAGCCGACTATCGCGATGCCGAGCTCGGTGAAGAGGGCGATGCCGAGCAGTGGGGCGACGAAGCGCTGGCCGGGGATCGGCTCCCAGAGCGGCTCGTCGACGTTGCCCACGTATGCGGCGACGAACACGTAGAGCACCATCACGGCGCCCGCGTAGACGACGATCTGGGCCGCCGCGATGAACTCGCCCTGGAGCAGCAGGAAGAGCCCCGCGAGCGAGATCAGGTGGACGATCAGCGCGAGCACGCTGTAGAAGGCGTTCCGCAGCGAGATCACCGCGATCGCGCCACCGAGTGCGCCGATCGCGCCGGCGAAGAATGCGACCTCCTTCATCCCTGTATTCGCGTTCCGTTTCGCTCCACGCTCATCGGCGAGACTCTATTTCCTGAGCCGAATGGGCCAAGGTGCGCCTACGGTTGGTTGCGTAGGCTTCCGCCCGTGACGACGAACGCCGCGCTCACCGCCCAGGCGGCCAAGACTCCCGAGTCCACCTTGCGCGAGGTGGTCGAGGCCCTGGCCCCGATGGAGCGCCTCGCCGGCTCCGAGGGCGAGCACGAGGCCGCGGTCTGGATCGCCGAGCGGCTGACCGCCGCCGGCGTGGATGCCCGCGTCGAGGAGGAGACCTACCAGGACGGCTTCGCCGGGCGTCTCGCCGCGCTCGCCGCGGCTGGGTCGGCCGCCGGCATAGCGGGCCTGACGAAGGTCGGTCGGCCTCTCG
Source organism: uncultured Solirubrobacterales bacterium (assembly GCA_963839875.1). Taxonomy (GTDB): domain Bacteria; phylum Actinomycetota; class Thermoleophilia; order Solirubrobacterales; family 70-9; genus CAVUAT01. Next base: position 33,854 of record CAWIWP010000005.1, read on the forward strand.
CGGCGGCCGTCGGGGCAGCCGCCGCGGCTCTGATCGCCGACGACGCCTCGAACGGGCCGCGCCTGATGCGGAAGGCCGTTGCCCCGGACCGGACCACCTGGAACGTCGTAGGCGAGATCGGGCCCGCCGACGCGGAGCGGACCCTGGTGCTGCTCGCGCACCACGATGCCGCGCAGACAGGCCGGATCTTCGATCAGGGCGGCCAGCGTTTCATCGCTGCCAGGTTCCCGGGACTGGTCGAGCGGGCCGACACCTCGGTACCGCTGTGGTGGGGAGTCTTCGGCGGCCCGCTGATGGTCGCCGCCGGGGCGATCACGGGGAGGAAGGGACTGACGGCCGCCGGCTCGGCCGTGAGCGCGGGGGCTGCGCTCTCGCTCGCCGACATCCAGCGGGGCGCGGTCGTCCCGGGCGCCAACGACAACCTGAGCGCCGTGGCCTGCCTGGTCGCCGTAGCCGAGGCGCTGCGAGACGAGCCGCTCGACGGGCTGCGCGTGGTCCTCGCATCCTGCGGCGCCGAAGAGATCCTCCAGGGCGGCATCCACGGCTTCGCCGCCCGCCATCTTTCGAAGATGGACCGGCAGCGCACCTGGGTCCTGAACCTCGACACGGTCGGCTCCCCGGAGCTCTGCCTTCTCGAGGGAGAGGGCGAGGTCGTGATGGAGGACTTCTTCGACCGCGGGTGGCGCGACCTGATCGCTCGGGTCGCCGACCGCGAGGGCATCCCGATGCGCCGCGGGATGCGCTCGCGCGCGAGCACCGACACGGTCGTCCCCAGCCGGATGCGCTTCCCGTCGGCCTGCCTGGTCTCGCTCGACGAGGACAAGGCGCTCTCGAACTACCACTGGCCGACGGACACGCCGGAGAACCTGAGCTACCCGACGGTCGCCTGCGCGGCGGACCTGTCGCTGGCGGTGGCGCGGGAGCTCGCGCCGCGCGGCTGAGGCCGCCCGAGCGAGTAAACGCCCGGGCGGCCCGCCGCCATGCGGCTGTTCCTGCTTCTTGCTCCTACTTCTTTCCCTTCTTGCCCTTCTTCTTGCCCTTCTTCTTCTTTTTCTTCGCGACGCACTCGCCGTTCTGCACGACGGTGCCCTTGCCGCACTTGAGGCCGGGCGCCGGGGTTGCCGGCGTACTCGGCGTCGCCGGCATGACCGGGGCGTCGTCGTTGTCGTTGATCGTCACCGTGCCGGTGGCGTTGGCCGGCGGCAGGTTGATGCTCGGGCTCGGCATGCTGAGCGTGACGGTGAACGCCTCGTCGGGCTCATCCGCCATGTCCGGGGTGATCGGGACCTCGAACGAGGCTCGCGCCACGTTCGGCGGGAACGTCAGCGTCCCGCTCGTCGCGGTGTAGTCGGACGTGCTCGCCGTTCCCGGGGTCGTCGCGTAATTGAGCGTCGCCTGGCTGCTCATGCCGGGCCCGCTTCGTGTGACGGCGACCGTTGCGCTACCGGCCTCTGCCGCCTCGATGGACGTGTCGGCGAACCGCGCCGACGTCGTGAGCGGGAGCGCAACGCTCTCGACCACGAACGGCGTGGCGCCGCCGATCGGCATGGTGCCCTGCTGCGTCGTTGCGCCGGTGGTGAGGTTCACCAGGTAGAAATTCGACGCGGTGGGCGTCGCCGTCGGTGTCAGCGAGGCGTAGCCCGTGTTGACCGGCATATCGCCGCCGAACGAGGTTTCGATATCGAAACCGGCGTCCAGGGTCGTGTCCACGCCGAGCGGACCAATCGTCGTCAGCGTTCCGGCGTTGGGCGGGTCCTGTAGCACCAGGTTGTTGCTGGCCGCGTCGATGACGAACAGGCTCGTCGAGGCCGTGCCCTGGAACGAGTTCGTATAGGCCGCTCCCACGACATCCGGCGTTCCTGGGCTGAGCATCCCGTCAGTCACGAGCACGTTCCCGCTGTCGGGACTAATCCTCAGGTTCTCCTCCGCGTCGGTCACGACGCGGATCGCGTCCGGAACCGGGTTGAAGTCCACGCCCTGAGACACACCCGCGGGTGTCGGGTCCGTGCCCGGCGTCGGGTTCACCTGTGTGGCGGTGAAGTTAGGGGGCGCCGCGTTCGGCCGGATCGCGAAGAGCGTGCCGTCCCCCGCGTACCCGTAGAGCAGGTTGCTGCGCGGGCGGTAGTCGATCCCGACGAGATCAGGGGCCAAGGGCCCAGCCGGCGAACCGACGTTGATCGTGCCGGGCATCGTCGTGTTCTGCGGTTGCCCGACCGGGAACTGGACGAGCTGGTTGGCCGTCGTCAGTCCAACCGTGGTCTGGTGAACCGCCTGGGCCGGCGCGGCGAACGCGGCGACTCCCGCGACGCTCGCGCAGAGCGCGGCGAGTCCTGTGAACGTTCTGAGCTTCATTTTGAGGCTGCCTCCTGTGGTTGTACCCCTAGTTACCGACTACTTCGTAGGCGGGTCCCGATTCGGTTCACTCGGTCGAGATTCGTCCACGGCCGGGCCGGCCGGGGCGTTGCCTCCGGACGCGCCGGGTGAGAGGATCGAAGGGTGAGCGAGACCGCCTTAGGGGACAGGGCCGGGCTGGTCGACCGTGACTCCGAGCTTGCCGCGACAGAGCGCGCGGTGGCTGCCGTTGCGCGCGGCGAGGGCCGGGTCGTCGCAATCGAGGCTCCTCCCGGGATGGGGAAGACGACCCTGCTCGAAGCGTGCGCCGCCGAGGCGGAGAGCGCCGGGCTGCGCGTCCACCGGGCGACCGGGTCCGCGCTGGAGCGCGACCTGGCGTTCGGCCTGGTGCGCCAGCTCTTGGAGCGCGAGGCTGCGGAGCGCGATGCCGGCGCGTTCGCGGGTGCGGCCGCGCTCGCCAGGACGGTCTTCGACCTGGCCGAAGGACCGACGGGAGCCCCGCCCTCACCCGACGGGCTGCACCGCTCGATCTACTGGCTGATTTCCAACCTCGCCGAGGGCGGGCCGATGGCGCTGCTCGTCGACGACGCGCACCAGGGCGACCGCGAGTCGCTGGCCGCCCTGGCGTACGCCGCCCGCCGCATCGCCGACCTCCCTGTCCTGATCGCGGTCGCGTTCCGGCCGCCCGCGGATCCGAGTCCCGAGCTCGCGGCGATCAGCGAGGCGGCGGCCTCCGAAGCCGGCGAGGCGGTGTCGCCCGGCCCGCTGAGCGCGGACGGGGTGAGTGCCGTCGTCGGGGACATCCTCGGAGAAGCCCCGTCGGCCGAGGCCGGAGAGGCGTGCCTGGAGGCGAGCGGCGGCAATCCCCAGCTCCTGCGGATGCTGGCCGAGCAGATGCGCTTCGAGGGCGACCCTTCGGCCGGCGCCGCGAGGCGGCTCGCGGTCTCCGCTCTCTCCGAGGCCGCCGTCACCCGCCTGGCGCGCCTCTCGGCCGACGCCCAGCTCGCGGCGCGCGCCGCGGCGGTGCTCGACCGCGAAGCGACCGTCGCCCGGGTCGGCGAGCTCACGGGCCTCGCCGACCCCGGGGCCGCGGTCGACGAGCTGGTCACCGCGGGGATCCTGCTCCCCGCGCTTCCCATCACCTTCGCCCACCCCACTCTGCAGGAGGCGGTCTCCTCCCAGCTCCAGCCCGCCGAGGGCTCCAGCATGCATGCGAAGGCAGCGGCGCTTCTGAAGGCGAGCGGCCTCGGCGCCGAGCCGGTTGCGGCGCACCTGCTCGAGAGCGAGCCCGCGGGAGACATCGAGGCGGCGCGGATCCTGCGCGATGCGGGAGCGACCGCGCGCAGGCGCGGCTCCCCGAGACGGCCGCTCGCCTGCTGACCCGCGCCCTCGCCGAGCCACCGGCCCAGGTCGAGATGGCCCAGGTCCTCGAGGAGCTGGGCCGCGCGGAATCGCGTGCGGCGACGAGGCCGCGGTGGACCACCTACAGGCCGCGGTGGACCTCGCGTCGGATCCCTCGGAACGGGCTCGCGTGGCCCTGCAGCTCGGCCGGGCCCAGTCCCAGCTCGGGCGCTTCGACGAGGCGATCGAGACCTTCGACCGAGCAAGGGAGGCCGCCAGCGGGCACGACGACGCCAAGGCGCTCGAGCTCGACGCGGCGGCCCTGCTGGCCGCCGCCAGCATCGGCAGGCCGCTCGACACGATGCCCGAGCGGCTCACCCGCATCAGGGAGGGCTCGTCCGGCGGGTCGCGCTCGGAGCGGATCGCGCTCGGGTCGCTCGCGTCGGTCTCGAACCTCGAGGGCGAGAGCGCGGCCGAGACCCGCGACCTCGCCCGGCGGGCGCTGTCAGACGGAGCGATGGCCGAGACCGACGGCGACACCGGCCCGTTCTTCCTCACGATCTCGGCCCTGATCGTCACCGGCGACTACGAGGAGGCCGAGGTCGAGGCGCAGCGCGCGCTCGACACGGCGCGCGAGCGGGGATCGACCCTCGCCTACGGGATGGCCTGCGGCGTGGCCGCGTTCCTCTACCAGCGCTGGGGCAGGCTCTCGGACGCGGTTGCGGTCGGCGAGAACGCCCTCGCGGTCACCGGCCCGGGGGTCATCCCCTTCGGGATGCCGGTGGCGCCGGCGTTCCTGTGCGAGTCGCTGATCGACCGCGGGGACCTCGACGAGGCGGCGGGGATCCTGTCCGCATACGAGATGGACGAGCGCGGGCACGGCAACCCGGCCTACGACCTGCTCTTTCACGCCCGAGGCCGGCTGCGCGCCGAGCAGGGCGACCTCGACGGCGCGAGCGCGGACTTCACCAGGGCCGGCGAGAGCCAGGAGGCGTGGGGCGCCAAGAACCCCTCGCTGCTCCCGTGGCGGTCGAGCATCTCCGCGGTCGTCCTGAAGCAGGGCGACCGCGATCGCGCATCCGAGCTCGCCGGCGAGGAGCTCGAGCGCGCCCGGCGCTTCGGCGCCCCGCGGTCGATCGGCGTCGCGCTCAGGGCCGGTGGCGCGGCTCGGAGCGGAACCGAGGGCCTGGAGATGCTGGAGGAGGCTGTCGAGGTGCTGGATGCCGGTCCCGCACTCGAGCGCTCCCGCGCACAGCTCGCGTTCGGGTCGGCCGTCCGCCGCGCCGGCCGGGAGCGCGACGCCAGGGAGCCGCTCCGCCTCGCCCTCCACGGGCTGACCCGGGCGGGCGCAGCGCCGAAGCGGCTCGTGCCCGGGACGAGCTGATCGCGGCCGGCGGGCGCCGCGGCGGGCCACGCTCGAGGGCCCTGACTCCCTCACCCCGAGCGAGATGCGGATCGCCCGGATGGCCTCAGCCGGCAGCTCCAACCGCGAGATCGCGCAGGACCTCTTCCTCTCGGTGAAGACGATCGAGATGCACCTGCGAAACGCCTACGGCAAGCTCGGGATCTCCGGGCGGCCCGATCTGAAGGACGCGCTCGCTATCTTCTTCCGTCTTCTTGACGCACTTCACCTTGCCCTTGACCACCTTGCGCT
>CAWIWP010000006.1:0-64172 GCA_963839875.1 uncultured Solirubrobacterales bacterium
TGCCCTTGCTCGACTCAGTTACCCGGTCCTTGCTCAGACTCGCCGTCGGCGCGCCCGACTGGCTGGGACGCGGACGGCCCGCGCTCGCTGCTGCGGTGATCCTCTAGCGTCATCGTCGTCGGCTGAGAAGGCTAAAACAGGCGGAAGCCAATCACAGCAGGAGCAGTCCGCCGCCATCGTCGATCCGGAGGAGATAGAAGCGGCGCCGAGTCGACCCGCGCCGGGTCGACCGAGGCGACCTCCCGCGGATCCTCACCATGGGCGAACTGAGTGATGAAGGACGACGTCCCCGAGCTCCAGGAGCGCTTCGGGCAGCGGTCGGTGATCGACGCCGACGTTGGCCAGGCAGGCGACCGAGTACCCGAGCCTGCTCTCGATCTACGCAGACGCCGGCGGGATGCCCGAGCACGTAGTCATCCAGGTCGGCAACAACGGCCCCGTCTATCCCGGAGGGCATGCTGGCCATCCGCGCGGAGCTCGAGGGCGTTGCCCCACGTCTACTTCGTCAACGTCGAGGTCCCGCGGTCCTCGGGAGGGCGAGGTCAACGAGGAGCTCGTAGCCGTCGGCGAAGCCCGGAAGCAGGTCACGTCCGGAGCAGGTCGAGGAGGAAGTGCGAGGTGACGATGCCGAGCGTCCCCTCGAGAGCGATGTGGTAGTCGTCACGAGTCGACCTCGCCCTCGCGGTCCCCGGGATCCAGCCGGAGCCGGTCGTGGGCCTTGACCAAGGCTCGTCGAAGATGTACTTGAACGGCTCGCTCAGGACCTCGCGGGCGCGTTCCACGTGCGCGCAGATGCCCCGGGTCCGCGACCACCTCGCTTGGAAGCCGCGTAGAACTCCATGTGGCGGACCGCGTCGACCAGCTGGGTCGAAAGGAAACTGCCTCCTTTCGTCGTCCTGCGCAAGGACGAGGCCGCAGAACTGGGTCGAGATCCGCTCCTCGGCCACATCAGCGAGCTCAGCGCGAGTGGAGGAGCTCGCGTTCCCCTTCCTCCAGCCCCGCCACTCGACGAATCGCGGGAGAGGTCGATGTCGTAGGCCGAGCGGTGGAGGCGCTCCAGGTCCTCGTAGAGCTCCTGAGGACCCCTCGGTGTCTCGGCGGCCGTCCCATCGGGTTCGCATCATGCAGCTGACCAGCCGCAGTCGCCGTCGCCGCAGCAACCGCCGTCTAGCTCGGCCGTGCGCTCACCTCCTCCAGTGCCTCGGGGTGACGTAGAGTAGGCCCACAGGCCCGGCGCTCGGAGCCGACGATGCCGGCGTCGCGCAGCACCTTGAGGTGATCGGAGACCGTGGGCTGCGAAAGTTCGAAGAGGGGCACCAGCTCGCGGACGCAGACCTCGCCGGCGTGCTTTCGCAGCACGTCCACGAGCTGCATCGGGATCGGGTCCCCAAGCGCCTTGGCGACGCGGGACATGCGCTCGGCCGTCTCCCGCTCGATGTCGGGTATGCAACCGGTTCGCGGCAGGCTCTCCCACGGGACGCTCGTCTTCGGTGCGAGTTCCAGATCGACGGCCATCGGATCCATGTATTTCTATTCAATTGATATTTGTCAATGAGATAGAATCTCCCGATGGCAAAGGTCCTCTTCGTCTGCCTCCACAATGCCGGCGATCGCAGATCAGCGAGGCGCTGTTCGGGCGGCCGCGGGTGCGACCCACGAGGCCCGCTCCGCGGGGACGACGCCGGGGACGGCGTCCATCCCGAGGTGGTGGAGGTGATGCGCGAGCTGGATGTCGACCTCTGGGACCGGGTGCCGCGCAAGCTGAGCGACGAGGACGCCCGTGGCCGAACGTCGTCGTGACCATGGGCTGCGGGACGAGTCCGTTATATCCCCGGCAGCGGATACCTCGACTGGGATCTCAAGGACCCGAAGGGGCGTCCGATCGACGATGTGCGCGCGACACGCGACGAGATCAGCGGCCGGATCGACCGCCTGCTCGACGAGCTTGACTGAGACGCATGACTGAGCAGCACGATCGCGTCCTCGCGATCTTCCTCCGGTTCCTGAAGTTCGGCGCCCTCGCGTGGGGCGGGCCGGCGGCGCAGATCGCGATGATCAAGCAGGAGTGCGTCGACGAGGAGGGCTGGGTCGACGAGGAGACGTTCAAGAAGACCCTCGCCGTCTACCAGGTGCTCCCCGGGCCCGAGGCGCACGAGCTCTGCGTCTACTTCGGGCGCATCCGCGGCGGCAAGCTCGGCGGCTTCATGGCCGGGCTCGGGTTCATGCTCCCCGGCTTCCTGCTGATGCTCGGCTTCAGCGCCCTCTACGTGGAGGCGGACCTGGAGGGAGACCTCGACGAGATCTTCTACGGGCTGACGGCGGCGGTCGGAGCGATCATCGCCCGGGCGCTGGTCCGGCTCAGCGGCAACTTCATCACCGACGTGCCGCTCGGCGTGATCGCCGTGGCCGCGTTCGCGCTGACGCTGTTCCTGGACGCGAGCTTCGTCCTGGTCCTGCTGGGAGCGGGCATCGCCTACGAGCTCTGGACCAACGCGCGGAGGCGCCGCCGAGGCGCGCCGCGTCGCTCTCGCCGCTTCCCTGTCGTCGCTGGCGTCGGCGTCGGCGCGGTCACGTTCTCCCTGATCGCCGAGATCTTCTTCGAGGGGCTGAAGGCCGGGCTCGTCACGTTCGGCGGCGCGTTCACGGTCATCCCGTTCCTCCAGGACAGCGCCGTGGACGCGCAGGCACTGGCTCACCGACGAGCAGTTCGTGGACGGCCTCGCGATCGGCGGCGTCCTCCCGCGCCCCTGATCATCATCTCGACCTTCGTCGGCTACCTGGCGGGCGGGCTCGGCGGCGGGATCGCGATCACGCTCGGGATCTTCCTGCCGGCGTTCGTCCTGCCGATCTTCCTCCACCGCCAGCTCGTGGCGGTCGCCGAGAACGAGCGCATCCGGCCCGTTCCTGCTCGGCGTCGCCGCCGCCGTGATCGGGCTGATCGCCGCCGTCGCCGTGGACATCGTCGAGACCAGCGTCGTGGACGTCTACACGGCGCGTCCTCGCGATCGGCGCGTTCGCCGCCCTCGATGCGCTGGCACGGAAAGCTGACCGTGCTCTGGGTGGTGCTGGCGTGCGGGGCGATCGGAGGGGTGCTGCAGCTGACGGTGGCTTGACAGCCTGATTACAGCCGGGCCGGCTCCCGGGTCTAGCATCAGGGTCGTGACTGAAGAGGCCGTCGAGACACTTAGAGAGACCAGGAACGGTGACGGCGATGCTGCGGTCGAGCCCGGCGCGCCGCCGGAGCCGGCCACAGATGGCAGCGTCGACATCGAGGAGCCCTCGCTCTACTTCAACCGCGAGCTCTCCTGGCTCGACTTCAACGAGCGGGTGCTGGAGCTCGCGGAGGACCCTCGATCCCGCTGCTGGAGCGCGATGCGCTTCTGCGCGATCTACGAGGACAACCTCGACGAGTTCTACATGGTGCGGATCGCAGGGATGCACGACCAGGTCGAGGCGAACATGGACGCCGCGCGGCGCCGACGGCGCTCTCGGCCCGCGAGGTGATCGAGCGGGTCCACGAGCGGGCGATCGTGCTCCGCGAGCGCCTGCGCGACTGCTTCGAGGAGGACCTCGCGCCCGCGCTGGCCGAGCACGGGATCCGGCTGCTCGACGTCGCCGACGCGAACGCCTCCGAGCACGCGCAGCTCGACAAGCTCTTCAAGGACCAGGTCTTCCCGGCGCTGACGCCGCTCGTGATCGGGCGCGGCCGGCCGTTCCCCTACATCTCCAACCTCTCGCTGAGCCTTGTCGTCGTCCTTCGGAACCCCGACAAGGACGAGGAGGTCGTCGCCCGGGTCAAGGTGCCGAAGGAGCTGCTCCGCCGGTTCCTCGATGGTCGGCGACGACGAGACGACGTTCGTCCCGATCGAGCAGGTGATCGCCGACAACCTCGAGGAGCTGTTCCCGGGGATGGAGGTCGTGCACCACTCGCTCTTCCGTGTCACCCGCGACACCGACTACGACGTCTCCGACGAGGCCGCCGACCTGCTGCAGGCCGTGGAGGAGGAGGTGCGTCGGCGTCGCTTCGGCGAGGTCGTGCGGCTCGAGGTCTCTTCCGACATGGAGCCCCGTCTGCGCGAGCTGCTGATCGACGCGCTGAAGATCACCGACGGAGCAGGTCTACGACGTCGAGGGCCTGATCGGCCTCGACGACCTGACCGACGTGGTGGACCTGCCCGGGCCACGGAGACCTTCGCTACGCGCCCTGGAACCGGGTCACCCCGCCGCAGCTCCAGCAGGGGCAGACCAAGCGCGAGGTCGACGTCTTCGAGGCGATCCGCGAGGGCGACATCATGGTCCACCACCCCTACGACTCGTTCACCACATCGGTCGAGCGCTTCGTCAGCCAGGCCGTGGAGGACCCGAACGTGCTCGCGATCAAGCAGACCGTGTACCGGACCAGCACCGACTCCACGCTCGTCAGCGGCCTGATCGAGGCGACCGAGCGCGGCAAGCAGGCCGTCTGCCTGGTCGAGCTCAAGGCGCGGTTCGACGAGAGCGCGAACATCGGGTGGGCCCGCTCGCTGGAGGAGGCCGGCGTCCACGTCGTCTACGGGATCCCAGGCCTGAAGACCCACGTCAAGTGCGTGCTGGTCGCTCGCCGCGAGGGCGACGGCGTCCGCAACTACGTCCACGTCGGGACCGGCAACTACAACCCCAAGACCGCGCGCATCTACACCGACGTCGGCCTCTTCACCGCCGACCCCGAGTTCGGCGAGGACATCGCCGAGATGTTCAACTACCTCACCGGCTACGCGCGGCCGAAGGACTACGACAAGGTGATGGTCGCGCCATTCACCCTGCGGGAGGGGATCCTCGACCAGATCGAGCGCACGATCGACTCCCACTCGCCCGAGAACCCGGCGCGGATCAGGATGAAGATGAACTCGCTGCTCGAGCCGACCTGCATCCAGGCGCTCTACCGCGCGTCGCAGGCCGGGGTGGACGTGCAGCTGAACGTCCGCGGGATCTGCGGCCTGCGCCCCGGCGTGCCCGGCGTCTCCGAGAACATCCGCGTGGTCTCGATCGTCGGGCGCTTCCTCGAGCACTCCCGCATCTACTCCTTCGAGCGCCCCGGCGAGGACCACAGCGTCTGGATCGGTTCTGCCGACCTGATGCCCCGCAACCTCTACAAGCGGGTCGAGCTCCTGGTGCCCGTGGAGCACGAGCCCGGGCGCGGCGAGCTCTGCGACGTGCTCGACCGGTCGTTCGCCGACAACACCTCCTCCTGGGAGCTCGACGAGAGCGGGAAGTGGAGCCGCCTCTCGCCCGCCGGCGGCGAGGAGCCGCGCAACCTCCAGGACGAGCTGATGCGCCTGCACACCGCCCGCTCCGAAGAGGCCGCCTCGCAGGTCGTCTAGTAACTGATGTGCAGTAGCTGATCGAGTTCTGCGGGAAACCCCGGATGTGGGCCGGGCGAACGTTCGTCAGAGTGCGGGCGGTGGGACCCGCAGGAAAGAGGCATTCGCGGTGAGGCGCGGCAGAGGCACGATGGCCGCTGCCGCCGGGGCCGCGCTCGCGCTCGGGGTCGCCGGCGTTGCGGTTGCCGAGGACACGACCGGGTTGACGACCGTGGACCAGCGCATCGTCCCGGCCGCCGGGCCCGGATTCGACTTCCTGACCACGGGCGCCGGCGAGAGCCACACGGTCCGCAGCGGCGGCTTCGGGTCCCCGGGCGTCGGCCGCGAGAGCGTCCGCACGCAGATCGCCTACTTCGGCCAGCTTTCGGACTTCCAGCTCGCAGACGAGGAGAGCCCGGCGTCGCGTCGAGTTCCTGGACCCGCAGGGCCCTCCCGTTCGAGTCGGCGCACACGGCCGTGGGAGGCGCTGAACCCCCAGATCGACGACGCGATGGTCCGTCAGCTGAACGAATTCACGCCGGACGGCGAGGCGCCGATCGCCGAGGGCGACGGCGACAGGCCCGAGATGGACTTCTCCATCAACACCGGCGACTCAGGCCGACAGCCAGCAGCTGAACGAGACCGAGTGGGTGAACGAGCTGATTGAGGGGAGCGAGCCTCTCGATCCGCTCAACCCCGGCACGGGCATCGACCCGACCGGCTACACCCACCCGCTCTGTGGCGGCGCGAACCAGCCGTCACCCGCCGAGGCGCTGCTCTACACGGGCTTCCAGGACTACGACGACTACGACGAGCTCACGATCGAGTCACCCGGCCCGCCCGCCGGTAACCCCTACTTCTACGACCCCGAGCTCGCGGCGCAGACCTCGGCCCAGTTCGACGGGTGGCCGCAGTACCCCGGTCTGATGGACCGCGCGCAGCAGGCGTTCACGGCCGTGGGGCTCGACGCTCCCCACTACGCCTCGTTCGGGAACCACGACGCGTTGCTGCAGGGCAGCCTCGGCGGCGACCAGATCTTCGAGCAGGTGGCAACCGGTTGCCTGAAGCCACTGACGGCGACCATCAACGGCAAGAACATCTTCTTCCAGGGTGACTCGATCACCCCGGCTGACGTGCTCGCCCAGCGGGCGAACGACCCTGACTCGATGATGGTCGTCCCGCCCGACCCCAACCGGCGGTTCGTCTCGAAGGAGCAGTACAAGGACATCTTCAAGGCGGGAGGAGAGGACACGGGCCACGGATTCGGCGCCGTTGATCCCATCCAGGAGACGGCCTCCGACGGCAACGCGGGCTACTACAGCCTCACCGACGAGAACTCCGACGTTCCCGACGGCCTCAGGATGATCGCCGTGGACACGATCTCGGAGGGCGGTGGGCTCGACTCGTCCAACGGCAACATCGACGACCCGCAGTGGCGCTGGATCCTGGGCGAGGTCCAGGAGGCGCGGGACGCCGGCGAGCTGGTTGTCCTTTACAGCCACCACGCGCCGGCCTCGTTGACCGCCACCACGACCGACGAGGCGGCCGGCGCGTGCGGCGCCCTCGACACCCACGGACACCACGCTGCGATCTCGTGCGACATCGACCCGCGCGTCTCGACGCCCCTGCACCTCGGGCCGACCTCGTCAGAGACCCCGAACGGCCGCAAAGACGTCATCTCGACGTTGCATCAGTACCCGAACGTGATCGCGTGGGTCGCCGGCCACAGCCACACCAACCGGGTCGAGGCGTTCGACTCGGGCGAGGGCCACGGCTTCTGGGTCGTGCGGGTCGCGGCCGAGGCCGACTGGCCCCAGCAGGCCCGCCTGCTTCAGCTCTTCGACAACGAGGACGGGACGGTCTCGCTGTTCGGGACGATCATCGACCACGAGAGCAACGTTCTCGCGCCGCCTTCGGGGACCAGCGCCGCGGCGTTCGGCCCGAGCGACCTGGCCACGATCGGCCGGACACTGTCGTTCAACGACCCGCAGAGCGGCGGCACCGGCGAGGGCGCCCCTGACGACCGCAACGTCGAGCTGCTCCTCAACGACCCCCGCCTGCTGCCCGCGGAGCCGCCCCCGCCGGTCCTCACCTCGATCGCGCCGGGCGCAACGGCGAACACCCTCACGCCGCGGGTGATCGGCACCGCCGAGCTCAACTCGACGGTGACGCTCTTCGAGTCGGCGACCTGCGTGGGTGCCCCCGAGTCCACCGTGCCGGCGGACGCGTTCGCTGCGGGCGGCGCGACGGCCTCGGTCGCCGACGGCGCCTCGACCGCCTTCAGCGCGGTCGCCACCGACGCGTTCGGCAACGTCTCGGACTGCTCCAACTCCCTTGCGTTCCAGGAGATCGCCGATCCGGTCCCCGGCCCGCCCGTCCAGCCGGCCGGCGGCGAGGAGAAGAAGTGCAAGAAGGGCCAGAAGCTGAAGAAGGGCAAGTGCGTCAAGAAGAAGCGGAAGAAGGGCAAGAAGCGCAAGTAGCCGCCGGAGGCTCCGGCCTGCGGCGCTGATAGCTTCGCCCGCGAACGATGGCCCGCTTCTCCCTCGTACCCAAGGACCGCGTCTTCTTCGACCTCTTCGCCGAGGCGGGGCAGAACGCCCTGCGCTCGGCCGAGCTGCTGCGCGACATGTTCGCCCAGTGGCCCGATGACACGGGGCTCTCCCGCGACCTGCTGAAGGCGGAGCAGGAGGGAGACCGGATCACCCACAACATCATCAACCGGCTGAACACGACCTTCGTGACTCCGATCGACCGCGAGGACATCCACAGCCTCGCGACCAAGCTGGACGACGTCGTCGACTACATCGAGGAGGCCGGCGACTTCATGGGCCTCTACAAGATCGAGGCGCCGATGGACCAGTCGCTGGCGCTGACCGAGGTGCTCGTGAAGTGCTGCGAGCAGCTTGCGGTGATCCTCAAGAACCTCCGCGGCTTCAAGGACCTCGAGAGCCACTGGATCGAGATCCACCGCCTCGAGAACGACGGCGACCGCATCTATCGCGACGCCGTGGCGTCCCTGTTCGCCGACCGGGTCGATCCGATGGTCGTGATCCGCTGGCGGGACATCTTCCTCCGGCTCGAGCGCGCCATCGACTCCACCGAGACGGCCGCGAGCATGCTCGAGGGGATCGTCATCAAGAACTCGTGACGCCGGTTCGTTAGGGATGGACGCTGACGTAATCCTCGTCATCGTCGTCGCGACGGCGCTGGCGTTCGACTTCACGAACGGCTTCCACGACACGGCGAACGTCGTGGCGACGTCGATCTCGACCAAGGCGATGCCGCCGCGCATCGCGGTCGGGTTCGCCGCGGTCCTGAACTTCGTCGGCGCCTTCATCTCGCTCGAGGTCGCGGCGACGGTCGCGAAGGACGTCGTCCAGGCGGACGCGATCACGCCGACCGTCGTGTTCGCTGGGCTGATCGGCGCGATCGCCTGGAACCTGACGACGTGGTGGTTCGGCCTGCCGTCGAGCTCCTCGCATGCCCTGATCGGGGGAGTCGTCGGCTCGACGATCGCCGCGGCCGGCGTGGACGCCGTGCTGGGCGACGGGGTTCTCGGGAAGGTGCTGCTGCCCGCGCTGATCGCTCCCACCGTCGCCTTCGTCGTGGGCGTGCTCGCCATCAACGTCGCCTACGGGATCACGGGCCGGGAGCGGCCCGGCCCGGTGACAAGGGGCTTCCGGCTCGGTCAGGTCGTCTCGGGCGGGCTCCTGGCGCTGGCGCACGGGACCAACGACGCGCAGAAGACGATGGGGATCATCACGCTCGCCCTGATCGCGAACGGGACCCTCGGCTCGGATGCGGAGGTGCCCTCCTGGGTCGTCATCTCGGCCGCCACCGCGATCTCGCTCGGGACCTACATGGGGGGCTGGCGGATCATCAAGACGATGGGCACCAGGATCATCAAGATGGACACGGCCCAGGGCTTCTCGGCCCAGGGGGCGGGCGCCGCGGTGATCCTCGCCTCGACCCATTACGGCTTCCCGCTCTCGACCACGCAGGTGATCAGCGGGGGCGTCATGGGGGTCGGTGCCGGCAAGCGGCTCTCGGCGGTGCGCTGGGGAGTCGCGGGCAACATCGTCGTCGCTTGGCTGCTCACCCTTCCCGCAGCTGCGGTGATAGGCGCAGCCGTCTACGCGGTCTGCAGCCTGTTCGGTGACGGCGCCGTCGGGCCCGTGATCATCTCTCTCCTCGGGATCGCCGGGTCCATCGCCCTGTTCCTCCGCCGCAACCAGACCCCCGCGATGGCGACCTGATGCTGGCGACGATCGTCGACACCGCGGAGCTCGGGTTCACCGTCCTCGCGTCGCTCGTCGCCGGGGTGGGGATGACCGCGTCGTTCTCGCTGATGATCTTCGGAGCGTCGCGCTTCGCCGACATGCGGCGGGACGACCGGCCGGCCTCGGCGGGATTCTTCGCGGTGCTCGCGGTCCTGGGCCTGCTGATCACGGTCGGCGGGATCACGGCCGGGATGATCGTGATGTTGGCGGGCTGACCCGCCTCAGGCGGCGGCTCGCAGCTCTCGGAGCCCGAGCTCGAGCTCGCCCAGGAAATCGGGATCCATGCGGCTCGCGCTGATGGCCTCGAGGTCCTCCGTCCAGAGCTCGAGGCGCTCGTCGAGCGACGTCCCGAGTGCCTCTGCCACCTCGTCGCGGCGCGCGGCGTCGAGCCCGAGCCAGTCCCTGACGTTGGCGATGCGGTCGGCCGCGTAGATCAGGGCGGCGCCGTCGCCCGATCCGAGGGCCCGGGTTCGCAGCTCGCGCTTGCGCGCGGCGTAGTCCTCCAGGTCGGGGTCCTCGCTGAGGGCGCCGACGATCTCGCCGATGTCCGGGCCGAAGCGCTCGGTCACCTCGTCGAGGGAGACCGGAGTCTTCTCGACGACGTCGTGCAGGTAGGAGGCGGCGATGAGCCGGCCGTCCCCGTCGGTCTCGTCGGCGACGATCCTGGCGACGGCGATCGTGTGCTCTACGTACTGATCGCCGGTCTGCTTGCGGTTCTGGCCCAGGTGGACGCGCCGGGCGAAGGCGAGTGCCGAGTCGGTCAGCTCGCTGGCAGCCGTGGTTGACATCCTGGGAAACTATCGAGGGAACGGCCGTCGTCCGTGGATGCTGTCCGCGGATGCCGTCCGTAACATCCCGGGCATGCAGACGGTGCGGAACGTCGCGATCATCTTGGCGCTCGCCGCTGTGGTCGCCTTGGTCCCCGGTGGGGGCAACGCCGCGGCGGCGATCTTCCTGGCCCTCCAGATCGCGTTCGTCGCGGCGATCGGGTTCGCGGTCTATCGCCTCTACGTGAGCCAGGAGATGACGCTGGCCACGATCCCCGACGGCCCCCGGGCCCTGATGTACGGGTCGGCCGGCGCGATCGCGCTCCTCATCGCCGGATACGAGCAGTTCCGCGACTGGTCGGGAGGGGTCATCGTCTGGCTGCTGCTGATGTTCACAGCGGTCGCCGTGATCTTCTCGGTCTGGCGGCAGGCGACCACCTGGTCCTAGTGACGGTTCTCTGACGGTTCGCGCGCCCCGCGCGCGAACTCTCGCTCCAGTGTCGGGTGCGTGTCCGGGAAGAGCGCAGCACGGTGCCAGCGCGACGGGAGCGAGGCCGGCCAGGCTTCGGTCGAGCTCGTCGCGATCCTGCCCGCGCTGATCCTCTGCGTCGTCGTCGCGGCCCACGCGCTGCCCTCCGGTTGGGCATTGTGGTCGGCGGCCGACGCGGCGCGGATCGGCGCCCGCGCCGAGCACGTCGGGAAAGCGGGTGAGGAGGCGGCGCGCGATGCGCTGCCGACCCCACTTCGGCCGCCCGCGCCGGGCCGGGGCGACGGGCGGGCCAAGGACCTGCCGGTCGAGTCCGGCGAGCGCGGGGTGAGCGTTCAGGTCGAGGTTCCGGGTCTCCTGCCCGGGTTCGAGGGCGAGCCGATCGGCGCCGCCGCGCGGCTCGAGGCCGAGGCGCCGGAGCCCGAGCCATGAGGCGGCGCGGGGTGGGAGGGGACGAGGCCGGCCAGGCATCGATCGAGTTGCTCGCCGGACTGCCCGCGCTGCTCGTCGCCGCCCTCGCAAGCTTCCAGCTTCTCGCCACCGGATATGCGCTGACGCTCGCCGACGGCGCCGCTGAGGCCGGGGCGATCGCCATGGCGGTGGGGGAGGATCCCGAGGACGCTGCGCGCGCCGCCCTGCCCGGATGGGCGAGCGACCGGATCGAGGTCTCTGAAGAGAGCGGCGGCCGGCTTGTGGTCGAGCTGGTTCCCCCCGGGCCGCTGTCCGGTGTGGACGACGACCTTCGCGTCAGCTCCGAAGCGTGGGCCCGTCCGCCCGCTGACTCGAAATGAGGGGCACGAAGTGAGCCCACCGCCGTCGAGGCTGGCCGTGACCGGCTCGGACCGCAGCGGCGCGCTCGCGCTCGCGGCCGCCGTGGCTGTCGAGGCCGCGGCCACCCGCGGGCGCGCGGTGCTGCTCGCCGAGCTCGGCGAAGAAGTCCGGCGCCGCCCGGCGACCCTGCTCGCCGCGCCGCCGGCGCGCGAGCTCGAGCGGACCCTCCGCGACGCGGGTGTCCGTTGCGCCGCACGCGGGCACCTCTGCCATCTCGGCGCCGGGGCGAGCGAGGAGGAGCTCGAGCGCGCCGGCGGGCTCGCGGCCGCCGCGGGAGCAGAGGTGCTCGTCGTCGCCGTGCCGCCCGAGCTCTGGGGCGCGGCCCTGCGGTCCGGAGTCCCCGAAGGCACCGCGCACTCGGGGCTGCTCGTCGCCCCGCTGCCCCGAGAGCGGTCGATGGCGGCTCTCGCCGTCGCGGAGATGCGCTCTCGCGGATGGCGGGCTCGGGTCGCCGGCGCCGGGCCGCCGCTGCTCGCCGCCAGGCGGGCTCTCGCCGGCCTGCGGCCGGGTGGCGCGGCGGGAGAGCGCGCCGCGAGGCTGGCGAAGGTTCTGCTCGGTCCCGGTCCAGACCCCGAACGGCACATCGAGTCCCAGAGCGGCCAATCGCTGCCCGTCGTCCTGGCGGCGTGCGCCGGGCTCGTCGGCTGCGCGCTGCTGCTCGCCTCGATCGGGGGCGCGGTGACGGGCAAGCAGCGCGTTCAGCGCGCGGCCGACCTGTCGGCGCTCTCCGCGGCGCGGGTGATGCGAGACGAGGCCCCGCGCCTGCTCGCGCCGGCGCGCCTGCCAGACGGGCGGCCCAACCCGCGGCACCTGCCGAGAATGGAGTTCCTGGAGGTCGCGAGGGTCGCCGCCGAGCAGGCCGCCGAGATGAACGGGGTCGACCCCGGGCGGCTTCGCGTCGCGTTTCCTGACGCGGAGGCGACACCTCCTCTCCGGGCCCGGGTGGACGTGCGCGCCGAGATCGATCCCGCCGAACTCCCAGGTGGCCGCCGGATCGCGGAGGAATCGGCCGCGAGCGGCGCGGCGGCGCCCGCGCCGATCCCGGTCGTGGCGAGCGCCGTCGCCGAGTCGGGTGCGAGCGGCGCGGCGTCGGAGTGGACCGGCGCCGAGGGGCAGGCGACCGGTGGCGGCTACGGCGGGCCGCTCGTCTATCGCAACGGAGAGGGAATGAGACCGGACGTCGCCGCCGCTTACGACCGGATGGCGGCCGCTGCGCGCGCGGCCGGCCACACGCTGCTCGTGAATTCGGGCTTCCGCTCGGACGCCGAACAGGCCGCCCTGTGGGAAGCGCACCCGGACCCGACCTGGGTCGCTCCGCCGGGCCAGTCGCTCCACCGCTGCGCGACCGACCTCGACCTCGGCCCGTCTACGGCCTACGGCTGGCTGGCGGAGAAGGCGACGCGGTTCGGCTTCGTCCAGCGCTACTCGTGGGAGCCCTGGCACTACGGCTTCACAGCCGGGCCCGCGCCGTGCTCGCGGGCGGGGGAGGACGGCGGGTCGCCGGCGGCCGGCGGCGGCCCGGGTCCCGACGGCGCCTCGTCCGGCGACGCGCTGCCCTCCTTCGTCCCGGCGCGGTTCCGCGACCCGATCGAGCGCTCGGCCGCGCGCTGGGGCGTCTCGGGAGCGCTGCTCGCGGCGCAGCTCAAGGCCGAGTCGAACTTCGACCCGAACGCGGTCTCACCGGCCGGGGCGCAGGGCATCGCTCAGTTCATGCCGGGGACGGCGGCGTCTTACGGGCTCCGGAACCCGTTCGACCCCGTGGCCGCGATCGACGCGCAGGCCCACCTGATGTCCGACCTGCTGCGCCAGCTCGGCTCGATTCCGCTGGCGCTGGCGGGCTACAACGCCGGGCCGGGGGCGGTCGAGCCGTGCATGTGCATCCCGCCGTACCCCGAAACTCGGGCCTACGTGGCCCGGATCCTGGCCCTGCTGAAGGGGACGGGGGCACTGGCCGCGCCGGAGCTCGAGGTGCGGCTGGTGCAGTGAGCAGCGTCCCCGAACTGAAGCCGCCCGCCCGTGTCGTCCGCTCTTTGAGGCTGCCTGAGTTACATGTATGGTGGCCCAAGGGGAAGGGGGCGTGAGCAAAAACGGGATGGCTCAAGTCCCGGTTGGGGCGGCGACTGATGAGAGCACTGCTGGGAAGCGCGAGCCGGGCCAGGATCGGGATGGCTGTCACCGGGCTTATCGGCTTCCTTTTCGTGGGCAGCGCTGTCGCCGCTCCGGGCGACGTCACGGTGGCGCCGGTGGCCGATATCAACCCCGGCCCGACGGGTTCAGATATCGACGAGCTCACCGACGTCAACGGAACGCTCTACTTCACAGCCGACGACGGCACCAACGGCATCGAACTGTGGACGAGCGACGGCACCGCGGCGACGCTCGTCGAGGACGCTGTCCCCGGCGGGGGTATCAATCCCGGCTCGGCGGACAGCGCGCCCGCGGACCTCACCGTGCTCAATGGCGACCTCTATTTTGGCGCCGACGACGGCGACGGTGAAGAGCTTTGGAAGGCCGACGGGGCCACGGCGACGCTGATTGAGGACGTTGTCCCTGGCGGTGGCATCAACCCCGGTTCCGGTTCCGCCATAGGGACGATCGTCAAGTCAAACAGCACCCTCTTCTTCCACGGCGACGACGGCACCAACGGCGGCGAGCTGTGGAGTAGCGACGGCGCCACAGCGACGATGATCGAGGACGCGGTTCCCGGCGGCGGCATCAACCCCGGCTCTTCGGATTCTAATCCCCAGGGCCTCACGGACGTCAACGGCACCCTCTTCTTCTGGGCTGACGATGGCACCAACGGCATCGAACTGTGGAAGAGCGACGGAGCCACCGCGACGCTGCTCGAGGACGCGGTCCCCGGCGGCGGCATCAACCCCGGCTCGGCGGGGTCTTTCCCGGATTGGCTCACCGACGTCAACGGCACCCTCTTCTTCAGCGCCGACGACGGCACGAACGGCCGCGAGCTGTGGAAGAGCAACGGCACCACTGCGACCATGATCGAGGACGCTCTCCCGGGCGGCGGCATAAATCCCGGCGCGGCCGACTCGTCTCCCTCAGGACTCACCAACGTCAACGGCACCTCTTCTTCCAGGCGGACGATGGCAGTAACGGAGCCGAGCTTTGGAAGAGCGACGGCACCACGGCGACGCTGATCAAGGATACCGTCCCCGGCGGCGGCATCAATCCCGGTGCGGCGGACGCGTCCCTTGGGGAGCCCATCAACGTCAACGGCACCCTCTTCTTCAGCGCCGACGACGGCACCAACGGCCGCGAGTTGTGGGAGAGCGACGGCACCACGGCGACAATGATCGAGGACTCAGTGCCGGGTGGAGGCATCAACCCCGGCACGGCCCAGTCCAATCCCGGCAGTTGACCGGCTTCGGCAGCACGTTGTTTCGCGGCCGACGACGGCACCAACGGCGTCGAGCTGTGGAAGAGCGACGGCACCACGGCGACGATGATCGAGGACGGTGTCCCGGGCGGCGGCCTCAACCCCGGCGCCGGGTCATCCAACCCCGGTGCCTTCACCGACGTCGATGGCACCCTCTTGTTCACTGCCGACGACGGGACCAATGGTCGTGAGCTGTGGAAGAGCGACGGCATCGCCGCAACGATGATCGAGGACGCGGTACCGGGCGGTGGAATCAACCCCGGGGGTGGGAGTTCCTTCCCGTTCCACTTCACCGAAGTCAACGGCACCGTCTTCTTCCGTGCGGATGACGGGACCGATGGCGACGAACTGTGGAAGGCGACGATTGAAGGCCCCGGAGCAACGGCGCCTCAGCCGAACCCACCCACGATGACCGCACCGCCGTTGATCGGCGCCCCCACAGGGACATGCGAGGGCAGGCCGGCAACAATCGTCGGCACGGCGGGTCGGGACCGCCTCAAGGGAACGCCGGGACCCGACGTCATCCTCGGGCTCGGGGGCCGCGACACCATCAAGGGCCTGGCTGGGGAGGACAGTATCTGCGGGGCCAGGGGGAGAGACCGTCTGCGCGGCGGGGGCGGCAAGGACCGTCTGCTCGGGCAAGGCGGCCGGGATGCGCTAAACGGCCAAGGCGGACGGGACTTCTGCAGGGGTGGGCCGGCCAGCGATCGAGCAAGCTCGTGCGAGCGGGAGCGGTCGATCTAGCAGGGATGCCCGCAATTACTCGACTGGGGGTTCCCTAGCCGGGTGAAATCAGATAGACAGGGACTGATGGAGGCGGGACAACTGAGCGAATCGGCCCCGGCGCAGTCCTCGGACCGGTTCATGGAGAGGTTCAAGAGCAGCCCGCCGATGATCGCGGCGGCGGTGATCGCCGGGATCTTCCTGTTCCTGGTCGCGACCCAGGGCCTCCACGACGTCGCGCAGACGGGGCTGAACGGGCTCTCGCTCGGGGCCATCTACGCGCTCGGCGCGGTCGGCCTGACCCTCGTCTACGGGATCCTGAAGCTCACCAACTTCGCCCACGGCGACTTCCTCACCTTCGGCGCCTACATGGCGTACCTGGTGAACGTCACCTGGGGGGCTCCGCTGATCGTCGGCGTCTTCTGGGGGATGCTGGCGACCGCCGTGCTGGCGCTCTTCTTCGAGCGGACGATGTGGGGGCCGATGCGCCGAAAGCGGGCCGGCTTCCTGCAGCTGATCCTGATGTCCATCGGCCTGGCGTTCGTCCTGCGCGCGGTGGTCCAGTGGTTCTGGGGCACGGAGATCCGCTCGCTCGACGTCGACAACACGAGCACGGTCGAGTTCCTCGGCCTTCGCATCGGCCAGACGGAGCTGATCGTCGTGATCGTCGGCATCGTGGTCATCTCGGCGATCGGGGCGATGCTCCGCTTCTCGCTGCTCGGCAAGCGGATGCGGGCGCTGTCGGATGACCTCGACCTCGCCGAGACCGCCGGTATCGACACCCGCCGGGTGATCCTCTACACGTGGATCTTCTCCGGCGCGCTCGCAGGGCTCGCTGGAGTGCTCGCCGGCGCCACCACGAACCTTCGCCCCGAGCTCGGCTTCGAGCTCCTGCTCCCGATCTTCGCCGCGGTGATCCTCGGTGGGATCGGTGACGCGTTCGGCGCGCTCGCAGCCGGGATGGTGCTGGGCGTGATGACCGAATGGTCCACGCTCCTGATCGACGCGCGCTGGAAGGTCGCCGTCGGCTTCCTCGTGCTGATCCTGGTGCTGATCATCAGGCCTCAGGGCATCTTCGGGAAGGCGAAGACCGTATGAGCTTCGATCCGACCCCGATCCTGGCAATCACCTTCGACGCCTTCACCCAGCCGGGCTTCTGGATCGGCGTCGGGATCATCGCCGGGATCTACGCGCTGCTCGCGCTGGGCCTGCAGCTCAACGTCGGCTTCACCGGCATCGTCAACTTCGGACAGGCCGCGTTCATGGCGGTCGGCGCCTACACGATGGCGATCCTGGTCGTCCAGGCCGGGTTCTCGTTCTGGCTCGCGATTCCGTGCGCGGTGATCGTCACGATCATCTTCGGGTTGATCGTCGGCCTGCCCGCGCTGCGATTGCGCGCCGACTACTTCGCGATCGCGACGATCGCGCTCGCCGAGGTGGTCCGGATCTTCGCCCAGAACGCCCGCTCGCTGACCGGCGGCAACCAGGGCCTCTCCTGCGCCGACGACGATCCGGGGCTCTGCTACTTCAACGACTGGCGCGACGTCTCGGACTGGATCAACGGCTTCGTCGAGGACTACATCTGGTCCGACCCCGACCAAGCCTTCCCGCTGCTTCTCGTGACGTGGGCCGCCGTGATCATCGCCACCTTCGGGCTCACCTACGTCACCAACACGCCGTGGGGCCGGGTCCTGCGCGCGATCCGCGAGGACGAGGACGCCGCGCTGGCCCTGGGCAAGAACGCGCTGCGCTACAAGCTCCAGTCGCTCGCGATCTCGGCGACGCTGGGGGCGATCGGCGGCTACTTCTTCGCCCTCAACCTCGCGGCGGTCTACCCGATCAACTTCGAGCCGCTGGTCACCTTCTTCGCCTTCAGCGTCCTGATCCTGGGCGGCCTCGCCAACTACAAGGGGGTGGCCTTCGGGGCGGTGCTCTTCTGGTTCGTGCTCGAGGGCACCCGCTTCATCGAGCTGCCCGACCCGCCGTTCACGGAGACCCGCATCGCCGCGCTGCGCCTGTTGATCACGCGGCATGCTCCTGATCCTGCTGATGGCGTTCAGGCCGCAGGGGCTGTTCGGGAAGAAGGAGGAGATGGTGCTCGGTGAGTGACGGGAACGGTGACGCCGGGATCCTGCAGGTGAACGACGTCTTCCAGCGCTTCGGCGGGATCCGCGCTGTCAACGGTGCGACCTTCGACGTAGCGCCAGCAGTCGATCACCGCGCTGATCGGTCCGAACGGCGCGGGAAAGACCACCCTCTTCAACGTGGTCACCGGCTTCTACAAGGGAGACCGGGGAGTCGTCCAGTTCGACGGGACCAACGTCTTCCGCAAGGCGCCGTACGACATCGCGAACCGCGGCATGGTGCGGACCTTCCAGATCACGAAGGCGCTCGCGGCGATGCCCGTGATCGACAACATGATGCTTGCGGCCCCCGACCAGCCCGGCGAGCGCTTCGTGAACCTCTTCATCAAGCCCACGGCGGTGCGCTCGCGCGAGAAGGAGGTCCACGAGCAGGCGATGGAGCTGCTCGAGGTCTTCAACCTGACCAAGCTCGCCGACTCCTACGCCGGCACCCTGTCGGGCGGCCAGCGCAAGCTGCTCGAGCTGGCTCGGGCCCTGATGGCGAAGCCGAAGCTGCTCCTGCTCGACGAGCCGATGGCGGGGATCAACCCGACCCTCGGCAAGCGCCTGCTCGACCACATGCAGCGGCTCCGCAAGGAGGAAGGCGTGACCTTCCTCTTCATCGAGCACGACATGGAGGTCGTCATGAACCACTCAGACAAGGTGGTCGTGATGGCCGAGGGCAAGGTGATCGCCAGCGGCCTCCCAAAGGACGTGCGGGAGGACAAGAAGGTGATCGATGCCTACCTGGGCGGCGCCGCGCACGAGACCGACCCGAGCCTGGCGGAGAAGGCCAAGGACGCCGCGCAGGCCGTCACCGGCAAGGTCAAGAAGAGGAAGAGCTGATGGCCGAGGCGACGAAGGACGAGAAGACGGACGAGAAGGGCTACGAGGGTCCGATGCTGACCGTCGAGGGACTCGTCGCCGGCTACGTCCCCGAGGTCGACATCCTGACCGACGTCGACGTGAACGTGAATGAGGGCGAGATCGTCACGGTCGTCGGGCCCAACGGCGCCGGCAAGTCAACGCTGATCAAGTCGATCTTCGGCCTGCTGCCTCCCAAGGGCGGCAGGGTGACCCTGCGCGGCGAGGATCTGACCGGCATGGCTCCCCATTCGATCACCCGGCGCGGGATGAGCTACGTGCCCCAGCTCGACAACGTCTTTCAGAGCCTCACCGTGGACGAGAACCTCGAGATGGGGGCGCTGGTCCAGGGAACCGCCAAGAAGCGCATGGCGGTCATGTACGACCTCTTTCCGCGGCTAGGCGAGCGCCGCACGCAGGCCGCGGGGACGATGAGCGGCGGGGAGCGCCAGATGCTCGCGATGGCGCCGGGCCCTGATGCCGGACCCCCAGGTGGTCCTGCTCGACGAGCCGTCGGCAGGGCTCGCACCCGGGTTCGTCGAGGCGATCTTCCAGAAGATCGAAGACATCAACAACGACGGCGTCACGATCGTGATGGTCGAGCAGAACGCCCGACGGGCACTCGCGATGTCCGACCGCGGCTACGTCCTCGACCTCGGATCCAACCGCTTCGAGGGCAAGGGCAAGGAGCTCCTGGACGACCCGAAGGTCGCAGAGCTCTATCTCGGCGGCACCGCCCGCATAGACGCCGCGGACTGACCCCTGAAACGCAAACGGCCGGAGCCCGCGAGGGCCCCGGCCGTGGTTGCGTGGATTCCTTCGACTAGCCGCCGGTGTTCACCGGGGTCTCGCCGATGGTCTCGATGCCGCCGCCCTTGTACTGGTAGGTGTCGTAGACACCCGCGGTGGCGTCACCGGTCTCGTCCATGTCGATCGCACCGGACGCGCCGGTGTAATCGATGTCGTCACCGTTCTGCAGCGCCTCGATTGCCTCGGGGAGCTGCTCCCAGGTGTACTCGGTACCACCGGGAGCGGTGATGTCGATCAGCGCATCCGCCATGTCCTGGCCGTCGGTCGAACCAGCGCTGACCGCGGCGAGGTAGCAGAGGACGGTTGCGTCGAACTGCTGAGCGTCGAACGTCTGACGCTCGACAGCCACCGGCTCGGCGGCAACGTAGGCCTTCTCAAAGGCCGCTGATGCCGCACCCTCGTCGGGGGCGCCCGGCGCGGTGCCGCGCATGCCCTCGACGATCTCCTCGCCGACGTCACCCGGCAGGTCGCTCGATGCGAGCCCGTCGGTGCCCCACGCCTTGGTGGGATCCCAGTTGCCCGTGCGCTCCAGCGCAGGACCGACCTTGACGAAGGTCTCCGGGAAATCGACGATGACAAATGCATCGGGGTTGCCGGCCGTGATCTGACCAGCCTCCGAGTTGTAGCTCGGCTGCTCGGGGTCGTAGATGACCTCGGCTCCGATGGTGCCGCCCAACTCCTCCCACGCCGCGCTGAACGTCTCGGCGAGGGCGGTGCCGTAATCGTCGTTACGGGCACCGATGTTCACCGTCTTGCCCTCGGCGCTGCCCAGGTCCGCGGCGATCGCGTCAGCGAGCGTCGGGCCCTGGAACGTGTCCGGGGGAGAGGTGCGGGCGAACAGCCCGTTGTCGTCCAGGTCGGTGAGACCTGGGTTGGTCGACGCCGGTGAGATCTGCAGGACCCCATCCGGAATCGCAACGGACAGTGCGGTCGGCTCGCTGTCCGCCGACGCCCACGCGCCGGTGATGCAGCTAGCTCCGTCGGAATCGACCAGCTTGCGGGCGGCCGAAACGGCAGCCTGCGGGTTCGTTTCGTTGTCCTCGTGGACGACGCTCACTGTGTGGTCGACGCCGGCTGTGCCGATCGCCTTCGTGATCTCCGCAACGGCCAGGTCGGATGCCTTCTGACCGGGGGGACCGAAGTCGGCGAGATCGCCCGTGAGGGGGATCGAGTCGCCGATGACGAGATCAAGCTGCGCCTCGCCACCGCCTCCGCCGCCGCCGTCACTGTCGTCATCGTCGTCACCGCAAGCGGCGACGCCGAGGACCAGGACGAGACTGGCCGAGGCAGCGAGGAGCCTCTTGGTGTTCAGACCTCGCATATTGGAATGTCTCCTCTCCATCAGTCGGGGCCCCCATTCGGTGCTTCGAAGGCCCGCTGTACCTGCCTATCTATATCCGTTGCGGGCAAAAAACAACCTCCCCCTCCAAGCTCAGGCACGCAGCCGCCGGTAGTCTGGGCGCCGATGACGCTCACCGAAGTCGCGGGGATCGAGGGCCTGAAGGCGATTCAGGGCGAGACGATCGGCCCCTCGGAGTGGCGCGAGGTCACCCAGGAGGACATCAACTCGTTCGCCGAGCTGTCCGGCGACGACCAGTGGATCCACGTCGACGTCGAGCGCGCGAAGACCGAGAGCCCCTTCGGAACGACGATCGCCCACGGCAACCTGACGCTCTCGATGATCGACGGCATGCGCCTCGCCCTCCTCAAGACCTCGGGTTTCAAGCTCGGCGTCAACTACGGCTGGAACAAGGTCCGCTTCCCGGCCCCGGTCCCGGCTGGCGCGAAGGTCCGAGCCACGGCGGAGGTGACCGAGATCGAGGAAGTGAAGGACGGCTGGTTCCAGATCACGACCCGCTTCACGGTCGAGCTCGAGGGCTCCGACAAGCCCTGCTGCGTCGCCGACTCCGTCGGCCGCGCGCTTCCCGAGTAGGGCCGGGGGCGCATGCGGCTGGCCGTCGTCGGTCTTGGGACGGTCGGGTCCTGGCTGCTGCGAGCCGTCGAGAGCGGCGAAGCCGGCGACGTCGAGGTGGTGCTGAGGACCAGCGGGCGCGACGGCGCGGAAGGGGATCTGAACGACGCCGACTACGACGTCCTGGCCGACGCGGTCAACTCGCCCGAGGACGGCGAGCCGGGCCTGACGTTCATGCGCGAGGCGCTCGCCCGCGGAAAGCACGTGGTGACCTCGGACAAGTGGCCGGTTGCTCGGCAGGGAGTCGTGCTCGCCGCGACGGCCCGCGAGCGCGGCGTCGCCTTCAGGGCCGAGTCGACCGTCATGTCCGGCACGCCGGCGCTGGCGCCGCTGATGGATGAGCTCGGTGGGTCGCCACCGTTGTCCGCTCGCGGCGTCCTCAACGCGACGGTGAACCAGATGCTCACCGAGATGAGCAGCGGCGCCGCCTACGAGGAGGCCTTGGCCAAGGCGCAGGCGGACGGCCTGGCCGAGCCGGACCCGAGCGCGGACGTGGACGGGCGCGACGAGCGGGCGAAGGCGATGGTGCTGGCGGCCCTCGTCTTCGGAGTCCAGCTGCTCCCCGGCGACGTCAGCGTCCGTGGAGTCAGCGCCCTGACCGCCGAGGAGGCGGAAGCGCTGCGCACCGGGCAGCCGGTCCGCTCGGTCACGACCCTGCATGGAGAGGAGGGACGGTTGAGGGCGCGCGTCGAGCCCATGGCGCTCGAGGCCGACGACCCGCTGACGGCAGTCAAAGGAGTCGAAAACGCGCTGCACGTCCAGACTGGGTCAGGCGAAGAGCTCAGCTACCGGGGCCCGGGTGCCGGCCCAGAAATCGCGGGCAAGGGAATCCTCGACGACCTGAGGGCCCTCACCACCTGAGCCACCCAGGCGAATGGGACTCCAGCCACACGCTGTGCGGCCGGAGTCCCGATTGCCTGGTCGCTCGTTACTCGACGGTGAGCGTGCCTTCCATGCCACCTTCGCGGTGGCCGGGGACATCGCAGAAGAACGTGTACGTGCCGGGCGTCAGGTCGACCTTGGTCGAGGTAGTGCCCTCGGTCACGAGGTCGGTCTTGCCGATCTCGGTTCCGGAGTCGTCCTCGATCACGACGTCGTGCGACAGGGGCGACGGGTTGTCGAAGTTGACCGTCACCGAGCCGGCCGCAGCGCTGGCGTCGGCCTGGTCGTAGGCGAACGAGCCGTCGGCGGGCGACGAGAGCGCGACGGTCGCGCCGCCTCCGCCGGCGCCGCCGGTGGCGGGCTCGGTCGTGGTGGTGTCGTCCTCGACAGTCGTCTCGACGCTGGTCTCGGTGTCGCCACCGTCGTCTTCGTCGTCGCCACAGGCGGCGAGGCCGAAGGCGGAGAGTGCGATCACGGCGAGCAGAGCAAGCAGCTTGTTCATGGTTCCCTTTCGCGGGTTGCGGGCGGGTTCACCTTATCTACAGCCTCCAGGGCGGCCGTGGATCACGCTGCCGGCTCAAGTGCCCCGAAATTCGGGGTCCTCGCCCGCGAAGAACGCCTTGACGCCGTTGCGCAGGTCCTCGGTCGCCATCGAGTCGGCGATGCCGTGGCGCTCGAGCTGGAGGTGGTCGGTGAGCGAGTTCTCCAGGCTCTGATTGAGCAGCTCCTTGGCCATCCTCATGTAGTGCGGCGCCTTCTTCGCGAGCTCGGCGGCCTTCGCGTGGGCCGCGTCCATCAGTTCGCCGGCCGGAACGACCTCGCTGACGATGCCGAGGTCCAGTGCGCCGTTCGCGTCGATCGTCGGATCCTCCATGGCCAGCTCCAGCGCCTTCGCGGGACCGACGACTCTGGGGAGGAAGTAGGTCATCCCGCCGTCGGGCGAGGCTCCGATCCGGCCGTAGGCCACGACGAAGAATGCGGCGTCCGATGCGATGCGCGTGTCGCACATGAGCGCCAGCGAGAAGCCGGCGCCCGCGGCCGCGCCGTTGATCGCACCGATCACGGGATACGGGATGCGGCGGAAGTCCACGATCGCCTGATGGAGCACCTCGGCGCCGCGGCGCACGTCCGAGGGCAGGTCGAAGTCATCGTCCTCGAGGCCCTTCCTGAACCAGGTGACGTCCCCACCGGCGCAGAAGGCGCGACCGGACCCGGTGACGATCAGGGCCCGGAACGGCGCGCGGTCGGCGAGCCAGGCGGCGGCGACCGTGAGCTCGAAGATGAGCTCAGGGCTCATCGCGTTCATGTCGTCAGGGCGGTTGAGCGTGAGGACGCCGACGTCTCCGTCGGCCTCGATCTTCAGCGTCTGCAGCTCGGGTGGGGTGGAGGTCACGAGGGTCGCGAAGCCTACCCTTGATGCGGATGCCCAGAGATGCCGAGCAGGAGGTCGCGAGGACGCTCGCCGAGGACCGCCGGGAGCTCCCCGACGCCCCCGGCGTCTACGTGTTCCGCGACCGCTCGGGCGACGTGCTCTACGTCGGGAAGGCGCGGTCGATCCGCAAGCGGGTCGGATCGCACTTCTCGGGCAAGTCGAACCGCGAGATGGTCTCGCGGATCCACGACGTCGAGGTCCTGGTCACCCAGACGGAGGCCGAGGCGCTGATCGCCGAGCAGAGCTTCATCAAGCGCCACCGCCCGAGGTTCAACATCCGCCTGCGCGACGACAAGTCGTACCCCTACATCGCGATCAGCCTGGACGAGGACTTCCCGCGCGTCTACTTCACGAGGGAGAAGCACCGCCCCAACCGCGCCTACTTCGGGCCGTTCTCGTCCGCGAAGCGGGTCCGCGAGACCTTGGACCTGCTGGGGAAGCTCTTCCAGTACCGGACCTGCGAGGGGCCGGAGCCCGGCCGGCGGTCGGGGGTGCCGTGCTTGGACCACTACATCAAGCGATGCCAGGCGCCGTGCGTCGGGTACATCGACCGCGAGGAGTACCGCCGCAACATCGACCAGATCGTCGGCTTCCTCTCGGGCCGCTACAAGCAGGTGGCGAACGAGCTCGTGGCCAAGATGGACGAGGCGTCGGGGACACAGGACTTCGAGCGAGCGGCGCTCTTCCGTGACCGGCTGAACGCGGTCCAGAGCCTGATGGAGCGCCAGCGGGTCGCCGGC
Organism: uncultured Solirubrobacterales bacterium; assembly: GCA_963839875.1. Lineage (GTDB taxonomy): Bacteria > Actinomycetota > Thermoleophilia > Solirubrobacterales > 70-9 > CAVUAT01. The sequence continues at coordinate 24,645 of CAWIWP010000006.1, forward strand.
GGCAGCCTCGGGAGCGCCGACCTGATCGGCGTGGCGGTCGAGGGGACCGACGCGAACGCACAGGTCTTTCAGGTGCGCGACGGATTCCTCGCAGAGCGCCAGGGCTTCTACCTCTCGGGCGGCGAGGAGCGCGAGCCCGGAGAGGTGGCCGAGAGCTTCATGCTCCAGTACTACGGCGCCGCCCCCGCTGTGCCGGCCCGGGTGATCGTCGGGCCCGAGCTGAAGGACCGGGTCGGGGTGCTGGAGGAGGCCCTCTCCACCCAGCGCGAATCGAAGGTCGAGGTTCGCGCCGCGGCGCGCGGCGACCTGCGACGGCTCCGCGAGCTGGCCGAGAGGAACGCGTCGCTGGCCCTGGCCCAGGACCGCCTGCGCCGCGAGCACCGCCACCAGCAGCGGGCCGAGGCGCTCACCTCCCTGCAGGCGGAGCTCGACATGGAGCGCCTGCCGGTCCGGATCGAGGCCTTCGACATCTCCAACCTCGGCGAGACCCACCAGGTCGCCTCGATGGTCGTCTTCGAAGGGGGAGCGCCGAAGAAGTCCGGCTACCGCAAGTTCAAGATCCGGGGCGACTTCGGAAACGGTGGGAAACCCGATGACTTCGCCGCGATGCGGGAGGTCCTCACCCGGCGGCTCGGGCAGTACACGCAGCAGGCCGATCTGTCGCCCCATGACTCGAACCGCGACGAGAGCTTCGCCGCGCTGCCGGACCTGGTCCTGATCGACGGCGGCAAGGGACAGCTCAGCGCCGGGATGGCGGCTCTCGAGCCGCTGGTCGATCGCGGTGTCACGGTGATCAGCCTCGCCAAGCGGATCGAGGAGGTCTTCGTCCCCGACCGCGGCGCCCCGGTCATGCTCGAGAAGGACTCGCCGCCGCTCCGCCTGCTCCAGCGCGTCCGCGACGAGGCCCACCGGTTCGCGATCACCTTCCACAGGAGCAAGCGCGACCGGTCGATGACCGCGTCGGTCCTGGACGGCGTCAAGGGCGTCGGGCCCGCGCGCAAGCAGGCGCTGCTCAAGCACTTCGGCTCGCCCGACAAGCTGGTGGCGGCCAGCCGCGAGGAGCTCGAGGCCGTCCCGGGGGTTCCGGGTAAGCTCGCCCGCGAGATTCACCGCCAGTTGAACAGGGCCAATTGACCCCACCCGCCGCGAACGAGCACGACGTCGAGCTGGTGGTGATCACCGGCCATTCGGGCGCGGGCAAGTCCGAGGCGATCGCCGCGTTCGAGGACGGCGGCTACTTCTGCGTCGACAACCTGCCGCCGCGGATGATCGAGGGCCTCGGCGAGCTCTTCCAGCACGAGGGCAGCGGCGTCGAGCGGGCGGCCGTCGTCTCCGACGTGCGCGGCGGCGACTACTTCGAGGAGCTGCAGGCGGTTGTGAAGGAGCTCGAGGGGAGCGGCATCGACGTCACCGTCCTGTTCCTCGAGGCCGACGAGGAGACCCTGCTGAACCGCTACAAGGAGACCCGCCGCCGCCACCCCCTGGCCCGCGGCGGCCGGCTGATCGACGGAATCCAGGCCGAGGGCGAGCTGCTGGCTCCGCTCCGCGAACGCGCCGACGTAGTCATCGACACGACCGACCTGACCGGCAGCGAGTTGCGTCGGCGGATCGCGGTCGAGCTGGTCGGCACCGAGGGCGACGACAGCCAGATGGCGCTGACGCTCCTGACCTTCGGCTTCAAGAACGGCCCCCCGCGCGACGCCGACCTGACCCTGGACGTCCGCTTTCTGCCCAACCCCCACTACGTCGACGAGCTGAGGATGCAGACCGGCCTCGACCAGGCCGTCCGCGACTACGTCGAGTCGGGGACCCAGGCCGGCGAGTTCTACGGCCGCCTGATGCCGCTGCTGGAGTTCCTGGTCCCGGCCTACGTGGCGGAGGGCAAGCAGCACCTGACGATCGCCGTCGGCTGCACGGGCGGGCGGCACCGCTCGATCACGGTCGCTGACCGCATCGCGCGGGAGCTCGGCGACCGCGACGACGTGAGCCTGCGCGTCGTCCACCGCGACACGAAGATCGACGACGGCGCATCGTGACGCCGGCCATCAGCGTCAAGGGGCTGCGGAAGTCCTACGGAGACCTCGAGGCCGTCGCAGGCATCGACATCGAGGTTGCGCCCGGCGAGATCTTCGCCTTCCTCGGGCCCAACGGCGCGGGCAAGACGACGACCGTCGAGATCCTCGAGGGCTACCGCGGGCGCAGCGCCGGCGAGATCAGCGTGCTCGGCGCCGACCCCGCCGCGGCAGACCGCGCGTGGCGATCCCGCATCGGGCTCGTGCTGCAGGAGTGCCGGCTCACTCCCGAGCTGACGGTCCGCGAGGCCGTCGCGCAGTACGCCGGCTATTACCCGAACCCCCGCGACGTCGAGGCGACCGTCGGGCTGGTCGGGCTGGACGGGAAGTCGGACGTGCGCACCTCGAAGCTCTCGGGCGGCCAGCAGCGTCGGCTCGACGTGGCGCTGGCGCTGGTGGGCGACCCCGAGCTCCTCTTCCTCGACGAGCCCACGACCGGCTTCGACCCCTCCGCCCGCCGCCAGGCCTGGGACGTGATCGGCAACCTGCGCGAGCTCGGCAAGACCATCTTCCTGACGACGCACTACATGGACGAGGCTCAGGCGCTCGCCGACCGCGCCGCGATCATCGTCGACGGCCGAATCGTCGCCGAGGGCGAGCCCGACGAGCTCGGGGGACGGGGCGGCGCGCAGGCGGTGATCAGCTTCCGGGTGCCCGAGGGCGTCGCGAATGGCGACCTTCCGGCGCCCTTCGACTCCGCGGCGCGGCCGGTGGACGGCCTCGTCTCCCATGCGAGCGCCGACCCGCTGCGCGAGTTGAGGGCGCTGATCGACTGGGCCGAGGCGCGCGACCTCGCGCTGCCGAGCCTCGAGGTCCGGCGGCCCAGCCTCGAGGACGTCTACCTGCGGCTCACGGACGAGGCGAGCAAGTGATCGCCCTCGCACTGCACCAGTTCCGCTACGACCAGAAGGTCTTCTGGCGCAATCCCGCGTCGGTCTTCTTCACGGTGATGCTCCCGCTGATCTTCCTGTTCATCTTCGCCACGATCTTCGGCAACGACGAGGTCGAGGACCGGGGGGTGAACACGACCACCTACTACGTGCCGGCGATCATCGCCCTCGCGATCATCTCGGCCTCGACGCAGAGCCTCGCGATCAATCTCACCGACGACCGCGAGCGCGGGATGCTGAAGCGGGTGCGGGGTACCCCGCTGCCCGTGCCGGTCTTCGTCGGCGGCCGGGTCGGCAACTCGCTTCTGGTTGCCCTGCTGATGCTCGTGATCGTCGCGACGATCGGGAAGCTGGTCTACGGCGTCTCGATCCCGACGACGACCCTTCCCGCTGTGCTTGTCACCGTCGCCGTCGGCGCGTTCGCCTTCTGCTGTCTGGGCTTTGCGATGACGACGATCATCCCCAGCGAGGACGCGGCCCCGGCGATCACCAACGCCCTGATCCTGCCGCTGTACTTCATCTCGGGCATCTTCATCCCCGACAGCGAGATTCCCAGCGGGGTCCTCCAGGTCGCGGACGTCTTCCCGATCCGGCCCTTCTTCGAGGCGTTCTTCACCGCTTGGGACCCGAACACCACCGGCGCCGGCTTCGAGCTCGGGAACCTGGCTGTGGTCGGGGCCTGGGGCCTCGCGGGGCTCGTGATCTCGCTTCTCTTCTTCCGCTGGGAGCCGCGCCGCTGAGCCCGGATTCCCGAACCCCTTAGAGTTGAAGCCGTCCGGCGCCGCGAGAGGGGAACGCCGCGACACCAACCCAACCGCAGGAGCTCCGGAGGACTTTGGTCTATTACGCAGCAGTCAAGGTCGCCGACATCGAGGAAAGCGGTCGCTTCTACGACTCGATTCTCGCCCCCCTCGGCTGGCGCCGCCAGGAGGAGAACGCGGGCAAGGTCGGCTGGGGGATGATCCGCTCGGTCTTCTTCATCGAGCAGGACAGCCCGCGCCCGGGCTTCGGCCACGTCTCGTTCCCGGCGCGCGAGCATCCCTGCGGTCAAGGCCTCGTACGAGTCGGGGCTCGAGAACGGCGGCACGAGCTCCGCCGAGCCGGGCAGCACTCCCGTGCACGGCAACGGGAACTACAGCGCCCGGCTGATCGATCCCGACGGGTACATGGTCGAGCTGGTCGTAGCCCCCGACTGATCCGATCATCTGCGCGAATCGCGATGACTAGACTGCGCCGCCAATGGCTGTGAAGGTTGGAATCAACGGCTTCGGGCGCATCGGGCGCAACCTCTTTCGCGCGGCCAAGGCGTCGGGCGCGGACATCGACTTCGTCGCCGTCAACGACCTGACCGACGCCGAGACGCTCGCCCACCTCCTCAAGTACGACTCGATCCTGGGGCGCTTCCCGGGCGAGGTGGAGGTATCGGACGGCGGCATCACGGTGGACGGCGACGAGCTCAAGGTCCTCTCCGAGCGCGACCCCGCCGCGCTGCCCTGGGGCGACCTCGGCGCCGACGTGGTGATCGAGTCCACGGGCCTCTTCACCAAGCGCGAGGACGCCTCCAAGCACCTGGACGCCGGCGCCAAGAAGGTGATCATCTCGGCTCCCGCGACCGAGCCCGACATCACGGTCGCGCTCGGCGTCAACTTCGACGACTACGACCCCGAGCAGCACCACATCATCTCCAACGCCTCGTGCACGACGAACTGCCTCGCGCCGGCCGCGAAGGTGCTGCACGAGTCGGTCGGCATCGACCACGGGCTGATGACCACGATCCACGCCTACACCGCCGACCAGCGCCTGCAGGACATGCCCCACAAGGACCTGCGCCGGGCCCGCGCCGCCGCGATCAACCTGATCCCGACGTCGACCGGAGCGGCCAAGGCCGTCGGCCTGGTGCTCCCCGAACTGAACGGCAAGCTCAGCGGGATGGCGGTGCGCGCGCCCGTGGCCACCGGCTCGGTCGTCGACCTGACGTTCCAGGCCTCGCAAGGACACGAGCGTCGAGGAGGTCAACGGCGCGGTCAAGGCCGCCGCCGAGGGCCCGCTCAAGGGGATCCTCTCCTACACCGAGGACCCGATCGTCTCGACCGACATCGTCGGCGACCCGCACTCGTCGATCTTCGACTCGGGCCAGACGATGGTGCTCGAGGGCAACATGGTCAAGGTCTTCTCCTGGTACGACAACGAGTGGGGCTACTCGAACCGCTGTGTCGAGCTCGCCGGGAAGGTTCTCGAGCCGGCCGCCGTCGGTGCGTAGCGCGGCGGTGCTGAAGAAGAAGAGCGTCCGCGACGCGGAGGCGGGCGGCAAGCGGGTCCTGCTGAGAGCCGATCTGAACGTCCCGCTCGACGGTGCTTCGATCACGGACGACACGCGGATCGAGGCGAGCCTGCCGACGATCGAGCTGCTTCGCGACCAGGGGGCCCGGATCGTGCTCGTCTCGCACCTCGGCCGGCCAGAAGGGCGCGGACCCGTCGCCTGTCGATGAAGCCCGTCGCCGAGCGCCTCGGCGAGAAGCTCGGGACAGACGTCGCGCTGGCGCCGGATGTCGTGGGTGAGGAGGTCGAGGCCATGGCGGAGGGCCTGGGCGACGGCGAGGTGCTGCTGCTCGAGAACAGCCGCTACGAGAGCGGCGAGACGGAGGACGATCCGGAGCTGGCGAAGGCCCTGGCCGCGCTGGCCGACCTCTACGTCAACGACGCCTTCGGCGCCGCGCACCGCGCCCACGCAACGACCCACGGCGTCGCGCAGCAGCTGCCGGGCCACGCCGGGCTGCTGCTGGAGCGCGAGCTGGAGGAACTGACCAAGGTGCGCGACGGCGCCGAGCGCCCGCTGGTCATGGTGCTCGGCGGGGCGAAGGTCACCGACAAGATCGGCGTGATCGAGCACTTCCTCGACCCCGCGGACGAGATCCTCATCGGCGGCGCAATGTGCTTCAGCTTCTTCAAGGCCGAGGGACGCGACATCGGCGACTCGCTGGTCGACGACGAGAGCGTCGAGGCGGCCAGGGAGCTGCTGCCGCGCGCCGGAGAGGCGGAGGCGACGCCTGCACCTGCCCGAGGACCTGGTCCTGGGCCGCGAGTTCAGCGCCGACACCGAGATCGAGGACCTGAACGGCATCGACGTCCCGCGAGGGCTGGATGGGCCTCGACATCGGGACGAACACCGCCGCCAAGTACGCGAAGCGGATCGCCGGCGGCGGGACGATCTTCTGGAACGGCCCGATGGGCGCCTTCGAGCTGCCGCCCTTCGCCGCCGGGACGAGGGCGGTCGCCGACGCGGTGGCCGGCGCGCGACGGCCACACCGTGGTCGGGGGCGGCGACTCCGCCGCGGCGCTGGTCCAGTTCGGGCTCGGCGACGACGTGGACTGGCTGTCGACCGGCGGCGGCGCCTCCCTGGAGTTCCTCGAGGGCGAGGAGCTGCCCGGGGTGGAGGTGCTGCCCGATGCCTGACACCAGCGCATCGCGGACGCCGCTGCTCGCGGCCAACTGGAAGATGCACAAGACGGTCGCCGAGACCGCCGACTTCTTCGCGGCGTTTCTCGCCGCCTCCCGGACAACGGGACCGACGTGATCGGATCTGCCCGCCCTTCACGGCGCTTGCGGCGCCGCGTGCGAGGCGGTCTCCGAGCAGCAGGGTCGAGGTCGCCGCCCAGAACGTGCACGAGGCCGAGGAGCGGGGCGTTCACCGGCGAGGTCTCGGCGGCGATGCTGACCGAGCTCGGGGTCACCGGCGTCGTCCTCGGCCACTCCGAGCGCCGCGAGCACTTCGCCGAGACCGACGAGGCACTCGCGCGGAAGGTGCCGGCCGCGCTCGCCGCCGGGCTGCAGCCGATCCTCTGCTGCGGCGAGAACGAGGGCCAGCGCGACGCCGGCGAGATGGCCGAGGTGCATCAAGCGCCAGATCGAGGCCGACCTCGCCGAGGTGCCCGACGAGCAGCTCGGCCGGGTGGTGATCGCCTACGAGCCGATCTGGGCGATCGGCACCGGGCGGACCGCGACGCCGGAGCAGGCCCAGGAAGCGTGCGCGCTGATCCGCGAGCGCCTCGGCCGAGCGGAGCGCGAGCGCGGCGGAGGCGCGTGCGGATCCTCTACGGCGGCTCGGTCAAGCCCGCCAACGCGGCCGAGCTGATGGGCCAGGCCGACGTCGACGGCGCGCTCGTCGGCGGCGCCAGCCTCGAGGCCGAGGACTTCGCTTGCGATAGTCGAGGCCGCGGGAGAACGATGACGGGGCCGGCGGCCCCCGGACGCGCAGCGGTGCCCTCGGTGGCGCTGGTGGTGCTCGACGGCTGGGGGCTGGCCCCCGAGGGGCCCGGCAACGCCGTGGGCCAGGCCAACACGCCGGTGTTCGACGAGCTCTGGAGCAAGTACCCGCACACGACCCTCTCGACCTCGGGCCGCGACGTCGGCCTGCCGCCGGGCCAGATGGGCAACTCCGAGGTCGGCCACCTGAACCTCGGCGCCGGCGCCGTCGTGAAGCAGGACCTGGCGCGCATCGACGACTCGATCGCCGACGGCTCGTTCTTCGACAACCCCGCGCTGCGGGACGCCTGCGGGCGCGCCCGCGAGTCGCGCCGCGGGCGGCTCCACGCGATCGCCCTCGTGTCGGACGGCGGCGTCCACTCCGGCTGGTCGCACATCGAGGCGGTGATCGAGCTCGTCGCCGAGGAGGGCGTCTCGGACCTGGTTCTCCACGTCCTCACCGACGGGCGCGACACGCTCCCCACCTCCGGCGCCGGGTACGTCGAGGAGGCTGCGAGATGGCTCAAGCACGCCGGGCGGGTCGGCACCGTCGGGGGCCGCTACTGGGGGATGGACCGCGACTCGCGGTGGGACCGGACGAAGAAGGGGTACGACGCGATCGTGCTCGGGAAGGGTGAGAAGGCGGACTCGGCGGCTGACGCGATCCGCGCCGCCTACGCCGCCGACGTCACCGACGAGTTCATCGAGCCGACGGTGATCGGCGACTACGACGGAGCCGCCGCCGACGAGCCCGTGATCTTCGTCAACTTCCGGCCCGACCGCGCGCGCCAGCTGACCCGCGCGCTCGGCGAGACGACCTTCGACGACTTCGACCGCGAGGGCGGCCCGGCCCTCGAGGTGACGACGATGACCGAGTACAAGGACGGCTGGGACTACCCCGTTGCGTTCCCGCCCACCGAGCCGGACACGACGATCGCCGAGGTGATCGCCGAGGGGGGAGGTCGCCAGCTCCACGTCGCCGAGACCGAGAAGTACGCGCACGTCACCTACTTCTTCAACGGGGGCCGCGAGGACGAGTGGACAGGGGAGGAGCGCGCCCTCGCTCCATCGCCGCGCGACGTCCCGACCTACGACCACAAGCCGGAGATGAACGCGGCCGGCGCGGCGCGGGAGTTCACGACGCATTGGCGGGACGCGTCCGATGGGGAGGCTTTCCGCTTCGGCGTCATCAACTTCGCCAACCCGGACATGGTCGGTCACACCGGCGTCATCCCGGCCGCGGTCGCCGCGGTCGAGGAGGTGGACGGGCGCCTGGCCGAGGTGGTCAAGGCCGTCCACGATTCGGGCGGCGCCTGCATCATCACCGCCGACCACGGCAACGCCGAGCACATGCTCGAGCCCGACGGTTCGCCGAACACCGCCCACTCGACGAACCCGGTCCCGCTGATCGTGACCGTGCCCGGCCTGAACCTCCGCGAGGGAGGCATCCTGGCCGACGTCGCGCCGACCGCGCTGGCGCTTCTGGGGATCGAGCAGCCCGAGGCGATGACCGGGCGCTCCCTGATCGAGGGCTGAGCCCTGAGGTCCGACCCGGCGAGGCTCGCGTTCCGCGTGGACGCACGCGACGGCGCCGCGCGAAGCGGCGTGATCTCGACCGCGCACGGCGAGATCGCGACGCCCGCCTTCATCCCGCTGGCGACGAAGGGGTCGGTCCGAGGGGTGTCGTCGGCCGAGGTCGAGGCGCTCGGCTACGACCTGATTCTCGGCAACACCTTCCATCTCCACCTCTCGCCGGGAGAGGAGCGCATCGCGGCGCACGGCGGCCTCCACGGATTCATGAGCTGGGAGCGGCCGATCATCACCGACTCCGGCGGCTTCCAGGTCTTCTCGCTGGCCCACGGCGGAGTCGCCGACGAGATCAAGGGACGGCGCGGGCCCGGTGAGGGCCGTGCTCAGGTGAAGATCTCAGAGCAGGGCGTTGCGTTCCAGTCGCTGCTCGACGGCTCGGATCGCTTCCTCAGCCCCGAGACCGCGATGGGCATACAGGCGAAGCTCGGATCGGACATCGCGCTGGTCTTCGACGAGTGCACGCCGTTCCACGCCGACCGCGAGTACACCGCCCGCTCGATGGAGCGGACCCACCGCTGGCTCCAGCGCTGTCTCGACTGGCACGGTGAGAACGGGCCCGAGCGCCAGGCCGTGTTCGGGATCGTCCAGGGCGGCGTCCACCCCGAGCTTCGGCGCGAGTCGGCTGACGCGATCGGAGCCGCCGGCGTCGACGGGATCTCGATCGGCGGGACGCTCGGTCAGGACAAGGACGAGATGCGCCGGGTGCTCGAGGCGACGATGCCCCACCTGCCCGCCGGCGCCGCAGTCCACCTGCTCGGAATAGGAGAGGTGGACGACCTGATGATGGGAATCGGCCTCGGCATCGACGTCTTCGACTGCGCGGTCCCGACGCGCCTCGCCCGCCACGGCGTCGCCCTCGCTCCCGAGCCCGGGGCGCGCTTCCGGGTGGACCTGGCCAAGGGCCGCTTTGCAGACGACGAAGGCCCGATCGCCGATGGATGCCCCTGCGAGGCCTGCCGGCGCCACAGTCGCGCCTACCTCCACTACCTCGCCAGAGGCAAGGAGCTCACCGGCACGCGCCTGCTGACCCTGCACAACCTGAGCTACATGCGGGCGCTGACCGAGGGAGCGCGCGAGGCGATCGCCGAGAAGCGATTCGAGGCCTTCGCCGATGCGGTGCTGACGGGCTCAGCGCCCTGGGTAGCTGCCTCGGGCTGAAGCGCTACCTGGGCGAATCCCGAGGGTTACTGTGTCCACGTGGGCGGGCGTGCGGGAAAAGCGATCCTCGCTGTGCTTGCGGCCGGCCTGATCGCCGCGCCGGCGACCGATGCCGCCCCGGTTCCATCGGGCTTCTACGGCGCCACCTCGAACACCTATCCGTCCCAGGATCAGCTCCAGCGGGTGTCCGCGGGCGGGGTCCGGACCCTTCGCGTCCAGTTCTACTGGGGGACCGTCGAGCCCCAGCCCGGAGTCCGCAACTGGCAGGTCCTCGACCAGCTGGTCCGCGACGCCGCGACCGCGAACGTGACGGTCCTGCCGGTGCTCGCCGGCGTCCCGCCCTGGGTCTCGCCGAACCCCAACCGGCCGCCGATCTATACGGCCTCCGAGCGCGAGGGATGGGCGCAATTCGTCAGGGACCTGGTCGCGCGCTACGGGAATACCGGAACCTTCTGGACCCTGAACCCGCTGGTGCCGAAGGTTCCGATCACCGCATGGCAGGTCGGCAACGAGGTCAACCTGGCGTTCTTCTGGGGCGGCCGGCCGAACGCTGTGGACTACGCCGGCCTGCTCGAGTTGACGGACACCGCTATCGGCGCGAGCGATCCGGCGGCGAGGACGATCATGGCCGGCCTGCTCCCCTACAGGTCCGAGGGCGCCGGAAGCGTCAGCTCGGAGATCTATCTGAAGAGACTGCTTCGGGTTCGGGGGGTGCGCGACCACTTCGACGTCGCCGCCATCCACCCGTTCGCCGAGGAGCCGAAGATGGTCATCGAGCTCCTGCTCAAGAACCGGCGCGAGTTGAACCGCCGGGGCGCCAAGTCGGTCCCACTGTGGGCGACTGAGTTCGGCTGGACCACGGGCGGCCAGGGCTTCCGCAAGTCCCCGCTGCGGACGAGCCAGACAGAGCAGTCGCGGCGTGTGAGCCGCACCTACCGGCTGCTGACCGCGAATGCCAAGCGCCTGAAGCTCGAGCGGGCCCTGTACTACAACCTCGCCGACTCTTCGTCCCAGGCCGGGTGGATCTTCCGCATGGGCCTGTTCGACACGGGCTTCAACCCCAAGCCCTCCTGGTTCTCGTTCGCGCGCCGCGCCGGCGGCACCCCGTAGCTCGAGCCCGTCCGGGCCGCTAGCGGGTGTTGTCCTCGATCACCTGGCGGATCGCGTCGACCTGGTCGTCGACGTCGTCGCGGACGATGTCCTCGAGGCTCGTGTTGTTTCCCGTGTCGCTGCCGCTTGCGAGCACGACAACGCCTGCCGCGACGGCCGCCAGCAGCAGGATCGCTACGAGCGCCGCCAGATTGCGCGCGAAGCCGCCCTTCTTCTTCTGCTTGGGCGGCGGGGCCGGCGCGGGGCGCCGCTGACGGGGAGCAGCGCGACGCGGAGCCCGGCGGGTCGACTCGGTGCGAGGCATGTGGCGGGTCGAAGCCGTGTCGTCGTCCTGCATCACGCGTGTCGCGCTGGTCTGCTCGGGCGAGACTCCGCCGAGGCCGCGGCGGAGCGCGTCGGCCAGCTCCCCGGCCGCGGCGAAGCGGTGCTCGGGGTCGGAGTCGAGCGCGACCAGCACGGCGTCCCCGACGGATTGCGGGACGTCGTCGCTGTAGGAGGAGGGGTGGAGGGGCTGCTCGGACTGCTGGCGGACCGCGAGCTCGGCCAGCGAGGCGCCCTCGTAGGGGAGCCGCCCGCAGAGGAACTGGTAGAGGACGACGCCGAGGGAGTAGACGTCCGAGGAGGGAGTCGCCTCCTCGCCGCGCGCCTGCTCTGGCGCCAGGTAGGCGGCGGTCCCCACCACCGAACCCACTTGGGTGATTCGTGTCTGCTCGGAGGCGCGGGCGATGCCGAAGTCGGCGAGCTTCGTGGTCATGTCGCCGCCGCCCGCGGGGCCGCCGATCACCATCAGGTTCCCCGGCTTGACGTCGCGGTGGATGATCCCGTGGCGATGGGCGTAGTCGAGGCCGGCGCAGGCCTGCATGCCGATATCGACGGCCGTGTCGGTCTCGAGGGTGCCCTGTGACTGGAGCAGCTGGGCGCCGGACTTGCCCTTCACGTACTCCATGACGATGTAGTACTGCCCCCCGTCGTTGCCCGTGTCGTACACCTGGACGATGTTGGGGTGGACGAGCTTCGCGACCGCAAGGGCCTCGCGGCGGAAGCGGGCGACGAAGCGCTCGTCGTCGGAGAGATGCTCGGCGAGGATCTTCACCGCGACGGTCCGCTCCAGGATCGTGTCCGTTGCGCGGAAGACGCTCGACATGCCGCCCGACCCGAGGCGGTCCTCGATCCGGTAGCGGTCGGAGATCAGCTCCCCCTTCGGTCCGCGGGCCATCAGAGTCCGTCTCCGGGTGAGATGCCGCCGCCCGCGTCGGGGGGCACGGTGGGAGTCGTGGGTGTGGTGGGGACCGTCGGAGTCGTCTCCTGCGTGGTGGTCTGCTCCGTCGTCGTCTCCTCGGTGGTCGTCTCTTCGGTGGTCGTGGTCTCGGGCTCCTCGGTCGTCGTCTCCTCGACCGGCTGGTCGCACTCGTCGGGGTCGGCGGTGAGCTCGGCCAGGTTCAGCGTCCCCCGCTGGAGGGCGTCCTTGACGTCGGCTTCCACCGACGACGGGAGCTCTTCGACCAGCGCCTGCAGGTCCTGGGCCTCTGCCTCGGCGACGAGGCAGCTTCCGTTCTCCACGTTCGCCTGGACCTGCTCCAGCTCGGCGAGGAGCGAGTCGGCGTTGGCCTTGTCGATCGAGGGGTCGGGCTCGTCGTCGCCGCAGCCCGCGAGTAGCGCAGGGGCCAGCGCGGCGAGCGCAAAGGCGCGTGCAACTCCCGTTTTCAGCCTTGAACCTGGCATCGCGGCGATACTAGTGACGCTCCTTGGCCGACATCACTGACCCACATAAAGCCGCTCGGCGAGCAGATCGGGCAGCCCGGCGGCCCTGATCGCCTCGGCGGCGCTGTCGATCTCGTACTCGACGCGGTGGTAGGTGGCCTTCCACGCTTCCGTATCCAGCTCCAACCACGCCGCGCGCGAGTCGCCGTCCCTGGGTTGGCCGACGCTGCCGGGGTTGAGGAGCCAGCGGCCGTTCTTCAGGTCGACGACGTGACCGTCGGGGGCCTGGGCTCCCGAGGCGCCGGTTCCCGCCCCGTCGGTGAAGTAGAGGGCGACGTGGGAGTGGCCGATCAGGCTGACCCGGCCCTCCTGCTCGTCCATGCACTCCATCGCCTGATCCACCGCCAGCACGTATTCCCAGACGGGATCGCGGGGGGAGGCGTGGTAGAGGCCCACCTCCTGACCGGTGTCCTCGGGCTTCAGCCCCTTGAGGAAGGCCATCGTCTCCTTCTTGCAGTTGTCCACCGTCCATTCGACCGCGGCGGCGGCAGAGGCGGAGAAGACCTCGGTGTCGATCTCGCCCGTGACGGCGAGGTCGTGGTTCCCGACCAGGCAGATGTCACAGCGCTCCGAGGCTGTCGTCGCGCAGTCGTCGGGCTGGGCGCCGTAGCCGACGACGTCGCCTAGGCACCAGCGAGCGTCGACTCCGGCCTCGTCGGTCTGCGCGAGGACGGCTTCGAGCGCGGGCAGGTTGCTGTGGATGTCGGTGAGGATCGCTACGCGCATGCGTGGACTAGGCGCCGGGGGTTCCTCCTGAGTGACCGGAGGCGGCGTCTATCGTAGGGCCGATGGCCGGCCCGAGCGTTTGGTGGAAGCTTGGGGCGACGGCCGTGGCCGCGGTCGTCGTGGCTGAGGGGGCAGCGTGGCTCCTGAGCCCGAGCGATGTGATCGACCCGGTCACCGTCGACCCCTCCGACTACTTCGACCCCGAGCGGGTCGAGGAGGCCTCGGAATACCGCTCCGGGCAGCGCCTGCTCTACGCGGGTGGGCTCGTCGCTCAGGGCGCCGTGCTCGTGTCGCTTGTCGCGGGCCGGCCGAGGCGGGTCCGGGAGCTCCTCGAGCGCGCCGGCGAGCGCCCCGTGCTGGGCGGGGCCGCGGCGGCGGCGGGCCTGGTCACGGCACTGTCGGTGGTGACGCTCCCCCTGGACGTGTGGGCGCACGAGCGGGCGGTGGACGTCGGCCTCTCGACCCAGGATCTCGGCGCCTGGTTCGGCGACTGGGCCAAGTCCAACGCGATCGGCGCGCTGCTGGCCGGCGGGATCGGCACCGGCGCGCTCGCGCTCATCCGGCGCTTTCCCCGCAACTGGTGGATCCCGGGCACCGCCGCGGTCGTCACCATCGGCGCGGTCTTCAGCTGGCTGGCGCCGGTGGTTCTCGCGCCGCTCTTCAACGACTTCGAGCCGCTGGAGGAGGGTCAGGCGCGCACCGACGTCTTCGAGCTCGGCGACAAGGCGGGTGTGGACATCGGCGAGGTGTATTCCGTGGACGCGAGCCGGCGCAGCACCGCGCTGAACGCCTACGTCGGCGGCCTGGGCTCGACCAAGCGCGTCGTCCTCTACGACAACCTGATCGAGGACCTGGACCAGGGCGAGCGCCGCTCGGTCGTGGCCCACGAGCTGGCGCACGTATCCGAGCGCGACATCCCGAGGGGCCTTCTCTTCGTCGCGCTGGCGGCGCCGCTGGGCGTGCTCCTCATCGCGCGCTCGTCGGAGGCCCTCGCCCGGCGGGGCGGCGCCGAGCCGGGCTCGCCCGCGTCACTGCCCGCGCTCGCCATCGCCCTGTCGGTGACGTCGTTCGTGATCGGCGTCGCCGGCAACCAGCTCTCGCGCGCCGTCGAGCGAAAGGCGGACACGGTCGCCCTCGAGCTGACCGACGACCCGCGCTCGCTGATCGGGCTGCAGGAGCGGCTGTCGGAGACCAACCTCTCCGACCCCGATCCGCCGGGTGTCGTGACCTTTCTTCTCGGCTCCCACCCGACGACGGTCGAGCGAATCGGCGCCGCCCGCGCGTGGGAAGAGGGCCAGCGCCCGTGAACTGGCACTCGTGAACATCACCCTGATCACCGTGGGGAAGGCGAAGGAGCCGTTCATCGCCGTCGACGCCCACTACCGCAAGATGCTGAAGCGCCACCAGCCCGTCGAGGTGATCGAGGTGCGGGACGAGCTCAACATCGAGGGCCGCATTCCCGAGCGATCGCACGTGGTCGCGCTCGACCGCGGCGGCACGCTCGATGAGCTCGCGGACGTGGGCCGCATGGCTCTCGGAGCGCCGCATCGACGCGATGGACCTCTGCTTCGTCATCGGCGGGCCCAGAGGCCTGCCGCCCGAGGTGATGGCCCGGGCCGACGAGCGGATCTCGTTCGGCCCGCAGACGATGGCGCACCAGCTGGCGCGGGTCGGCGCTGCTGGAGCAGCTCTTCCGGGCGACCAAGATCATCGCCCGCGAGCCGTACCACCTGTAGCGTCAGCCCGGGCTCGGCGCTCGGGCTTCGGGGTGTTCGCGGTACCAGTCGATGGTTCGTTCGAGGCCGTCGCGAAGGCCCACTTTCGGCTCCCAGCCCGTGAGCTCGCGGATTCGCGCCGAGTTCAGGTACTGGCGGTCGATCTCGCCGTCGGGGTTCCCCTCACCCTGGAAGTCCGGCTCGACGTCGGTCGCCGCGAGCTCGCAGATCGTCTCCACGACCTCCCGGACCGAGTTCGGCTTTCCCCAGCCCGCGTTGAGCGCCTGGCCGCGCACCTCGTCCCGGTCGAGCGCGGCGGCGATCGCCCGGTAGGCCGCCGCAACATCTTCGACGTAGAGGAAGTCGCGCTCCGGTGAGCCGTCGGAGCGGATCACCGGGCGGCGCGTCCGTCCAGCACCGCGCTCACGGTCTCGGGGATGAGCCGCGAGAAGTTCTGGTCGCCGCCGCCGTAGAGGTTGGCGAAGCGGGTGACCGCCACCGGGAGCCCGAAGGTGTGCCAGTAGGAGCGGGCGATCAGGTCGGTCGCCGCCTTCGAGACGTCGTAGGGGTAGATCGGCTGCAGCGACGCGCCCTCCGCATAGGGGAGCTGGTCGTGTGGGCCGTACGCCTTGTCGGAGGAGGCGACGACGACGCGCTCGACTCCGGCCACCCGGCAGGCCTCGAGGACAGTCCAGGTGCCCTCGATGTTCGACTCGAAGGTCGGGACCGGCGAGGCGTTGGCCTCGCCGACTATCGCCTGGGCGGCGAGGTGGTAGACGGTGTCGACCTCGTTGTCGGCGAGCACCTTCGCGACGAGCTCGGCGTCGCGCACGTCGCCCTCGACGTCGACGACGTCATCGGCGACCCCGAGCAGGTCGAGCCCCGAGAGCCGAGCGTTGGAGCGGCTCAGCGACACAACCTTCTCCCCGTCGTCCACGAGGGAGCGGGCGAGCCACGAGCCGCCGAAGCCCGGGCTCCGGTGACCAGGGAGGTCAAGCCACGGGCTCCTCGGCCCAGACGCGCCACGGCGGGTCGCCCGAGGCCCAGAAGTCGTTCAGGAGCACCGCGTCCTTGTAGGTGTCCATGCAGTCCCAGAAGCCCTCGTGGCGGTAGGCCCCGAGCTGGCCGTCGGCGGCGAGGCGCTCGAGCGGCTCCCGTTCGAGCACGCGAGTCCTCCGCGATGTAGTCGAGCGCCCCGCGCTCGAAGCGGAAGAAGCCGCCGTTGATCCAGTGCTCGAGCCGCGGCTTCTCGGTGAAGCCCTCGACCGCGTCGCCATCCCCGAGCTCGACGACTCCGAACTGCAGGTCGGGGCGGACGACCGTCACGGTCGCGAGCCGCCCCGAGGCTTCGTGGGCCGCCGCAGCGCGGCGAGATCGATGTCGGCGACACCGTCGGCGTAGGTGGCGCTGAACGGCCCGCCGCCGAGCTCGCCCGCCGCGCGGTTATCCGGCCGCCCGGTCGGGGTGTCGACGCCGGTGTCGAGGCAACGGACCTCGACGCCCTCGGGCCACTCCATCCCCGCGGCCCAGGACTCGATCTGCTCGCCCTTGTAGCCGGTCAGCAGCAGGAACGAGCGGTGGCCCTGGGCGGCGTAGATCGAGATCACGTGCCAGAGGATCGGGCGGCCGCCGATCTCGACGAGGGCCTTGGGGATCGACTCGGTCTGCTCGCGCAGCCGGGTGCCCCTGCCGCCGCAGAGGATCGCCACGGTTTCTCCTCCGCC
This sequence comes from uncultured Solirubrobacterales bacterium, assembly GCA_963839875.1. Classification (GTDB taxonomy): domain Bacteria; phylum Actinomycetota; class Thermoleophilia; order Solirubrobacterales; family 70-9; genus CAVUAT01. The sequence continues at coordinate 41,634 of CAWIWP010000006.1, forward strand.
GGCCATGGAGCCGATTATGTCGCCAGACGCCGTACTAGTGCCCCGCACTAGGGTGGCGAGCGTGGTGGGCGGCGATCCGATACGCGAGCTGAGAGAGGCGATCGCCGCGTCGGCCGCCGCACTCGGGCAGGACGCGGCCATCGAGCCGACGCTCGAGTCTCCGCCCCGCCCCGAGCTCGGCGACTACTCGACGAATGCGGCGATGCTGCTGGCCCCGGGGATGGGGGGGAATCCGAGGGAGGTCGCGGAAAAGCTGGTCGAGAAGGTGGCCGCCGCCCTGGGCCCCCAACTGGAGCGGGCCGAGGTCGCAGGTCCCGGCTTCGTGAACGTGTTCCTGGCTGACTCCTGGTACCGGAACGCCGCCGCTGCGCTGGCCGATGCCGGCGAAGACCTCGGCCGATCCGACGCGAGCACGGGAGCGATCCTGATCGAGTTCGTCTCGGCGAATCCGACCGGTCCGCTGACCGCGGCGGGAGGAAGGCACGCGGCCTACGGCGATGCGGTGGCGCGCGCGCTGGAGTGGTCGGGGGCGGAGGTCCAGCGTGAGTACTACGTCAACGACGCGGGTGGTCAGATCGAGAGGTTCGCTGCCTCGATCGCGGCCCGGATGAAGGGCGAGGATCCGCCCGAAGACGGGTACGAGGGCGACTACGTGACCGACCTCGCCGATGACCTGAAGGGGCAGGGGCTCGGCCCCGATGACCTCGATGCGCTCGCCGTGCGGGGCTCTGAGGCGATGCGGGCCTCCGCCGAGCAGACCCTGCGCCGCTACGGAGTCGAATTCGACACCTGGTTCTCGGAGCGCGAGATCACCGAAGGCGACTCGCTCGAGGGGCTGGTCGACGAGCTTCGCGCGGGTGGTGAGGTCTACGAGAGCGAAGGCGCCACTTGGCTGCGGACGACCTCACTGGGCGACGACAAGGACCGGGTCCTGCTCCGCTCGGGCGGGGAGCCCACCTACTTCCTGACGGACATCGCCTACCACCGCGACAAGCTCGAGCGCTCGGGCGGGCGCCTCCTCGACGTGCTGGGAGCGGACCACCACGGCTACACCGCCCGGCTGGGGGCGGGGTTGGCGGCGCTGGGTCTCGACCCCGAGCTGCTCGAGTTCTCGATCATCCAGCTGGTCCACATCGTCGATGCCGGGGAGCGGGCGCAGATGTCCAAGCGCCGGGGCGAGTTCGTCACGCTGGACGAGCTGCTCGACGACATCGGAGTCGATGCCGCCCGCTTCTTCATGCTCCAGCGGAGCCACGACACCACCGTCGACCTCGACCTCGCGCTGGCGCGCGAAGAGTCCTCGGACAACCCCGTCTACTACGTGCAGTACGCCCACGCCCGGATCGCGAGCATCCTTCGCAAGGCGGGCCAGGATGCCGTGGACGCGGCGTTGGCCGAGACCGGGGACGTTGCGGTCCCGATGGAGCCGGCCGAGCGGGCACTCACCAGGCGGCTGCTCCAGTTGCCCGACGAGATCACCCAGGCCGCGGTCCGGCGCGCACCCCACCGGCTCTGCGCGTACGCGACGGCGACCGCCGCCGACTTCCACGCCTTCTACCGCGACTGCCAGGTGGTCGGCGCCGAGGGCGAGGGCGTCGAGGCCGAGCGGATCAGGCTCTGCGTCCTGGCCAAGCGCACGATTGCCCGCACGCTCGAGGTGCTCGGGATCCAGGCTCCCGAGGAGATGTAGCCCGGCTCAGATCCCGCGTCGTCGGACGACGTGCGGAACGGTGCCGAACAGGAGCTTCAGGTCACCCCACGGCGACCAGTTCTCCACGTACTCTGCGTCGAGCACGGCCATCTCCGAGAGGGGGATCCGCGAGGCGCCCGCGACCTGCCAGACGCCGGTCATCCCGGGCCGCATGGTGAGCCGTGAGCGCTGGGCTCCTTCGATGCGTTCGTCCTCCTCCGGGACCAGCGGGCGCGGGCCGACGAGGCTCATCTTTCCGGTCAGGACGTGAAGCAGCTGGGGCAGCTCGTCGAGCGACGTTGAGCGGAGGAAGCGGCCGAAGCGGGTCACCCGGGGGTCGCGCTCGATCTTGAAGAGCCCATCGCCGGCCTCGTTCAGGTGGAGCAGCGAGAGCTTGTGGTGGTCGGCGTCCTTGACCATCGTGCGGAACTTCCGCATCTCGAAGGGGACTGCGTTGCGGCCCACCCGCCTGTGGCGGAACAGGACCGGTCCGTGTGAATCGATCTTGATCATGACCGCGATCAGGAGCCAGAGGGGAGAGAGCAGGATCAGCGCCAGCAGGGAGCCGACGATGTCGACCCCTCGCTTAGCGGTGCGGGCGACCAGCCGTGCCCGGAAGGGCATGGGAATGGCCGCTCCGTTGACGCTCACGTCACCGTTCCCGTTGCGCTTGGCGCGCGTTCGTGCACGCTCGGTTTCGATGGTCCTCAGCGACACATTCTCCCTTACGTCCGCGTTGCTCACGAAACCCCCATCACGAAATCCCTGGAAATATGCCCCGTTCCAGTCGTTCGCCCCCGCGCCCGACCGGAGTTTGGGCCGAGGGCGAGATTACACGGATGCAAGGCGGACGCCAAGGGACAACCGGTGGTCTAACCGCGAGGTCGGACGGCTCAGCCGCCGCCCGCGGACCCGAAGCGGCTGCGGAGCGGGCGGATCAGGAGTGCCAGCAGTGCGAGGGCGACCAAACCGATCATGACCGCCGCGAACGTGGAGAGCGGGGTGCCCGTCCCCGGGAGCGTGCCTCCGGACGAATCGCCGCCCCCGCTGGACTCCGAGGCGGCGACGCGCTTGATCTCGGGCTCTGCGGCGGGACTCGAAGCCGGGGAAACCTCGCTGGGCGCACCCCCATCCGATGCGGGCGAGGAGCCGGACTTCGGCGAGGGCTCGACCTGAGGGATGTACTGATCGGCCGAGGACTGCCCCTGCGCCATCTGGGCGCCGAATAGGATTGCCGCGACCGCGAATGAGGCGACGGCCACGAGCCGGGTGCCAGTCTTCTCTGTCCCCACCATGACCGGATCAATGCTAGAGGCTCAAGACAGGGAGGGCGCAAGCCACAGGAGGAGGTCCTCCCGCTCTGCTCAGAGGAGTGGGCCGCTGCGAACACGACGGCTCATCGCCTTCGCGGCGGCGCTGACCCTCTGCCTGGTGCTCGCATTCCAGGGCGGGGGCTACGACATTGTCCCGAGGCAGCAGGTGGCGATGGCTGTCTGGGCGGTGATCGCGCTGGGGATGGCCTCGGGCCTGCTTCCCAGGAGCCGCCCTTCGACGGTCGCGGCCGTCGCGGTCACGGCACTCGGCATATTCGCTGCGATCGCCATGCTCGCGCTGGACTACACCTCGAGCGACGAGCGGACGGTCGAGGAGCTCGCCCGGATCCTCGGGTATCTGGGAGTCGTCGTCCTGGCCTATCTCTCGCTCAGCCGCTACACAGCCCCCGCCGCGGCTGCGGGACTGGCGTTCGCCCTGCTGGCCCTGCCGTTCTTCTCGGTTGCCAGCCGGCTCGCGCCGAGCGTTCTCACCGACGAGACGACCGAGGTGCTGGGGGTCGACCGGCTGAGCTACCCGCTGGGCTACTGGAACGCGGTCTCGTGCTGGTGCGCGATGGCGATGGCCGCCGGCTTGATCTGGAGCGCGCATGCACGGACCAACGCCGTCCGGGCGGCGGCCCTCGCCACCGTTCCCGTTGCGGGGCTGGCCCTGTACCTGACCTATTCGCGAGCCGGAGTGGGGGCCGTCGCCATAGCGGTCCTCGTGGCGCTTGCCGTCAGCAGCCGCCGCTGGCCGGTCGTGCTGAACGGTGTCGCAGCGGCGGGTGCCACGGGACTGGCGATCCTGGTCGCGCGCAACCAGCCCGAGATTGCCTCGGCGACGGGCAGCGACGGCGCTGCCACGGTGGCATTGACCCTCGCGGCGGGCATGGCGGCATGCGCCGGCGTTGCGGTAGCGGTTGCGAGAACGGGACTGGACGACTACAAGGTCGATGCGCGAACCGCGAGGGTCGCCGTGGTCTCGGTCGCGGTGATCGTCGTCCTCGGCGCCCTGACGGCAGGCCGCGGGCCCATCGAGCGGGGCTGGGACGAGTTCCGTAACGAGGGCGCGCCCGTGCGCACGGCGGATCCGTCGGAACGACTCTCCAGCCTCGGTGGCTCTCGCTACAGCGCCTGGAGCTCGGCTGTCGATGCCTTCGATGACGAGAGCGGTCGCGGAATCGGCCCCGGCACCTACGAGTTCTACTGGGCGCAGAACGGCGACAAGCCCGAGTTCTTTCGCGACGCCCACTCGCTCTACCTCGAGACGCTCGCCGAGACAGGCGTCCTGGGCGGGCTGGCGCTCGCCGTGTTCCTGGTGGCCGCGTTCCTCGTCGCGCTGAGCGCGCTGCGGAGCAAGATCCGGACCTGGGAGCATGGCGCGGTGGGAGCGATGGTCGCGGTCTTCGCGGTGTTCGCCTTTTACGCCGCGGTCGACTGGGTCTGGGAGGTTCCGGCCCTGGTGGTTCTCGGCCTCGGCGGCCTCGCGGTGGCCGGCGCCGCGGGCTTCGACCGCTGGGGCAGTACGAGGATGAGCCGCTGGTGGCGGGCCGCCGCGGCAGTCGCGGCGCTCCTGGCCATGGCCGTCCAGGTGCCGGGCCTGACGTCGACTGAGCGCCAGCGCGCGAGCGCGACCGCCCTGAGTGACGGCGACACGGACATGGCGCTGACGTTGGCGGACGAGTCTGTGGACGCTGCACCGTGGGCGGCCACCCCGTATGTCCAGAGGGCGCTTGTGTACGAGGCGGAGGGAAACCTCGACGAGGCCCGCTCGGACCTGGACGAAGCGGTCGAGCGGGAGCCGCTGAACTTCCGGCACCACCTGCTCCTGGCGCGGGTGGAGGCCCGCGCCGGAGACGCTGCCGTTTCCCGCGCCGAGCTCAGGAGAGCGAGGGAGCTTTCACCGAACAGCGTGCTGCTGGCCCCGGGCTCGCTTCAGGTGCTGGAGCTCGAAGCGCTGCTCGATGAGGCGGGCGGGCGACCTAGCCCTTGAGGCGCTTGCGCATCAACTCCCTGGTTTCCCGGGGCAGGCCCGGCAGCTCGTCGATCTCCTCGATCGACTCGAAGCCGCCTCTCACGTCGCGGTAGGCGATCACGCGCGCGCACTGGGTCACCGAGAGCCCGATCTCTCGCAGCTCCTCGAAGCTGACGGAGTTCAGGTCCCGCTTGCCTCGCGAGCTCCTCCGGCCGTTCGCGGAAGGACTCACGTAGGGCTTCGACTCGAGCTCCGTTTCAAGCTCCTCGATCCTCGCCTCGAGCTTCCCGATCTTCTGCTCGCGCGCCACCAGCTTCGTCGAGGACTTGCGCCCGCGTGACTTGACCGGCTTGGCGCGGCCCCTCGTCGGCTTCGCGCGGTGGCCCTCCTCGCGGACCTTGGTCTCCGCCTGCTCGCCTTCGAGCAGCCAGGCCGTGGGGCTCGAGCGCGGCTTAGTCTTGCGGGGGCTCTTCTTGGCGGCGGGCTTGGCCTTCGCCTTCTTGCGCGGCGGCGCGTCGCCATTCAGAAGCCAGTCAGATGCCGAGCGGTTCGTCATCGAGGTTCAAATGTAACGCCTAGAATCGCTCGCCTCGCCAGGTGATCGGGGGAACGTAATCCGCCGTAAACACCCGTCGGCAGGCGGCGTCGGCTGCCGAGTGCGGTGCTAGATTGGGCTTGCGGGGACTCCGGACCGGGGAATGAAAAACACTTCCAGCGACAGCATGTCTCTGCGGGACCACTTGGGGGTGCTGTCCGCGCAGAAGGGATTGATTCTCGCCATCGTCGGCGTGTCGGTGGCGGTCGCCATCGGCTACTCGGTTCTCAAGGAGCCGGTCTACGACTCTTCCGCGACCCTGCGCTTCACCAACCCGGCGCAGGATCTCGCGATCCTGGGACCCGGCACGGTGATCCAGCAGCCGATCAACCCCGACGCGGAGGCGGCCGCCGCGGCGCGCAATGTGACGCGTAGCGAGGTGATCGAGCAGGTCCAGGAGAACGTCGACACGGGATACACGGATGACGAGCTGCGCTCCCAGGTCGAGGCCACAGTCCAGGCGGACTCCAACCTCGTTGGGATCGACGCCTCCTCCGGCGACGCCGAGCTGTCGGCGGAGATCGCCGACGAGTTCGCCAAGCAGACTCAGATCACGGTACGCAGCCGGGTCCGCCAGGCCTTCTCCGACAGGGCGAAGCTCCTGAGCGACTCGCTCGACGACTCCTCCGACCCCACGACCGAGGCGACCACCCGCACCGGCATCGCCAGGTTCAGAACCCTCAGTGAGGTTGCTGACCCCGTTGAGATCACCAGGCCGGCCGACGTGCCGAGCAGCCCCACCTCGCCCAAGCCCGTGCGCGACACCCTCCTCGCGGCGATGCTCGGCCTGCTGATCGGCATCCCCGCGGCGTTCGTCCGCAACTCGCTCGACCGGCGGATCAACGACTCTCACGAAGCCCAGCACCAGCTCGAGATCCCGCTGGTCGGATACGTGCGCTCGGACGCGATGGGCCTATCCGGGGTGGGTCGCAACGGCAGCGGCTTCGTCTCCGAGGATGACCTCGAGGCGTTCCGGATCCTTCGGCGCAACGTCGACTTCCTGGCGGGCGAGAGAGAGCTCTCGTCCCTGGTCGTGACCAGCGCCCTGCCCGAGGAGGGAAAGAGCACCGTTGCCGCCTGGTACGCGTACGTCAGCGCGGTGTCGGGGCGCAGGACGCTCCTGGTCGAGTGCGACCTCCGGCGCCCCGTGCTCGCCGAGCGATTCGGCGTCAAGAGCAGCCCGGGCCTGTCCAACTTCCTGATGGGCGAGGCCAAGCCCCAGGACGTCCTTCGCGCTGTACACGTCGAGGGGATCGAGGCCGTCGACGTGCTACCTGTCATCCCCGCCGGCAACAACGTCTTCCAGCCGACCGAGATGCTCGCGTCCAACAAGTTCGAGGGCTTCGTCGACCAGATCACCCGGGCATACGACCTCGTCATCTTCGACAGCGCGCCGATCCTCCCCGTCGGGGACACCCTCGAGCTTCTGCCCCTCGTCGATGGGCTCCTCTTCTGTGTCCGGCTCGGCCAAACCACCTGGGAGCAGGCCGGAGCCGCGCGCCAAGCGATCGATCACCTGCCCGAGAAGCCGACCGGCCTGGTCATCACGGGGGTCGAGTCCGGCAGCGACGACGACTACTACGGCTACTACTCGTACGCGCCTCAGGAGAAGCCGGCGGCGAAGTCCGGTTGACCGATGTCAGCCGGGCGGCGGGCCGCCCGATCGGGCCCGCCGAGCTGGCTCTGCTCCGCGCAGCTTCGTGGGCGATCGCGGTGGTCCCGGCGGGCTCGGGTCAGGGCGTGCTCGCCAGGCCGATCTACTTCCGCCGCCTCGAGGGCCGGCCCGAGCGTGAGGCCGATGCGCGGCTGCGCGGCGGCGTGCGGGCCAGGCTCGACCTCGCCGACCGGCTCCAGGCGATTTCGTTCCTCACCCGCGACTACGACCCGGCCATGCTCAAGTTCATCCTCGGCCGCCTGCGGGACGGCGGGGACTTCGTCGACGTCGGGGCTCACGTCGGCCTCGTATCGCTTTCGGTCGCCGCTCGCGCGGGGCGGCAGGCGAAGGTCCACGCCTTCGAGCCCGACCCCGCCAACGCAGACGCGTTCCGGCGGAACCTCTCGATGAACCCGCGCCTGGAGCCCCAGGTGACGCTGAACGAGGCCGCCGTAGGGCCCGCGGCGGGGACGGTGCGGCTGTGGCGTGCCCCGAGCGCGTCCGACCGCGCGCTCGGACGCGTCGCCGCCGGGGAGGCCCCGACGGGCCAGGAGCCCGTGGAGGTCCCGCAGGTCACCCTCGACGACTACCTCGACCAGCGGAAGGTCGAGCACGTCGCTGTCATGAAGATGGATATCGAGGGCTATGAGCCCGCTGCGCTCGAGGGAGCCGGTCGCTCCCTGGCCGAAGGGCGAATCGGGTGCGTCGTCCTCGAGATGAACGGTGAGCTGCTGGCCGAGAACGGCTGGACGCCCGAGACGGTGATCTCGGCGCTCGGCCGCAACGGGCTCGAGCGGATGCGGATCCCGCCCGTCGGACTCCGCCGGCTTTCCCCCCGTGAGGAGGCGCCGGTCGAGGACGTCGCCTTCGTCCGCTCCTAGCCGGGCTGGCCCGAGGGCTGGGGTCCGAGCCTGGGGCGGGGCCGCGTTGCGTACCCCGGAAGAGGTGGGGGCTCCTGACGGTCGGGTTCGGCGTCCGGGCTTGGTACCGGCTCGTCGGCGAGGGCGAGCCTTCGGAGGACCCCGACGCATCCGACGAGGATGAACAGGACGCCCATGATCACGTTGGCGTTCACCGGGTCGTGGGTCAACCCGATCACCGCCACCGAGAGCAGGGTTCCCGTGAAGGTCAGCGCGAGCCAGTGCAGCTCCCCCTTGAGCCGCCTCAGCGCCATCACCAGCGCGGCGCCCAGGGCTATCCCGACCCAGATCATCGCCGCGAGCCCGATCACGCCGCGCGTGGTCGCGATGTGCAGGTAGAAGTTGTGCGGCCCCCCGAACTGAGGGGTGGTGAACGACGCGTGGAGCAGGTTGTAGTCGGCTGCGACGGACGGGAAGTTGACGGCTCCGACCCCAAAGAGGGGGTGGTCGGCGACGATGCGCGGGGCCGTCGAATAGACGTCGGCGCGCAGAGCGACCGGCTCGCTGGAGGAGTCGCCCGTCTCGACCACGCGGTCCACGATCGACTGCTCGTCGACCAGGTCACCCGTCAGATCGATCCCCGAGGCCAGAATCAGCACCACCGCCGCGATTGCGACGACGGCGACCCGGCGGAACGGTCGCCAGAACATCATCATCCCGACGGCCACGAGCACGCCGATCCAGGTCCCGCGCGAGAGCGTGAGGACCAGGCCGAGCACGGCGGCCGCTCCCGAGGCGACCATGAATGGCCGCAGCGCCGGCGGGCCCCGAAGAGCCAGCGCGGCTTGCGCGGGGAGGGTGATGGCGAGGAAGAACGCGAGGGTGTTCGGCTGGGAGAACGGCCCGACGGCGCGGCCGCCGCCGGCGCCGACGGGGTCGACGATGAGCGATGAGAGGCCGACGAGGCCGCCCGAGATCGCGAGGGCGATCATCGTGTTGCGCAGCACCTTCTCGTCGCCGTCGGCGCTGACCATCAGGAAGAGGACGAAGAAGGCGGACCACATCGCCAGCTGCTTGAGGGTCAGGAGCGGGTCCTCGGCGACGAGCAGCCCGGGGATCGTCGACGCGATCAGCAGCGCCACCCCGCCGGTCAGGGCGGGGGCGATCTCGAGCTTCTCGAGGCTGCCCATCCGCTGGAAGAGCCACCCACCCGCGGCCGCGAGGAGCAGGCCCTCGGCGGGGGTGAGGAAGAACGCCTGGCCGTATGACTGCGCCAGGACCTCCAGCGGGACGGCCGCGACGCCCAGGTACAGCGCCCAGAACGGCCGCGAGACCCCGAGCCACACCACGGCGATCGCCGCCGGAGCGAGCAGCGCGAACTGCGGAGCGCTCGCCTCGATGGCGACTGCCGCCAGGCCCGCCGCGGCGCCCAGAGGGAGCGCGAGCAGCATCAACGGCGGCGCGGTTGTGAAAGAACGCCTTGCCATCCCGTTCAAGGGTACGTGCCGACGTCCCCGTACAGATGCATCATCTTGCGGATTGAGTCCTCACGGCGGAAGCGCTCGCTCACGCGCCGGCGGCCGCACGAGGCCATGCGCTCGCGCTCGGCGGGGTCGCCGAGCACCGACACGATCGCGTCGGCCAGGGCGGCGCCGTCGCCCTCGTCGACCAGGACCCCGCAGTCGCCGAGGACCTCGGAGAGGCTCCCGTGGCGGAAGGCGACGACAGGTGTGCCGACCTGCATCGCCTCAGCCACCGACAGGCCGAAGCCCTCCTCCCATCCGCTGCGAGGCTCCCGCGTGCTCGGTGCAGCGAGCAGGTCGCATCCCGCGACGAAGCGCACGGTCTCCTCGACCGTCCGCCGCCGCGCGGTCATGTGGACCCGCTTCCGGAGCCCGAGCTCCGAGGCGCGCGCCCGGAGCGCTTCGGCAAATCCTGCGTAGGCGCGGTTCTCCTCGCCGAGCAGCGCCAGGTGGGCGCCGGGGCGCCGTTCGAGCATTCCCGGCATCAGCTCGACCAGGGTGTCCTGGCCCTTGGGCGGGCACAGGCGGCCCGCCGCGACGATCACGTCGGCGTCTTCGGCCGCGCCCAGCTCCTCAAGGACCCTCCGCCGCGACTCGCTGCGATCGAACTCGTAGGCGGGGACCCCGTTGTGGATCACGTGGCGATGGCCCGGCTTGTCCGGCATCGCCGCCAGAGCCGACTCGCTGACGCCGACGAGCTCGGTGGAGCGCCTCGCGATGGTCCTGCCGATCGGCCCGTCGAGGGTCCGGTCGTGCTTCAGCCAGATCACCCTGAATCCGGAGCCGGCCCCCGCGAGCAGCGTCAGGGCCGCGGCCTTGGGGTCGTTCGCGTGCACCGCGGTCGCGCCCGCATCCTTCAGCGCGCGGCGCAGCCGGGGCAGAGCCAGCGCGGTTCGGGCCCTGCGCCCGACGGGCACGACCTCGACCGGAATGTCGCGCTCTCGGAGGCGGACCGCGAGCTCGCCGTCCTCGAGCAGGATCACCGACCTGATCCACGAGCGGTCTATCTGCTCGAGGATGGATTCGAGCACGAGCTGGGCGCCGCCGAGCTCGGCGTGGGACGAGACGAACGTGACGGCGACGCCGTCGGAATCAGGCTGTCCCGCCACCGAGCCTCCTGCCGAGGGTCCGCCGGGCGAACGCGACATCGTCGGGATACACGCGCGACTCGATGAGGTAGGCCACGACACCGAAGGCAACCAGGGAGAGGACGAGCGAGCCGAGGGATGGCCCGAGTGCGAGCGCGACCCCGCCCATCGCGGCGGCCCCCGCCACCGCGCTCAGCCCAACCCGCAGCCAGTCGACTCCGCCGACCTGCCGGCGCGCGACCGCGACCAGCGCGATGTCAATCAACGCGAGCGACGCGGACATGGCCACCGCCGCGCCGTCGTAGGAGTGGGGTGGAATCAGCAGCAGGTTGAGCGCGATGTTGAGCGCGACGCCGAAGACCAGGACCCAGCCGATCGTGCGCTGCAGGTCCTGCGAGGCGAGGACGTAGGTCGTGAAGACGAAGATGCCCCAGAGAGGGACCGACAGCCCCAGCGCCTGCATCGGGAAGATGCTCTCCGAGTAGAGCTCGCCGAACAGGGTGTCGATCAGGGGCTCCGCGAAGAACCCGAACACGGCTCCGATCGGGATCAGCACGACCATCAAGGCCTTGGACCCCATCTCGTAGGCCGCGCCGATCGTCGGGGTGGTTTCGCGCCCGAGTCGGGACATGGCCGGGTAGGCGGCGACCCCCGCGAGCAGGCTCACGAACAGGGTGCCCTCGAAGAGCCGGTATGCGGCGCCGTAGATGCCGACGGCGATGTTCCCGTCGATCAGCGAGAGGATCACCGTGTCGACGCGGGCGATGAAGGCGATGAAGACGATCGCGCCGGCGAGCGGGAGCGAGTTGGTCAGCAGGCGCTGGGCCTCGGGCCACGAGAGTTCCACTCGAGGCCGGATTCCGCGCCGGACGAGCTTGAAGGCCAGGAAAGCGATCGCAACGAAGGCCCCGGCCAGGTAGATGAGGCAGACCGGGACGAGGCTCGCCCCGGAGAGGAGAGCGGCGCTGCCCACGCCTGCGGTGAAGACACGCTGGACCACCCAGCTGGCCGCGATCGGGGTCATCTCCTCGATGCCGCGGAAGACCGAGGCGACCGACCCCGCCAGCACGTCGATCCACGTCGCGGCGCCCAGGATCACCACCGCGGCCGTGACGTCGGAGGGGTAGCCGGCCATCAGGGTCACCCCATAGGCGATCAGGACGCCGGCGGCCCCGGCGCTGAGCCGGATCGCGATCGCGTTCCAGAAGAGCACGTGGACCCGCTCGATGTCGCGCGCGATCTCCCGGGTCATCGCGAAGTCGGTGCCGAGCCCGCAGACGGCGACCAGGATCCCGATCGAAAGCGCGAAGTTGTAGTCGCCGAAGCCCTCCTGGCCCAGCTCGCGGGCCATGACGACGTAGAAGACGAGAGTCGCGATGCGGCTGACCGCCATCCCGGCCGTCTGGACGCCTGTGTTCTTCGCGACGCGCCGGGCGGAGCCGGCTGGTGCGTCGTTCACGCGCTAGACCTGCCAGCTCTCGAAGGGCTCGCCCACGAGCTCGCGGAACCGGGCCGCCTCGCCGCGAAGCCCGTCCCGTAGGCGCTCCCGGATCGCGTCGTCGATCTCGGGCGGGGCCAGATCGCCCGACAGCAGGCGCCTGGCCGGCGCGGCGATCCTGCGCCGCAGCCCTGGGGCCGCGCGGGCCAGCGCGAGGTTTGCCCTGCTCTCGCGAAGCCGGACCCCGGCGCGGGACATCTGGCGCTTGTCCGCACTCGTGTTCGCGCGCTCGGCGAACCCGGGGGAGGTGAAGGCCTCGTCCACGCCGAGGAAGCCGAAGACCCGGCGCATCGTCTGCTCGCGGCGCTCGAGCAGGTCGCGCTGCTCCAGCACAAGCAGAGCGTCCCGCCCGAACAGGCGCAGGAAGGGCTCGGCTTGTGTCGCGTAGCGGCTGCCGGTCAGGAAGCGGTTGTAGGGGTCGTCCATGTCGGCGAAGGCCTGATCGGCGGTCAGGTCGAGCTCGGCCCGGCCGCGGGGCTGGCTGAACGCCGAGATCGCGCGCTCGACCGGGTCCCTGACCAGGTAGATCAGCCTCGCGTCCGGCAGCGCCGCGCGCATGCGCACGGCGACCCCGCTGACCAGGTGGGCGTCCGCGTAGACGGGGCTGGTCTCGCCCCGCACCGGGAACCGGCCGTCGAAGAACTGGGCGTACTCGGCGAGCTTGTCGAGGCAGTCCGGGTCCTGGAAGAAGCGGAGCTCCTTCTCGTCGGCCATCTGAACCTCGGGATGGAGGGCGAGGTAGGAGTGGAGGCTGGTCGTTCCCGACTTCGGCGCTCCGATCACGACCAGGTTCGGCAGTGCCGGCTGGTGGCCCTTGGTCCCCTCCAGCGTCCTGGGCGGTCGGCTGACCCCCGTGACGCAGGCGCGGCAGACGTGTTCGCCGTGCTCGAGGTCGTCGAAGCGCCAGCCCTCCGCCGTCATCGTCTCCCGGGTGCCGACCTCGATCGTGGGCGGGCGGCACACGTCGCACTGGAGGCACGCGTGCAGCTCACTCTGGGCGTCCCCGCCCGCTCGGGGCCGCCAGCTGCTCAGCGACGTCATGTCCCTGATTATGGTCAAAGGCCTGAAACGAGCCGCCGACAACACGAGCGGGGTCGTGATCGCCCACGACTTCGCGGAGATCTACGGCGGAGCCGAGCGAACGGCCGCGGCGATGGCCGCGCTGTACCCGGACGCGCCCTTCTACGCGATCCTCGGACGCGACTCCGTCGCCGAGCGGATGGGCGTCGCGGGACGCTTCCATTCGCTGCTTCCCGAGCGCGAAGGCCTGCTCCGCCACTACCGGCCCCTGGCTCCGCTGTTCCCCCTGATGGTCCGCGCCCGGCGACTGCCCGAGGCGCGGGTCCTCCTCACCTCGAGCTACTCGTTCGCCCACGGCTTCCGGACCCGCAACGAGGCTCCGCAGGTCTGTTACTGCCACAGCCCGCTGCGCTTCGCCTGGTCGATGACCGACGAGTACCAGCGGCGGATGGCAGCGGGCCCGGTGCGCGGCGCGGCCTTCAGGGGCCTGGCCGGGTGGATGCGGGCGGCGGATCGCCGCGCTGCTGCGCGGGTCACACGCTACGTCGCCAACTCCCGGCACGTGGCGGACCAGCTCAGGAGCTTCTACGGCGTCGAGGACGCGGCGGTCATCCACCCGCCTGTGGACACCGAGGGATTTCACCCGCCCGAAACCGCCGGTCACGACGACTACTTCCTCTTCTGCAGCCGGCTGGTCGAGCCCTACAAGCGCGCGTCGCTTGCGATCGAGGCGTTCCGCGAGATGCCCGGCCGGCGGCTGGTGATCGCCGGGGACGGACCGGCCCGGTCCGAGCTCGAGGCGAACGCCCCGCCGAACGTGGAGTTCGCCGGCGAGCAGGACCAGGGGCAGCTCCGCGCGCTGATGCAGCGCTGCGCCGCGCGCGGTCTTCCCGAGCCGCGACGACTTCGGCCTGATCCCCCTCGAGGTCGCGGCGTGCGGCAGGCCGACGATCGCCTTCGCCGGAGGCGGTGCGCTCGAGACGGTGATCCCGGGCGAGACGGGTGAGCTCTTCGAGCTCCAGGACGCCGGTGCGCTGCGCCGGGCGATCGAGGCCTTCGACCCCGCCGCCTACGATCCGGCCGTGATGCGCGCCCACGCAGAGCGCTTCGCGGTGCCCGCGTTCCAGGCCGCGATCGCCGAGGTCGTGGACGAGGTGGCACCCCGGTGACAGTGGAGCCGCGGCCGCTGCCCCTGCCGCTGCGGGCGCTCTCGCGGATGGCGATGCGGCGGCCGATGCGCGGTCAGGCCCGGATGGCGTCGATGTTGGCTCCGAGGCTCCTGAGCGGCGACCGCGCCTACGAGGGAGCGGACGGGATCGTGATGCGCGTCGATCCCGACGACGGCTTCCAGCCCCTGATGCTCCTCGGGATATTCGAGCGCTCCAGCCTCGACGCTCTCGCGCGGCACGCCCGGCCGGGCTCGGTGGTCGTGGACGCCGGCGCCCACATCGGCCTCTTCAGCCTGCACGCGGCCCGCGCGGTCGGAGACGCGGGGAACGTCTTGTCGTTCGAGGTCGATCCCGCCGCGCTCGACCGGCTGCGCGAGCACCTGGACCTGAACCGCGCGACGCGGGTCGAGGTGAACGAGGTGGCCCTCTCCGACGAGGAGGGGGAGGTGAGCTTCCACGTCTCGCCGCAGCTCGGCTGGTCGACTCTGCGGGGTGATCTCGCCCCTGGCTCGCGCGAGATCGAGGTTCGGGCCGCGCCCCTTGATGCCCGGCTTGCCGAGCTCGGCGTCGATCCGGAGCGGGTGTCGGTGGTGAAGGTGGACGTCGAGGGCGCCGAGATGGAGGTGCTGCGCGGAGCCCGGGGGACGCTGGAGCGATCGGGGGCCGCGGTGATCGTCGAGTTCGACCCCGAGCGGCTGCGCGCGACGGGCAGCTCGCCGGACGAGCTGGGTGAATTCATGGCCGAGCTCGGATACGGGCTCGAGGGCGGCGGCGGGCTCGGCGACGAGCCCGAACTGCTTCACGACGTGGTGTTCGTCCGCTCCTGAGCGGCCGCTTCCGCGCGCGACCCTGGAAGCGGCTCGAGGCGCGGCTCGTCGCCGGTGCGCAGCGCGCGCAAGAGCGGCCGGAGCCACGCCGCCTCGACCGAGCGGTCGCGGCGCAGCACGACCTTCGCGAGCCAGCGCGATCCGAAGGTGACGATCTGGGTCGCCATGAACCACGCGTACCGCCCGCCGCCGAGCCGGTTGCGGACGATCCAGCGGAGCGCCTCGACCTTCCGCGCCGCGCCGACGTCGTCGAACTGCTGGGAGCCCGACGCGTTTCCGATGTGGACGATCCGCGCGGCGTCCGGGGCGAAGTAGGACGGGACGCCGATGCTCCGGGCGCGAAGGCACATGTCGGCGTCCTCGCCGTAGAGGACCAGCCGGGCGTCGAACGGGCCCAGCTCGGCGAGCAGGTCGCGGCGGCCGAGGACGCAGGCACCCGAGACCCAGCCCACCTCCACCCGCCGGTCCGCGCGCCACGGGACGCACCGCTCGGCCAGCGGCTTAGGCATCGCCGGGCCCGGGACGACCGCGGCCAGGGCGTCCTGCCAGCTCGCGAGCGGGGCGTAGGCGGAGATCTGGTTCGTGTGGTCCGGGTTCAGAAGGCGCGGCGCGAACAGCGCCCGCTCCCCGCGGGCCATCTCGGCGAGCCGCAGCAGCGAGTCGTCGAGCAGCACCGTGTCGGGGTTGATCAGAGCGACCACGTCGCAGCTCGCCTCGCGGACCCCGATGTTGTTGGCCGGCCCGAAGCCGGCGTTCTCGTCGAGCTCATGGAGCGAGGCCGACGGCGCGGCCTTTCGGATCACGTCCACGGTCTCGTCGCCCGACGCGTTGTCGACGAACAGCAGCTCGGCCTTCGACCCGAGGTGGCGGTCCACGCTCTCGGCGAGCGCCGGCACCTCGCGGGCCGACTTCCATGTGACTACGACGAGCGTCAGCTCCATGAGGGTGCCCGGCCCAGAGCCTAGACTTGCGCGGGGTGCGGGCACGCTACTTGATAGCCGTCGCGCGACTGCGTCGGGCGGGGAGGATGGGCGTGCTCATGTTCACGCTTCCGCTGCCGTGGTTCCTCAAGCGCCCGTTCCTGCGACTGGCACTCGGGTATCGGCTGCACCGCGGGGCGCGAATCGGCTTCTCGATCGTCGACGCCCGCGAGGTGCAGATGGAGGAGGGGGCCCGGATCGGCCATTTGAACGCCATCCGGCGCCTGGAGCGGCTCCAGATGGGGCCCAGGGCGAGAATCGGCCAGCTCAACTGGGTCTCGGCATTCCCCAAGATCCCCGAGATGACGACGAGCGACGACGCCAGTCGTCATGAGGGCAGGCGCCTGGAGCTGTTGCTCGGCGAGGGCTCGGCATTGATGATCCGCCACACGATCGACTGCTCGGACGCCGTCCACATCGGGGATTTTTCGTGGCTCGGCGGCCAGGGGACGCGTATCTACACGCACGAGTACAGTCCGAGCCTCGGACGGATGGACTGGTCTCCGGTGACGATCGGGGAGCTGACCCTCGTGAACGGGGGATGCACCCTGACAGCCGGCACCGAGATCGGCAGCCGATGCGTGCTTGCCGGTGCCGCGTTCGCATCCGGCAATCTCGGCGAGGAGCTTCGCCTGTACGGGGGAATGCCGGCGCGAGAACTGAAAGAACTCGACGCGAGCGGACGGTGGTTCGATCGCAACTTCCGACGCGGCCAGCAGATCCCAGTGAATGATTGATCGGGCTGCCGTCAAGAACGCCCTCGCCAGGCTGGGTCGCAGGCTGCCCGCCCCGCTGAAGGCCGGGGTCAAATGGACGCTCGCCCGATTGGACCCGGTCGCCGTTGCGCTGTACCGGCGTCGCGGAGGCTTCGCGGGGCCGATCCCCCCGATCCGGTTGCGCGCCCGCGTCGGCACGCCGCTCGCCGGTGACTTCGTCTCGGGAGGGGAGGAAGGCGTCGCCGGGCTCCGGGGCGCGTGCGAGGCGGCGGGCCGCTCGCTGGACGAATTCGAGTCGGTGCTCGACTTCGGCTGCGGATGCGGCCGGGTGATCGGCCCGCTGTCCCGGCAGGCGAAGCCGCGGACGCGAATCGTCGGTTCCGACATCGATGCCGAGGCGATCGCCTGGGACGCCGCCGCCTACCCGGACCTCGAGTTCGCGGTCAATCCGTTCGAGCCGCCGATGCCCTTCGACGACGACTCCTTCGACCTCGTCTACTCGATCTCGATCTTCACCCACCTCGACGAGGGCTCCCAGCTCGCCTGGCTCCGCGACATCGACCGCGTGCTGAAGCCCGGCGGCCTCGCTCTGCTGACCGTCTTCAACGAGGGCGCCTTCGAGGACTTCCGCACCGGCAAGGTGATCTCCAACAGCCGCACCTGCGCCCGCGCCCTCCAGTCGCGCCGCCCCCTCGCCGAGGAGGAGGGCTTCGTCTTCGAGTCCTACGAGCGCTCGCAGTGGAACAGCGCCGACTTCGAGGGCATCAGCGGCGACTACGGCCTCGCCTTTCACACCAACGAGTACGTCGAGCGCACTTGGGAGCCGATCCTCCACGTGATCGACCGGATCCCGCCGGAGGGCTGGGGCGAGTGGCAGGAGATCGTGGTCGCGGCGCCGCACTCCGAGCCGGGCGCCGGCTGAACGCTCAGGGCCGGGCTCGCGCCTTGAGGCGTGCCTTTGTCAGCGACTCCTCGCCGCATTCCCTGCCCTCGCACTTGCGCAGCTTCAGCGACAGCTCCCTCAGGTAGCGGCGCTGGGGCTTCAGCTTCTTGCTCGCGTGCAGGCTGGTGAGCTCGAACGGGTCGCGGCGCAGGTCGTAGAGCTCCTCCTCGCCGGTGCTCCAGCGCACGTACTTGTAGCGGGGCGTGCGAACCCCGATCAGGGAGCTGCCGATCCAGCTCGAGTGCAGGGCGATCGCCCGCGTCGGTCGCAGCTTCGGGCGGGCCATCACGCCCCGCAGGGAGATCCCGTCGACCTTGTGGCCGGCAGTCGCTCCGGCGTAGTCCAGGAGGGTCGGCGCGAGGTCCACGTTTGCGACGAGCTGCGAACGCGTCGTGCCGGGGGGCGCACCGGGCCCCCGGATGATCAGGGGCACCCGAATCGACTCCTCGTACGGCAGCACCTTCTGTTCCTGGCGATGCTCTCCAAGCAGGTAACCGTTGTCGGAGGTGAAGACGATGACCGTGTTGTCCAACTCACCCGCCTCCCGCAGTCCCCGGACGAGCCTCCCGACCATCTCGTCGACCGCGAGCAGGCTCTCGAGGCGCGACCTATAGCGGTCCGTCAGCTCTGCGAAGCGGGCATCGTCGATCGGCGGTGCGGCTCGCATGTGGCCGGGCTTGTCGGAGATCTCCTCCTCGTTGAACGAAGGCTTGATCGGCAGCGGCACGTTCGCGAAAGCGCCGACGTGGCGGGGGGCCGGCCGCGGGTTCGGCTTGAGCTGTGTGAACTCGAGGTGGGGCGCCACGGGCATCACGCTCAGGAAGAAGGGCTGGGTCAGCGGCGCTCGCCGGCGGACGAACTCCTCCGCGTGGCGCGCGAGGACGTCGGTCTGGTAGCTGGTGGGCCCGTTCCCGTATCCGGCGATCACTCCGTTCTCGAAGAGCTTGTACTGGTGCATCACGTACGTGCCGCCGCCGATGGTGGCCACGAACTCGTTCCAACCGGGGACGAAGTACGGGGAGGTCTGATAGCCGTAGCCGCTCAGGTACTCGCCGACGTGGCCGGTGTGGTACCCGGCGCGCTGAAGCCATATCGGCAGCGTGTTCGAGTGGTCGAGCTTGAGGAACCCTCCCTTGGGCGGCGAGTTCCACATCACCCCGTGGTTGCTCGCGTACTGGCCGGTGAGATACGTGGCCCTCGACGGGCAGCAGAGCGGGAAGTTGACGATGCTGTTCGCGAAGGTGACGCCCTCCGCCGCGAGGCCCATCACGTTGGGCATGTACGCGACAGAGCCGGCGTCCTGGTCGTCGGTCATCACGACCACGATGTTCGGCTGGTTGACCGGGGTGGTCCGCGGCTTGCCGCTGGCGATCGCCGTGCATCCGAGCATCGCGAGCGAGGCGATGAGACAGGCCGCTGGGATCCTGCGACGCCAGAGCACGAATTCAATCTAGCTTCGATTCAGGAGGTCAGCAATGCCCGGGCCTCGCGCGTTCGCGCGGCTTCCCAGGCGCCCTCGGCCACCCCGCGCGCCCCGGCCCACTCCCGGTTCAACAGCCGGTGGGCCAGCAGCACCCCGATCAGCCCCGCGAAGCGGACGCGGTTGAGCGGCGTGCGGCGAAAGTTCTTGCGGAAGAGGTAGGTCCGGACGAGGACGATGTCCCGGTTGAAGGCGCGCTGGCGCTCCGCCGAGGACTCGCGGAAGCCGAGCTGCTTGTGGTCGAGGACGGCGGTCGGCTCGTAGCGCAGACGGCCGCGCTGTGAGAGGCGGTACGAGAAGTCCTCGTCCTCTCCCTCGAAGCGGGCGGTGATGAGCTCGTCGTGGGGGACGGCCCGGGCCTGATCGATCCGGGCGCTCATGAAGCAGCCCTGCATCCACTCGACGTCGCCGGGGCGGTCGGGGTCGACGATGCGGCGGGGGTAGCCGAAGGCGGTCATGGAGCCCTGCTCTCCGCCTGGGAAGAGGATGCGGCGGACGCGCGAGGCCGGCGCCCCGATGCGGCCGCTGTCGGGCTCCACGACCCGGCCGGTCGCGCCGATCACGGCGGGGTCGGCATAGGGGCGGGCCAGCGCGTCGAAGAAGCCGGGAGCGGGGGCGACGTCGTCGTCGAGGAAGACGACCACGTCGCCGGTCGCTACCTCGAGGCCGCGGTTGCGCTGGACGCCGAGGCCGGGGTCGGAGACCAGGTAGCGCAGCTCGGTCCCCGCGTCGGCTGCGAGGCCACGGCGCTCCTCGACGGCGGGCTCGGCCGAGCGGCCGGCGTCGCCGTCCACGACGATCAGCTCGCCGGGGGAGGGACGGCACGCGAGGATCGCGTCCAGGGTGTCGGCGAGGAACTCCGGGCGGTCCTTGGTGACGATCAGGACGGAGAACTCGACGTCCGCGGCGGGTCCCACCCTGCTATCGCTGCTGGAAGAGGGCGCCGAACGTGTAGTCGTTCTCGCGCTTGACCTTGAACAGGTCCCGCACGCCGAACTCGCGGCGGGCGAAGAAGTACGGCTTCCAGCCGCGCCGCCAGGCGCTCGGGTGGAAGAACGGCTGCAGCAGGTAGCGCTCGCCGTTGTCGTGGAAGGTCTCGTTGTCGCGAACTGTGAGGCCCGAGGGCGCGACGAACTGCTCGCGGACGGCCTCGGGCGAGCCGATCCTGGCCGAGCCGATCGGGTTCACGTAGTCGAAGGTGATGCTGAAGGTCCCGCCATCGACCAGGAGCTCCCGGATCAGCGAGTTGACCTCGATCCGCCCCGAGAGCGGGATGTGCTCGAAGACGCAGATCGAGGTGATGTGGTCGAAGGGCTCGTCGAACGCCAGCTCGCGCATGTCCATCACGACGTTCTCGAGCGGCCAGCCGGTCGCCCTCGCCACCTCGTCGGCGCGTTCGACCAGCTCGGGCTGCAGGTCGACGGTCGTGACCTCGACCCCCTTGGAGGCCATGTAGTACGAGAAGAGAGAGCCGCTGCCGCCCAGGTCGAGCAGGCGCTGGCCGGGCTTGAAGTCGTTGTTCAGGACGATCCACGCGATCTCCCAGTAGAGGAACCAGGGGAAGTTCTCGTCGTCACGGGCGGTTGGGAGCGGCGCGTAGCCGTAGCCGCGATTGACCCGCTGGAACTCGTCCTTGCTCAGGTCGAGCTTCCCGTACCAGGAGCTGAGCGGCAGGCCGCGCTCGCTCATGTCGGCGATCAGGGCGTCGAGGTCATCGACGACGGCCTTCGCCTCGGAGCGCTCGAGGTCGGCACGGTCCATCGTCTTGTTGATCGGCGAGTTCTCGTTCAACTTGCTCCCCCTCGCGTGCCTCCGGCTGCGCGCGGACAGACTAACGTGAGCGCCGGGACGAGGAACTCGACGACCAGCGACCGATCGACGATGCCGAGCAGCGAAAACCCGGGCGCACGCGGGCCCCTGGCCCTTGCCGGGGGCGCGGCGCGCCGCGCCTGGAACGGCGCGCTGCCCGAGCGCTACGAGCCCGGCGCCTACGAGACCTTCGAGGAGCGGGTCAGCTCAGAGCTGCGGCCGGGCATCGCGGTGCTCGACGTCGGCGCGGGCGCGAGCCCGTGCGTGGCTCCCGCCGATCGCCCCGAGGGCTGCCGCTACGTCGGCCTGGACGTCGATGCCGCCGAGCTCGCGAAGGCGCCGCCCGGCAGCTACGACGAGACGGTGGCCGCCGACGCGACCCGGCTCCCGGCCGAGCTCCGCGGCAGCGCCGACCTCGTCGTCAGCTGGTTCGCGTTCGAGCACATCGAGCCGCTGCCCGACGCGATCGCCGGCCTCCGGGACTCCCTGAGGCCCGGCGGGCGGCTGCTGGCGACGCTCGCCGGCGGACGCGGGGCCGCGAGCGTCGCGAACCGAGTGCTGCCGGCGGACTCAAGGAGAAGCTGCTCCTGCGGCTGTTCGGCCGCGAGCCCGACACCGTGTTCCCCGCGCACTACGACCGCTGCACCGCGTCGGGGCTGACCGAGGTCTTCGAGGCGGGGGACTGGGCCGAGTTCGAGGTGCTGCCGGTCTTCGTCGGCGCGCCGTACTTCGCGTTCTCGAAGCCGACGCTCGCCGCGTACATCGCCTACGAGGAGTGGGCCTACCGGACCGGCCGCCAGAACCTCTCGCCGTACTACGTGCTGGACGCGCGGGCCACGGCCTAGGAGCGGGCCGGCCGCAGCAGCACGAAGTGCATCTCGGTGCCGGGATCGCGCTCGTCGGTGACCTCGAGGCCCGCGGCGCCCAGCATCTCGATCAGCTCGTCGCGGGTCAGCCGGTAGCGGCGGATGTAGCGCCGACGGGTGCGGGGCAGCATGAAGTCGGGCAGGGCGAAGGCGACGCGGCTCATGAGCGTCGCGCGGCCGGGTGTCGAACTGGAGCGCGGCAATGCCGGTCGGCCTCAGCACGCGCCGCACCTCCCGCAGGTAGGCGGCGATCACCTTCGGGTCGGGGATGTGCTGCAGGACGATGAAGCTGAACGCGAAGTCGAAATCGGAGTCGTCCAGCGCCGCGAGGTCGGAGCCGGAGGTCAGCGCCAGTCTCACGTTGGACGGCATGCCGTTCGAACGGGCCTGCTCGAGCATCTCGGGAGCGATGTCCACGCCCACGACCTCCTCGAAGTGCGGCGCGAAGTTGACCAGCAGCCGCCCTATGCCGCAGCCGATCTCGACCATTCGCTCGCGGCCGAGGCCGTCGCCGGCCCAGGCGAGCATGTCGT
>CAWIWP010000007.1:0-16826 GCA_963839875.1 uncultured Solirubrobacterales bacterium
CATCCTGCTCCTTCGGCTCGCGCGGCTCCTTCGGGTCCTGCATCAGGCTCTCGCTCGAGTGGACGACCCAGAGGCGCCGGGCGAAGTCGTTGATCACGTCAGGCTCGAGGTCGGCGACTGTGGCGGCGCCGATGGCGGGTCGGCTTGGGAGCTTCAGGTCCAGGCCATCCCGACGGGCCGGGCCCTCATCGTCGGACCGAACCCCGCGAGGTCTTTCAGCTTCGCGCCCTGCCCGTCTGCCTCTTCGGGGGTGACCTCGCCGAAGGGCTTCGACGCCTTCCCGATCGAGATCCGGGTTTCGAGAGCGGTCGCTGGATCCGTCGCCACCGGGCGATTCTCCCACCTCGGCGAACTCCGCTGCAGGCGCCCTGTTAGGGCTTCCTAACTAAGTCCGACCGGAATGGTCGTGCTTGAAAGATCGAAAATGAGTACTAGGTTCAGACGCGTCCGGAGCGATTCCAAGCGTCCGGGTGCTACCAGAGGTCGCAGGATGTGCCTGGCCATTCCGGGCCAAGTGGTGGAGATGACCGACGAGGCGAATCGCCTCGCCAAGGTTGACGTAGCCGGGGTCCAGCGCAACGTCAACGTCGGGCTCCTCGACGCCGACGGCGACTCCGCCGCCCCCGGCGACTGGGTCCTGATCCATGTCGGGTTCGCGTTGTCCAAGGTCGACGAGGATGAGGCCAGGGCGACGCTGACGATGCTCGAGGGAATGGGCGACGACTACGAGCAGGAGCTCGAGGAGCTCAAGGCGAGCGTGATCGAGTGAGGTCGCAGACGGAATGACCGAGCCCGCCGCATGTGAGCACCTCGATGGGGGATGCGTCACTTGTGGCGACGAGGCAGTGCCGATGCGCGTCGAGCGCATCGACTCCGAGCGCGAGCTCGCCCTGTGCGCCGACGAGCGCGGCGACGGAGACGGTCGAGATCGCGCTCGTGCAGCCGGTCGAGGAGGGCGACACCTGCTCGTTCACGCCGGCACCGCGATCGCCCATCTCCGACAGAGAGAGGCTGGCGGTCTGATGGCGATGAGGTTCGTCGACGAGTTCCGCGACGCCGAGCTCGGCCGGCGCTGGCGGCGAAGATCCTGTCCTCGTCGAGCCCGGCCGCCACTACAAGCTGATGGAGGTCTGCGGCGGCCACACGCACTCGATCTACAGTACGGGATCGACGACCTGCTGCCCGAGAACGTGGAGCTGGTCCACGGCCCCGGCTGCCCGGTCTGCGTGATGCCGATGGGCCGCGTCGACGACGGCATCGCGATCGCCCACCAGGAGGGCGTGATCTTCACCTGCTTCGGCGACATGATGCGGGTGCCCGGATCGGAGGGACGCTTCACCGACGCCAAGGCCGAGGGCGCCGACATCCGGATGGTCTACTCGCCGCTCGACGCGCTGCGGATCGCGAAGCAGAACCCCGACCGCGACGTCGTCTTCTTCGCGATCGGGTTCGAGACGACCGCGCCTTCGACCGCGCTGACCCTGAAGCGCGCCCAGGCCGAGGGCGTCACCAACTTCTTCTGCATGTGCAACCACGTGACGATCGTGCCGCCGCTGCGGGCGCTGCTCGAGTCGCCCGACCTGCGGCTCGACGGCTTCATCGGCCCCGGCCACGTCTCGACCGTCGTCGGCGCCAGGCCGTTCGAGTTCATCCCCGCCGACTACGGCAAGCCGATCGTGGTCGTCGGGCTTCGAGCCGCTCGACATCCTGCAGTCGATCCACATGATCCTGCGCCCAGATCGCCGAGGGCCGCTGCGAGGTCGAGAACCAGTACGGCCGCGTCGTCCCCTACGAGGGCAACCCCGCGCGCGCTCGAGGTCATGTCCGAGGTCTTCGAGCTGCGCCCTCATTTCGAGTGGCGCGGCCTCGGCTTCATCTCGCAGAGCGCCCTGAAGCTTTCGGAGGCCTACGCCGACCTCGACGCCGAGCTGCGCTACGAAGTGCCCGGCGTCCGCGTCGCCGACCCCAAGGCCTGCCAGTGCGGCGAGGTCCTCAAGGGCGTCATCAAGCCGTGGGAGTGCAAGGTCTTCGGCACCGCCTGCACGCCCGAGCACCCGATCGGGACCTGCATGGTCTCGCCGGAGGGCGCGTGCGCGGCCTACTACAACTACGGCCGCTTCGCGCGTGAGAGGGAGGTCGTTTGATGCGAGCGCGCGGACCAGGCCGTCCGATCTCGGATCGCGAGGAGAAGATCCTGGGGATCATCGAGACCGCGCGCGCAAGCGGCCCCGGTTCAGGACGACCACGTCACGATGTCCCACGGCGCCGGCGGGAAGGCACCGCAGTCGCTGATCGAGGGACTGCTCGTCCCGGCGTTCGCGCCCGATGACGAGAGCGCTCGCCGAGCTGGGCGACTCCGGCAGCGTCGCGGTCGACGGCGTCGGAATGGCGATGAGCACCGACAGCTTCGTCGTCAAGCCGATGCGGTTCCCCGGCGGGTCGATCGGCGAGCTCGCCGTCAACGGCACCGTCAACGACCTCGCGATGGCGGGGGCGAAGCCCGCCGGGCTGAGCCTGTCGCTGATCCTCGAGGAGGGCCTGCCCGCCGACGAGCTGCGAGCCGAGGTCGAGGCGATCGCCGAGGCCGCGGAGGCGGCCGACGTCGAGATCATCACGGGCGACACCAAGGTCGTCGAGCGCGGCGCATGCGACGGCATGTACATCTGCACCACGGGTGTCGGCAGGGTCGACGACCGCGCGTCGCTCTCCACCGGCTCGCTCCAGCCCGGCGACAGGATCATCGTCTCGGGGACCATGGGCGACCACGGCACCGCGATCATGCTCGCGCGGGGCGAGTTCGAGCTCGAGTCCTCTGTGGAGTCGGACACCCGGTCGCTCTGGCCCGCCGCCGACGCGCTGCTGGACGCCGCAGGCGACGGACTGCGCTGCATGCGCGACGCCACCCGCGGCGGCGCGGCATCGGCGCTGAACGAGCTGGCACGGGCATCGAATGTGGCCATGGTGGTCCGCGAGGGCGACGTTCCGGTCGACCCCGCCGTCGCCGGCGCGTCCGAGATGCTCGGCGTCGACCCGATGTACATCGCCAACGAGGGCAAGCTCGTCGCCTTCGTCGCGCCCGACCGCGCCGACGCGGCCCTCGAGGCGCTGCGCTCGGTCGAGGGCTGCGAGCAGGCGGCCGAGATCGGCGAGGTCAGGACCGAGCCCCCGGGCATGGTCCTGGTCGAGACGGCTTTCGGAGGCAAGCGGGTGATGGACATGCTCGCCGGCGACCCACTTCCAAGGATTTGCTGATGCATCGCATGAAGACATCGAACGGCCAACACCACGAGAGGTAGGAGAACCATGGCGCCAGCTACGGAGTTCGTTCCCGATCAGGCCACGACCGAGGCGGTCGAGGCACACGTGATCTGGATGACCACGGGGTTGAGTTGCGACGGGGACTCGGTCGCCATGACCTCCGCGGTGAACCCGAGCCTCGAGGACATCGTCACGCAGGCGATTCCCGGGATGCCGAAGGTGATCGTCCACAACCCCGTGCTCGCGTACGAGGTCGGCGAGGAGTTCATGCAGGCCTGGTACGACGCGGAGGCCGGCAAGCTCGACCCGTTCGTCCTCGTCGTCGAGGGCTCGATCCCGAACGAGGAGCTGAGCGGCGAGGGCTACTGGACCGGCATGGGCAACGACCGGGAGACCGGAGACCCGATCACGACGAACGAGTGGCTGGACAGGCTGGCGCCGAAGGCCGCTGCCGTCGTCGCCGTCGGGACCTGCGCGACCTATGGAGGCATCCCGGCGATGAAGAACAACCCGACCGGCGCGATGGGCGTGCCCGACTACCTCGGCTGGGACTACAAGTCAGGCGCGGGCCTGCCCGTCGTCTGCATCCCCGGGTGCCCCGCCCAGCCCGACAACATGACCGAGGCGCTCCTCTACCTGGCGCTCCACCTCGCGGGCCGCGCACCGGTCCCCGAGCTCGACGAGGCGCTCCGGCCGAAGTGGCTGTTCGGGCGCACCGTGCGCGAGGGGTGCAACCGCGCCGGATTCGCCGAGCAGGGCGAGTTCGCGACGGAGTACGGGTCGGACAACCGCTGCCTGGTGAAGCTCGGCTGCAAGGGGCCGGTGGTGAAGTGCAACGTTCCGGTCCGCGGCTGGCAGAGCGGGCTCGGAGGCTGCCCCAACGTCGGCGGCATCTGCATGGCGTGCACGATGCCCGGCTTCCCCGACAAGTACATGCCGTTCATGGACGAGGACACCGCCGGAGGCATGGCGGCGAACCTGATGCGCTTCACCTACGGGCCACTCGTTCGCAGCTTCAGGAAGCGCAACATCAAGAACAAGTACGACGTGGAACCCGAGTGGCGCACACCGGGGAACGAGCTGAAGACGGGCTACAAGTCGCGCTCGGCGGGCTACGCCCCGCCCGGGTCGTAGGGGTGATGGCCACCTGAGCGACGAGACCGGCACCACGACCTGTAAAGCCTGAAAGACCGAAGAGGAGAAACAGAGAGATGGCAACCACACAGACACCCCCCGGACAGAAGAAGGTCGCGGTCAAGGAGATGTCGTGGGACCCGATCACGAGGATCGTGGGGAGCCTCGGGATCCACACTGAGATCGACTTCGAGAACAAGAAGGTCGAGAAGGCCTGGTCGACGTCGATGATCTTCCGCGGGTTCGACATCTTCATGAAGGGGATCGACCCGCGCGACACGCACTTCATCACCAGCCGCATCTGCGGGATCTGCGGCGACAACCACTGCACGACCTCGTGTCTGAACCAGAACATGGCGTACGGCGTCAAGCCGCCCGTCCTGGGAGACCTCGGCTACAACCTCGCCGAGGCCGCGGACTACATGTTCGACCACGCGATCTTCAACGACTGCATGGCGAACGTGGACTTCTGCGAGCAGATGGTGAAGGAGACGAACCCGACACTGCTCCAGAAGGCGGAGTCGACGGACGCGCCGCACTCGGCCATCCACGGGTACAAGACGGTCGCGGACATCATGCGGTCGCTGAACCCGTTCACGGGCGACTTCTATCTGGAGACCCTCCAGGTGGCGCGCTACACGCGCGAGATGTACTGCCTGTTCGGCGGGCGCCACACGCACCCCTCGACGATCATGCCGGGCGGCGTCACGGTGGACATCACGCACCAGACCTGCACGGACTACTACGTGCGGCTGATGCGCTACATCGACTACGTGAAGCGGTCGGTGCCGATGCACGACGACCTCTACGACTTCTTCCTCCAGGAGTTGCCGGGGTACGACATGGTCGGCTACCGCGACATGGACCTCATCTGCTGGGGCTACTTCGACGACCCCGAGGTCGTGGACTACGACTACAAGACGATGACCGACTGGGGGCGCGCCCGTTACGTCACCCCCGGCGTCTCGTTCAAGGGAGAGCTGGTCTCGACAGACCTGGTCGAGATCAACGGGATGATGCGGATCCTGCTCGGGTCGTCGTACTTCGACGACTGGACCGACGAGGAGACGTTCGTCACCGAGGACCCGCTCGGGAACCCGGTGGACAAGCGCCACCCGTGGAACAAGGTCACCCTCCCGAAGCCCCAGAAGCGCGACTGGGAGGACAAGTACAGCTGGGTGGCGTCGCCGCGCATGTACGACGCGCGGAACGACACCTACGTCGCCAACGACACCGGCGGCGGCCCGTTCGCCCGCCAGTGGGTGACGGCCAAGGCCGGCATCGTCGACTTCGGCTACGTGAAGGCGACCGGGCACTCGCTGCAGATGGTCCTGCCGCGGACCGCGTCCCAGCCGGAGATGGAGCTGGAGTGGATGGTCCCCGAGAAGTCGAACGCGATCGAGCGCGACCGCGCGCGGACCTACCACCAGGCCTACTCGGCCCTGATCGGGCTCCACTGCCTGGAGCGGGCCCTGAAGGAGATCCGCGAGGGCCGCACGAAGTCGTGGAACGACTTCAAGGTTCCGCAGGAAGCCGTGTCGGTCGGCTTCTGCGAGGCGGCCCGCGGGGTCCTCTCGCACCACATGGTGATCCGCGACGGCAAGGTCGCGAACTACCAGCCGTACCCGCCGACGCCCTGGAACTCGAACCCGCGCGACACCTACGGGACGCCCGGGCCCTACGAGGATGCGGTGCAGAACACGCCGATCTTCGAGGAGAACGGCCCGGACAATTTCAAGGGCATCGACATCATGCGGGCGGTGCGCAGCTTCGATCCGTGCCTGCCCTGCGGGGTGCACATGTACACGGGCCAGGGCCGCGTCACCAAGGTCCAGCACACGCCCACGGGCATGAGCTGAGCCGAGGCGCATGGCAGCCGCACAGACCCAGACCGAGGCCGGGGGAGCCGATCCGGACGCGCTGATGGAGCGCGTCCAGCGGCTCTCCGCCGAGGTCGATCGGATCGACGACCCGGGCGCGCGCCGGGCCGCGCAGGACCTCCTCGCCGCGGTGATGGACCTCTACGGCGAGGGGCTCGTGCGCATCCTGGCGGCGACCGAGGACGCCGGCGATGCCGGCGAGGCGGTGAGGCAGCGCCTCAGCGAGGACGGGGTCGTGGCCAGCCTGATGCTGATCCACGACCTCTACCCGGTGGACCTCGAGACCCGCGTGCTCGAGGCGCTCGAGGGCGTTCGGCCCTACATGGAGTCGCACGGCGGCAACGTGACCCTGCTCGGCCTCGACGAGGGCGTGGCGCGGCTGAAGCTGGAGGGCAGCTGCGACGGCTGCCCGGCGTCGGCGTCCACCCTCGAGCTCGCGATCAAGCAGGCGCTCGACGAGGCGGCCCCGGACCTGGCGGGGCTCGAGGTCGAGGGGATCGCCGAGGGCTCACCCGGAGGGCTGCGCGCGGACGACGCGACGTCTGGCACTCCGCTTCCCGTGGTCCACGTCTCGGCCGAGGGCAACGGCGCGGCGCCGAACGGAAACGGCAACGGGGCCGACCCGATGCCGCCGATCGGCTCGGGGCGCTGGCTCGACCTCGCGGCCGGCCTGATGCCCGCGGACGGGAGGATGGCGACGACCACCGCCGGCGAGATGACCATCCTGATCGCGAACGTCAGCGGCTCGCTGCTCGCCTTCCGCGACCGCTGCGCCTCGTGCGAGTCCGAGCTCGCCGGAGGCGATCTGAAGGGGGGCGTGCTGGCCTGCCCCGAGTGCGAACGGCGCTTCTACCTGCCCCGCGCCGGCCGCTCGATGGACGAGGACAAGCTTCTGCTCGAGCCCGTCCCGCTGCTCGCCCAGGACGGCTCGATCAGGATCGCCGTCACGGCATGAGCGGCGCCAATGGCGACAGCGTCTCGCAGCAAAACCGGGCGAAGATGA
The DNA here is from genome assembly GCA_963839875.1 of uncultured Solirubrobacterales bacterium. Classification (GTDB taxonomy): domain Bacteria; phylum Actinomycetota; class Thermoleophilia; order Solirubrobacterales; family 70-9; genus CAVUAT01. Next base: position 7,276 of record CAWIWP010000007.1, read on the forward strand.
TCTCCAGCCTCCGCGGGCTCACCCGCACCGACTCCGCGCCCGCGACGAACGGCTCGGATGCCGAGGTCTGCGAGCTGTGCGGCACCCCGCTGCCCGAGAACCACCGCCACCTCCTGCAGCTGACCGAGCGCCGCATCCTCTGCGCCTGCGCCACCTGCTGGGCCTCGCGCTCGGGCGATCCCGAGCTGCGCCCGACAGGGAGCCGGATCGTCTGGCTCGACGGCTTCGACCTGCCCGACGAGGTCTGGGCGAAGCTCCAGGTCCCGATCGGGCTCGCCTTCTTCATGCGCTCGTCGGTCGCCGAGGCGGTGGTCGCGATGTATCCCAGCCCGGCGGGAGCCACCGAGTCCGAGCTCGACCTGCCCGCGTGGGAGGAGCTCGAGTCGCTGAACCCGATCCTGACCGGGATCGAGCCCGACGCCGAGGCGCTGGTCGTCAACCGGATCTCCGACCCTCACGAGCACGTGATCGCCCCGATCGACGAGTGCTACGGGCTGGTCGGCGCGATCAAGATGAGCTGGGAGGGGATCTCGGGGGGCCCCGCGATCGAGCGCGAGGTGCCGGCGTTCTTCGCCGAGATGCGCAGGCGCGCCGGGGCGGCGCCCGCGCCGGCGGGGCCTGACACCGGGGTGGAGCCGAGCTGATGCCGGAGGTCCCTTCATTCGGGGGGCCGGCCGGCCCGAGGGAGCGCCCACCGGGCGTCGACACCGACAACGGCCTGGCCGGCCCGCTGGAGACCGCCCCGCCGGAAGGCCAGCCTTGGCTCGCCTTCGCGATCAGCGGCGTTCGCCCCGTCGAGCGCGCAGCGGCCCCGACCCTCAGCTTCACGCTTGACGTCGACGACCGCTCCGGACGCGAGGTGTTCGCGGTCGCCCTAACGGCCCAGATCCAGCTCGAGCCGATCAAGCGCTCCTACGACGAGGGGACCCGCGAGCGGCTCACCGAGCTCTTCGGCGAGCCCGGCCGGTGGGCGACCACCGCGCGCACGCTGGTGTGGAGCACTGAGTCGGTGCTGGTCCACGCGTTCACCGGCTCGACCTCGGTCGACGTCCCAGTGCTCTGCAACTACGACCTCGAGCTCGCCGCGACCCGCTACTTCAGCGCGCTCCCCGACGGGGAGGTGCCGCTCGTCTGGCACTTCAACGGCAGCGTCTACTACCAGGCCGAGGACGGCCGCCTCCAGATCGCCCCGATCCCGTGGGACACCGTGGCCGACTACTCGATGCCCGTCTCGGTCTGGCGGGAGATGATCGACCAGCACTACCCCCACCGAGGTTGGGTCGCCCTCGACGCCGTGACGGCGGAGCGGCTCGGCAGGCTCAAGGGCGACCGGGGCAACCACACGATCGACCAGACGGTCTCGCAGCTCCTCGACGAGGTGGAAGCGTGAAGGGAGTCGACGAGCTCGTCACCTCTCTGCTCTACGAGGGCTACGCGCTCTACCCGTACACGCCGGGCGCCGCCAAGAACGCGACTCCGACCCCGTTCGGGATCGTCTACCCGAAGGCCTACGCGGAAACCCAGCCCGCGGCCTTCTCGATGCTGCGCCTCGAGTGCGTCCTGCGGGGCGGCCCCGAGGCGAAGCTGACCGGGAGCGTTCGCTTCCTCCAGGCCGCCGGCGAGCGCCACAAGGGCGTCGAGCGGCGGCTCGACCCGGGGACGGCGACGCTCGCCGAGCTGGCGCGCGAGCCGCTCGACCTCGCCTACAGCTTCGACGCCGAGGACTCGCCGTCCCCGGACAGCATCGCGCCGCCGCTGACCGGCCGGGTCCGGATGCGCGCCGAGCTGCTCGGCCCCGAGCTCGCCAGGGTGAAGCTCTGCGTCCACAACGACTCCGAGGTCGGCCCGACCGAGGGCGACGAGCCGACGCGCGCCGAGGGGCTGCGCCGGAGCCTGCTCTCGACGCACCCGATGCTGGAGGTCTCCGGCGGGGAGTTCGTCTCGCCGCTCGAGCGCGACGGAGAAGCCGGCGAGGCGGTCGAGGCCTCCGAGGCCGTGAACACCTACCCGGTGCTGGTCGGCGACGGCGACGTGGCGGTCCTGGGAGCGGCGATCATGCTCCCCGACCACCCCGAGCTGGCGCCGGAGAGCCTCGGCAACCTCTTCGACAACACGGAGATCGAGGAGGCGCTGCTGCTCCACGTGCAGGCGCTGAGCGACGGCGAGCGCGAGGAGATCACCGAGCAGGACCCGGCGGTCCGCGAGATGATCGAGCGCGCCGACAAGGTCTCGAACGACGAGATGCTCGGCCTGCACGGCCGTCTCACGTACAAGGAACCCAGCACGAATGACCCCGCAACCCTGGACGCCCAAGAACGCACGAACGGCACCCAGCTCGTGCCGCCCGCCGGGATCGACGTCACCCCCGGCGAGCACGAGCTGGAGCTCGGCCCCAAGCGGGTTCGCCTCGGCGACAAGGTCGTCCTGCGCCCCGGGACCGAGGGCGACGTCTTCGACAAGATCCTTCACGGCCGAACCGCCACGGTGGAGCGGATCTACAAGGGCTACGACGAGCGCGTCTACCTCGGGGTCACGATCGACGACGACCCCGGCCAGGACCTGCTGCGCGACACGGGCCGCTACCTCTTCTTCTTCGCCGACGAGGTGGAGGTTCCCGAGGGTGGCGGTCCGGCATGAGCGAGCGGACTCCTAGCGAGGAGCGGATCATGCTCGACAAGGCGGCCCGCCGGGCCTCCGAGCAGGAGCTCGACGCGCGCATGGACAAGCAGATCCTCGTGGCCGGGGTCGGCAACGCCTGGCTAGGGGACGACGGCTTCGGGGGCGAGGTCATCAAGGCCCTCGAGAAGCGGGAGCTTCCCGACGGGGTCAAGATCCAGGACTTCGGGTCGGGCGGCCTCGACCTCGCCTACGAGGTGATGCGCGGGTACCACGCGCTCCTGCTGATCGACGTCTCGACGCAGGGCGGCGAGCCGGGAACCCTCTACGTGATCGAGCCCGACCCCGACGAGATCAAGGGCGGGATCGAGGACGGCGAGGTCCTGAGTCCCCACGGCATGGACCCGGCGACGGTGCTGCGGTTCGTCAAGGCGGTGCACGGATGGCCCGGCAAGGTCGTGGTGGTCGCCTGCGAGCCCGCGGACGTCGAGGAGATGGCGATGGAGCTGACGCCCGAGGTCCGGGCGGTGGTCGAGAAGGCGGTGGACCTGGTCCTCGAGCAGATCACCGACCTCCAGGACGACGCGGCCTACCAGCCGGGCGGGTCCTGATGCACGAGCTCTCGCTCTCGAGCGCCATTCACGCGACGGTCATCCGCCACGCCGACGGCCGCCCGGTGACATCGGTGCAGATGAAGATCGGCCGCCTCCGCCAGGTCGTGCCGGACTCGCTCGCCTTCTACTTCGACATCGTCTCGCAGGGCACCGCAGCCGACGGCGCGAAGCTCGAGATGGAGCTGGTGCCGGCGCTTCTCCGCTGCAACGTCTGCGACACCGAGTGGGATCCGGCCCCGCCGCCCGCGAACGACGAAGACGACCTGCTGATGCCCCCGATGTTCCGCTGCCCGGCCTGCGAGGCCGGAGGCGCGGAGGTCGTCCAGGGCGAGGAATTCGAGGTTGAGTCCATAATCGTCGACGAGCCCGAGGCGGCGCCCACGGCGGCCGCGGCGGGCGACTGAAAGGAGGCGGGCATGCACCGCACGAAGGTCAAGGTCGCCGAGGACGCCCTCGACGCCAACACCACGATCGCGAACGCCAACCGCGCGGACTTCGACCGGGCGGGGGTGCGGGTCGTCAACTTGATGAGCGCTCCCGGCGCCGGGAAGACGACCCTGCTCGAGAGCGTGCTCGGCGGGCTCGCGGAGCCGCGCGTGGGAGTCCTGGAGGGCGACGTGCAGGGCTCGATGGATGCCGACCGGCTCGCGCACCTCCACGTCCCGGTCGTCCAGATCAACACCGACAGCGGGTTCGGGGGCGAGTGCCACCTGGACGCGAACATGGTCCGATCGGCGATCGGCGACCTGCCGCTGGCCGACCTGGACGTGCTGGTCGTCGAGAACGTCGGCAACCTCGTCTGCCCGGCCGAGTTCCGGATCGGCGAGGATGCGAAGGCGATGATCTGCTCGGTCACCGAGGGCGAGGACAAGCCGCTCAAGTACCCGCTGATGTTCCGAAGCTGCGAGCTCGTCGTCATCAACAAGATCGACCTGCTCGAGCACCTCGACTTCGACCTCGAGCGGTTCATCCACAACGTGGACTCCGTCAACCCCGACGCCGAGCGCATGCTCGTGAGCGCGAAGACCGGCGAGGGAGTCGAGGCGTTCAAGGACTGGCTCACGGGGGTCGCGCAGCGCGAGGCGGCGCCCGCGACAGCGGGCCAGCGGCGTGACCCGGACCGCGAACGGCGGCACCGGGTGGCCGCACTGCTGGAGCGGCGTGTCGAGGCGAACCAGGCGTTCTTCGAGGCCGAGTCCGAGCGGCTAGCGCGGCTCTGCCACGCGATGGCCGAGCGCTTCGCGCGGGGCGGGCGGCTGGTGGCGCTCGGCCTCTCGCCTCAGGCGCGCTCGGACGTCCGCCACGTGACGGTCGAGTTCGTCCACCCGGTGATCGTCGGCAAGCGGGCGCTGCCGGCGATCGGGCTGGCCCGGGACGGCGGGCCGCTGGTGAGCCAGGTCGAGCTGGTCGTCGAGCCCGACGACATCGCGATCGCCTTCGGTGCCGACGAGGCGGGCGGGGACGAGGTCTCGGCAGCGCTCGCCGCCGCGCGCGAGGCCGGCTGCCTGACCCTCGCGTTCGCCCCCACCGGCGCGGAGTGGGAGCTCGAGCCGCCCTCGGATGACCCCTTCATCCGCCAGGAGCTGGCCGAGACCGCCTACCACGTGCTCTGGGAGCTGGTCCACGTCTTCTTCGACCACCGCGGCCTGCTGGAGGGGCGCGAGGCGCAAGGCGACCCACGACACCGGCCGCTCGAGCTTCCTCTATCCGTTCCTCGCCGAGGCGGAGACCGAGCTGGAGCCGGTCGTCGAGGACGTCCGCTCCTCGGCCGTGATGAAGGCCGCCGAGATCGATGACCTGCGCGAGTCAGACCCTGTCCGACGGAGCGGACGCGCTGCTCGGGCGCGCGGCCTCGCTGCGCGAGTGCTTCGAGGCCGGCGGCAAGCTGCTGGCCTCGGCAATGGCGGCTCGGCGACCGACGCGATGGACGCTCGTCGCCGACCTGCGCCACCCGCCGCCCGCCGCCGGCTGGCCCCCGCGGCGCGCCCTCGACCTGACCGAAGACACGGCGATCATCACCGCCGTCGGCAACGACGTCGGGATCGAGGAGGTCTTCCAGCGCCAGGTGATCGCCTACGGGCGTGCCGCGGCGACGTCCTCCTCGGCCAGTCGACCAGCGGCAACTCCGAGAACATGATCGAGGCGCTCGCCGAGGCCCGCCGGCGGGGGATGGTGACCGTCGCGATGGTGGGCTACGACGGCGGCAAGGTGGCGGCCGGCGGGCTCGCCGGCCACGTGATCGTCTCGCGGTCCCAGAACATCCCCCGCATCCAGGAGGCGCAGGCGAGCGCCTGGCACGTCTTGCGGGAGCTGATCGAACTCCACCGGAGGGCTAGCGGTGGCCCGTGCGCCCGCCGAGGCGCGGCGGAGGGTCCGGGTCCGCGTCGAGGGCACGGTCCAGGGCGTCGGCTTCCGTCCCTACGTCCACCGGCTCGCGGGCGAGATCGGCCTCGCGGGCTGGGTGCTGAACGACGAGCGGGGCGTCCTGGCCGAGGTCGAGGGCGACCCGCGGGGGTGGAGTCGTTCCTCGAGCGCCTCGGCGCCGAGGCCCCGCCGCTCGCCTCGGTCGAGCGGTCAGCACCGAGGAGTCCGCGCCCGCCGGGAGCGACGGCTTTCGAGATCGCGGCCAGCGAAGGGGGGCGGCGGGCCGGACGCACCGGTCGCGCCCGACACGGCGACCTGCGAGGACTGCCTGGCCGAGCTGCCCGACCCGGCCGACCGCCGCTACCGCTACCCGTTCATCAACTGCACCAACTGCGGGCCGCGGTTCACGATCGTCCGCGGCGTTCCCTACGACCGCCCGCTGACGACCATGGCGGGCTTCGAGATGTGCGAGCGCTGCCGGGCCGAGTACGAGGACCCCGCGCGACCGCCGCTTCCACGCCCAGCCGAACGCGTGCCCGGACTGCGGGCCGCAGGCGCGGCTGCTCGACCGCGCCGGCCGGAGTCGAGCGGCGAGCGCGCGGACGCCGTCGCGGCGGCGGCCCGTGAGCTGCTCGCGGGGCGGATCGTGGCCGTCAAGGGCCTCGGCGGCTACCACCTGTGCTGCCGCGCCGACGACGAGGACGCGGTGGCCGCGCTGCGCTCGCGGAAGCACCGCGAAGACAAGCCCTTCGCCCTGATGGCGGCCGACCTCGATGCCGCGAGGGAGCTCGTCGAGCTCGACCCCGCCGAGGAGGAGCTGCTCCAGGGGCGGGAGCGGCCGATCGTCGTCGCCCGGCGGGCCGCGGGCGGCCGCGAGGTGGCGCCGTCGGTCGCCCCGGGGAAGCCCGACCTGGGGGTGATGCTGCCCTACTCGCCGCTCCACCACCTGCTCGCAGCCGACGCCGGGGTGCCGCTGGTCATGACCAGCGGCAACGTGTCCGACGAGCCGATCGCCTTCCATGACGCCGACGCGCTCGAGCGCCTGGCTCCGATCGCGGACCTCTTCCTGGTCCACGACCGCCCGATCGAGATCCGGACCGACGACTCGGTCGTCCGCTCGAGCGCGGCCGGGACGCTGATGCTGCGCCGCTCGCGCGGGTACGTCCCGGCCGCCCTGCGTACCGGTCGAGGCCCGCCGCTGCTCGCCTGCGGCGCCGAGCAGAAGAGCACGTTCTGCCTCGCCAAGGGCGCGCCGGGCGTGGGTCGGCCACCACATCGGCGACCTCGAGAACTTCGAGACGCTCACCTCGTTCTCCACGGGGTCGATCACTTCCAGCGGCTCTTCGCCGTGGAGCCGGCGTCGTGGCCCACGACATGCACCCCGAGTACCTCTCGACGAAGTACGCGCTCGAGCGCGACGGGGCGAGGGGTCGAGCACGTCGCGGTCCAGCACCACCACGCCCACCTCGCGGCTGTCCTCGCGGAGCACGGCGAGACCGGCCCCGCGATCGGGGCGATCTTCGACGGGACCGGCTACGGACCGGACGGGACGATCTGGGGCGGCGAGCTCCTCGCGGGCGGCCTCGCCGGGTTCGAGCGCGCCGGGATGCTCTGGCCGGCTCGGCTCCCAGGAGGCGCCGCGGCGATCCGCGAGCCGTGGCGGATGGCGTGCGCCTGGCTGGCCGTCGCGACCGGCGAGCCCGAGCCCCCGCGACCCGCGGCGCTCGCGCAGACCGTCGACCCGGGCGCGTGGGACCAGGTCTGCCAACTGGTCAAGACCGGCGTGGCATCGCCGCCCACCACGAGCATGGGCCGACTCTTCGACGCGCTCGCCGCGATCTGCGGGCTGCGCCCGCGCGTCACGTACGAGGGCCAGGCCGCGGTCGAGCTCGAGGCCGCCGCCGACCTGGCCGAGCGGGGCGCCTACCCGGTGACACTCCTCGACACCGACGGTGTCCTGCTGATCGACGTCCGCGAGATGGTCGGCGCCGTCCGTGACGACGCGGCGGCGCGCGTCCCGGTGGAGACGATCTCGGCACGCGTCCACAACGCCTTGGCCGACGCCGCCGCCCGAGCCCTCAGCGCCGAGGCGGAGCGGCGCGGCGTCGGGATCGCGGTCCTCGCCGGGGGCGTCTTCCAGAACCGGCTGCTCACCGAGCGGACGCTGGCCGCCCTCGAGCCCGGCGGCCTGCGGGCCCTGAACCCGCGCGCGCTGCCGCCGAACGACGGAGCGATCAGCTTCGGCCAGGCGGCGATCGCAGCCGCGAACGCGAGGTTAGGACATCGGCCCCCACCGCGGCGCCGCGGCCCAACCGGGGCCGACGCGCTCGCGGGCCACGAGGCGCCCCCGGCGGAGGACCTTCACGGGGTGCGGCCCCATCGCCCAGGGGTGCGGGCCGATCGTCCCGTGGTGCTCCCGGACGGCGGCCTTGAGCTCGCCGCGGTGGTCCTGGCAGGCGTAGCGCGTGCGGCCGTAGAGCCCACCGCCGTGCCAGACGAGCCAGCGCGACGGCGCGGCGTCGAGGTAGGTGCCGAAGAGAAGCTCCTGGAGTTGGGCCTCGAGCGCGCCGCGGGTCTCGCCGTCGGGCTCGAGCCCCGCAGAACTCGCACTTGAAGACAACCTTGGACCGGCACGGGTCAGGTCAGGCCGACGTACCAGAGCCCGAACAGCGACGCCGAAGACGCCCGAGCGGCGGGATCAGCACGGCCCTGTAGAGGGGTTCGACGGGCCGCCGGGTCAGGACCCAGACGAAGGCGGCCGTGCAGGCGGTCATCGAGAGGACGCTCATCGGAGCGAAAACCGCCATCGCGGCGGCGGCCTCGACCTTGCTCGGCATCGCCGCGATCAGCAGCACCACCACGGCGCCCGTGCCGGCGAGCCCGTGCAGGACGCCGATCCCGAAGGCCTGGCGCGGGGTTCGGGCGGCGCGGTGGGCGTGATCGCTCGGTGTGGTGGAGGTGGCGGTGCTCGCCCGTCCTCGTGATCCGCGTGGTCGTGGCTGCTGCCGGTAGTCGCCGTGGCGCCCACTTCCAGATCACGCGAACGGCGAGGACGATGATCACCAGGCCGATGGCCTTCTCGGCCCCGCTCTCGAGCCACGCGGGCAGCTCGGACTTGAAGAAGATCAGCGGCAGGCCGATCACCAGCAGCATCGCGGCGTGCCCGAGGCCCCAGTAGGTGCCGAGCCGCGCCGCTTCGCGGCTGTCGCTGTCCTCGGAGGCGACCAGCGAGGTGACGGCGACCAGGTGGTCGGGGTCGGATGCGTGACGCAGGCCGAGAAGCAGTGCGATTCCCGAGGGCGACGAGCAGCGGGGCGCCCTCGAACAGGTGGGTCAGCTCCTCGTCCAGCTTCTCGACCGGCTCGAACAGGAACGTGAAGTCCATCGGCTACTCGTCCTCCCTGTCGTGGCCGGCGCACTCGGGACAGAGCCCGGCGATCGGGAAGTGGTCGAACCTCGCCTTGTGGCCGAAGTCGCGGCGGATCAGCTCACGGACCTCGTCGAGGCGGGAGGGGTCGACGGCGCGGTTGGCGCCGCAGGCGTCGCAGACCAGGTACTCGCGCGGGCCCAGCCCGGTGCGGGCGTAGAGGCCAGGGCCGTGTCCGAGGTGGAAGTGACGGATCAGGCCGAGGCGCTCGAAGGCCTCGAGGTTCCGGTAGACCGAGGCGACGTCCGCGCTCGCACCGATCCGGTCCGAGAGCTGCTCCGCGGTGAGCGGCTCCGAGGTGCCCCAGAGGGCTTCGAGCAGCAGGCGGCGCGCGGTCGTGGCCCGCAGCCCTCCCTCGCGCACCGCCTCGACGGCGGAGTCGAGATCGGCTGCCTCCAGGGGAGGGGAGTTGTGGGCGACGGTCATCGTGCGAGACGAAATCTATTGCGAATCGTTCGCAGCTGTCAAGTCACATCGGTAGCGCTCCGATCCGGTTAGCGGCGGCCGATCCGGGGAAGGGTCAGGTGGAT
>CAWIWP010000008.1:0-37269 GCA_963839875.1 uncultured Solirubrobacterales bacterium
CGGCCGACCGCCCGCTCGCGGCCAGCGCGGTCCTGGTCGAGGCCGGCGGCGACCTGCCGGCTGACGCAGCCGAGAAGCTCGGTCCCGGCCTTCCGGAGGAGTACCGCGTCGAGCAGGACGGGCGCCACCTGATGGTCTGGCGGCCGATCGCGGGCAACCTGATCCGCACCTCCGAGGGCAGCGACCGCTTCATCGCCAAGGCGGGCGAAGCGATCCGCGAGCTAGTCGGGCCTGATGTGGCTGACGCTGACCCCGTGTGAGCCGGCGAGCCGTTCCGCGATCAGCGACCGGTGGCACGCCTCCGGGTCGGCTTCGACGCAGAGAAGCGCAGCCGGGCCATCCTCGGGAAGCTCGTCGACCAGCGGGCCGAGATCGACGTGGTCGAGAACGCCTTCCGTGTAGATGCGCACGTACTCCTCGGCGAGGCGGGTGCGGGAGCGCTTTCCCTCCCCGAGCCTCTCGTCCTCTCGGTATTGAAGCTGGCGCATCTCGGTTGTGGGGGCCAGCTCCTTGTGATGCTCGTAGCCGATGTCCGCGTCGGCGAGTGCGGCCTGAAGCCGCAGCGAATTGGCCCATGCATACTCGGGCCCACGGACTCCACGCCGCTGTCTCACGTCGATCAGCTTCCGCACGCCTGCGCCGCGCAGCGCGCCCACGAACGACTCGGCGTCGAATCCGTACACCCCGATGGTCACCACCTCTCTCATCTCCTGAGTATTCCCACCTCGCAGGGTCTACTGTCAAGGCATGGACCGCGACCTGGATGACGAGAAGGGCGACCCGCAGGTGATGCCCGGCGGCCCCGTCCACGAAGAGGGCGGCGGGCCCGGCAAGGGCGGCGAAGAGGAGGTCCGCGAAGTCGAGCGCGAGCAGGAGAAGCGCGACGACGAGGAAGCCGAGGAGTCGCTCGGCGGCGGCGACGAAGGCGGCGGCGGAGGCGGCGGGAGCTTTTAGGGAGTCGGTTGGGCCCTGTTCACTTGTTCTTGCCGGGAGCCTGGCCCGAGTTTCCCGGCGACGCCGGTCTGTTCGCCTGACCGGGGGGCGTTCCCCCGGTCTTGCCGACCGCGTTGCCGTTCCCGTTCCCGCCCGCGTTGCCTGACCCGCCGGCCTTGCTCTGGCCCGGGGCGTTGCCACTGTTGCCGGGGCTGCCACTTTGGCCGTTCGCGTTGCCGTTGCCGTTTCCACCGGCGTTCGAGCCGGGGGCTCCGGACTGGCCGGGTGGGTCCTCGGACTTGCCCCTGCCCCTGTCCTTGCCCTTGCCCTTCGCCTTGCCGCGAGGCTCTGTCGGGGTGGGGTTGGCGTTGCCGGGTGCGACACCCGGGGTGGCCGGGTCGGTATCGGCGGGCGGTACGGGCGTCACCGGCGGCGTGTCCGCCTCGTCGTCCTGGTTGGGAAGCTCGATGCCGACCTTCTCGAATGCCTTCTCGGCGGGCTCGGGCAGCTTCACCCCGGCCGCCGCGAGGCCCGCGGTGGCCAGCGGGACCGCTGCGACAACGCCGGCGACAGCGAGGATGCGCGCCCGGCGCCGCGAGGTCGCGGGCCGATCGACCGTGGCAGGGCGGCCTGCGGCGCGGGATGCCCGGGCCTCGGCGGCGAGGCGCGGGACGAGGTCTTCGCGAAGAGCCGGCGAGGGCTCCGAGACCAGGGTGGCGCGCACCGAGCGCGCGAAATCGGCCAGCTCGGAGTCATCCATCGAGGGGCGGTTCAGGAAAGCCATCTCGTCTCCGTCAGCGCCGGTGCGACTCATCGGGTTACGCCCTCCTTATCGAGTTCGCGCTTGACCGCGATCAGCCCGCGCCGCTGGAGCTGCTTGACGGCGCCGACGCGCTTGCCCGTTGCCTCGGCGACCTGCTGGAGCGAGAGGTCGCCGATGATCCGAAGCAGCACGACGGCCCGCTGGTCCTCGGAGAGCTCGGCTAGGACGTGCCGCACGCGCTCGGAGCTGATCCGGGCCAGGGCACCCTCGGCCGCGGCGTCCAGCGGCGCCGTCAGCGGCTCGGGCGGTTCTGCCATCGGCTCCGCCGGCCGGCGGGTAGAGCGCCGCTTTGCGTCGATCAGCCGGTGGTGGGCGACCGTGAAGACCCAGGCGCGGAATTTCGCGTACTCGCCGTCGAACGTCCCGGCGTCGCGTGATACCTGGAGAAACACCTCTCCCGTGGCGTCCTCGGGGTCGGGCGCGTTGCTGCCGCGCATGTAGCCGAGCACCGAGGGTGCCAGGTCGGCGTAGATCTCCGACCAGGCGCCCTCGTCGCCCTCCTGCGCCGCCGCGAGCAGCGCCGTGAACCGGTCGGGAGCCATCTCATGGAGCGTAACCCCGCACGCGGCACCGGCGCTTGCGGGGGTGGCAATGAAATTCCGAACAGGAGGACGCATGAAATCCAGGATCGCTCTTGCGGGTGTCGCGGCATTCGCCGCTGTGCTCGTGGCCCCGGGGGTCGCAGGCGCGACCACAGGGACCTTCACCGCCGCTGGACCGAACGCCATACCGGCTTCCGGTTCCGCCGGCACATATCCATGGAACGTCGTCGTCTCCGGGCTGCCGGGTAACACGACCGACGTCAACGTGACGCTGAACGGCGTCTCGCACACCCGCGTGTCCGACCTCGACGCGCTGCTCGTCGCCCCGAACGGCGGCGGCAACTCGCTCTTCATGTCGGACATCGGCGACGACACCGATGTCGCGGGCGCGAACCTCACGTTCGACGACTCCGCCGGGGCCAACGCTCCGGTCGGTGCCGCGCTCACCGCGGGCACCTATCGCCCGACCAACGGCGACGGGGCTGACCCGGATGCGTTCGCGGCGACCGCCCCGGCCGGGCCGTTCGGAGCGACGCTGGCGTCGGCCACGAACGGGAACCCGAACGGGACCTGGAGCGTGTACCTGACCGACGACGACGGCGCCGGGGCCGATGCGGGCACCGGGACGATCGGGAGCCTGTCGCTCACGGTCACGACCAACGCGGAGGGCACGCCGCCGGCCGGCGCCGGCCCGAAGCCGAAGGACACCAAGGTCAAGAGCGCGAAGAAGCCGAAGAAGGCCAAGAAGTGCAAGCCCAAGAGGGGCAAGGGCACCGTCGGCAAGGCGCCGAAGAAGTGCAAGCCCAAGAAGGGCCGCCCACACCGCGAGAAGCCGGCGAAGCCGGAGAAGCCGTCCAAGGCCGAGAAGGCCAACGCGAGCCGCGAGTGCCGCGCCGAGCGTGAGCAGATCGGCGTCGAGGCGTTCAACGAGAAGTACGGCTCGAACGAGAACAAGCGCAACGCGTTCGGCAAGTGCGTCTCCAGCAAGGTGAAGGAGGACGCTCCCGCCGCGTAGGTCCAGTAGCTCCGTGTCACGCGAGAGGCCCCGCCTGCCGGCGGGGCCTCTCGTCGTTCCGGGTGTCGTCGAGGATCAGGCGAGGGCCTGCGCGACCTTCTCGAGGTCGTCGTAGGACTCCTGCATGCCCTCCTCCATGCCGGAGGCGATCTGCATGTCCCGGCTCTCTTGGTTGACGCACTGGATCAGGACCTCCATGGTCGTCCGGCCATCGGCCTCGGTGAGGGTCATCGTGTTGACGTTGGCGTTCGCGTCGGGATCGGGGATCCCCTCGTAGGCCTCGGTCTGCACGATCTTCTCGTTCGGGAGGATCTCCTTGAACTCCCCGTGGAAGGCGACCTCCTGGCCGCCGGCCTCCATCGCGAACCGGTAGCTGCCGCCGACCCGCAGGTCGATCTCGCAGACGGTCATCGCGCCGCGCTGCGTGCCCCACCAGCGCTTGACCAGCTCCGGCTCGGTCGTCGCCCGGTAGACCAGCTCGGCCGGGGCGTCGAACTCCCGGGTCACCAGCATCTGGTCGTCCGCGGGGAGGGTGATCTTCGCCTTACCGCTGTGCGTCATCGTCGTCATCTCCTTGCTCCTTCGATTTGAGTTCGCGCAGCACCTCGTCCATCGCGTCGAACCGCTCATTCCACGTCCGCTCGTAGGCCTGGACCCAGTCGTGGATCGGCTTGAGCGCTTCGCCGTTCAGGCGGTACAGGCGCTGCCTTCCGTTGCGGCGGACCTCGACCGCCCCCACCTCGCGAAGCACCTTCAGGTGCTTCGAGACCTGGGGCTGGCCGAGGCCGAGCTCGGCCACGAGGTCGTTCACGGGTCGCTCGCCCTCGGCGAGGGCGTCGAGGATCTGACGCCGCCGGGGCTCTGCGATCGCGTTGAACGCGTCTGTCGTGGTCGCTGCTCTTGCCATGGAAGCCAATATATACCTATATCGGTATATATGTCAAGCGGCTCGCTCAGAAAAAGTTCGGGGAGGGATCGCCGCGACTTCCGATCTGCTTCTCTGTTGGACTCGATATGAAGCGAACGGGAGCCATCACCACCGCCACGGCCGCCTTCGGCGTCGTCGCCGCGACGCTGTTCGCGGCGCCCGCCCAATCCCAGGAGCTGGGGGAGGCCGGGTTCAACGCGCCGACGCGCGCGCTCGAGCGCTCCTTCTCGGTCGCCCTCACAGCCCGCGTCGAGAGCAAGAGCGGCTGCTACCCGTCCCCGCCCCGCCTGGTGCCCATCCTCGAGTCGAAGAAGGAAGGCGCCGGCGTCGAGGCCGCGACTGCCGGCAGCTTCAAGTCGGGCAAGGAGAAGGGCATCGTCTACGTGCTCCGGAAGGGGACCACCTGCAACGGGGTGAAGATGTCCCTCCGCTTCAAGAACGTGATCTACCTGCTCGACTCCCTCAAGGGCGAGATCCGCGTCGTCGGCCGCAAGGCCAAGGACAAGTCAGCCGCGATCAACGCCGGGCCGCTGAGGAACATCGGGGTCGTGACCAAGAACGTTCAGATGAACGTTCCCAACAAGCGGATCAGGCTCGAGACGAAGTGCCCGAAGAACACCTACCCGATCGGCGGCGGGCTCGTCCAGCAGGCACCGTTCGGCCCCAACGGCGAGGGCGTCTACCCGCACTCCTTCGAGCGCCTCGGAGCGCAGGCCGGGTACCACATCACCGCCTGGCTCTTCGATCCCGACAAGAAGGTTGGCCGAACCCCGCCCGCTCTGTCGGTGTCCAGGCGGTCTGCGCGCAGGGCCTGGCGCCCGACAGCGCGCCGCACGCCACCAACTTCACGAGGCCGGGCGAGACCAAGACCGTGGTCGCCCGTTGCCCTGCGGGCCAATACCTGTTCCTCGGCGGCTTCCAGCGCACGGACTTCCTCAACAGCGGCGGGAACTACGTGACGGAGTCGCGCGCGATCGACCCCCAGGCCTGGCAGGTCACCGCGCGGGCGTACGGCAAGTTCGGCGGCGAGGTCACCTCGATCGCCTACTGCACCAAGGCCGCCGGCCCGCTGCTGAGCGAGGTCTCGGCCTCGATTCCGGTCCCGTTCTTCGCGGGCGCCGAGGTGACCACGCCGGCGTGCCCGGTCGGTCAGACCCTGACCTCCGGAGGCTTCACCGCCAACGGGTCACAGGACACCTTCTTCGCCGGGGGATCGATCAACCCCGGCACCAACACGTGGACCGCGTCCAGCTTCGGCTGGTTCGGCGCGGCCCCGAACCTCACCGCCTACGGCTACTGCCTGACCCCGGGCGTCTAGCTCCTCGCCGCACCGGCGTGCCGGCTGCGGGAAGATCCCGGCCGTGAAGCAGCTCGAGATCGAGACGCCGCACGGGCCTGCGAAGGCATACGTGGACGCAGCCCGCGGCGCGAAGGGTGCGCTGGTCCTGGGCCACGGCGCCGGCGGGAGCGTGAACGCCCCCGACCTGGAGGCGGCCTCGCGCGCCGCCGCCGGAGCGGGGCTCACGGTGGTGCTGGTCGAGCAGCCGTACAAGGTCGCCGGCAGGAAATCCGCCGCGCCCACCCATCAGCTCGACACGGCCTGGGCCGCCGTGGTCGCGCACCTGCGGGGAGACAGCATCGGGGACCTTCCCCTGATCGCCGGGGGCCGCTCCTCCGGCGCCCGGGTCGCCTGCCGGACCGCGGCCGAGACCGGCGCGGCCGCTGTCCTCTGCCTGGCGTTCCCCGTCCACCCGCCGGGGAAGCCGGAGAAGACCCGGATGGACGAGCTCGACGCGGTCGAAGTCCCGGTCCTCGTCGTCCAGGGCGAGAGCGATCCGTTCGGGATGCCGGACGCCGCGAAGGGCCGCGAGGTCGTGACCGTGGCCGGCAACCACGGACTGAAGAAGGACACCGAGGCGGTGGAGCGAGCCGTCGCAGCCTGGCTGCCGGGGGCGCTGGCTTGACCTCCGCCTGCGTCGAATCACCGGTTCCCGGGTAAGCGGGGAGGCGTGTCCAGGTTCCCGACTCCCAGGACGATCCTCCGCGGCGTGCGCGACCTCCGCGAGGTCCACCGCGGCGGTGGCGCGACGCGCGTCGAGCTTCAGGAGGTCGGGCACCGCGAGGCCTGATCTTCCCCACCTCCGAGCTCCAGGTCGAGGTCGAGGCGAAGGACGGACGGACCGTCCACCTGACCCCGCATGTGCCGGTCCCGTTCCCGTGGGCGTGGGGCTACAGGGCGCTGCGGAAGCTCGGGGTGCCGATCGTCTCGGATGTCGACCCCGAGGACCTGCGCTTCGGCCTCGGCGTCCCCGACTGGGCCTGGCCCGGGCGAGGGGACGACGAGAGCCGGAACGGCGAGAAGCCGCCTGGCTCCTAGTCGGCCGGCGTCGGGGATCCCCAGGAGGCCGGGAAGGCTCCCGCGGGGATCGAGCCCGGGTACTCGGGGAAGAGCCGGCGCGCGAGCTCCTCGGCGGGGCGGTCGCGCATGTGGACCTCGACGTCCCCGATCGTGAGCATGATCCGCAGCGAGGAGGCGATCTGGAGGTCGGCGGCGTTCGGCTCGGGGCCGCCGATGACACCCTCGGCGACCAGCTCGTCGACGCGGTCGAGGTGGGCCGGGAGCTGCTCCAGGTCGCGGGCCAGGAGCTCGGCGGTGATGTCCAGGTACTTCCAGGTCCGCCGGAGCATCTTGATCGCGAAGTCGGTGCCGGCCGCGTCCAGCTCCGCCGCCCCGCCGAAGGTGCCCATCGTCTCGGGGCGGAAGTGCATCGCACCCCAGATCAGGCGCCGGCCGGCGCGCTGGAGGTTCTCGTCGGCCCACTTCTCGGCCTCGCGGACAGCGTCGCGCTTGTCCGCCGGATAAAGCGGCGGCTCCGGGACGGCCTCCTCGGCCCAGGCCATGATCTGGTGCGAGCTGGTGAGCTTCTCGTCGCCGGCCATCATCGACGGGACCGTCACGTTCCCTTCGCCGTAGATCCTCTCGACCTCGGGCGGGTGCGCCCCGAGCGTCAGGTCCACGCGCTCGTACTCGAGGCCCTTCAGGTCCAGCGCGGCGATCACCGTCATGCACGGATGCGACTGCGGGACGACGTGGAGGGTGAGCTCGGGCACGGCGGCGTTCATCGCACGGGCGATCCTATTAGCGCCAGCTTCTCGTCCCGCGTGAGGGCCTTGATCCGCGCCTCCTCGCGGCGCGCGCTCGACTCGTCTGGCTGCTCGAAGACGGCGGCGAGATCGACGGGCAGGCGGCTGCGCGTGTAGCGGGCGCCCCGGCCCGCCCGGTGGGCCTCGAGGCGCTTGTCCACGTCGAAGGTCCAGCCGCAGTACAGCGAGCGGTCGCCGCAGCGCAGCAGGTAGACGAAGGCCGGGCGATCCGTCACGGTCTGAACCATAGGCTTCGTGCATGCGTGCTTCGATCAAACGCCACCTCACGTTCTCGAACGTGATCGCCGTGATCGCCCTGTTCGTGGCGCTCGGGGGGACGACGTACGCCGCGGTCAAGATCAAGGCCGACAGCGTCGGCTCCAAGCATGTCCGCGACGACAGCCTTTCGGGAGAGGACATCCGCGAGGGAACGCTCGGCCAGGTGCCGTCGGCGTCGGACGCGGCCAGCGCGGCGAACGCCGCCAGCGCGGCCAACGCAGATCGCGTCGACGGCCTCGACTCCGCCCAGCTCGCCCGCCGCGGCCTCTCCTTCACCCCCGTCGCGGAGGCCCACCAGAGCGGCAACCCGCCGGGCCGCTTTCGCTGCCTGCACGGCGACGGGGTCGAGTGCGACGCCTACTGGCAGAACCGGGACGAAGCGGGCGGCTTCGCGAGCGCCGCGTTCGGGCGCGACGACTTCGGGCTGGTCCACCTGCAGGGGTCGATCACCTACATCGACTTCGCGATCGCTCCGGTTACGCCGGGCCCGGTCTTCGCCCTGCCCGCCGGCCTCAGGCCCGCGGACGACCGGGTCTTCACGATCCTGAAGAACGGCACGGACCCGGTCCGCCTGGACATCCAGGCGAGCGGGGTGGTCAGCATCCCGTCCTACGCGGACGGGGACTGGTTCTCGCTGGACGGGATCGACTTCCCCGCCGCGCCCTGACCTGTCCCGACACCTGCGCCGTAGGCTGTCGCCGATGACGAGGCCGACGGCAGCCGTGGTGCTCGCGATCGCCGCCATCGTGGCGGTCGGGAGCGGTTGCGGGGACGAGGGGAGCGGAGACGGGCCCGCCGATCCCGCCCCGGCGAGCGGCGAGCCCGCCGGCGAGGTCAAGGTCTGGTTCACGGCGGGCGAGCAGTTCCAGACGGTCCAGCGCGACCTGGACGCGAAGGGCGGAGCGCTAGAGCCCGCGGTCGACGCGCTGCTGGCGGGCCCGACCGAATCCGAGGCGGCCGCCGCGAAGCTCGACGCCGACACGCAGATCCCGCCGGGCACCAGGCTCGAGAAGGTGAGCGTGGACGATGGAGGTGCCGCGACCGTCCAGCTCTCCGAGGAGTTCGCGGCCGGGATCCCGGCGGAGCCGGCCAAGCGGACCGCCGACCAGCGCCAGAAGCTGAGCGCGCGGCTCGCGCAGGTCACCTACACGCTGACCCAGTTCTCCGACGTGGAGTCGGCCAAGGTCGTCTCGGGCGGCGTGACCGTCGAACCGGATTCGACCCGCGCCGACTTCGCCCCACCTTCTGAAGGGCCAGTGAAACTCAGCAAGCCCAAGGGCCCCAAGCTGCCGGGCATCCGCCAGGTCCAGTCGAAGCTCGCCAAGCTCGGCTACCTGCCGCGGGACGCGGTCGACGGGCTCAACGGCTACCGGACCCAGCAGGCCGTGATCGCGTTCCAGTCGTGGGAGGGCCTGGGCCGCGACGGCGTGGTCGGGCCGCAGACGAGCGCCGCGCTCGCGACGGCGGGTCGGCCCAAGCCCGCCGGGGGCGGCCCGGCGAAGCGGATCGAGGTCTACATCGAGCGGGGCGTGACTTTGCTGATCGCCGGCGGCCGGACCAAGCGGGCCATCCACTCCTCGGCGGGTGCGCCCGGCACCGACACGCCGACGGGCCGCTACCAGGTGTTCCGCAAGGAGCTCCGCTCGTGGTCGGTCCCCTTCGAGACCTGGCTTCCCTACGCCTCCTACTTCAACAACGGCATCGCTTTCCACGAGTACCCCGACGTGCCGCCATACCCCGCTTCGCACGGCTGCGTGCGCCTCCCGGCCCCCGAGGCCCCCGGCGTCTACGCCTTCGCCTCCATCGGGACGACCGTGGTGGTGTACCGATGAGCTACGAGATCGACCCCGACGGCCGCTGGGCCGGCCTCGCGATCGGCATCTTCGGAGTCCTCGCGGTGGTCGCGGCATTCGGCGGGCTGCGCGGTGCGCCCGGCGCCCTGGTGCTCTTCGGCGTCTGCCTTGCGGCGATCGCCGTCCTGAGCCGGGTGCTGGCCCGCGGCGGGATCGTCCTCGACGAGCGGGGCATCACCGACGACCGCGCCGACGAGAACATCCCTTGGATCGAGGTCGCTCAGCTCGGCCTGGTCGAGCACCCGCACGGACGCGAGGGGACCCGGGCTTTCCTGGAGGTGCTGCGCAGCGACGGGCAGCGGGTCGAGATGCCGGTCTGGAACCTCGAGGCGCGGCCGGAGATCGTGCTGGAGCGGGCCGGGGAGGTCCAGCGGGCCTACGGGCCGCCGGGTTGAGCCCGGGCTAGCTAGCCCTTGAGCGAGTCGAGGGCCTTGCCGACCTGGTCGGCGAGCGGCTGCTCGCCCTCGGGAGAGACCTTGTCGATCACCTCGGGGAGCGCCTCGGCGATCAGGTCGGCGGCCTGGTCCTCGGGGAGCCCCGTGTCCTCGGCGACCTTCGCCACCTTGTCCGATCCGATGACCTCTCGCGCCTGATCACCGGTGATGGACTCGTTGCCGCCGTCGCCGATCCACGAGTCGGCCTGGGAGCTCAGTCCCTGGCTGCGCATCTTGTCGAGGATCTTCTCGAGCCCGCCGTCGGCGAGCATCGCCACGACGATCGGGATCAGGGCCTGAATCACCTTCGCCTTGTCGGCGTCTCCGCCGACCGCCTTCTCGACGACCTTGCCGAGTATGTCCTCGAGTACCGACATCGCCGTTCCCCTTCTACTTCTTGGCTTTCTTCTTTTTCTTCTTGCCGCACTTGCCCTTCGCGCTCTTCTTGCCCTTCGCGCCGCCCTTCTTCTTGGCCTTCTTGCACTTCTTGGTGGTGGCCGGGGGGGTCGCCGCCGGCGGTGACGGCGCCACGGCGTCCTGCGCGGGACAGCGGGCGCTTCCGTCGGGCCGCCTGACGCCGGTGCGGCACAGGTACTCGTGCAGACGGGCGGGGAGTGAGCTCATCACGCCCTCGACGCCGAGGTTGACGAACCGGGAGTAGCCGGCGTCGTTCTCGTCCAGCGAGCGGTTCTCGGTGAAGATGTGGACGGCGTATCCGCGACCGTGGGCGTTGCCGCAGGTCGGAGGCGCCGAAGTGCACATCATGCGCTCGGGCAGGTCGGTGAAGCCGCTGTTGCGCGGAGGGATCTGGAACGCGGACACGTCGGGGTTGGGCGTCCCGCCGACTAGCCCCGTGACGACGCCGGTGGTGCCCGGCGCGATCGCCACGTGCGGCGCGAGGCCGTTGAAGTGGTCGACGAGCAGGTCGGAGAAGGAGACGACGAGGATGTCCGTGCGGTCGTCGTACTCGTCTCGGTTCAGGATCTCCGCGAGCTTCTCGGCGACCGGGATCGAGCCCGTCGCGTCGTCGCAGTAGGTGTTCATCCCCTGCGTCTGGCAGCCTCCGACCGCGCTCGCCGTCGTCTTGATCATCTTGATCTCGATGTTGATCGGCGTGTCCGGGAACGCGTCCAGCACCTGTTCCAGGGTCGGATGGACGAAGTCCTCCTTGACGTACCCGGCCGGCGCCGGGCGCGTGCAGGTCGTGCAGCCGATCCCGCGGTAGGGGTGGGTGTCGTCGCCGGCGTCGTCGTTGTAGGCGCCGCCGGTCTCGAACGAATAGGCGTTGTCGAGGGCCCGAATCTCCGAGAGGTTGAGATCGTTGACCTCGGAGAAGCCGCTCGCGCGGTTGCGCGCCTCCTCGGTCGTGCTGTTGACCGTGTCGTTGTGGATCACGAGGAGCTCGTTGTCCAAGGTCAGGTTCACGTCGAGCTCGAGCATGTCGGCCCCGCGGTCCTGCATCGCGGACTTGAAGGCGAACATGGTGTTGGACGGGGCCTCGTCCTCGCCGCCCTGGTGGGCGATGTTCAGGAAGCCGAACCCGCGCCACGGGTTCGGGTTGAACTGCACCGCCCCCGCCGGCTGCGCCATCGCGGCGGAGCCGATCAGGCCGCAAACGATTGCGGCGGTGAGCGTGCGTGTGCGTCCCATGTTCATCTGCCTCTCCTTGGCCCGTTTTCCCTGGTGACGCAGGCTATACGCTCCGGCCGGCATGGAAGGTGGAAGAGAGCGATCCGGCAGCAAGCTCGTACTCGTCGCGATGATCTTCGCCTGCGGCCTCACCTTCATCGACCAGACGATCGTCTCGATCGCGGTCCCCGAGCTGCAGAAGGACCTGGGCCTGTCGGAGACGGGCATCCAGTGGGTCGTCAACGGCTACCTGCTGGCTCTGGCCGCGCTGTTCGCATTCGGCGGCCGGATCTCGGACATCGTCGGCCACAGGACGATGCTCGTCATCGGCGTGGTGATCTTCACCGTCGCCTCCGCGCTCTGCGGCGCCACGCCGGAGGGCAAGATCGCCGAGGCATGGATCATCACCTTCCGGGTGATCGAGGGCGCCGGCGCGGCGCTTCTGTTCCCGGCCGCTCTCGCCATCGTCGTGTCCAGCTTCCCGGAGGGGAAGCGGGGCAGGGCGCTCGCACTCTTCTTCGCGGTCACCGGCGGGCTCACGGCGATCGGGCCGCTGGCGGGCGGCTACCTGATCGAGATCGACTGGCGGGCGATCTTCTGGGTGAACGTCCCGATCGCGGCCATCGCCCTCCTCCTCACGTGGATGGCGAAGCCCGAGAACGACCCCCAGCCGGCCAAGCTCGACTATCGCGGCCTCGTGCTCGTCACCGGCGGCATGGCGCTCGCGGTGCTCGGCCTGCAGCAGTCCACCACCTGGGGCTGGGACGACCCGCGGACGATCGGCTCGATCGTGATCGGGGTGCTGATGCTGATCGCATTCGTCCGCGTCGAGCTCCGCACCGAGGAGCCCCTCATCAACGTGAACATCTTCAGGGACAAGGGGTTCTTCGCCGACAACGGCGTCCTCTTCCTGATGAACATGTGCTTCCTGCCCATGTTCTTCTTCGCGAGCACCTACGCGCAGCTCGCCCTGGGGAACAGCGCCTCGGAGGCGGGTCTCTACCTGCTGACCTTCTTCGGCGGGTTCGCGATCGCCTCGCAGAAGGGCGGGCAGATGCTCGACTCGATCGGCGTGCGCAAGCCCGTGATCATCGGGAGCGCGGTGGCGGCCGCGGGGTTCTACCTGTGGGCGAAGCAGCTCACGGACCTCGACTTCAACAGCCAGTGGTACTACATCGTGATGACCGGAGCGGGGATGGGCCTGATCCTGAGCCCGGCCAGCACCGACGGGCTCAACCGCGCTCCCTCGACGAGCTACGGCGAGGCGACGGGCATCGAGCAGACGATGCGCAACTTCGGTGCGAGCCTGGGACTGGCGATCCTCGGCTCCCTGCTGATCTCGCAGAACACCTCGAACGTGGAGGACAAGCTCGATGCGGCGGGCATCCCGTCGGGCGAGGCGGACTCGATCGCCCACTCGATCAACAGCGCGGGCGGCGGGGACTCCAGCTCGTTCGGATCCGCCGGCGGCAAGCAGGCGGAGACGATCTTCGAGGACATCCAGGCCGCCTACGCGCAGTCGGCGGAGACCGTGTTCATCGTGATGGCCGGGATCATGGTCGCCTGCCTCGTCTTCTCGTTCTTCGCCGTCCCTCGGGGCAAGCCTTGAATTCGAGCCGATCGGCACGATAGGTTCGTGCTCCCATGGCGCCTCAACGCAAGCCCAGCGAGACGGCTAAGCGGCAGGAGAAGAAGCGCAAGGAGAAGCTCGCCGCGGTCAAGCAGCAGGTGGAGGACGGGAGCCTCGTCATCCGCAAGATGACCAAGAAGGAGCGCGAGATGTATCCGCCGCAGAACCGGACGAAAAAGAAGCGCTGACGCCCGAAGCGCTGAAGCTCAGGCCTCGGGGTCCTCGGGCTCGGCGCGGCTGAACTTGCTCCCCATGCGACGCAGGGGGTGCAGCGTCTGGCCGAGGTCGTCGATCTTCTCGGGCAGGTCCTTGACGGCGCCGTCCATGCCCTCCACCGCCTGGCGCATCTTGCGCACCTCGTCGTCCAGGGACTGAACCCGGACGTCGATCTCGGTCAGGATCCGGGCCAGCTCCGGCAGGACCTTCATCGTCTCGGCGATCGAGCGCAGGTCCTCGAGGGGGCCGTTCTTCAACATGTTCGGCAGCGCCGACAGTGCCGCGAGCCCGCGCGCGGTGGTCTTCTCCTCGCCCATCCCGCGCGAACACTAATAGGCTGATCGGCGACGATGATGGGGCTATGACGACGGATCCTGAGCGCGTGCGCATCGACGTCGCCGAAGGCGTCGCCTCGGTGCGCCTGACGCGCGGCGACAAGCACAACGGCCTCGACCAGAGGATGTTCGAGTCGCTGCACGGGGCGCTCGATGAGCTCGCGGCCGCCGGCGACGAGGTCCGTGTGGTCGTCCTGTCGGGAGAGGGCCCGAGCTTCTGCGCCGGCCTCGACTTCAAGAGCTTCATGTCCGATGATGGGGGCGGGGACCAGGGGGGCGGGGACGAGGGGAGCGGCGACCTGCTGGGCCAGGCCTTCGCGGGATCAGAGGACTCCCCGGCCAACTTCGCCCAGCGCGTCGCCTACGGGTGGCGCGAGCTGGAGGTCCCCGTGATCGCGGCACTCCAGGGCAACTGCCTCGGCGGCGGGCTGCAGATCGCGCTCGGCGCCGACATCCGGCTTGCGGCGCCGGGGACCCGGATGTCGGTCATGGAGATCCGCTACGGCCTGATCCCGGACATGAGCCTGAGCCAGACGCTCCCGCGACTGGTCCGCGACGACGTCGCCCGCGAGCTGACCTACACCGGCCGCGTGGTCGAGGCCGACGAGGCGCTGGCGCTCGGCCTGATCACCCGCGTCTCCGACGACCCGCTGGCCGACGCCGGCGAGCTGGCGGCCCAGATCGCCTCCGCTTCCCCATCCGCGATCCGATCCGCGAAGCGGCTCTGGACCGAGTCTTGGCACGCGAGTGCCGCGGATGGCCTCGCGCTCGAGGCCGAGCTCCAGCGCGCACTGATCGGCGGCGCCGACCAGGCGGCCGCGGTCAGCGACGCCTTGGGATAATCGCTTCCCATCAGTAGAGTTCCCGCGCAGGGACCGCTTCCAGGGACGGAAACGAGGAGAGGGATGAGACCAGGCCGCAGGACCAAGGCTCGCTGGACCGGCATCGCGATCGCGCTTGCCTTCGCAGCCGCGCTCGCCCTCGTCCCGGCGGCGTCAGCACGCGAGGTCCGCGAAACGGTCGCCACGTTCCCACCCGCGCCCGGGCCGCCCGAGTACAACCAGGTCTTCGTCGACAAGTACGGCCCGGAGAACGGCAAGCGCGTCCTGGTCCTGATGCCGGGGACCCAGGGGGGCTCGGGCGACTTCACGCTCGCGGCCCGCTACCTCGTCAAGAAGGTGCCAGGCCTGCAGGTCTGGGCGATCGACCGCCGGACCCAGCTGCTCGAGAAGACCGGCATGTTCGAGAGGGCACTGCGCGGCGAGGTCTCGCCGCGCGACATGTTCCTCCACTACCTCGGCTGGATCGACAACGGCTTCCAGCCCGCCGACCACTACCAGTTCCTCGACTCCAGCAAGTTCGGCTTCGCGGCCGGGTGGGGGATGGAGACCGCGCTCAACGACGCCCGCTCCGTCGTGCTCCAGGCGCGCGGAGGGGGAACGCGTCAGGTCGCGCTCGGCGGGCACTCGCTCGGCGCGTCGCTCGCGACCGCCTACGCCTCGTGGGACTTCGGGGGCCGGCCCGGCTTCAAGGACATCGACGGAATGGTCCTGATCGACGGCGGGCTGATGGGGAGCTTCGACGCATTCGGCGTCCCGGAGGCCCAGGCCGCGCTTGACAGCGTCGCCCGGAGCGGCCCGTTCTCGGATCTGCTCCAGACGGGCATCCCCGAGGCGGCCGGCCTCTTCGCCGAGATCGGGGCGATCTACGCGCTCAAGGCGCCCACCGACTCCGCCGCCGACCTCCAGTCCTATTCGCTCCTGCCGTCCGCGTTCAATCCGCCCGTGCCGGTCACGAACCGAGCGCTCTTCGGTTACGCGTTCGACCGCGACAGCTCTCCCCAGGCGCTGCGGCTGCTGCACATCAACGGCGGCGCGCTCGCGGCGGGGGGCAACCCCAGGGACTGGCTCAACGGGGGCGTCACGCCCATCGAGCGCCTGGCGGCGACGTTCGGCCAGGAGCCCTCGAACGCGGTCGAGTGGTTCTTCCCCCGCCGCCTCTCGATCGACACGAACGGGGCGAACGACCTGGAGCAGAACGACGTCGCGAACCTCTTGGGGCTGCGCCTCTACCACCAGCGCAAGGTCGATGACCCGCTGTACGCGATCCAGACCGATCTGACGAAGGGACGCGTGCTGCTCGGCGCCACAAACTTCATCACCCGGTCGAGGACGACGAAGAAGGAATCCACGTTGGTCAACGCCGATCCGGAGCAGGCGCACCTCGATCCGCTCGATGGCTGCGACCAAGGAGAACCGGTTCTTCGAGACGGTCGTGCCGTTCCTCCGCTACAAGGTCTTCGGGGACGAGAAGAAGAAGCCGCGGCGCAAGAAGTAGCCGTCCCGCAAGAAGAGTTGCAGCTTCTGTTAAGGGTTCCTCACATTGGAGGGATCCAGGTAGCCTCGTCGTGCCTGTGAATGCCTCGCCGAACTTCCGTGCCCGCAGACTGGCGCTGGGTGCTTCCCTACTCGTCTTCTGCGGGGTGGCCGCGCTCGCCGTGACGCAGGGCGCGCCCGCCCAGGACTCCGCGGAGGAGCTCGAGGGCAAGATGGACGAGCTCGAGTCGAACGTCGACCAGCAGGGGGACCTGCAGTCCACGATCGACGCCCAGAACCGCGAGATCAACGCGGTCATCGCGGCCGAGTCCGAGCTGCGGCGCAAGGCCGACGCCGTCCAGGCCGAGCTCGACGAGCGCCAGGCCGAGCTCGACTCCGCCACCCAGAGGCTGAACGACCAGAAGGCGCACCTCGCGGCGATCCGCGCGCGGCTCGACCGTGCCTACGCCGCTCTCGAGGAGCTGCTGATCCAGATGTACAAGACGAACGACCCCGACATGCTCGGCATCGTCCTCAACTCGGACAGCTGGGAGGAGGTCGTCTCCGAGACCGACTACGTCAACCGGATCCAGGAGCACGACGAGGCCGTCGTCGAGCGCGTCAGCGGGCTCCGCGAGGAGATCGAGACGCTCGTCGCCGAGCTGAAGGTCGTCCAGGAGCGGATCAAGACCGCCCGCGACGAGGTCGCCGCGCGCCGCGCCGAGCTCTCGCAGGCCCAGGCCGAGATCGCCGACCAGCACTCCCAGCTCGTCTCGATGCGCGAGGAGCGCCAGGCCTCGCTGGCCGCGCTGCAGGCGCGCGAATCCACTCTCGAGAAGGACCTCGGCACCTCGATCCCCGGCCCCGGTGAGCGCGCCGCGCTGATCAACGGCGAGGCGGTCGCACCGGCCGGCGCGCCCCTCGTGGTCAAGGCCGTGATCGACGCGGCCAACAACATCAACGACAAGCCCTATATCTGGGGCGGCGGCCACGGCTCCTTCGAGGACGACGGCTACGACTGCTCGGGCGCGGTCAGCTACGCGCTGAACGGCGGCGGGCTGATCGACAGCCCGCTCGACTCGGGCGGCTTCACCGCCTGGGGCTCACCCGGCGGCGGCAACTGGATCACGGTCTACGCCAACTACGGCCACGCCTACATGGTCGTCGCGGGCCTCCGCTTCGACACCTCGATGACCGGCGGCAACGGGCCGCGCTGGTCGTCCGCGATGCGCTCGTCGTCGGGCTTCACCCCGCGCCACCCCGACGGCTTCTAGGGCCACAAGGCCGCAGGTCTTGTCGCGGACGCTTGCGTCCGCGACTCATGATGGGCGGCCGCCAGTGGTCCGTCTAATGGCGAAGCCGGCCACCGTTAGGGTCTGGGCCGATGGGGACGATTCTCGGGCTCATGATCGCCGCCGCCGGCGTGATCGGCGGCGCGGCTCTGATCTCGCAGGACAGCTTCGACCTCGGGATGCTCGTGATCATCGCGGGGCTGGTGCTCGGGTTCGGGGTGGCGTGGATCACCCAGTACCTCGCGCTCGGCAAGGCCGTGTGGGACTGGGTCCAGATCATGCGCCGCAATCCCGACTCGGTTCACGTCGTTTCGGTGCATCCGCCGAAGGGGTTCATCATCCGCCGCGACGCCGTGGTGACGATGGACGTCGCCGATCAGGGCACCACCACCCGGAAGGAGCACGGGATCCCGATCCCGTGGCTACCGGCGTTCGCGTGGCGGGTCGCCGGCAAGGTGCCGACTCCGATCGGCAGGCTGACCGACAAGCGCGACCTGAACGCGAAGGTCTGGGGCCGCGGGAAGGCCGAGGAGGCCTAGAGCGAACTCGAGCAGCAGGATCAGGCCGCCGGCGAGGAACGAGATCACGGCGACGACGCCGACGAGCTTGGGGTCGGGACCTCCGTGGATGCCCGTCTCGTGGACCGCGACGTGGCCCTTGCCCCGGGCGATCAGGTAGCGGTTGACCGGCATCGCGACGGCTCCGGCGATGGCAAGCGCGACGGCGAGGCTGGCCCAGAAGAGCGCGTCGCCGAGCCCCGCCTCCATCGCGCCGGGGATGAGCACGAGGATCAGGTTGTCGACGACCTCCATGGTCGCGATCGAAAGCGTGTCGGAGGCGAGCGCGATCGGGATCACGACGCCGATCGCCATGCCCGCGCGCAGGAGAGGGAGGCTGGTGAGCGCGTAGCCGAAGAGGAAGGCGAGGCCGATCGCCAGCGCGATCGTCCCGAGGTCGGAGAAGCCGAGCGCCGTGCCGATCGCGACGCCGGAGACCTCGCCGATGGCGCAGCCGGTCAGGCAGTGGAGGGTGGCGCTGATGGCAACCGCGGTGAGCTCGCGCCCCTCGGTCGGCATCTCGTGGTGGTCGTGCCCCTGGTGCTGGTCGCCGTGGGCGGTGGTGTGGGTCGTGGACTCCATCGGGCCGCAGGCTAGCAGATACCCCATGGGGGTATCTGTGAACGCCCCCACGTATCTAAGGCGCGTACAGCGTCGCCTTCCCCCTCTTCCCCTTCAACTCGACGTCCGTCCTCGGCTTCAGCTCGTAGGTCCCGTCCAGCATTTCCCGGGACGCCTCGCTCAGGAGGATCGTGTCGCCGGTGTCGCGGGTGGCGGCCTCGATCCGGGCCGCGACGTTGACCGCGTCCCCGATCACGCTGAACTCGAGGCGGCCTCCGCCGCCGATCGATCCGGCCACGACCGTGCCCGAGTTGATGCCGATGCCGATCTCGAGGTCGTCGCCGAACTCCTTTTCGACCTCCGAGGCGATCTGCATCGCCGCGCGCAGCGCGCGCTCCGCGTGGTCGGAGGCGGGGCGCGGGGCGCCGAACACCGCCAGCAGCCCGTCACCGACGAACTTGTCGACATGGCCGCCGTGCTCGCGGACGATCGGCACCGCGATCTCGAACATGCGGTTCAGGGTCGCGACGACCTCGCGGGCGGGAGAGCGCTCGGCGAAGCCCGTGAAGTCGCGCACGTCGAGGAACACCAGCGTGACCTCGACCTCCTCTCCCTCCATCGTCCCCTCCTCGAGAATGTGCTCGGCGACGTCACGGTCGACGTAGGTGCCGAACGCCTCGCGGATCCGCTCGCGTTCGCGCAGCCCTCCGACCATGCGGTTGAAGCCGGCCTGCAGGAGCCCCAGCTCGCTGGCGTCGTAAACCGGAACCTCGACGTCGAAGTCGCCGCCCTCGACCTCGTTGATCGCACGCCGCACCGAGGTGATCGGGTCGGCGGCCGCGCGCGCGGCCAGGATGATCGCCAAGAGGCCGAAGACGAGCGAGATCCCGCCCAGCGCGACCACGGTGCGGGCGAGCTCGTTGCCGTCGATGTCGTCGCCGCCGAGTGTGTAGATCGCCACGATCACCAGGCCCATCAATGGGACGGCGGTGCCGAGCGACCAGGCGAGCACGCTGCGGGCGGCGACGCCGGGAACCACGGGGCGCTTCGGGGGCCGCGCCATCATCACTCTGGCCACGGCGGCCCGCAGGACCCGCTCGGAGAGCAGGTAGGCGAACGCCGTCGTCGTGATCCCGCCCAAGGCGACGGTGATGGCCACAGCCAGGCCCAGCTGCGGGTCGTAGGAGAGGTTGATCGCGCCGAACACGAAGACCGCGACGAACCAGAGCACCGCGTTGACCAGCGTGAGCCTCAGCGGGCCGAGCAGGACCTCGCGGCGCTCGTCGCGGGTCGGGTCGCGCTCCTCTTCGAGGAAATCGCGCAGCGAGCGCATCCGCTTGGTACCCCAAAAGGCCCCGATGACGACGGCGCCGCCGAGGTAGAGCGCGAAGGCGAGCAGGTTGACCAGGCGGATCTCCCTCTGGTTCGTGAGCTCCGGGGTGGGAACGACGAAGTTCGCGAACACGAACACGATCACCGCCCCGACGATGTTCGCCAGGACGATCGAGAGCATCAGGAGCAGGCGGGTCCGCCTCGCCAGGGCGCGCCCTGTCTTGGCGGCCTCGGGTCCCAGCCAGGTGAGAGGCCCTCTGGGTCGTTTCACCCGTTGAGGCTCGCGAGCGCTTCCTTCGCGCTCGCGTGAACCGGGACGGGCCCGGCGACGCCGGTGACATCGAGGATGCGCTCGACCTGCGGCTTCACCCCGGCAAGCACCAGCCGGCCGCCGTTCTCCTCCGCGGCCTCCATCCCGACCAGCAGAGCCCGGATCCCGCTGGAATCGACGAAGTCGCAGCCCGCGAGATCGACGACGATCGGACCGCCCTTCGCGGCGATCGCGGTCAGCTCATCGCTGAGGCGCTCGTGCGTGGCGAGGTCGAGTTCGCCGATCACGCGCACGACTGTCGCATCGTTCGCGCTCTCTGCTTCGATTGAGAAGTCGGCTGTGATCTCAGGCTCAGAGGTCCCCATGTGGCCCGACAAGCCTAGGGACTATGGGCACGCACGCACCGTGTCGCGACCCGGTCCGCCGCGGCAGGTGTCGGTGCCGCCGCCGCCCGCGAGGGCGTCGCGCCCTCTGCCGCCCGTAAGGGCGTCGTCGCCCGCGCCTCCGGCGAGGCGGTCGCCGCCTCCGCCTCCGCAGATCACGTCGTCGCCGCCGCGGCCCTTCACTAGGTCGGCCCCGCCGCCGGCCTTGATCACGTCGCGCCCCGGCCCACCGCGGATCACGTCGCGGTCCTGGGTGCCGACGATGTCGGCGGGGAGGCCGGCGCAGGTGCCGGTTCCCTGGCCATTTCCGGAGCCCGGGCCGGCCCCCGGCGGTGTGAGGGGGGCCGAGGGGGGAGGCAGGGAGACCGTCACCATCTGCTCGTCGGTGTCAGCCTCGCCGCCGTCGTCGACCACCCGGACCGAGACCGTGTAGGTCCCGGGTGAGGCGAAGCTGCGGCTCGCGGCCAGCCCCGTCGCGTCGTCGAACGCGCCGTCGTCGTCGAGGTCCCACTGCGTCGTCGCGACCGCGCCGTCGGGATCGGTCGAGCTCGAGATGAAGTTGACCTGCTGGCCGGTGATCGGGGCCGAGGGACTGATGCTGAACCCGGCGACGGGAGGCAGGTTGACGGGCGTCGGGTCGGCGCCGCACGCGTTGGCCGCGAGCCAGTCGCGGTTCACCACCTGGCCCCGCACGATCGAGATCTGGACCGGGCCGTGGACGGTCGGGTCCCCGGGCCGGACGCAGGTCATCGCCCAGGTCTCGGCGGGCGGGTCACGGGGCGGGCCCTGATCGACAGCGGGGCGGCTCGAGGGATTGACGTGCCAGCTGTAGGTTCCCGAGGCGCCCACCCGGAGCGTCGTGTCGAGCTCGTCGTCGACCGTGGCGGGGCCGCCCGCGGGGCTGCTGGTCGGGTAGGTGAACTCCTTGCTCAGCCGCAGGGTCGCTCCGGCCGGTGCAGGGCCCTGGATCACACCGTGATCGGCCTCCGAGGCGGCGACCTCGCCGGCCCGAACGAAGGCCTCGCGCACGCCGCCCGCGCCGGTGCCGAGGTACTCGGCGACGACCATGTTCGCGTAGGTCCCGTGGAAGTTGGGCCCGCGCGCCTCGGGCGTGTAGCCGTAGGTGCCCTGGGCGAAGTAGTTCCAGTCCTCGGTCGCGCCGGTGATGTCTCCGAGCGTGTCGTAGCCGAGCTCCGAGGTCCATCCCGTCGCCATGGCCATCGAGTCGCCGAGCGACTTCATCGCCGTCTCGTCCTCGGTCACCGCGATGACGTCGTCGAAGCCGGGCTGGCGCAGCCACTTGCCGTCGTCGGTGAACGTGTGGTTGGTGATGAAGACGGTGGGGTGGACGCTCGCCGAGTAGTCGTGCACGGCATCCGCCTCGGGCTCCGAGAAGGGGGACGGCCCCCGGAACCCCTGCGAGGTCGGATCGCTGCTCGACCCGCTGCCGCCCCAGTAGTACCCGTAGTTCCGGTTCAGGTCCACGCCGGAGGTGCGCTGGGTGCACGGGACCAGCGCGTCGGCCGCATTCGCCGGCCGGCAGTTCTTGCGGCGGTAGGCGCCCGATCCAGCCAGGGCCTGCGTCAGCGTCGCGTTCGGGTTGTCGTCGGTGAGCGGGTTGAACCCGAAGCTCCGCGAGGCGATGAAGCCGTCAACATTCACGACCGGCACGATCACGACGCGCACGTCCGCGAGCAGGTCCTCGATCCGGTTCTCGCCCCCGTTGAACCGCGCCACGAGGTCGCGGGCGAACTCCATCGGCATCTCGGCCGAGGGCCACTCCCGCGCGTGGTGCGCTCCGAAGTTGAGGTAGACGGGGCGGCCGTCGTCGGAGCGCAGGACGTCCTGGGCGATCTCGACACCCTGAATCGGGCGCCCCTCCAGCGAGGTGCCGATCGTCACCTCGCGGACCAGCGACGGGTTCGCGTCGGCAAGCGCGCGGAGCTCAGTCGTGAAGTCGGCGTACTGGCGATAGGTGTCGCGGCCGCTCGGGAGAGCGGAGCGGCTGCCGGCGCCCGCCCGCTGCTCGGCGGTCCGGGCCGCGGCGTCGGCTGCCGCCAGGTCGGCGATCACCGGCGTGGACTCGTAGCCGGCCCTGTCGAGCAGCGCGCGCTGCGCGGTCGAGTAGAGGACGACCGTCGCGGCGTCGTCGCTGATGTCGTGGGTGAGGTCGATGCCGAGCTGGGTGAGGCGCTCGATGTCGGCCGGCCCGCCGATCGCGACGGACTCGAGCGAGACGCGCTCATTCGCGTCCGGGGCGGGCAGCAGGGGATCGACGGTGATCTCCAGCGCGGCGCTCCCTTCCTTGCCGTCGAGGCGGCAGGCCTGCACCGTCAGGGACTCACCGGGTGCGGCGGGGGCGGCAGCGCTCTCGTCGGAGCCCGACGCGGTCGAGGCGGCAGCAGGCCTCCCGTCCGCGTCGAATACAGCGAGGTCCCAGTCCGAGCGGTCGGAGCCGCGGAGGGTCGCCGTCACGATCGAGCGCCCCGGCGAGCTGACCTCGCGCACGGCGGTTCCCGGGCCCGGGACGAGCTCCGCGGCACACGCCCTCTTGACGGCGGTAGGAACGGCGATCTCGTCAGCGGCTGCCGCCGGAGCGGCCAGGAAAGAGCAAGCGCAGGCGCATGCGAACGCGGCCACGGCAGAGCAGGTTGCGAACGCCCGAGTCACCCGGCGAAGCTAACACCCGCGGGCGCCGCGGGCGCCACAGGCGCCGCTTCGGGGACTAGGACAACGATTGCTCGGGCGCGGGGGTGCGGAACTCCTCGTATGGCACCGCCGTCGGCCCCGGCCGTCCCAGGTGGAAGCCCTGCGCGTGGCTGCAGCCGAGCTCGCGCACCGCGGCGAGCTGCTCGGGGGTCTCGACACCCTCGGCGCAGACGTCGAGTCCCAGCGAGGTCGCCATCTCGGTCACCGCCCGGACGATCGCTGCGTCCTCGCCGCCGTCGGTCAGGTGCTCCATGAACGACGCGGTCGAGCTTGATCCCCGAGAGGGGGAGGCGCTTCAGGTAGCCGAGCGAGGAGAAGCCGGTTCCGAAGTCGTCGAGGATCAGGCGCACGCCCAGGGAGCGCAGGCCCTCGATCGCCTGGCGCGGGGCCTCGACCTCCTCGATCAGCGTTGTCTCGGTGAGCTCCAGGCGCAGCGTCGTCGGGTCGATCCCGCTCGCGTCGATCGCGCCGCGCGACCGAGTGCAGCAGCTGCGGGTCGGTCACCTGCAGCGCCGAGAGGTTGACCGAGACGCCGATCGGGTGGCCGTCGGGGTTGAGCTCCTGCCAGGCCGCGGCCTGGCGGCAGGCCTCCTCGATCGCCCAGCGCCCGATCGGCAGGATCAGGCGCGACTCCTCGGCGACGGGGATGAAGGCGGCGGGGGGGAGCAGGCCGCGGATCGGGTGATCCCACCGCAGGAGGGCCTCGAAGACGACGGTGGCGCCGTCGCTGAGGCGGACGATCGGCTGGTAGTGGAGCTTGAGCTCGCGGCGCTGCAGCGCGCGCCGCAGGTCGTTCTCGGTCTGCATGTGGTCGATCACGCGCGAGCGCATGACGTCGTCGAAGATCTCGTAGCCGCCGCGGCCGTGGTCCTTGGCGCGGTAGAGGGCGGCGTCGGCGTCGCGGATCAGCGCCCGGGCATCTCTGTTCCCGATCCGATCGAGATCCCGATGCTGGCGCTGGCGAAGTGCTCGCGCTTGCGCAGCACGAACGGGCGGGTGAGAGCCTCGGCGATCCGCTCGGCGACCCGGATCGCGTCGCGCTCGGTCATCACGTCCTCGGCCAGGACCGCGAACTCGTCGCCACCGAAGCGGGCGACCGTGTCGCTGGGCCGCACGGCCTGCTCCAGGCGCGGCGCGACGGCGGCGAGCAGCTCGTCCCCCGCCGCATGCCCGAGGCAGTCGTTGACCAACTTGAACTGGTCGAGGTCGAGGAAGAGGACGGCCACCGAGCGCTCCTGGTTGACCGAGCCTGGGCCAGGGCGTGCTCGAGGCGGTCGAGGAAGAGGTTGCGGTTGGGAAGGTCCGTCAGGGGGTCGTGCAGGGCGTCGTGGCGGTTGCTGCTCCTCGGCCTCGGTCGGCGCTCGATCGCGTTGGCGAGCACGTTCGCGAGCGCCTGCAGGAAGCTCATGTCCTCGGACGAGTGAACTCGCGGAGCTCGTTGGACTGCAGGCCCAGGACCCCCCATGGGTCGCCGGTCGCCTGATCGGGGACGGAGGCGCCACTTCGCATGCCGGCCTCCTTCATGGATCGGCGACTGGCTGGAAGCGGGTCTCCTCGTCCCAGTCGCGACGACGACGGGGCTCCCGGTGGCCAGGGTGTAGCCGGCCTGGGAGTCGACCCCGCCGTTGACGGTAGAGGACGAGCCGATCGCCTCCGGGCATTCCGTGCTCGGCGACGACCGTCAGCGTCTCGGCGTCGGCGTCCCAGCGCACCAGCGCCGCGAGGTCGGCGTCGAGGGTCCGGACGAGCATGTCCATGGCCTCGTTCTGCAGCTTGTCGATCGTCATGCCCTCGAGAGCCATCTGGCCGAACCGGGCGACCTCGCGCTGCTGCTCGGCGCCCAGCCTGCTGACCGTCTCGCTCCGCGCAAGGGCCGTGGCGGAGTCGGTCAGCTCGCGACGCCGGCCCGCCTGAAGGCGTGCCTCCCACGCGCCCATGAGCGCGACGCAGAGAATCGCGAACGCGCCGAACGCGCTGTAGCGGACGTCGTCCCCCGCGGCGACCGCGACCGTGACGAACGAGCCGATCGCGGCCACGCCGCAGACCGCGGTGGCCCAGAGTGGATAGGAGAGGGCGCTGTAGAGGAACGGCAGCACCATCATCAGGACGAATGGGCTCTGCGGCCCGCCGTCGAGGTGTGCGCAGTAGGCGATCAGCGCGATGTCGCCGGAGGTCCACACGACGAAGAAGACCTCGCGGTAGGGACTCCGGATTATCCGCTCGAGGGGCAGCGAGCCGATCAGCGGCGAGGACACGAGGCCGATCGTCGTGACCAGCAGGATCGTCTCCCGGTTCTCGCCGCTGGTCCAGGTGAAGAGGGCGTACAGCTCGGCGCCGATGCAGACGATCACCGACATCCAGATGCCGACCCAGGCTGCGGTTACGCGTGCGCGCACCTCCTGTTCCGACAGGCCTGTCGTAACCGAGTGGCGGCGGGCCGTCCCCAAGGGTCTCCTCCCCTCTTGGGTCGGCATCTATGCCCGAAAAGCTGAGTACTGAGTTCCACCCAGGCGCTTCCAGGCGTCGCCCAGGCATCGTGTAATTGCCCCGTTCGGGATACTCCGCGCCGTGGCCATGCCGAACGTCGAAGAGCTCGAGCGCCAGTTCAACTCCGCGATGGAGGAGGCCGACACCGGATCCACGCTCGAGGCGATGCGGCGCGTGTACGGAGAGATCGACGATCCGGAAACGGCGGCCGGCATCCTCCATCCCAAATTCGAGCTCGAGGTGCGGACGTCGTTCATCAACGGCAAGAGCTACAAGGCCGCCAAGGGCTTCGCGACCTGGCGCGAGGAGATGTCGAAGCTCTACGAGAAGGACCGCTTCCAGCCCGTGGGAGTCCGGGCCGCCGGTTCAGACCGCTGGGTGGTCCTGGGCCGAATGCACGTGGTCGAAGCCGAGGGCGGGGCGGAGCTGGACCTGCCGCTCGCTCACGTCCTGGAGCAGCGGGACCGGAAGGTGGCGAAGATCTCGGTCTTCTCCGAGATCACCGTCGCGCTGGAGTCGGTCGGGATCTACTTCTAACCGCGCTGCTCGGCCGTCTGCCTGACGCCCGAGCCGTCGAGCTCGGCAGAGAACACCTGCGCCGACCCGTCCTCGGCGCGGGCGCTCGCGGTCCAGACGACCTCGGACGCCCCCTCGACGAACTCCAGGGTCAGGCCCGTCAGCTCGGTTCCCTCGCCGGCCTCCTGCACGACCCCGTCGGCGATCCGGTCGATCGCGGCGGGGTCGATGTCGGAGACGGCGAAGGCGTCATCGGGGGAGAGCTGCGTGCCGAGCACCTCGATCTCCTGCTCGACGAGCTGGCCGCCGCCCGTGTAGAGGAGGGAGCTCGGCTCGCCGCCCTCGATCAGCCGGAAGACCGCTCCGCGCTCGCTGAGCTGGAGCTGGAGGACAAGGGCGTCGTCGCCGGCCTTCTCGGCCACGGCGTCGAGGGCGGGCTCGAACCCGGCGCTGGTGAGGAGCTCCTCGCTGGGCTCCGCCGAGAGCGTGGGGGAGCCCCCGCCGCTGTCGTCGCCGCCGCCGCAGCCCACAGCGATACCCCCGAGTGCGAACAGGGCGCAGACGGCGGCGGCCGCGATCGCGGTGGCGCTCGATTTCGTGATGGGTTTCGTGGCGCGGGTCATCACGGCGACCATAGACTGACCCGCGTGTTCTCGGTCCGGAGCGGGAAGGGAGAGCCGGTCGTCCTGGTGCACGGCCTCGGCTCCTGCCATGAGATCTGGGACGAGATGCTCCCGCAGCTCCAGCCGGGCCACGAGCTGCTCGCCGTCGACTTGCCGGGATTCGGCCAATCGCCACCGCTGCCCGAGCCTTCCCTCGAGGGGCTCGCCGATGCGATCGAGTCCGAGATGGACGCCGCGGGCTGGAAGCGCGCCCATCTGGTCGGCCACTCGATGGGCGGCTGGATGGTCCTCGAGCTCGCGAGCCGCGGCCGCGCGCTCCGCACCGTCGCGATCACGCCGGTGGGCGGCTCCGCTGACGACGAGCTGAAGGTGGGCCGGCGGAACGTCACAGCGGACCGCAAGGGGGCGCTGTTCGCCGACAAGCTGCCCGACGCCGTCCTGCGCGCGATCTTCGCCACGGGTCCCGTGCGCAAGCTCGCCGTCCGCCAGCAGATGACCCGCGGCCAGGACGCCTCGCCAGATCGCTTGTTCCGCGCGACGAGGACGATGGCCGCCGCGCGCAGCTTCGACGAGATGAACGCCGCCATCAACGGTGGAGGCGGCCTGATCGAGAGCAACGCGGAGCGCTTCGGGCGGATCGACACCCCGGTGCTGATCGTCACCGGTGCCGAGGACAGGATCGTCCTCCCGGCGGGCGGCCCCAGGCTCGCGCGATGCGATCCCCGGCGCGGAGCTGCTCGAGCTGCCGGGTGTCGGACACGCACCCGTCCTCGACCGCCCCGAGGAGATCGGGCCGGATCGCCGCGGACTTCCTGCGCGGCTGAGCCGCGCGGCGCTCAGAAGATCCGGTAGCTGGTGCGGCTGATGAAGAAGCCGGCGCCGGTCTCGAGGTTCGAGCAGGTGATGCCCGCTTCGCTCGAGTCGCAGAAGTTGACTCCGCGCTGCGCACGCTGGCCGTAGCCAAGGATTTCGGGCGCGCCGAGCGTGGTGTCGCCGGCGCAGGTGAACTCCGCGCCCGCGTTCCCCGGACCGAGCTGGATCCCGTTCCCGTAGTCGAGCTTGCAGGGCTCGTTCAGAGGCGTCGGCTTCCAGGTCTTCTCCGCGATGTCGCAGCGGACGAACTTGGGGTCCAGGTGGCAGGCGATGTTCTTGGTGGGCGAGCTGAAGAAGTCCGGGCCCTCGGTCCCGGCGCTCTCCGGCGGGCAGCGGCTCGGTCTCGGTGGTGTCGGCGTCGGTAGTCGTGTCGCTGGTGTCCGACGAGGTGGATTCGACGGTCTCGGTCACCGTGTCCGACTCCTCGTCGTCCCCGCAGGCGGCGAGGCCGGTCCCGAGGGCGGCGGCGAGAACCAGCAGTGCGAGGGCGACGCGCGGCATCGCCGGAACCCTATCTCTGAATGCGGGGGAGGCGCTCGCTCGCGGACTCGGCGCGCGACGCCGTCGAGCCAGATGCGGACGACGCGGTCCCAGCGCAGGCCCGGGCGCTGGCCGGAGGCGATCGAGACGGCGCCGATCGAGCAGATCATCGAGGGGACGTCCTCGTTCTGGAAGTCCTTGCGGAGCACGCCGGCCTTCTTCGCCTCCTTCACGAGCATGTCGAGCTGGACGATCAGCCCGGAGTCCTCCGCGCAGCAGGACATCCGGTCCGAGCGGTCCGCCATCGCCTCGGAGAGGGCGCGGTCGGTCGACTGGAGGTCGGCCGAGAAGAGGATGAAGTCGCGGAACGCGTACCACGGGTCGCCCTCGCGGGCCTCGGCGACTGCCTCGGCGCAGCGGGCGGTGAGCCGGTCGAAGCGCCGGACCATCAGGGCCTGGAGCAGGTCCTCCTTGGTGGGGAAGTGGCGGTAGACGGTCCCGACGCCGACGCCGGCGGCGCGCGCGACGTCGTCCATCTGGGCGTCGTAGCCGTGCTCGGCGAAGAGGGCGCGGGCCGCTTCCAGGATCGCCTCGCGGTTGCGCCGGGCGTCGGCGCGTTGGACCCGCACCGCCGGATGCGGGTGGGTCACATCTGGGGTGGCTGTCTCGTCTGTCTGTGTGGGAGCCATCACGCAACCGGAACTTCGATTCCGTATAGTGCGCAACCGAAACCGGAACTCCAGTTCCGATTATTCACGACCGTGACCACAGGAGGCCAGAGATGACGACAGAAGCCGAGTACCGCGAAAAGAGATGGTGGGCGCTGGCCCTCCTGTGCATGACCCAGTTCATGGTCGTCCTCGACGCGTCGATCGTGAACATCGCGCTGCCCTCGATCGGCGAGGACCTCGGCTTCTCGCAGGAGAACCTCTCCTGGATCGTCAACGGATACATCCTCACCTTCGGAGGCTTCCTGCTGCTCGGCGGGCGCATGGCCGACCTGCTCGGCCGCCGGCGCGTCTTCATGGCGGGCCTGATCGTGATCGCGGTCGCCTCGCTCTTCGCCGGCTTCGCCTCCAACGAGGGCCAGATGATCGCCGCCCGCGCGGCCCAGGGCCTCGGCGCCGCGATCATCGCGCCGTCCGCGCTCTCGATCGTCGCGACCCTCTTCACCGACGGCTCCGAGCGCAACAAGGCGCTGGGCGCCTGGGGTGCGGTCGCGGGCTCGGGCGGCGCCGCCGGCGTCCTGCTCGGCGGCGTGCTCACCGACGGCCTCGGCTGGGAGTGGGTCCTGTGGGTCAACGTGCCCGTCGCACTGATCGTCCTGGCGCTGACGCCCCGACTGCTCGGCGAGAGCCGCAACGAGGGCCAGACCCGGAACTTCGACGTCGCGGGCGCGGTCAGCGTCACCGCGGCGCTGTCGGTCCTGGTCTACGCGATCGTCGACGCCGGCGAGGCCGGCTGGGGTTCGACGCAGACGATCGGACTGCTTGCCGCCTCGGCGGCGCTGTTCGCGATCTTCGCGGCGATCGAGACTGCGCTCCAAGGCGCCGCTCGTCCCGTTCAGGATCTTCAAGCTGAGGACCCTGACCGGCGCGAACGTCGTCGGGCTGCTCGTCGGAGCGTCGCTCTTCTCGATGTTCTTCTTCGTGACGCTCTACATGCAGGACGTCCTCGGGTACAGCCCGATCAAGACGGGGCTCTCGTACCTGCCCCTGTCGATCGCGATCATCCTCTCGGCCGGCATCGCCTCGCAGCTCGTCACCAAGATCGGGTTCAAGCCGGTGCTGGCGATGGGCATGGGGCTCATCGCCATCGGCCTGTTCTGGTTCAGCC
This sequence comes from uncultured Solirubrobacterales bacterium, assembly GCA_963839875.1. Taxonomy (GTDB): domain Bacteria; phylum Actinomycetota; class Thermoleophilia; order Solirubrobacterales; family 70-9; genus CAVUAT01. The sequence goes on from CAWIWP010000008.1 coordinate 29,997, forward strand.
AGATCAGCGCGGGCGGCAGCTTCACCTCCGACATCCTCGGGCCGTCGGTGATCGCCGCGATCGGCCTCGGCTTCAGCTTCGTGCCGACCACGATCGCGGCCGTCTCGGGGATCCAGGACCGGGAGCAGGGCCTCGCCAGCGGGCTGATCAACACCTCGCAGCAGATCGGCGGAGCGATCGGCCTCGCCATCCTGGCGAGCGATCGCCAACTCCACGATCGACGACGCAGGTCGCGGAGGCCGGCGGAGACCCGGCCGCGGTGCCGAACGCCCTGGTCGACGGCTTCCAGGACGCGTTCCTCGGCGGAGCCCTGTTCGCCGTCGCCGGCCTCGTCCTGACCCTGGTTCTCATCCGGAACAAGGACAGCCGCGCCCACGTCGAGCTCAGCGCCAAGGGCGAGGCGCCGGTGGCGGCGTGACGTGGTCGCATGACGGAGGTCGCTGATGGAGTCGCGCTCGCTCCCGGTCGTCCCGAGGTCCTGCTCGCTCGACGCGGCGGGCCTCGAGGCGCAGGCGGCGCGCTACCGGAGCGCGGGCGACGGCGCACTGGTCGTCGCCCGCGAGCCACGCCGCTTCGAGGTCGTCCTCGGCCCCGACACCGACTCCGCCGAGGTCGAAGAGCTCGTGGCGGTCGAGCGGGATTGCTGCCCGTTCTTCGAGATCGGCTGGGAGGCCGGCGGAGCGGCGACTCAGCTTCGGCGTCGGTCGCCAGGAGGACGCGCCGGCGCTCGACGCGATCGCGTACGCGCTGGGACTCGAGTCCGCTTCAGCCTGAGCCAAGGCTTGCGGACCCGCGCCGACCCCTAGCCTGCCCGGCGTGAACATCGATTGGGTCATCCCCGCGCGCCACGCCGAGATCCACGACAACCTCGCGACGATCGTCGGCGGCGGCATCGACCGCCAGGCGGTCCCCGAGCTCCCCGCGATGGTCGGGCTGATGCTCGCCGTCCGCCTCACCGCCACCTCGGAGGAGATCGGCCCCGACCACATGCACTCGTGGCGCAACATCGTCAAGAACCCGGCCGGCGAAACGATCGCCGAGGGCGGGGGAGAGTTCGCGATCGGCGCCGAGAATCCCCAGGAAGACTGGCTCAACAACTTCCTGATTTCGGCCGCGATTCAGTTCCAGGCCGAGGAGGAGGGGACCTACACGATCGAGCTGATCGTCGACGAGCAGAGCTCGGCCCTCCCCGTCCACGTCGTCCTCGAGCCGGTGGTCGAGGGCGAGCTTCCCGGCTGAGGCCGGGCGCTACTTCTTCGACTTCTTCTTCCCGGACTTCGAGGACTTCTTCTTCGACTTCTTGCCTTGCCCTTCGCCCCGGGCAGGCGCACAGCCGGCGGCTTCTCGTCGACCTCGGCGCCGGGCACGGTCGCCAGCACGGCGCCGATGAACCCCGACCGGGGGCCGAGCGACTTGCCGTTCACCGCGACCTTCCCGTCCTTGGCCAGCCGGTCGAGCGCGTCCTGGACCTTCTCGATCTGAAGAGGCGTCCCCTTGGGCGACTTCTCGGTCCCCACGGTCACGGCCTTGCGATCGATCGAGATGATCCGGTTCGGCTTCCCCTGCCCCAGCGTGTAGAGGGTCCTCCCCTTCAGGGCGAACAGGTACCGCCGAGCATCGAGCTGCTTCTTGGACTTGCCAGCCATGCCCGAAATCGTAGGCAGGGATCAGGACAGCGATGCACGAGCGCGCCCGCCGCGACTTGAGCCTGCGTCAGGCGGTGGCGGTCGCGGCGAGCTGCCCGCACGCCGCGTCGATGTCCCGGCCGCGCGTCAGGCGGACCGTCACCGGGATCCCCTTGCCCGCCAGCGCCTTGCGGAACGCCTCGATCGCCTTCGGGCCCGAGCCCTGGAAGCCGGCGCCCGTCGGGTTGAAGGGGATCAGGTTCACCTTGAAGGCCTTCGGGTCGAGCAGCTCCGCGAGCTGGTGGGCCTGCTCGACGCGGTCGTTGACGCCGGCGAGCATCACGTACTCGATGTAGACGCGGCGGTTCCGCTTCTCGTAGTGGGCGCGGCAGGCGGCGAGCACCTCGTCGAGCGGGTAGCGGTCGTTGACCGGCATCAGCTCCGAGCGCAGCGCGTCGTCGGGGGCGTGGAGCGAGAAGGCGAGGCGGATCGGGCGCTCCTGCTCGGTCAGCAGCTCGATGCCGGGGACCCAGCCGACGGTCGAGATCGTCGTGTGCCGGCTGGTGATCCCGACGTCGGGCAAGCAGCTCGCAGGCCTCGAGCACCGCGTCGAGGTTCATCATCGGCTCGCCCATCCCCATGAAGACGCAGTGGTCGACCTCCTCGATCCGGCGGAAGTGCAGCGCCTGGTCGACGATCTCCGAGGCGGTCAGGTTCCGCCCGAACTTCATCTGCCCGGTCGCGCAGAACCGGCAGTCGAGCGGACACCCCGACTGCGAGCTGACGCAGATCGACCGCCGCCCGTCCCGGAAGCGCATCAGCACGGCCTCGAGCGGCCGCCCGTCGTGGGTCGTCGAACAGCGCCTTGACGGTCCCGTCGTCGGACTTGGCCTCGTGCTTCAGCTCCAGGGACGAGAGGGGAACCGCGTCTGCCAAGCCGGTCCCGAAGCTCCTCGGGCAGGTTCGTCATCTCGTCGTAGGAGCGCGCGCCGCGCGCGGTCCACTCCCACACCTGGCCCGCGCGGTAAGAGGGCTCGCCCGCCTCGGCGAGCGCGGTATTCAGCCTGTCGAGGTCCACACCTTCAGGCTAGGCGCTTCAGGCGGTCCGGCGGTCTCGGCTCAGACGACCGCAAGCAGCAGCAACGCAGCGATGCCGATGCCGGCTGCGATACCGACGGCCGACACGAGGACCCACTCTCCGCGTCCAGCTCCGCGCCATCCAGGTACTTCAGAAGTTCATCCATGCCCCCTGGTTCGCCGCCGAGGGCGACGGTCCTGTCAGCTGCGAGCGTTCTCCCGGTTTTCTCGGCGCGTCGCGAGGTAGGTCGGGATGAAGACGATGACCCCGAGCAGCATGATCAGCCCGGCGCGCGCGTAGGTCTCGGCGTCGGGCTGGGTCAGGACGACCGCGGCGCCGATGGCGCCGACGATCGGGACGAAGGTCGGGACCGAGAAGTGGTCGTGGTCCACCGTGTCCTTCCTCAGGACGAGGACGCTGATGTTGACCACGATGAACACGGCGAGCAGCAGCAGGACCGTGGTCGAGGCGAGGTCGGCCAGGTCGCCGGTCGCGGCGAGGGCGATCGCGAGGGCGGTGACGAGCACGATCGCGACCACCGGCGTCTTGCGGGCCTCGTTGACGTACGCGAGCGGCCGCGGCATGACCTTCTCCTCGGCCATCCCGTAGAGCAGGCGCGAGGCCATGATCAGGTTGATCAGCGCGCCGTTCGAGAGCGCGAGCAGGCCGATGGCCGAGAAGACCTTGTCGTTGACCGCAAGCGGGCCCCTGGTTGACCTCGAGCAGCGGGCCGGAGGAGGCGGCGAGGTCGTCGGTGGGGACGACCATCGAGGCGACGATCGTCACCACGAGGTAGACGGCGCCGGCGATCAGGAGGCCGAAGAAGAGTCGCGAACGGGTAGGCGAGCGACGGGTCCTTGACCTCTTCGGCGACGTTCGCCGAGTCCTCGAAGCCGATCAGCGCGTAGAAGGACAGCGCCGTGCCGCCGAGGATCGCCCCGATCGCGGTCTTGCCCTCGGCCGTGTCGAACTCGAAGGCGCGGCCCGGGTCGCCGCCGCCGTCGAAGAGAACGCCGAGGCCGATGATCACGATCAGGATCAGGCCCGCCCACCTCGATGGCCGTGAAGCCGAGGTTCAGCCGCACGGACTCCTTGATGCCGATGAAGTTGATGACGCCGATGACCAGCAGCAGCGCGACCGCGCCGACCAGGATCTCGACATCGATGAAGGCGGTCAGGTAGTCGCCGCCGAACGCCCGCGCCAGCGTCGCCGCGGAGGTGATTCCCGAGGCCATGACCGCGAAGGCGACCAGGAAGCTGAGCATCGGGTTGCCGAACGCCCGGTTCACGAACAGCCCGGCGCCGCCGGCGCGCGGGTACTTCGTGGTCAGCTCGGCGTAGCTCGCCGCGGTGAAGGCCGCGAGGATGAGCGCGACGGTGAACGCGACCCAGATCGCCCCGCCGACCTCGGCCGCCGACCGTCCCCGCCAGCGCGTAGATCCCGCCGCCGAGGATGTCGCCGACGATGAAGACGAGCAGCATCTTCTTGGTGATCGAGCGGTTGAGGGGGGTGCCGCCAGGCTCGGCCCGCGGCGACGCAGGGGTGGGGACTCCGCCTGTTCCTCTGCTCGCCATGAACCGCGCATACCCCGCATCGCGCGGAGTAATCCAACCCTGGTGCTCGCGCGCCTGAGCTGGAGCCGTTCGGCCCGCGCTTCAACCGCTCGCGGACCGAATCCATCGAGTAGTCGAAGGGCTCGGTCTCGGCGATGAAGCGGGTCAGCTCGGTGGCGACGCGGGTGGGGGAGTCCAGCATCGGCCAGTGGCCCGAGCCGGGGATCTCGACGTAGCGGCTGCCCTTGATGATCTCGTGGGCGTTGCGGCCGTGGGCGACCGGGATGACCGGGTCGTCGGTGCCCCAGATCAGCATCGTCGGGACCTGGTCGGCGAGGTAGAGGCGGTCGAGCGCCGAGACCTTCTGGCCGTCGGGGCCGATCACGCTGCGCATCGTGTCGAGGAAGGCGTCGCGCGACCCCTGCTCGATCAGCGAGGCGTAGCCGCGGGCGAACTCGGCCAGGTCGGTGCCGGCCTCGAGGCCGAGCTTCGCGGCGACCTTTCGGACCGCGTCGCCGGCGTTGACGGTCCACTCGCGGGCCATCAGCGGCAGGACCCACTCGGAGCCGGGGAGCGTCGCGGCGCGAAGGAGGGGGTGGACCTCCCTGCCGAGGCCGCCGGAGCCGACGAGCACGAGGCGCTCGACGTGCTCGGGGAAGAGGTAGGCGAACTGCAGCGCGATCCCGCCGCCGAGCGAGTGGCCGACGACGGTGCCGCGGTCGAAGTCGAGGACGGCCAGCAGGTCGCGCAGGCCGGCGGCGTAGGCGCCGAGGGAGTAGTCCCCGCGGGGCTTCGCCGACATCCCGTGGCCGAGCATGTCGGGGGCGACGACGGTGTGGTTCTCGGCGAGGCGGGGCATCACCTCGCGCCAGGCATCGGATGTGGAGGTGATGCCGTGGAGCAGGACCACCAGCGGTCCCTCGCCCATCTGGCGGTAGCCGACGGTGTGGCCGTGGAGCTCGATCTCGCGGTAGGGGCCGAGATCGGTATCGGGCCAGCCGGGAACGCCGCCCGCGTCGGGGTCGCTGCGAGGGGCGACGGGGGTCTCAGGTGTCGTGGTCTCGGGCGTGGCCATCGGACTAATTACTACCCAGAGTAGGAATTGTTACTCGGCGGCAGGTGTGGGCTGGGTCACAGGTGCGGGGACTACTTGCGACGGGTGAAGCCCGCTGCCATCGCCATGCACCCGAGCGCGACGGCGACGAAGATGACCGCCACCACGGGCGGGTCCGAGGAGTTGACGACCCAGATCACGCCGCCCGCGGCGAAGACGATCGCCGCGGCCAGCCAGATGAGGCGGTCGCGCCCGCGCGGGCCCTCCACCTCGGTCTCGGCGGCCTCGATATCGGTCTGCTGGACCTCGGAGGCCTCCGTGTTGGTGGGGTCGACCAGCGGCATTCAGTGCCTACTTTGCCACCAGGAACCGACGAGCATCGCGATCCCCGCGACGACCATGCCGATCCCGACGACGTTGCCGCCGATCGCGAAGACCGCGCCGGCGGCGACGAAGACAATCGCCGCGCCGCTCCAGGCGTCCAGGTCCCAACCGCTCTTCTGGGTGCTGTCCGTATCGTTGTTGGCTCATGGGTAGGGACTACCCGCGGTAGCGCCGCCTACACCGGATGTGATCGCCGCTAGAGAATCGGGCGAACGGGGAGGCAGTAGCCCTCGACGGTGAGGAAGGCGTCGGCGAGGCTGCGGTTGTAGCCCCCGCCGGTCGTCGTGTCGTTGGGGTGATGGGGGCCGCCTGCGTAGAAGATCGAGCCCAGCGGGCTGGTCGTCCAGCCGGCCCAGGCCAGCGACTTCTTCCCGGGACAAGGCGGGCGTGGTCGCGGTGGCGTACGCGCCGGGTTGGACCAGGACCGTCGAGCGGACGGTGCTCATCCCGCCCTTCTTGCGGCAGTAGCCGAAGCCGGTGAGCTCGCCGCCGAACTTGCCGAACGCTTCACCGCTGACGCGCCACACATTCGGGCGCGACGGCGCGCGACTCGGTCGCGAAGACACCGCTCGGCGGGGCACCGCGGACCGGGCCGACGAAGGTCGTCCGCTGGAAGCCGCCGCCGATCAGCTTGCGCTTGCCGGTGCAGCGAACGTTGTGGGTATGCGTCCCGGGCGGATCGACCTGAACGGTCTGGTGGGGCGGGTTGAGCTTGCCCGGCTCGGGTCCGCAGATGACCTGCAGGGTGATCTGGCGCGACGAAGCCGCCGCGGGCGAGGGGTCGTAGTTCACCGGGGTGACGTGGTAGCCGCCCTGGACGCCGAGCCGCTCGTAGGAGTGGGGGTAGACGCCGGCGCCGTCCGCCTCGTAGGAGTCATTGCTGAACGAGCCGCCGCCGTAGGGGAACTTGAACGCCGGGTTCCCCTTCGGGCACAGGACCGTGAGGCGCGGAGTCTCGTTGGGACCGAGGGTGCTCGTGTTGCTGATGATCTTGGTCTTGGCCGCTCCTGCCGAATCGGCGATCACCGCGGCGAAGAGCGCCGCGAGCACAACAGTTGCCGCCGCGAGCGCGGCGAGCTTGAAGGGGTTCCCTGCCCTTGCGTCCATGGTCCCTGCCTTATCCGTAGTTGCGCGAATCATTCTTTCCTCTTGACCCCCCGTCGACACCAAGATCACGGTACTCGACTACCTGAACACGGTACCGGACTATTTGATGTGCATGCCCGAGATCGCGCGGCTGATGACCAGCTGCTGGATCTCCGAGGTGCCCTCGAAGATCGTGTAGATCTTGGCGTCGCGGTGCATGCGCTCGACGGGGAACTCCCGCGAGTAGCCGTTGCCGCCCAGGATCTGGATCGCGCGCTCGGTCACCCAGACGGCGACCTCGCCGGCCTTGTACTTGGACATCGAGCCCTCGGCGGCGTTGAAGTCCTTGCCGGTGCGGCCCATCCAGGCGGCGCGGTGGACCAGCAGGCGGGCGGCGTCGATCTCGGTCTTCATGTTCGCGAGGTCGAATGCGATCGACTGGTTCTCGATGATCTTGCGGCCCCAGGTCTCGCGCTCCTTGGCGTAGTCGAG
>CAWIWP010000009.1:0-271389 GCA_963839875.1 uncultured Solirubrobacterales bacterium
GTTACAGTCATTGAAAAGCGGCTGCTCCGTGGCCCGGAATCGAACCAGCCGACACGCGGATTTTCAGTCCGCTGCTCTACCAACTGAGCTACCTGGGCTTGGCGGGGGCGGGCCGGCCGATCGCGTGCCGGCGCAAGCCCGTCAAAGCGGGCGCGTTATAGCACGCAATTGATGCCTGTCCAGCGCATGGCGAAAAGTTCCATGTCCGAGCCACCTGCGCACAGGACATGCGTCCGGCGCTCATTCTTCGTCGCCTATTTGGGCTTGTCCGCCTCGTCATCTTCGTCGTCGCGCACGGGGATGGCATATGCGCCGGAGAACCAGCGATTGAGGTCGACATCCTTGCAGCGCGGCGAGCAGAACGGATAGGTCTCGCGCGCCGACGGTCTGCCGCATTCCGGGCAGGGGCGTTTTGCCCGCAACGGCGCTACATTGCTAGGCGGTGGCGATCTTAGGCTGGTCCTTTTCGGAATCCGGCTTCATTTCTTGCGTCCGCAGGCTGACCGGCAGACAGCCAGTTGAAATGCACGGGGTAGCCGTCGCCGGTCAGAAGCCCGACGGTCTCGTAGAGCGGCAGTCCGACGACATTGGTGTAGGAGCCGACCAGCTTGACGACAAAGGCCCCGGCCAGCCCTTGCACGCCATAGGCGCCGGCCTTGCCGCGCCATTCGCCCGAGGCGAGATAGGCGTCGATCTCTTCGCGCGACAGCCGCTTGAAACGCACGCGCGTCTCGACCAGCCGCTGGCGCAGCTTGCCATCCGGCGCGAACATGGCGACGCCGGAATAGACCCGATGCGAGCGGCCCGACAGGAAGCGCAGGCAGAATTCCGCATCGTCGAGCGTCTCGGCCTTGGGCATGATGCGCCGGCCGACGGCGACGACCGTGTCGGCGGCGAGCACGAAAGCGGGCTCATAGCCGTCTTCCTTGCGCAGCTTGGCGAGCGCTGCCTCGGCCTTTTCCTGCGCCAGCCGCTTGGCCAGCGAACGCGGGTGTTCGGCCCGATGCGGCGTCTCGTCGATATCGGCCGGCACGATGCGGTCCGGCTCGACGCCCGCCTGCTGCAACAGTTCGATGCGGCGCGGCGACCCGGATGCGAGCACCAGCTTTGCCGATGAGGTCATCGGAGCGGTTATTTGAAGCGGTAGGTGATGCGCCCCTTGGTCAGGTCGTAGGGCGTCATTTCAACCAGCACCTTGTCGCCGGTGAGCACGCGGATGCGGTTCTTGCGCATGCGTCCGGCAGTGTGGGCGATGATCTCATGCTCGTTCTCGAGCTTGACCCGGAACATCGCATTGGGCAGCAGTTCAGTCACAGTGCCCGGAAATTCGAGGACTTCTTCCTTCGGCATTCTATTCCTTTGTGTGGGATTCGGCCGGCGGGGGCCGGAAAAATTTGGCGGAACCTATATGATTGCGCCGGCTTTGTGAACCTCGTTTGACCCTATTCTTCAACGAAGGCGTAACCATTGCCGTTCCGCGCGACACGCCTGATTCCGTGCACATGGCTGCCGGCGACATGCCAGCCTTCGCGGGCGGCACTTTCCAGCGCGTGACGGCGGCTGTGCCGGGCGGTGGCCGGATCCATGTCGAAATCGAAGCCCAGATCGGGATCTGCGAGCTGCAAATCCGCCAAATGCACGATATCGGCCCAGAACAATACGGCGCGGCGGTCGTCATGCACGAGATAGCCGGTATGGCCGGGCGTATGGCCGGGCAGCGCGATGGCGTCGATGCCGGGCAGCACCGGACCAACATCAATGGGCGCGACATGCGACGCCATAGGCTTCAGCGCAAGCGATCTACCGTCAGGAAGCCGGAACGCCTGTTTTTCGGCGCTGCGTCTTTCCGCGCTTCGTCGCCAAACCACTCAAGCTCGGCGCGTGGGATCAGAAGTCAGCGTTGGGATAGCGGGGCGCGTTCCTGTCGAACAGGCCGAGCGCATGGTCGCCATGGATGTGGGTCAACAGGACCGTGGAAACTTGTTCGCGCGAAAAGCCAGCAGCCCGCATCGTCGCTTTCGGCATGGCCGAGGTGAGGACCCCAGGCCGGGCCAGTGCCGGCATCGATCAGGATCAGCCCGTCCGGTCCGTGCAGGCCGAAACAATTGACGTCGATGACGAATTCCGGCTTGCCCCAAGCGCCGATGGCCTGTTGCCGCACCGCTCGAGCCGCCGCTGTGAATAAGCTGGTCGATGTGTCGGTGAAAAGGCCATCCAGGAAGGTATGGATTTCGTACGGGCCGACAGAGAGCGTATCGGGATGCTCATGGTCACCCGCGCCAATGCAGCACGCAGACCAGCGTGAAAAGGCGTCGCGCGGTGTCGAAATCGATCTCGATCTTGCCGGCCAGCCGGTCGAGCAGCGTTTGCGAGCCTTCATTGTGCAGGCCGCGCCGGCCCATATCGATCGCCTCGATCTGGCTCGGCGTCGACGAGCGGATCGCGTCGTAATAGCTCTCGCAGATCATGTAGTAGTCCTTGATGATCCGGCGAAAAGGCGTCAGCGAGAGGATGTGGGTGACGACATCGTCGCCGCTTTCGCGCGAGATGGCGAAGACGAGGCGCTGTTCGGCGAGCGCGAGTTTTAGCCTGTAGGGCCCGCCGTCAACGACGCCGACGGGGGTCCCTACAGGCTCAAGCTTTCCTTGGCCGAACAGCGCCTCGTGTTCGCGATCGCGCGCGAGAGCGGCGACGCCGTGGTCACGCATATCCTCTCGCTGACTCCGTTGCGCAAGATCATCAAGGACTACTACATGATCTGCGAGAGTTATTACGACGCGATCCGCTCCTCGACGCCGAGGCAGATCGAGGCGATCGACATGGGACGGCGCGGCCTGCACAACGAAGGCTCGCAGACGCTGCTCGACCGGCTGTCCGGCAAGATCGAGATCGACTTCGACACCGCGCGGCGGCTGTTCACGCTGGTCTGCGTGCTGCATTGGCGGGGCTAGATTGGAGAATGCGCCGGTGGATATCTTGAGCTCAACGACGCTTTCCGTCGGAGCTTACGAGATTTATGTGCTGCGCGACGGCATTACCGGGCCTCCATCGACCATTTGACGCATGCCAAAGGAGCGACCGCGCGCCAGGCGGCCATCGCGCGTGGGGCGGCCCGAGTTTCGCGGTGGACGTCAACTGCTTTGCCCTGCACGGGCCGGAAGGGCTGGTGCTGATCGATTCCGGCGCGGGCGAAGATCGACGGCCCTGATTTCGGCAAAGCGCCGCTGGCGCTTCGCGACGCCGGCTTCGCGCCGGAGCAGGTGAACCACGTCCTGCTCACCCATATCCATGGCGACCATATCGGCGGGCTGTTTCAAGGCGAAGCGGCGCGCTATCCCAACGCGCAGGTGCATGTGCCGCGCGGCGACCTCGCCTTCTATGTCGACGAACCGTCCGGCGCGGAGCCGCCGGCCAAGAAGCGCAACGGCATCGCCAATGTGAAGCGCCTGAAGCGGATCTATGGCGACCGCGTGTCGGCCATCGACATCGGCCCGGTGCTGCCCGGCATCAACGCGATGGCGCTGCCCGGTCACACGCCGGGCCACACCGGTTTCCTCGTGCATGACGACCGCCGCAGCCTTCTGGTCTGGGCCGACATCGTGCATCTTGACGCGCTGCAGCTCGCCGATCCCGACATTGGGCTGATCTACGACATCGACCCAGCCGCAGCTATCCACAGCCGGCAAATGGCGTTCGAAATCCGCCGCCCGCGAAGGCTGGTATGTCGCCGGCAGTCACGTCGCCGGAATCCACCATGTCGTGCGCGCGGCAGGCGGCTATGCATTCGCGCAAGAAAACTGTGGCTGAGGTTCACAAACCGATCCCGATACTATAGGTTCCGCGCGATTTTCCGGCCGTTCGCGCCGGTCACATCCCAGCCAAAGGAATAGAATGCCGAAAGAAGAAGTCCTCGAATTTCCGGGCACCGTCACCGAACTGCTGCCCAATGCGACGTTTCGCGTGAAGCTCGAGAACGAGCATGAGATCATCGCCCACACCGCCGGCCGCATGCGCAAGAACCGCATCCGCGTGCTGGCCGGCGACAAGGTGCTGGTCGAGATGACGCCCTACGACCTGACCAAGGGCCGCATCACCTACCGCTTCAAGTAAGCCGACGGGCGCGACCTGCCGGATGGGCACCGTCGATCGGCAAAGCTGTGCTGGCCTCCGGCTCGCCGCGCCGGCTCGAGCTGCTGCAGCAGACCGGCATCGAGCCTGACCGCGTCCTGCCGGCCGACATCGACGAGACGCCGCGCGAGGCCGAGCAGCCGCGCTCGCTGGCCAAGCGGCTGTCGCGCGGCAGAAGGCGCGAGCGCGCGCTATGCCGTGCTCGCCAAGGAGCCGGATTTCGACCATCCGCTTCGTGCTCGCCGCCGATACGGTGGTCGCGGTCGGCCGGCGCATCCTGCCCAAGGCCGAGACGCTGGACGAGGCCGAATACTGCCTGCGGCTCCTGTCGGGCCGCGCGCACCGGGTCTATTCCGGCGTCTGCGCTGATCACGCCGGACGGCAAGCGCCGCCAGCGCCTGGTCGAGACGCGCGTGCGCTTCAAGCGCCTGTCGCGCGACGAGATCGACGCCTATCTCGCCTCCGGCGAATGGCGCGGCAAGGCCGGCGGCTACGGCGTCCAGGGCCTGGCCGGCGCCTTCGTCGTCAAGCTGGTCGGCTCCTACACCAATGTCGTCGGCCTGCCGCTCTACGAGACCGTCTGGCTGCTGGCCGCCGACGGCTATCCGGTCCATTTCAACTGGCTGACGTCGGCAAGCCGGCGCAGGCAAGAAATGACGCGGGCAACGACAACAGACCCGACGCCAGCCGCCGACGCGCGGCAGCAATGTCGCGCCGCTGCGCGCCCGCCGCCCCTGCCCCGAATGCGGCAAGCCGTCGGCGCGCGAGACCTACCCGTTCTGCTCGCCACGCTGCAAGGACGTCGACCTGAACCGCTGGTTTTCCGGCGCCTACGTCATTCCGGCCCGCGACGACGAGGACGACGAAGCGGACAAGCCCAAATCCGGCGACGAGGGCTGATCGCCCGGCCGCGCATGGGCCTCGGTGCGGCAGTGCTCGACATGGAGCGAATATTTCGGCTTGCGATGCGCTGGACAGGCATCATTTGCGTGCTATAACCCGCCCGCTTTCAGGGGGCTTGCGCCTCTCATGCGAGCGGCCCGGCAAATTCCGCCGGCGCGCAAGCCCAGGTAGCTCAGTTGGTAGAGCAACGGACTGAAAATCCGTGTGTCGCTGGTTCGATTCCAGCCCTGGGCACCACTTTTCAACGACTGTAACTGGCGCGCGGCTGTCCGACGCGACATGATCTGCGCAGAGGCCTATTGGCGAAGCATTTTTTTCGCGGGACATCATCGCATGGCCAGGAAGCTCAAAGTATTCCGTACGTCCGTTGGGTTTTTTGATTCTGGCGATCGCCGCGCCGTCGATGAAGGCGGCGGCGGAAGCCTGGGGGTCCGACCCCTATATCTTCCAACGCGGTTTTGCGGAGGAGACCGACGACCCGAAAGTCGTCAAAGCGACGATGGGCAAGCCGGGCGTCGTGTTGCGGCGGCCGGTTGGGTCGGACGCCGACTACACTGAAAAGGCCAAGCTCCCGAAAGTACCCGTCGAGGACGCCGCGCCGGCGCCTCGATCTGAACCCAAATCCGGCAAGAAGCCTGCCGAGCCGAGCCCCGACGCCACCGAGAAAGCTGCCGCGAAAGAGGCGAAGAAGCAGGCTCAGGAACGTCAGAAGAAGGAGGCGGATCGCGAGCGAGCCGAGCAGCAAGAGCGTCGCGAGCAAGCTAAGCAAGAGGCGCGCCGCGAGAAAGCCAGGCAGGAGCGCGAGCGGTTGACCGCCGCTGCGGATGCAGCGTTTGAGAAAGCAAAGGCCCGCCACGACCAGGCGATCGAAGATCTTTCCCGGCGGCGAAAAGAACTGGAACAGTCGGAGGCCGATGAAAAGAGCCGGTGGGAGGCTGAAGAGCGCCGGCACAAGGATGCGTTGGATCGATCCCCGAATTGCCCTGACCTAGTAGGTTGACATCCATTCTCGCGCAGAACGCGAAGCCGACCCATGCGTTCAAGCCCTTTGACGAAGGGAGTTCCTGATGACCAAGTTCGCAGGCTATTCCGCAATAGTCCCCGACGTTTCCAAGACTGTCGATTTCTACGTCAACGCATTCGGTTTGGAGCTTCGATACATGCACCCGACCGGGCAGTATGCCGAGCTGCAGACCGGAGAGGCTTTGCTGTCGTTCACGGGAGAGGCGCTTTGGGAAAACGCGATGGTAGGAGATTTGCCGTATCAGCGCGCCAGACCCCTTTCGACGCCAGGAACAGGTTTCATTGCCCTGATCGTCGACGACATCGACGGCGCACTGGAGCAGGCAATACGGGCGGGAGCGAGCAAATTGACTGCCATCCTCAGCCCAAGCCCTGGGGCCAAACGATAGCTTTGCTCCGCGACATCAACGGTCACCTTGTAGAACTGGCGACACCGCCAATCCGGTAACTGTTGGGAACACTCGCTCACCTACTCAGTCCGGATCGGGGGGCGCGGGCGATGTTTTCAACCGCCATAACCCTTGCCGCTACGATGGCAACGATACTCCTCGTCAGCCGTGGCGACCACGCCGCGCCGAACATCTACCAGTCGATATGTCAAATTTGATTTCGGGCCCGCCCCCCTGACGATAGCGTCGGAGCATGTTCAAGGGTTTGAGAACTGCCGTGTTCGGGAATGGTCCGGGTCAGCCGAATGACTTGCTGCTGCTGTTTTTCATTCTCACCACATTCGTCATAAGCGCCGCGATGATCTCGATCGGATACGTCATGCTGCGCGCAAGCTTTTAGGCGCAGCGATTGTCCAATCTAGGCCCATTGACGCTCGTCTTCGCAAACAACCAGCGCTTCACCGTTTCCAGCCTGAAAGAGGTGTCGATCGCCCTCACGCGTTGGCCCGGGGACGATCCTGAGCTTGATACGCTTAGGCAGTTGACCGAGGAAGCAATGGCAGGACGCCTTGCCCCGCGGGTGGCCTTCGACGCGTTCGCGCTCAAGGCCTACAGAAGCGGCCTGGTTGAGCCGCTGGTGAAGTCGGCTGCATGGGAGGAATTTGCCGCCGCTATCCGGCCGAGAAATTCACGATAAACAACAACCGCAAGCTTTGCCCGTCGGGTCAAACGAGGTTCCACGTGCAGGTTCAAATAGGTCGGATCGAAGCCTGAGAATTCCGCCAGCTGTTCGAAATTCCTGATCACAACCCGGGTTCCTTCCCAGGTGAAAAGGTTCTGGGTTCGCAGCGTCTGGATGGTCTTGTTGACGCGCACGAGAGACAGCCCAATCATGTCGGACAATTCGCCCTGCGTTACCGGAAACTCGAAGGTGTTGTCGCTTGCAAGTCCCATTGCATTGAGCTGTATGTAAATCTCACACAGCAAATGCCCGATATGTTTTGCCGGCGACCTTCTGCCGATGCAGGTGAGCCAAGCGCGGTGGATCGCAGCGTCGATGACGGTCGAGAGCCAAAACAGCCTGCCCAGGTGGGGCATTCTCGTGCAGACGTCGGTTAGCTGCGGATGCGGGATGTATGCCGCCCTGCAGGCGGACAGAGCAATGACCGAGTGGTCCATCACTTTCAAAAGCAGTGCATGCAGATCGACAAAATCCCCAGCCGTATGTACGGCGGTGAGTTGGCGGGTTCCATTCTCGAGATAGACGGCACGGCCGGCGAAACCGGACAGGACCAGGCAACTCTCGGACGGTCGCGAATGCGATTGGACAAGTTCATCGCCGCGCGAAAAAGAGCGTATCCGCAGCGGCAATGCTTCGATTTCTGCACATTCCGCTTCGGAAACCACGTCATGGAGTTCGAAGGCTTCTGATGAGAGGCTGTGCGGCGTGGTTCGACATCCAGGTTTTCTGTCACCTTTCACCAGTATGGGCTACCCCGATCGCGTCACCCCAGGTTCATCCACATCAGCAAGGCCCTCGTCAATCCCGCCGACCACGTCCGCGAACGTCACCGTGGCGACCAGATTGCCGGCTTCGTCATAAACCTTCGTGATCCAGTCTCTCGGATCGACGCCATCCAATATGCTGTCCGCCATGGTCTCCCGGGCCGTCAGCAGCGCTTGCTCCGCCGCGGCACGGTCATTCGGGAGGTCGACCACCGTTTCCGGTTTTTCCTCGCCCTCGAAAAACTCGTAGCGATAATTTGGCATGACTGGGCTCTCCCCCGGACGTGGCCCTAACGTCACCTATGCGCATTCGTTCCAGCCTGCATAGGCGCCGGCGTCTCTCAGTCAGGTCCTGTGCCGGGGCGCCCTCGAGCTTGCTGCGTTGACAGCGAGCCATTTTTGCTGCGCCAACAGCTACTGCGTACTTGCCGGTGCGGCGATAATCGGCAATCCTCTTCATGCGGGCGGCCCCACGAGGGCAGGCGAATGGAGAAGACGCACAAGGTCAAGGTGCGGGGCCACGAGACCGAGGTGAACGTTTCGCAAGTATCCAGGACAGTTTGGATCGCGACCGGCAAATGCCTCGGCGACATCATCGAGACGACCGATCAAAGCGAGATGACGGCGCTGAAGCGATGGCGCGAGGCGGCTGAATATAAGTCCGGTTGACCGATGCAGGCGCGCCCACGCTTTTGCTCGGTCTAACCGATTACCTTTCTCCATGCGGAACAGTTGGCTCCTTCGCGGGTTCTGAACAGCAACCCGCGAGGAGACCAAAATGGACCACACCAACCACGTTCGCCTGACAAGCGGAGAACTGCTTGCCGACAACATCGAGGGCGCGACCATCTACGGCGCCGACGACGATGAGATCAGCACCGTCGATCACGTTCACGGCTCCGGCGATCAGGCGCAAGTCGTTTTTGATGTCGGCGGATTTCTCGGGATCGGATCAAAGCGCGTTGCGCTTTACGCAAGTCAACTGGATTTCATGCGCGATGAAGATGGCGCCGTTCATGCCGTCACACAGATGTCCGTCGACCAGCTGAAAGAGATGCCCGAGCATATCGACCCGTGACACTGCTCGATCCGGCTGGGTTCCTGTGATGCTTGCCGCTAACCATCTAACCTGATCTAGTTTGCTGGGGTTTTGATAGGAGGGGCACTTGTCGAAGCGCGAGGGAACGCCGAGTTAAATTACCGTCGAGGGCGAGCGCGTCCACCGGTCAATCTCGACGGATGTGACAGGCCTCACGGCGTTCATCGCTTTCGTCATCATCTACAACAATCTCATCTTTTCCGTCGACGCTTTCGGCCTCGTGCGCGCGTTCAACATCTGGCCACCGTTCTCCTACATCCCGGCAGCAATTCTGTTGTCGCCGTGGTTTCTGGCCGCGGCCTCGCTGTGGGAATTTGTTGGTTCTCTCGCCCGCTATATCGAACGGCTCTTCAAGGACGAGACGCCTGATTTCGTAACCGGCCTTTACATCTTCGGCATCTTTGTCGGAACGCTGGTGTTCGTGGTCGTGATCTCGATTTTTGTCGCCTATCAGAGCCAGGCTTATCTGGACGAGATTTCGGAGCCGTTGAAAACCCGCTTGTGGGGTTTCTTCGGCAAGTAATCAGGCGTAGCGTTCGCGCTAGACGCTGACTGTCTACTCCGGCGCGAACTGGGTTGCCTTCGAGGTGGGGTGCGTCAGATAGCTTTCGATGACGCGCGCGATATCCGGCCCCTGGCCGAAATTGTAATGCGTGTAGCCCGGCACGATGGCGAGCCGGGCGCGGGCATATTCCGGCGTATCGTCCCAGCCCGGATCCTTCACGCCGCCGCCAAACAAGGCGAAGAACTCCGCTATATGCTTGGTCGAGACGGCATCGTGATCGGCGAACAACAAGAGCGCCGGCATAGGCAGCTTGGCGATTTCCGGCCGCCAGTCGTAATCCTTGCGCATCAGCTCGCCCATGCGATCGAGCAACAGCGGGAACTGCTCCGGATGTGGGGCAACTTCGGCGTAGCGCGTGTAGATCGGGGTCTCTTTCATCTGCTCAGCCAGAGCCGAGCCGACAGCTTCCATTCCTTCCAACCCTTCCGGATACCAGCCGTCGCGTTCGGCTGCGGTTGAAATGACGATCAGGTTGCGGACCATGTCCGGATGCTGGATCGCCATGCGGATCGCGGCGTCGCCACCGTGCGAATAGCCTGCAACATCAGCTTTGGCGATTTTGAGATGCTTTAACACGGCGGCAACATCGTCGCCGTTTCGCGCCTGGGTCATCGGCGTGTCGCGCAGCGCGGTGCGGCCATGCCCCTCGAGGTCGATGCCGATAACCTGACGGGTGCGCGAGAGCGGACCGATTGTCTGGGCCATGGTGCTGATGTCCATCAACCCGCCCGCCATCACGACGATCGGTTCGCCTTCGCCGTAGACCTCGTAGTAGACGCGCAGACCTTCGGCGCTTTCCGCATGGCCCGTAGCAGCCGGCTTCAAAGACTTTGGATCGACCTTATCCTGGGCCTGGGCCGATGCTGTCCGGGGCGGCAAGGCGGCCACGGAGAGGATGGCCGTCGAAGCCAGCAACGCTGTCATAAATCTGAGAGCCCGGAATGCCATGGACTGATACCTCCGCTTGAGGGCTGGCTGCTGGTCCCAAAAACCGGCGGGCACCAACAAAGGTTCCATTTTGCGCGCAGGCGGCATTCGCTTTGCTGCTCGGCGAATTGTGGAACCATGATCCGGCTGAGCGGCACCGGAGACACTGATCGCCACCCGGGCGCCCGGCCAGCGCTACCAGCACCTTCGACTGACGTGGGCGACTATTTCTCAGCCGCGCCGCGCCGCTTCGATCTTGGCCACGTCGATTTTCTGCATTTTCATCATGGCATCAAATGCGCGTTTTGCTTCGCCGCCGCCGGCCGCCATCGCGTCGGTCAGGGCGCGCGGTGTGATTTGCCAGGAGACGCCCCACTTGTCTTTGCACCAGCCGCATTCGCTCTCTTTCCCGCCGTTGCCGACGATGGCGTTCCAATAGCGATCAGTCTCTTCCTGGTCGTCTGTGGCGATCTGGAACGAGAAGGCCTCGTTGTGCTTGAACGTTGAACCACCGTTGAGGCCGATGCAGGGAATGCCGGCCACTGTGAAATCGACGGTCAGCACGTCACCTTTCTTGCCGTCCGGATAGTCGCCAGGTGCATGATGGACAGCGCTCACGGAGCTGTTCGGAAATGTCTCGGCATAGAAGCGGGCTGCCGCCTCGGCGTCCTTGTCGTACCACAGGCAGATTGTGCTCTTTGCAACGGCCATTTCCTCATCCTTTCGTTTTCTAGACAATCCCGCCCAGTGAATATGGGCGCCGAGCCTTCCCATTGGCCCAACGGCGCACCATGAGCCTGAAATGCGCTTCTGCCATCTGACGTTCCATAAAAGGACCCGCTCACGCGCCGATGCAAATTGTCGGGAGCCGCGTAGGCGGTTCGTCCTAGTATGCAGTGCAAGAGCGAGCGCCACCCAACCACTGGGAGCATTGCAATGACGATCACCATCACCGCCTTTGAAAGCTCGCCCGACAAGGGCCAGGGACTGGCGCGGGACATGCGCGTTCGCTGGGCGCTCGAGGAAGTGGGCCAGCCCTACGACGTCCGCCTTGTTTCGTTCAAGGAGATGAAGGAGCCCGCGCATCTGGCGCTGCATCCTTTCGGGCAGATCCCGACCTATGAGGAAGGCGATCTCGTCCTGTTCGAGATCGGGGGCGATCGTCTTCCATATCGCCGAGCGCCATCGCGGGCCTGCTGCCGGACGATGCGAATGCCCGGGCGCGCGCGATCACCTGGATGTTTGCCGCGCTGAGCACGGTGGAGCCGCCGATCGTCGAGCTGCGAACATCGCCAAACTACGCGGAAGGCGACAAGCCCTGGTACGAGGAGCGCCTGCCGATGGTCGAGGATCGCGTCCGGGTCCGGCTGGGCGAACTTTCCGCTCGGCTCGGCGATGCCGACTGGCTCGACGGCGAGTTCAGCGCCGGCGACCTGATGATGGTGCATGTGCTGCGCAGGCTGAAGGGATCGGGCCTGCTGGAGGAATATCCGAGCCTTTCCGCCTATGTCGCCCGCGGCGAAGCGCGGCCCGCCTACAAGCGCGCGTTCGCCGCTCAATTGGCGGTTGCCACCGCCGCATCGAAAAGCTGATCAAGGTCCGTGGGCTCAAATGAGCTGTTCATCGCTCCGTCTACACGGCGCTTCCGGTAGACCGTCAAGAAGCTCCACGTCAACCGCCCGGTAGGATCGGTGGGCGGTCGGCCGGCAAGGCTTGCGCGCAGGAGGAGAATATTTGACGCCGGCTGCGGATCCCAATGACGCGCGTGGTCCAAAAACCGTTCGTGGGATGGTGGCCCCGGGCACTAGAAATCCCAAAACAAATCACGCATGATGACATTGACGTTCCGAGCGAGGGGGGAAACCAGCTCGGAATGTCGGGAGGAACTAGGGTATGGCCATTGCGCTAGTACTCGTTCTCGTCGTCGTCGGCTCCGTGCTGTTTCACGTGCTGAGCCCATGGTGGTGGACGCCGATCGCGTCCAACTGGGGCTATATCGACCACACGCTCGTCATCACCTTCTGGATCACCGGCGTCGTCTTCGCCGCCGTCGTCCTGTTCATGGCCTATTGCGTCTTCCGCTTCCGCCACAAGGAAGGGCGCAAGGCCGCACTACGAGCCGGAGAGCAAGCGGCTCGAGACCTGGCTGACCGTCGTCACGGCGGTCGGCGTGGCCGCCATGCTGGCGCCCGGCCTCTATCGTCTGGGCTCAGTTCGTCACCGTTCCCGACGACGCGACCGACGTCGAGGTGATCGCCCAGCAATGGCAATGGAGCTACCGGCTGCCCGGCGCGGACGGCAAGCTGGGCACCTCCGACAGCCGGCTGATCAGCGCCGAGAACCCGCTGGGCGTCAATCCCGAGGATCCCGAACGGCCAGGACGACGTCGTCGTCGAAGCCGCGCGATCTGCATCTGCCGATCGGCAAGCCGGTCAAGATGCTGCTGCGCTCGATCGACGTGCTGCACGATTTCTACGTGCCGGAATTCCGCGCCAAGATGGACATGATCCCGGGCTCGGTCACCTATTTCTGGTTCACGCCGACGAGGACGGGAACCTTCGAGGTGCTGTGCGCGGAGCTCTGCGGCACCGGCCACGGCTTCATGCGCGGCATCGTCATGGTCGACACGCGAGGAGGACTACCAGGCCTGGCTGCAGGAGCAGTCGACCTTTGCGCAGCTGTCGGCGCCCGAGCAGGTGGGCGCGGCCGACGAGATCCAGCGATGAACGAGGCGACGGCATAGCAGCACATTTGGCATGACGGGGTTCGGGCCGCCTCGGCCCCGCCGGAAAGCAGGAGGTCAGGCGATGGTCGATATCACGCCGCAGCGCAGTCGACGACATTCCGCCAGCGGAGGTCCCGGAGGTCGAGCTCTACCATCCGCACAGCTGGTGGACGACCTACGTCTTCTCGCAGGACGCCAAGGTCATCGCCATCCAGTATTCCGGCACCGCGCATGGCGATCGGCCTGGTGGCGCTGGTGCTGTCCTGGCTGATGCGGCTGCAGCTCGGCTTTCCCGGCACCTTCGATTTCATCACGCCGGAAGCCTATTACCAGTTCATCACCATGCACGGCATGATCATGGTGGTCTACCTGCTGACCGCGCTGTTCCTCGGCGGCTTCGGCAACTACCTCATCCCGCTGATGGTCGGCGCGCGGGACATGGTGTTCCCCTATGTCAACATGCTGAGCTACTGGATCTATCTGCTTGCCGTGCTGGTGCTGGTGGCGAGCTTCTTCGCGCCCGGCGGGCCGACCGGCGCCGGCTGGACGCTCTATCCGCCGCAGGCGATCCTCGGCGGCACGCCGGGCGGCCAGCAAGCGGGCATCATCCTGATGCTCGTCTCGCTGATCCTGTTCATCATCGGCTTCACCATGGGCGGCCTGAACTACGTCGTGACCGTGCTGCAGGGCCGCACCCGCGGCATGACGCTGATGCGCATGCCGCTGACCGTCTGGGGCATCTTCACCGCCACCGTCATGGCGCTGCTCGCCTTCCCGGCGCTGTTCGTCGCCTGCGGTGATGATGCTGTTCGACCGCGTGCTCGGCACCAGCTTCTTCATGCCGGCGCTGGTCGAGATGGGCGAGCAGCTCAGCTATGGCGGCGGCAGCCCGATCCTGTTCCAGCACCTGTTCTGGTTCTTCGGCCATCCGGAGGTCTACATCGTCGCGCTGCCGGCCTTCGGCATCGTCTCCGATCTGATCAGCACCCATGCGCGCAAGAACATCTTCGGCTACCGCATGATGGTGTGGGCGATCGTCGGCATCGGCGCGCTCTCGCTTCATCGTCTGGGCGCACCACATGTATGTCAGCGGCATGCATCCCTATTTCGGCTTCTTCTTCGCCACCACGACGCTGATCATCGCCATCCCGACCGCGATCAAGGTCTACAACTGGGTGCTGACGCTGTGGCGCGGCGACATCCACCTGACCATGCCGATGCTGTTCGCGCTCGGCCTTCATCGTCACCTTCGTCAACGGCGGGCTGACCGGGCTGTTCCTCGGCAACGTCGTCGTCGACGTGCCGCTGTCCGACACCATGTTCGTCGTGGCGCATTTCCACATGGTGATGGGCGTGGCGCCGATCATGGTGATCTTCGGCGCGATCTATCACTGGTATCCGAAGATCACCGGCCGGATGCTCAACGAGGCGATGGGCCAGTTCCATTTCTGGGTCACCTTCGTCGGCGCCTACGCGATCTTCTTCCCGATGCACTATGTCGGCCTGGTCGGCGTGCCGCGGCGCTATCCGCGAGCTCGGCGAGACGGCGTTCATCCCGCGACTCGGTCGCACACGCTCAACGCCTTCATCAGCGTCGCGGCGCTGATCGTCGGCTTCGCGCAGCTGGTGTTCCTGTTCAACCTGTTCTGGAGCCTGCGCCACGGCAAGGAGGCCGGCGGCAATCCGTGGCGCGCGACGACGCTCGAATGGCAGACGCCCGACGACGCCGCCGCCGCACGGCAACTGGGGCAAGGAGCTGCCGGTCGTCTATCGCTGGGCCTACGACTACAGCGTGCCCGGTGCGCCGGAAGATTTCATCGCCGCAGAACGATCCCGGGCCGACACAGACCGCGACGGCGCCGGCATGAGCGTCATCCTGGTCTTTCTGCTGGTGATCGCTCGGCATCGCCGGCTGGTGGCTAGCGCACCAGCGGCTGATGTCCAAGCCCTGGCTCGAGGACGGGCCGCGACCGCGATTCGCCGGACACGGACGTCACGGCGATGCCGACGGCGAAGATCGGCCTGGGCGTCTTCCTCGCGGTCGTCGGCTGCGCTGTTCGCGCTTTTCGCCAGCGCCTATTTCATGCGCATGGAGCTGTCGGACTGGCGGCCGCTGCCGGTGCCGCGTCTGCTCTGGCTCAACACCGGCATGCTGGTGCTCAGCAGCGTCGCGCTGCACATGCGCCGTCGTCGCGGTCGCGCAAGGACCAGATGGACACGCACGAGGCTCGCGCTCGTCACCGGCGGCCTGACGCGCCTTGGCCTTCCTGGCGGCCAGCTCATGGCCTGGCGGGAGCTCGTCCGCCAGCGGCTATTTCGCTCGACCGCCAACCCGGCCAACAGCTTCTTCTACCTGCTGACCGGCCTGCACGGCCTGCACATCCTCGGCGGCCTCGTCGCGCTCGGCGCGCACGACCGTGAAGGCCTGGGACGGCGCGCCGCGCGACCGGCTGCGCCTGAGCGTCGAGCTGTGCGCCATGTACTGGCATTTCCTGCTGTTCGTCTGGCTCGCCCTCTTCGTCCTGCTGACCGGCTGGGCGACCGACTTCATCGACATCTGCCGCCAATTGCTGACCTGAAGGAGCCGAGCGGATGACCGAGACGCAGCGCTGACGCACACGACCGGCAGCCCCGCCACGGCCGCGGCGGCTGGCGCGGCGTCGCCGCCGACTGGTCGTCCGACCAGCGCGCGTTCAAGAACGTGTCCTGGGGGAAGGCCATGATGTGGATCTTCCTCCTCAGCGACACCTTCATCTTCAGCTGCTTCCTGCTGTCCTACATGACCGCGCGCATGTCGACGACGGTGCCGTGGCCCAATCCGAGCGAGGTGTTCGCGCTGCACATCGGCGGCGCAGACGTTCCGCTGCATCCTGATCGCCATCATGACCTTCGTGCTGATCTCGTCGAGCGGCACGATGGCGATGGCGGTCAACTACGGCTATCGCCGCGACCGCCGCAAGACGGCGGTCCTGATGCTGCTGACCGCGGCGCTCGGCGCCACCTTCGTCGGCATGCAGGCCTTCGAATGGACGAAGCTGATCCCGAGGGCGTGCGGCCCTGGGGCAACCCTGGGGCGCGGCGCAGTTCGGCTCGACCTTCTTCATGATCACCGGCTTCCACGGCACCCACGTGACGATCGGCGTGATCTTCCTGCTCATCGTCGCGCGAAAGGTCTGGCGCGGCGACTACGACACCGGCAGGCGCGGCTTCTTCACCAGCCGCCGGGGCAACTACGAGAGCGTCGAGATCATGGGCCTGTACTGGCACTTCGTCGATCTGGTCTGGGTGTTCATCTTCGCATTCTTCTATCTGTGGTGAGGGCAGACATGGCTGAAGCAACCGCACACGGCCACGGACATCACGCCACGCATGCGCCGACGCCGGCGTCGCGCATCGGATACGCATCAGCAGCATCCGCTCAAGCTCTATCTCGTCGTCTGGGGCTGGCTGTTCGTGCTCAGCGCCTGCTCGTACATCGTCGACTATTTCGACCTGCAGGGCTATCTGCGATGGATCGCTGATCCTGATCTTCATGATGCTGAAGGCCGGGCTGATCGTCGCCGTCTTCATGCACATGGCCTGGGAGCGGCTGGCGCTGGCCTACGCCATCCTCGTGCCGCCGCTGCTTGTCTGGTGTTCGTCGCGATCATGGTGATCGAATCCGACTACACGCTTCTGACACGGCTGACCT
Source organism: uncultured Solirubrobacterales bacterium (assembly GCA_963839875.1). Classification (GTDB taxonomy): domain Bacteria; phylum Actinomycetota; class Thermoleophilia; order Solirubrobacterales; family 70-9; genus CAVUAT01. Next base: position 16,957 of record CAWIWP010000009.1, read on the forward strand.
TCTTCGGCGCCAATCCCTGACGGTGGACTCGCAACGCTCTGTCGCGGCGACTGGCAGCCAGTTTCGGCGACCAGCTGACTCAGGAGCAGAACCCACACCGGCATTGTCGAATGCCGGGTGAGGCCGGATAATCTCTGGCTGCAGTCATCAGGCGGTCCGGCGCCGGTTCGACCAATTTCCGGTAAAGATGCCATGTGGCGTGGCCGAAAATGGGAAGCACGATCGCCAGTCCGGCGAAAAGCGGCAGCGACCCGATCATCAGGCCGACAGCGACCATCAATCCCCAGACCGCCATCGTGATCGGGTTTGCCGCAACCGCACGCATCGAGGTATGCACTGCCTCATAGGCGCCGACGTCACGATCGATCAGCAGCGGAAACGCGATGACGGTCGTGCACAGCACCACGACGGCGAAGATGAAGCCGATGGCATGGCCGATGAAGATCAGCGCCCAGCCGCGTTCGCTGGAGTAGATCTCACTGATGAACGCGCCGATGGACTCCGGCGGTATGCGACCGAAAAGGCTCTGGTAGAAAGCCTGCGCGGTAAGCAGCCAGGCAAGGAAGACGATGAAGAGCATGCCTCCGACAGCCGCAATGGACGGTAGCGCCGGTGAGTTGCGGACCTCGAATGCGTGCTTCCACGATGTATCCATGCCGAGCTCTCGCCGGCGGCTGATTTCGTAGAGACCGATCGCCGCGAACGGACCGATGAGCGCAAACCCCGACACCAGCGGAAACAGCAGCGGCAGCGCGTTGTTGCCGGACGTCCACGCCGCAAGGAAGACGCCGAAAATAGGGTAGATGATACAGAGAAAGACGAGATGCGACGGCTTCACCAGGAAGTCGTCGATGCCGCGCTTCAACGCATCGATGAGGTCAGGAACTCCAATCTTTCGAACGCGAATTTGTTGCGGCGTTTCACTGGCGCCTGCAATGACGTGAAAACCAGACATGGCCACTCCTCCGAAGCCGTTCTTCTCCGGGAGTCGCGGTTCCACGGTGCGACCGTTCAGCGTCGACGGTCATGTGAACCCGCGAACTGCACCTTTAGTAGAATACGCATCTGCAAAAGATTTTCTAGCTGAGTTTTGCGGTTCCGCGCAAACTCAAAGCATGTCGTCCAGACTCCAATGGTTGCTCCAGCGGGCGTCGATCTCGTCATCGACGTTCTGGTAGCGGATGTCGGTCGAAAGCCGGATGCGCCGGCCGGCGCTTTGGTTCGTGGTCGAGGCGTGGATCATGAACGGCGAATGCAGCACGACGTCGCCCGCCTCGTAGTCGGCGATCAGCCAGCGCGTGTTGAAGCGTTCCGCCATATCCGGCAGGTCCTTCGACACCCAGCCGCCCTCGGTCATGTTGCGGTTGTAGGCGCTGATCCGCTCCTCCGGGCTCAGGTCGGCATTGTCCTTGCTGGAACTCGGACCTCCATGCGCCGCGCCGATCGCGTGCGACCCCTCGAGATAGGTCAGGCCACCCATGTCGACCGGAACGTCGCCGATCGGGATCCAGGCGGTGACGATGCGGCTGGTGCCGCCGCGCAGATAGACAAGATCGTAGTGCGCCGGCGTCGCCGTCGGCGTGTCCCGGCTGCGTGAAGCGCATGATCTTGCGCTTGTGCAGGTAGGACAGGCCGCCCAGGAATTCGTCCATGAACCGTGCGAGGCGCGGCTGCGCGCAAAAGCCTTCATACGCGGTCGAACGCACGAGCGACATCATACGGCGGTCCGCCTGCTTGCGATCGAACGGACCGCCGGACGCAATGCCCAATGACGGGTCGGAGCCCGGCTCGATCAAGCCGGTTTCGGCCAGGTGCGAGAACACCCAGCCGCGAAAATCGACAACGTCGGCGCGTCGCAGGAAACCCTTCAGCCAGACATAGCCCTGCGCCTCGTAGATGTCGCGGATCGCCTTGGCGCCGACACCGCTGTCCGTCGGTCTGAGATAGGCCAGACGGTTCGGCGCGCGCGACAGCACCTTGCCATCGGCAATCAGATCGACTGGTGCTGCGATTTCCTGCATTCGGACGGCCACTATCCGGCCTACAGCGCTCGCTCGCGCCGGAAGTCCGACGGCGACATGCCGGCGATCTTGCGAAAGCTCTTGTTGAAGGCGCTGAGCGAGCCGAAGCCGCTGTCCATCGCGACGTTGCAGGACGTTGGCGTCCTCGTCCATCAGCAGCGCCTGCGCATAGGACAGCCGCAGCAGGTTGACGTACTCGTTGAGCGTCATGCCGGTCGACTTCTTGAACAGGCTCATGGCGTATTTCGGATGGATGTCGGCGGCCGCGGCGATGTCGATGCAGTCGATGTCGTCGCGGAAGTTGTCGGCGATGAAGTCGCACATGCGGCCGACGTTGCGCGAGCGACTGCTGTCGGTCGAGCGGGCCGGCGACAGATGTCGTCCGTCAGGCGCGGCACCAGCTCGTAGGGCTCGAACCGCACGCGCTCCAGCCGCAGCAGCAGCTCGTCGACGGCGTGCTGCGCCTTGCACGGGATCGCCCGAGCGCGTGTAGCGGTTCCAGCGCTCGAAAGTTGTGCGACGTCGGCGGCGTCGGTCGCCTGATCACCAGCGTCGCGCCCGCCATCAGCCGGTGCTGGATCTCCTCGGGCAGGCGCAGCCGGAAGAAATGGATCAGCGGCAGGTGGCCGCCGGCATAGATGGGATCGTCGGATGCGTCGTCCATCCGGTGCGGCAGGCCGCCCCAGAACAGCACCATGTCGCCGGCCGCCAGGCGGATCTCGTGGTGCGCCATCTTGTAGTGCGACCCAGCCGCGCATGATGAAGTTGACCTCGACCTGCGCGTGCCAGTGCGGCTTGCGCATGACCAGCGGGCGCGTTGTGGAACATCTGGAGGGCGGTCGGGGCGCCTTCGACGCTGCTCGTCGTCGGGCTGCTAGAAGGTGCGTTCCGCGCACCTTACTTTCCGCCAAGTCCGATCTTCCCTTTGTCGCAGACAGCGCTTTCGGCACCGCCTAGAGTAGCCGTGCTCACGGAGGAGAGCAAACGAAAAGGGAGGAATTACATGCGCATCACACTCGGCTGCGCCACGCTTGCGCTTGCCGCCGGCTGGGCTGCAGCACCGCATTCGCCCAATCGGGCGAAATCACGATCTGGAGCTGGAACATCGCCGCCTCGTCGCTGAAGGCGACCGTCGCCGGGCTTCAACAAGCAGTATCCCGACGTCAAGGTGACGGTCGAGGATCTCGGCAACCAGCAGGTCTTCGACAAGACGCTCGCCGGCTGCGCCGCCGGCGGCGCCGGCCTGCCCGACATCGTCTCGATCGAGAACCACGAGGCCGAGATCTTCTGGAGCCAGTTCCCCGACTGCTTCGTCGACCTGAAGACGCTCGGCTACACCGACGAGATCCCGGCGAAGTTCCCCGACTTCAAGCGCACCGAACTCGAAGTCGGACGGCAAGGCCTACGCGATGCCGTGGGATTCCGGCCCGGTCGCCATGTTCTACCGCCGCGATTTCTACGAGAAGGCGGGCGTCGACCCGGCCACGATCAAGACCTGGGACGATTTCATCGCCGCCGGCAAGAAGGTGCAGGAGGCCAATCCCGGCGTCGTCGATGACCCAGGCCGACATCAACGGCGACACCGAATTCTTCCGCATGATCGCCAACGAGCAGGGCTGCGGCTATTTCGCCGAGCGACGGCCAGTCGATCACCGTCAACCAGCCGGGCTGCGTCGCCGCGCTGGACAAGGTCAAGGAGATGAAGGACGCCGGCCTGATGACCGCGGCGAACTGGGACGAGAAGATCCAGGCCAACAACGCCGGCACGGTCGCCACGCAGATGTATGGCGGCTGGTACGAGGGCACGATCCGCTCGACCGCGCCGGACCTCGCCGGCAAATGGGGCGTCTACCAGATGCCGCAGCCTGACCGCCGACGGCCCGCGCGCCGCCAATCTCGGCGGCTCGTCGCTCGCCATCACCGTCGGCCTCGAAGAACAAGGAAGCGGCCTGGGCCTATCTGAACTACACGCTCGGCACCAACGAGGGCCAGGTGACCATGCTCAAGGAATATGGCCTGGTGCCGTCGCTGATCTCGGCGCGCTCGACGACCCCTACGTCAAGGCAGAGCAGCCCTACTGGGGCGGCCAGGCGGTGTGGGTCGACATCCTCGTCGACGCTGCCGAAGATCAAGCCGAGCCGCGGCACGCCGTTCTTCAGCGATGCCGACGTCGATCATGCGCGCGACGCAGACCAAATATCTCGACGGCGAGCTATCCGGACGCCAAGGCGGCGCTCGACGATGCGGCCAACCAGATCGCCGGCGGCGACCGGCCTGCCGATCGCGCGAATAGGCGCTGCGCCGGATTGCACGGGCAGGCCGCTGCCCGCGCCTGTCCCGCGCCTCGGATTGCCGACAGCTTCGCGAGGAGCGAACCATGCGGCCGCGCACACCGCACCGCCTATGCCTTCCTGGCGCCCTATCTGCTGATCTTCCTGGCCTTCTGGGTCTGGCCGATCATCAACTCGTTCTTGCTCTCGTTCCTGCAACACGCGGACGCGCCCTGGACGCTTCCGCCGCGCGTCAACTGGGGCCGGCTGCTCGGCGATCCGGCCTTCTTCAACGCGCTGAAGAACACGCTGATCATCCTGGTCATCCAGGTGCCGATCATGATCGCGCTGGCGACCGTGCTGGCGGTGCTGCTGAATTCGCCCGCTGCTGAAGGCCGGGGCCTGTTCCGCTTCGCCTTCTTCGCGCCGGTGGTGGTCGGCGAGGTCGCCTACTGCCGCGGTGTTCCGGCTGATGTTCAACGTCGATTCGGCATCGTCAACAAGCTGCTCGCCGGCGTCGGGCTCGCCGCCAGTCGCTGGTTCTCCAACCCGACCGCCGCGATGGCGCTGATCATCATGGCGGTGACCTGGCGCTGGGCGGGCTACAACGCCATCATCATCCTCGCCGGGCTGCAGTCGATCCCGGAGGACGTCTACGAGGCGGCGACGCTCGACGGCGTCTCGAAGGCTCAGGCAGTTCTTCTTCATCACGCTGCCGCTGCTGAAGCCCGTCATCCTGTTCTGCGTCGTGCTTTCGATCATCGGCACCATGCAGCTCTTCACCGAGCCGTTCCTGATCACCAACCGCGGCGGGCCCGGCGGCAGGCGACCGAGACGCTCGGCCTGTTCCTCTACCGGCAGGGCTTCACCGTCGCTCAATTTCGGCTACGCCTCGGCGGTCGCCTACACCATCGCCGCGCTGGCGGTCGTGATCTCGCTCGCTCAACCTGTGGCTGGGGAGGGAGCGCGCAATGAGGCAAGATCCTCGCACCGGCTCGGCGCGCAGCATCGCTGCTGCACGCCGCTCCTGGCGCCGCTGGCGCTGATCTGGCTGTTCCCGCTGTGGATGATGGTGGTGTTCTCGACCATGCCCGACAACGGCATCTTCAGCCCCGGCATCGAGCTGCTGCCGTCGACGCAGTTTCGTCGACAATTTCGCGAAGCTGCAGGCCGACACCGGATTTCGTCCGCGCGATCGACGATCTCGGTCGTCGGTGGCGCTCGTCTACACGCTGCTGTCGGTGCTGCTGACCTCGATGGCCGGCTGGGCGCTGGCGCGCTACCGCTTCTTCGGCAAGGGCGCGGTGCTGGCGATCATCCTCGGCACGCTGACGCTGCCCTACTTCGTCGTCGTGATCCCGCAGTTCATCATGGTGGCGCGCGACTTCGAGCTCGCCAACACCTGGTTCGCGCTGATCGTGCCGCCGCTGTTCAACTCGCTCGGCGTGCTGTTCATGCGCCAGGCCTTCTCGATGATGCCGGCCGAGCTGTTCGACGCGGCGCGCGTCGAAGGCGTCAAGGAATGGCGCATCTTCCTCGTTCGTCGCGCATGCCGCTGGCGCGGCCGACGCTCGCGGCGCTGTCGATCATCCTCTTCCTGCGCCAGCTGGAACAACTATCTGTGGCCGCTGCTGATCAACTCCGAGCCGCGCGATGATGACGGCGCCGGTGGCGCTGGGCACGCTGATCGGCCTCACCAAGGTCTAGCTGGGGCGGCATCATGGCCGGCGCGGTGCTGCTGACGCTGCCGATGCTGGTCGTCTTCGTGCTTGCTGCAGCGCCATTTCATCGCCGGCATCGCCGCCGGCGCGGTCAAGTAAGCGAGGTTGCGCATGGCAGGCGTGTCGCTCAAAACGTCGTCAAGCGCTTCGGCACCGTTCGAGATCATCCACGGCGCGAGCCTCGAGGTCGGCGACGGCGAGTTCGTCGTCTTCGTCGGCCCGTCCGGCTGCGGCAAGTCGACGCTGCTGCGGATGATCGCCGGGCTGGAGGACATGACCGGCGGCGAGATCGCCATCGGCGGGCAGGGTGGTCAACGACGTCGAGCCGGCCGACCGCGGCATCGCCATGGTGTTCCAGTCCTATGCGCTCTACCCGCATATGACGCGTGGAGCAGAACCTGTCCTTCGGCCTGCGGATGACCGGCAATCCGAAAGCGGACACCGACGCGGCGGGTCAAGCGCGCCGCGGAGATCCTGCGCATCACGAGCTGATGCAGCGGCGGCCGCGGCAGCTTTCCGGCGGCCAGCGGCAGCGCGTCGCCATCGGCCGCGCCATCGTGCGCGAGCCGCAGCGGGTGGCCATCGGCCGCGCTATTCCCGGCCCTCGAAGCCGAGCCGGTTCAGCAGGGCCTGTCGCAGGCGCGGCTCGACGTTCTGCCAGGTGTGGCCGGGGGCCACCTTCACCTGGGCGGCGATCAGCAGCAGGACCAGTTCCCGGCCGTCCACGCGGACCGGGAGGTTGGGGTCGCCGTACTCGGTGAGGGCGCCGCGCAGGGCGCGCAGGGTGTCCGAATCGGGGGCGATGGGCACGTCGTCCGTGCCCGCCACGGTCACGTGCAGCACGCGCCGCCGCCCGTCGAAGAGTTCGCGTGCCGAGGCCCGGCCGATGCCGGCGCGGGAGCGGGCGGAACATCCTCGTAGTCGGACTCGGACACCAGCCGGTCCAGGGCCGAGACGGCCAGCGGGACCGTACGGCGGGTCAGGCCGGGGCCGTCGGCGTCGGCGCCGCCGGTGGCCGGGCGCGGGTTGGTGACCGCGGTGACGCCCAGCGGCCGGGTGAGGGGCTGGGTGACGCGGTCAGCGGGCACGTTGGCGGCCCTTCCGGTGCCGAACCGGTAGCGGGCGCGGACGTTCTCGTGGCCGGAGGGCAGCCGGGCACCGTGCACACCGTCGCCGAAGGTCACGGTGGTCCAGGCCGTCGGCCGTGGCACCGGTGATGTAGACCCGCTCGGTCGGGCCGCGTCCGGCGAGGCTGTCGACCTCGTGCCACAGCACGCCGTCGATGCGGATCTCCAGCACCGGAGTGGCGCCGAGCGGATTGTTGTCGGCGAGCCAGGTCAGCGGGGACTGCCAGAGCGCGAAGGTCTGGTTGACGCGGTCCGAGTCTCCGCTGCCGATGGCCTCCTCGCGGCTCTCGCCGTGGGTGGCCTCGACGACGTTGCCGAGGATGCGGACCGTCTCGCGCCGGTAGCGGTGGGCGAGGTCGGCGGTGAGGGTGAGCCGGGTGTGGACGTGGTCGCCGGGCAGCCGGGGGTCGACTGCCGGCTCGGCCGCGGCGATCGAGACCACCTCGGTGGCCGCGCACCCCTGCCGTGCCCGGGATGTCACTGCGCTCCCCCGCCACGACGAGCGTGCGGCCGGGCCGCAGCCCCTCGTAGAGCTCGGCGAGTTCGATCTCGTTGCCGTGCACGTCCTCGCCGAGGGGCTCGTCCGCGAGGCGCAGGAGGCTCCCCGGCCGCGTGCACGGTGGTGTCGCGGATGTGCGACAGCAGGACGTCGAACTCGTCCAGCCAGGGGTCGGCGAGGGTCAGTTCGGTGCCGCGGCCGGTGATGCCGTAGTTGGTGTACGCGGCCGTACGCGCGGCCACCACCTGGGTGGTGACGAACTTCAGCTTCGGGTCGCCGGGCACCCCGCCCTCGGCTCCCTTGGCGGGCCGCTGGATCGCCACCCAGCTGCCTACGGTGATGCCCTCGTGCACGGTGTCCAGCTGGAGCGTGCGGCGGTTGACGGGCTCCGGCTTGCTGGCGATCACGACCTCGACATGGGGCTCGGCGCTGCCCACCGTGTACTTGAGGCTGACCTCATGGTCGCCGTGCGTGAACTGCTCACTGGCGCCCGGCCGCAGGGCGATCTGCTCGGACGTGCCGTTGTGGACGCCGACATGGACCAGGCCCTCGTCGTCGGGCCGGGACACGAACAGCGTGCGCTCGGGCAGGGCGGAGAGGAAGCGGGCCGTGACACCGGGCTCCTGCGAGTCGGCAGGCCGGCGGTTGAGCCAGCTCAGGTCGCGGTCCTGGCCGGAGCGCACGGACAGCTCGATCTGGCCGGGGCCGAGGGTGAAGGTGACCGGCTGGGTAACGGGCAGGTCTCCGCGCGCTGGTCGGAGCTGCTGCCCTCGACGTACTGGAACTCGGCCCGCACCGGGGTCTTGCCCGCCGTTCGTAGACGACCCGCATGGTCGCCAGCATCGCGCCGGTCAGCGGCCAGTCGGCCGTGCGGATGACCCGGCCGCGGTCGTCCTGGACCAGCTTCAGCGGGGCCGTGGCGCCGAAGGGGGCCGCGGTGACGCGCAGGGCGAGCAGTTCGCGCAGGAGCTGCGGGGTGCCGGGGGCGGCGGCCGTGCGCCAGGCCGGGTAGAGGCTGCCGAGGCCGGGGTCCAAGGCGGACAGGAGGCGTGCGGTGTCGGTGCCGGGGAGTTGCCGCCCGGTGGTGCCCGGGCGCGGGCGGCGTGGCCCTCAAGGCGGGAATGACCGCTCCCAGGGCCTTCAAAGCGGCAGCGCTCGAGTCGCCCTCAAGGGGCGCGGGGAACTGCGCGACCAGCCCCAACGGCGCAGCAGACGGCCGCCCACCCACCACCGCACCCTCCTCATCCGACTGCGCGGGCGCCAACTCCAGCGCCCGCTCGACAAGTTCGGCAAGCACCGCTTCAAACTGCTCGAACCACGCCGCCACACCCTCATACGGAGCAGCCAGCACCTGCGTCTCACCGAGCCGGGCAAGAGGCTCGGCGAGTCGGGCCACGAGCCGCTCGGGCGTCTTGACCTCGTCGAGGTCGTTACGGAGCGGTTGGAGGACCTGGTCCTCGAAGTCCTCGATCAGCCGGCTGACCGGACGCGGGTTGGGAACCTCCGGGGTGGGCGGCTCCTCCCCCGGCTCCCCCGGCTGAGCGGGGGAGCCGTCCAGCGCCGTACCTCGTCGACGAGTTCCTTCAGGCCCGCCGGCGCCGACTTTGGCAGGGAGATCGCCGTGATGTCGTCGTCCCGGTCGACCCGCGTCTTCGCCACCGGCAGCAGCTTGCGCTCGCCGCCCGCGCCCTCTCCGAAGACGAACAGCAACTGGTCGCCGGTCTGGAGGGAGAGCCCGGTGCCCTCGACGAACAGCTCGGAACGCTTCTCGAGGTCCTGCGGGGTCAGGAGCGAGGGACGGCGGCGGCGGACCTTCAGCTCGTTGAAGTCCCAGCGGGCCGTCAGGTCACAGGCGGTCTCGAAGGTCAGCGACGCCTCGTCGGCGGACGCGGGGACGCTGTGGCTGCGCGCCCCGCGCGGGATCAGCACGTTCTGCGCCTCGGCGCGCGGGTCGCGTTCGAGGGTGTACGCCAGGTGCGTGGCGGCGGCGACGCCGGGACGCGGGCGGTGCCCGACGAGCCGGCCGAGCAGCACCAGGGAGCGGTGTTCGTCCGCGGTGCGGACATAGGCCTCGTCGGCGATCCGCTCGGAGTGGAAGGTGAGCAGGTCGCCGAGGACGGCGGTGGCGTCGAGCAGGCCGATCGCCGGGTCGTCCGGGGTACGGACGGTGAGACCGTTCAGCGCCGGGTATGCGGGCGAGGCGAGCCGGTCGAGCAGAGCGGCCCGGAAGGAGCCGTACTCGCCGACGCGGTAGTCGAGCGCGGTACGGCCGGGCGGGTTGTGCGGCGGGGCCGGAGCGAGGCGCTCGTCGTGGCCGCCGCGGCAGGCTGCCGCCGCAACCGCAGCCGCAGTCGTCGCTCGCGGTGACCGGATGCGTGTCCGTCATCGGACACCTCCCAGGGATATCGCCAGCAGGCCGTTCTCCGGCCGGTCCGGGTCGTTGTCGCAGGTGGCGATCTCCAGCGGGCCGAGCCGCAGCACGCCGTCCTCCCTCTCTCCTCGGTCCTGTTCGGACAGTCGCCGCAGCCGGGTGACCGCGACGCTCTCCACCCCCGGCACGGCCGCGGCGGCGGCGACCAGGCGGCTGAGCCGGACCGGTTCGCCGAAGGTCAGCGCGCCGGGGTGGAACAAGCCGGCCGTCCGCCGGGCAGCCGTCCGCTGCCCAGCACGCGGTACAGCTCGGCGAGGATCGCCCGTGCTGGTGGCCGGGTTTCGCGCACACCCTCAGCGCGATGTCGAGCGGCACCAGCCGGGCGGGCCCGACGACGAGGTCGTGGCCGATGCGCCGGTACGTCTCCAGGGCCTGGGCGACCGAGTCGAGCAGTTCCCCCGACGGGGCGGCGGTGCCGTACGCGTCGACCCCGATGTGTGCCTCCTGGACGCTGCCGGTCCAGCGGATCTCGGCCGCCGCCCGATGCACGCCCGGCAGTGCGCCAGCGAGGCGGCGTAGTCCTCGGCGGTGACCGCGCGCAGCCGGGTGCGGCGCAGGTCGAGCGGGGCCAGCTGGCGTACCTGCTCGACGGGTTCCGGCTGGGTGCCGCCGGGCGGCGGCGCGATCGCGTTCGACGACAAGGTGCGGACGCTCGTGAAACCCAGCCGGCGCGGCGCGCGCCACATCATCCACCAGCTCTACGACATCGAGCCCTCGAGCACCGACAGCGACTACGAGCTCGCCTTCACCAGGGTGGAGCGGGGCAGGCGGGCGTTCGTGCTGCTGCTGACCGACGTCGTCGACGAGGCCGCCGCGCGGCCTCTGATGGCCGCGATGCCCATGGTCGCGCGGCACCACGCCGTCGCCGTCGCGAGCGTCATCGACCCCGAATTGGCCACGGCGACCACGGAGGAGCCGAAGGCGCCCCTCGACGCCTATCGGATGGCGGTCGCCCACGACGTGCTGGCCGCCCGGAGCCTCGTCGGAGCGCGGATCCGCGCTCTGGGCGCCGACATGGTCGAGGCGCAGGCCGGCTCGCTTGCCGCCGCCTGTGTGCGGGCCTACGTCAGGGCGAAGCTGCGCGCGCGCCTCTGACGCCCACACCCCTGACGCCCACACCCCTGAATACCACGAGGGACCAGTAGATCGCCCCGAGTCCGAGGCCGATCACGAGCGCTCCGGTGAAGTCCACTGCGCGGCTCAGGAAGCCCTCGGCCAGGCCCGCGACCACGAGCCAGAACGCCGTCCCGATGATGATCTCGAGCGACTTGCGCGCCTCGATCGCGAGCGCACGGCTCCGGCGCAGCCGGCCGGGCTCGATGATCGCCCAGCCCATCCGCAATCCGGCCGAGGCTCCGACGACGATGCAGGAGAGCTCGAGCACTCCGTGCGCCGTGATCAGCGTCAGCAGGTCGACGCCGTTCCCGTCCTCGATCGCGACGCCCATGATCACGCCGATGAAGACTCCGTTGTAGGCGACGATGGCGGCGGTCCCGATTCCGGCGGTGATCCCGAGGGCGAAGGCGAGCAGCGTCACCTGGATGTTGTTGGTCAGGACCTCGGCCGAGAACGCGGCCCCCTCGTCGGCCGCGAGCGTCTGCTCGGTGTCGGGATCGACCGCTCCCTGGAACTCGCCGGGAACGATCCCGATCGCCGCGTCCGGGTCGGTCAGCCCCCAGAGGATCCCCAGCGCCATCGGAACCAGCAGGAAGAAGGCGGCGGCGGCCAGCATTCGGGGCCGTTCGGCGACGCGGCGCCAGTATCCGGTGATGGCGAACTCGACGACGGACCAGCCCCTCGGCTCGGCGCCGTAGACGGCCGCGCGGGCGGTCCGCACCAGGGACTCGAGCCGCGTCGTGACCGGGTCGCGGGGGAAGCGCCGGCGGCTATAGGCGAGGTCGGCCGCGGCGGCGCGATAGAGGGAACCCAGGCGCAGTATTTCGTCCGAGTTGAGCCTCGCGGCCCCGCCGCCCGACTTCGAGACCAGGGCCTGCAGCCCCGCCCAGTCCTCGGAGCGGTCGGCCTCGAAAGCGGTTACGTTCATCGGCGGTGGAGTATGGAGAACGAACGACGGTGGGGACGCCGGAGGGAGTGGTCCTGGAGTACTCCCTGGCCGGAGTCGGATCCCGGTTCATAGCCGGGGCGACCGACCTGATGGTGCAGCTCTCGATCCTGGGCTGCGCCATGTTCATCCTCGCCTTGGTCGCGGCCGGTGTCACCGCAGGGGAGGGGTTCGTGATCGCGCTCGCCGCGATCGTCGTCTTCGCGTGCACCTACGGCTACGACACGGCGTTCGAAGCCCTCCGCAACGGCCAGACGCCGGGCAAGGACGTGATGGGCATCCGGGTGATCCGCGACGGGGGCCTGCCGTGCGACTTCAAGGCCGCGGCAATCCGGAACCTGGTCTACCTGGTGGACGGGCCGCTGACGCTGTGGATCGTCGGCATGCTGAGCATCGTCATCACCAAGCGAAACCAGCGGCTCGGCGACATCGCGGCGGGCACCCTGGTGATCCGCGAGCGCACCGGTGAGGACGCCAACCGGCCGGCCCCGGCCCCGCCGTGGGCCGCGCAGCAGGCAGCGGAGGCCGCACAGGATGGGGCGGAGGATCCGGTGGCGGCTCCCACTCCGGCACCCGTGGACACCGGCGGCCTCGGCGAGCAGGACGTCGCGGTCATCAGGCAGTTCCTCGCCCGGAGGACGACCCTCGACCTCGCCGCCCGGCGGAGCATCGCCGTCCAGCTCGCGGAGAAGGTCGAGCCGCTCGTCGCCGGCGTCGAGCGCGGCACGGACGACGAGGAGTTCCTCGAGCGCGTGGCCTCGGCCGGCGATCGCGCATAGACTCGTCCCCGCTCAGGGACCAGCACGAGGGACCCCACACCAGGGAGGTCAGAGATGGCGAGCTACGAGGTCGATGCTTACGGCGCGGAGGTCAAGGTCCGGGACGTCGGGCTGGTCGTCCTCTTCATGTTCCTCACCCTCGGCTTCCTCATCTACCCGCAGGTCTGGTACTACCGGATCAACCGCGAGCTCCGTGACTTCGGCCGCGTCTATCAGGACGAGAAGCTCGCGAACAGCAACCCGGTGCTCTCCGTGCTGGCGACCACCCTCGGCGCGCTCCTGATCGTCCCGGCGATCGTCTCCTGGTGGAAGTGCACCGGCCGCATCCGCCGTGCCCAGGAGATCGCCCAGGAGCCGCAGCAGACCAACGGCTGGATCATCTTCGCGATCTACATCGGCGGCATCATCTTCTCGCCGGCCATGCTCGGCATCCCGGCCTACGTGCAGAGCGGCCTCAACAGCATGTGGCAGAAGTACCCGGCGGCCGACGGCTCCGAGGGCACCGGGCAGCTGGTGCAATCAGCCCAGCCCGCCGCACCGCAGGCGGGGGAAGCGGTCCATCCGACCACCGAGGCGGCGGCTCCGGAGAAGACCGAGTCCTAGAATCCCTCGGGCAAATCGACCCCGAGCAGCAGGACGAGAAGGAGCCATGGCCGTAGCCACCGAAGCGCCCGACCAGGCAGCGAACATCGACGGGATCACCGAGGACCAGAAGGCGATCGTCGAGATGGTCCGCCAGTTCGTCGACGAGCAGATCCTCCCGAACGCCGAGGAGTACGACCACGAGGACAAGTTCCCCGAGCCGATCGTCGAGCAGATGAAGGAGCTCGGCCTGTTCGGGGTCACGATCCCCGAGGAGTACGGCGGCATGGGCCTCGACCTGTCGACCTACACGTTGATCGTCGAGGAGCTCTCGCGCGGGTGGATCTCGATCTCGGGCGTCGTCAACACCCACTTCATCGGCTCCTACCTGCTGATGAAGTTCGGCACCGACGAGCAGAAGGACTACTTCCTGCCGAAGATGGCGACCGGTGAGATCCGCGCCGCCTTCTCCCTCTCCGAGCCCGAGGTCGGCTCAGACGTCCAGGGGATCAAGTCATCCGCCAAGAAGGAGGGCGAGGACTGGGTGCTCGAGGGCCAGAAGATGTGGGTGACCAACGGACTCGGGTCCGGCGTCGTCTTCGTCCTGATGAAGACCGACCCCAAGGCCGACCCGCCCCACAAGGGCATGACCTGCTTCATCACCGAGAAGGAGCCCTGGGTGGACGTGAACGAGGGCGAGTTCGCCGGCCTCGAGGTTCCTCCGAAGATCAAGAAGATGGGCTACAAGGGCGTCGAGTCCACCGAGCTCGTCTACTCGGGCTACAAGTGCTCCGACGATCGCGTCCTCGGAGGCGCAGAGGGCGTGGGCAAGGGCTTCAGCCAGATGATGGACGCGCTCGAGGTCGGCCGAGTGAACGTCGCCGCCCGCGGTGTCGGGATCGCCCAGCGGGCCTTCGAGCTCGCGATCCGCTACTCGCAGGAGCGCAAGACGTTCGGCAAGCCGATCGCCCAGCACCAGGCGATCCAGTTCAAGCTCGCCGACATGGCGACCAAGATCGAGGCCGCCCGCCTCGTCACCCGCAAGGCCGCGAGGATGAAGGACGCCGGCGAGCGCTCCGACCTCGAGGCCGGCATGGCGAAGCTGCTCGCCTCCGAGACCGGCAAGGAGTGCGTCGAGGAGTCATTCCGGATCCACGGCGGCTACGGCTACTCGAAGGAGTACGAGATCGAGCGGCTCTACCGCGATGCGCCGCTGCTCCTGATCGGCGAGGGCACGTCCGAGATTCAGCGGATGGTCATCGGCAAGAAGCTCTTGGCGCGCCACAAGATCTAGGCGCCGCTCACTTCTTCTTCTTTTTCTTCTTCTTCTTGCACTTCGCCGCGGCCGAGGCGCGCTTCCCCTTCTTCTTCTTTTTCTTCTTGCACGTCGTGGCGGGGGCTGCGGCCGGCGGTGTGCCTCCTCCCGGAGCTCCGGCAGGACCGCCACCACCGCCGGGCGGCACGGGAAGATCGCCGAACCGCTGGATCCGGTTGTTGAAGTTATCGGCGACGTGGAGCTTGCCCGATCCGTTGATGGCAAGGCCCTGGGGAACGTTCATCTCTCCGCCCAGTGCTCCGGCGACGCCCGCCTTGCAGGTGTCGCCGCTCGCCGGGACGCAGACCTCGAACCCGGTGCCGGTGTTTCCGGGCCCGGCGCTTGCCACGTCCTTGCCCCAGGCCCGCAGGAAGTTGCCGGAGGTGCCCCACGTCTGAACCCGGTGGAAAAAGTCCGCAACGTAGACGTTGCCGGCTGCGTCGGCGGCGATGTCGCCGGGGGCGCTCACCTCCCCGGCCAGTCCTCCGGCCACGCCCGCCTTGCAGGTGTCTCCGTTCGCCGCGACGCAGATTTCGTAGCCGGTGCCTGTGTTGCCGGGTCCGAGAATCGCGACGTCCCTGCCCCAGGCCCGCAGGAAGTTGCCGGCCGAGTCGAACTTCTGGATCCGGTGGTTGCTCACGTCGCCCAGGTAGACGTTGCCTGCCGCGTCGGTGGCGACGTCGCCGGGTGTGCTCATGGCGCCGCCTGATCCGGCGCTGACTCCCACCTTGCAGGTGTCGCCGTTGCCCGCAATGCAGATCTCGAAGGCGGTGCCGGTGTTGCCCGGCCCGGCGCTCACCACGTCCCTGCCCCAGCCGCGCATGAAGTTGCCGCCCGAGTCGAACTTCTGGATCCGCTCGTTCTGGGACTCGGTGACGAGGACGTTGCCGGAGCCGTCGGTGCCGATACCCGTGGGGTTGCGCATCTCGCCGCCCAGCGCACCGAAGATTCCCGCCTGGCAGGTGTCGCCGCTTGCCGCGACGCAGATCTCGAAGGCGGTGCCCGTATTGCCCGGCCCGGCGCTCGCCACATCCCTGCCCCATGCGCGCAGGAAGGTGCCGTCCGAGTCGAACTTCTGGATCCGGTGGTTGAGGGCATCCGTGACGTAGATGCTCCCGGCTCCGTCGACGGCGATGTCGGCGGGGCCGCTCATCTCGCCGCCCAGTCCTCCGCTGACTCCCACCTTGCACGTGTCGCCGTTGGCCGCGACGCAGATCTCGAAGCCGGTGCCGGTGTTGCCCGGCCCCGCGCTAGCCACATCCTTGCCCCAAGCGCGCAGGAAGGTGCCGGCCGAGTCGAACTTCTGGACCCGGTAGCTGAAATATTCGGCGACGTAGAAGTTGCCGGCTCCGTCGGTGGCCAGGCCGCCCGGGCCGTCCATTTCGCCGCCCAGTGCTCCGGCTACGCCTGCCTTGCAGGTGTCGCCGTTTGCCGCGACGCAGACCTCCAAGCCGGTGCCGGTGTTGCCCGGCCCGGCGGCGGCCACGTCCTTGCCCCAGGTGAGCTCGAATGCGCCGTTGGCCCCGTGGGCGGATCCCGCGGTGATGCCCAGTCCGATGAGCGCCATGGCGGCGAGGCCGCCAAGGGCGCGTCCCTTCTTCATCGGTTGAGTAGACCCCACCGGGGCCTCACATGCAATACGCAGAATTCGAAACCCCGGGGCTACTTCCTCCAGCTGATCTGCTTGTTGCCGTCCTTGCAGAAGACATTGGTGTCGGAGCCCTTGCAGATGTACCCCTGAATCTCCTTCTCCCCGACCCTGATGAACTCCTTGATGATCTGCTTCGCCTTGCCGCATTCGACGAACCCCTTGGTCTTGACCGGCGAGCCCGCGTAGTTGCCGCAGTTCGCGGCCGGGGCCGCGCTCGGTCCTGCCAGGAGCGCCACACCCAGAGTGCCCGTGACCACAACTGCTGTCCAAAGCTTCTTCATCGATCCCTCCCTTGTGAGCGAGCCTGAAACGGTACAACGAGATCAGGCTGACTAGGTTGAAGAGATGAGCGATTCAACCAAGCAGGTGGCGCTGGTGAGCGGCGCGAGCCGCGGCATCGGCGCTGAGATCGCCCGCCAGCTGGCCGTCGACCATGGCTTTCTGGTTCTGGCAGGTGGTCGCGATCCTGGGGACATCGAAGAGCTGGAGGGTGTCGTTCCTGTTCAGCTCGACGTCACGGACCAGGCGAGTGTCGACGCGGCCCGCCAGCGGATCGAGTCAGACCCCGGCCGCCTGGACGTGCTCGTCAACAACGCCGGGGTCTACGGGAGCCACGACTCGATCGCCGACTACGACCTCGAAGACGCGCGCCGCACCGTCGAGACGAACGCCTTCGGTGCGCTGCGACTCTCCCAGGCGATGATCCCGCTGCTTCGCGGCAGCGACGACGCCCGCATCGTCAACGTCTCGAGTGGGGCCGGCCAGCTCTCGGACATGAACGGCGGCTCGATCGGCTACCGGATGTCGAAGACGGCGCTGAACGCGATCACGCGCGTGCTCTCGGAGGAGGAGGGTGGCTTCCGCGTCAACTCGATCTGCCCGGGCTGGGTCGCAACCGACATGGGCGGCTCCGGCGCCCCCCGCACGGTTGAAGAGGGCGCCGACACAGCGGTCTGGCTCGCCACCGATCCCGATGCCGGAACCGGTGGCTTCCACAGAGACCGCTCGCCGATCCCCTGGTGAGAACCCCCACCTGGGGGCCGGACCAGGGCTGCTACTTCTTCCCCTTCTTCTTCCGCTTCTTCTTCACGCACTTTCCCTTTCGCAGTACCTGACCCTTCTTGCACTTCGGCTGCGTCGGGGCGGGCGTCGTGGTGGTCGGTGTCGGCGCGGGGCGCTGTGGGTTGGGGGCGAGGCTGCCCCCGGGTCCACCAGTCCCGCCGCCGCCACCCGGCGTGCCGCCACCACCACCGGCGTTGTCGGCGAACAGCCCCTGCGACGAGATCAGCTGCGGCGAGCTGTTCCCGTCCAGGATGTAGCCCATGAACCGGTTGCAGTCGGGGCAGGAGTGCGCGAGGCCGCCGCTCAGTGTGCGGGTCGCCACGACCGGGATCTGGATCTCCCAGCCCTTGCCCTGGGGGAGGGGCCATGGATCCGTGTCATTCGGGTTGGCAGGATTGGTGGCGGCGTCAAAGACATCGCCTTGGAAGCCGCCCCCCTGTGGGGCCTGAGGGCAGGCGCCAGCCGGCCACGCCGGCTCCTGCGCGGCGCTGGGCGGATTCGTGTTCCAGTTGATCGCGTAACAGAAGACGGGACGTCCCGCTCCCGGGTCGATCGCGTAGTTGATACCCGGGGTGGTCGTTCCGAGCGCCTCGAAGTGCGCGTACTGGCCCGAGCAGGCGTTGCCGACGGCGCCGGCCACGACGTGGATGTAGAAGGGCTGGCCCACGTTGGGGGGGTCGGCCGGGTCGAGGTATTGACCGTTCCAGGTCCAGGCGCCCTCCTCCTGGTACGGGGAGCCGAAGATGATGCTGGGGCAGTTCGTGATGGTGGACCTCTGCACGAGGCCGTCGCTCCACTGGAAGGCGCCATGCGCCGCCGGCGCCGAGGCCATCACTGCGATCGATGCCGTCAGCACAGCCAGCCCGGCGAGCCTCTTACGTCCGTTCATCGGCCACATCCCTCTCCCTTTCGAGCGCTCATTGAGCCGATCCCCTAATCCCTTGCGATAGTACATGCACCTGTGCCTTCAACCCAAGAGCTGATCGAGACCGCAGTCGAGCGCTTCCAGGCCGACGTGCCCGCGCTCGCCAAGCTCAAGCTGGTCTTCGAGCTCGAGCTGCGCGGCCGCGGCGACGTCCAGCTCTTCCGCGTCGAGGTTCCCGGGCCGAAGGTGAGCAAGGAGATGGCCGACGACGCCAAGCTCTTCGTCGAGATGCCTCGCTCCGAGTTCAACAAGCTGGCCACGGAGGGGAAGGCGAAGGAGTACCGCGAGGCCTACGAGCTGGGCCACATCAAGGTGTCGGGCGATCCGGGCATCCAGAAGCTGATCGCGCAGGTGGTCGAGCGCCACGAAAGCCGGGCCGCGCTCAAGAAGGCCCGCTGACCCGAGGCGGCTACGATCCCGCGCCGGGACGGTGGGGTCCACATACTTCCAAGGAGAAGACTGAACCGATGAGCGACGAGAAGCACACGCTGACGACCGACCAGGCAGAGCGCGAGGCGTCTGGCGCACACGCCTACGGCCGCTATCTGGAGGAGTTCGAGGTCGGCGCCGTCTACAAGCACTGGCCCGCGAAGACGGTCACCGAGTCGGATGACCACCTCTTCTGCCTGATCACGATGAACCACCATCCCCTCCACCTGAACGACGTCTACGCGTCCCAGTCCCAGCAGGGCCAGAACGTCGTGGTCGGCCCGCTCGTCTACTCGCTCGCGCTTGGGATGTCCGTCTCGGACGTCTCGGGCAAGGCGATCGCGAACCTCGCGACCGAGGAGCTCAGCCACCCGGCCCCGGTGTTCCACGGCGACACGCTCTACTGCGAGTCCGAGGTCCTCGACGTGCGCCCCTCGCAGTCGAAGCCCGACCGCGGCGTCGTCAAGGTGCACACCCGCGTCTACAAGCAGGACAACACGCTGGTCGCCGAGTTCAAGCGGGCGGTCCTGATCCCGAAGAAGAACCCTTCGTAAGACGAGCACCAGGGAAACGACGTAAGGAGACGCAATGGTCAGGTTCAACTCGCTCAAGAAGGTCGCCGACAAGGCGAAGCAGGAGGTCGACAAGCGCGGCGGCACCGACGCGCTCAAGGAGGACGCCTCCGAGCTCAAGGGGATCGCCAAGGGCAAGGGCTCGCTGAAGGACAAGGCGAAGGCCGCCGGCAAGGCGATCAAGGACCCCGGCGCCGCCGGCGACGAGACCGGCGGAGCCGGCAAGCCCAAGGAGTAGCTTGCGGCGCCGGGCAACCGCACTCGCCGCGGTGCTGGCCGCCGCGGCGGGGCTCGCCGGCGCGGGCGGCGCCAAGGCGGCGACATTCACCGTCGGGACCAATCTCGACCTGCCGGCTCAGGGGTCCACGGCGAACGGGGACTGCGAGGGCGATGACGGGGTGCCCGGGCGCGGGCCCTGCAGCCTCCGGGCCGCGGTTCAGGAGGCAAACGGCACGGCCGGGGGCGACACGATCCAGCTGCCGAACTTCGGGGTCGCGAATCTCCTCACCCTCGACCCGGCCGGCGAGGACATGAGCGCCGGCGGTGACCTGGACATCCGCTCACCCATCAGCCTGGTGGGGCAGGGCCGCCCGGTGATCAGGAGCGATGGCGGGGATCGGGTCCTGCACATCGGTGCAGGTGGCACCGGACCCCAGGTGTCCATCACCGGGATCGAGGTGCGCGGCGGCGCCGGAGTTGCTCGCGGCGCGGGAATCCATGTGGACAGCGGGGCGATGCAGATGGCCGACTCCACGGTGGCCGAGAACTTCGCGAACGGCCCGGGTACCGCGGAGGGTGGCGGGATCTGGCTCGGTACGGGCGCAAACGGCTTCACGGGCTCGACCATCTCCGACAACCAGCTGCTCGCGGGCGTCAGCGCGCGGGGGGCAGGCATCGGAGTGGCGGCCGGGGCCGGCGCGACATTCACGAACTCGACCGTGAGCGACAACGAGGCGGATTCACCGGCCGGGCTCGCCGGCGGCGGCGGGGCATGGACGCAGGGTGGGCTGGTGTTCATCCACTCGACGCTCTCCAGCAACGTGGCCGAGGCAACTGACGCGCGCGGCGGCTCGATCCAGGTCGTGCCCGGCGGCGCCACGACCCTGCGTGCCACGATCATCGCGCTCGGCCGTGGCCTTCCCGGCGTGCAGAACTGCGACGGGGCCGTGGGGTCGTTCGCCACGCTGGGGGCGAACCTCGAGGCACCCAGCGACGGGGCCTCCAGCCAGTGCGGCCTGAGCACCCCGAGCGGGGACATTCTTGCGCCGGCGGCGGGCCTGGCCCCGCTCGCCGACCGCGGCGGCCCGACCTTCACGCACGCGCTGCTGAACGGCTCCCCAGCCCTCGACGCGGTGGGGACATGCCTCCCGTACGTGACCGACCAGCGGGGACAGGTCAGGCCGGGCGGAGTCTCGTGCGACGTCGGCTCGTTCGAGCGCCAGGTCCTGGCGCCGCCGGGGTCGGGTTGCTTTGGGAAGCCACCCACGATCGTGGGGACGTCGGCAGGCGAGACGATCGTCGGGTCACCCGGCTCCGACGTGATCCTGGCGCAGGGCGGACGGGACATCATCCGCAGCGTGGAGGGCAAGGACTTCGTCTGCGGCGGCAAGGGGCGCGACCGGATATTCGGGGGGTCGAGCGCCGACTCGCTCGCGGGCGGCGACGACAACGACAAGCTCTTCGGCCAGGCCGGCGAGGACCGCGTGCTGGGCAACGCCGGCACCGACAAGCTCGTCGGCGGGGCCGGGCGCGACCTCCTGAACGGTGGCCCTCGCAAGGACGCGTGTCGCGCGAGCAAGGGCGACAAGCGCAAGGACTGTTAGGGCCTAGGGGAGGAGGCCGGCTACGGCGTCGAGGGCGCCGTCGAAGTCGGTCTTGGGGATCCCGCCGATGCAGGGGGAGGTGGCACCGGCCGACCGGTAGCGCTCGACCGCATTCCTGACGGCATCGACCCCGCCGATCCCCGCGATCTCGCCCAGCATCACGTCGGAGATCCCCGCGAGCGCGGCTTCCGTGTCGCCGGCCGCCATCCCCTGGTCGAAGGCGGCGATCTCGGGCTCGAAGCCCGAGCGCTCCAGCATCTTGCGGTAGAAGGGCAGCGACATGTAGGTGATCAGCTCCCTGCGCTGCGAAGCCCGGCCCGCCTCGACGTCGTCGGTCAGCCCGACCGGGACCGCCGCGACCACGTCGAAGCCCTCCATCGGCAGGCCGGCCTCCTCGCGGGCGGAGCGGACCTCCGGCATCACCACCTCGTGGATGTAGGCCGGGCTGCAGAGCCAGAGCATCACTCCGTCGGCGATCTGGGCCGCGAGCTTCAGCATGTTGGGCGACAGGGCGGCGATGTAGATCGGCAGCTCCGGGCGCGGCTCGTAGCCCATGAAGCGGAAGCTCGTCGGGAAGATCGTGCTCTCCGGAGGATCGGTGCCGTGGAGCATCGCGCGCACCGCCTCGACGTAGTGGCGCATCTGCGTCACCGGCTTGTCGATCTTCGACCCGTACCAGTGCTCGACGGTGACCTGGTGCGAGACGCCCAGCCCGAGGACCATCCGGCCGCCCGAGAACTCGTCGATGGTCGCCGCCTGCTGCGCCGTCGCGACCGGCGTGCGGGAGAAGATCGGGAGCACCCCCGTGCCGAGTCGGATTCGCCCGCTGTTGGCCGCCATTGCCATGAGGACCGAGAGCGAGTCCCGGCCGGCGGTGTGGGTCGTGTAGACCGCGTCGAACCCGAGCTCGTCCGCCCGCCGCACGCGGTTCAGCGACTTGTCGAGATCACGCCCGGGAGAGATGAAGCAGCCGATCGGCACCGGCGGATCCTATGGGCGGGACGTCGGCCCCGCCGACTGCGACTGAACCCACCATTAGTGGGTATGGTCACGGCAGGGGAATGATCGGGAGACTCCGCATCGCGCTCGTCGCCTCACTCGCCGCCGTCGCGCTGGGGGGCTTCGCCGCGCCCGCCGGCGCACAGCTGGGCCTCGCAGTCCCCAACCCCGACTGGACCACGCTCCTCCCACCGATCGGCACGCCGAGCGAGGCCCAGCCCGGGCCCGTGGAGTACTGCGAGGAGCCGAGCGTCGCCTGCATGGACAGCGTCGTGGACCGGCTGGAGGCGCTGCGCGACGACCTCGGCTGCGACCACCGCGGAGTGTTCGCCACGACCTACCTCGAGCTCAGCCGCGAGCTCCGCCGCGCCTTCGACGAGGACCCGCCCTTCTTCCAGGACTCCGCCTACCTGCAGACGCAGGCCGTCACCTTCGTGGATGCGTACTTCGACGCGTTCGAGGCTGGGAGAACGGGGGCGAGGTCGCGCCCGGCATGGCGGATCGCGTTCGAGACCGCCGAGAGCGGTCAGATCACCGGCGCCCAGGAGATGCTGCTCGGGATCAACGCCCACGTGCAGAACGACATGGCGTTCGTGATCGCCCAGCTCGGCGTCCGCTTCCCCGACGGCAGCTCGCGCAAGCCCGACCACGACCGCGTCAACGAGACGCTCAACCGCGCCTACGACGACGTCGTCCGCGAGGTCGGCGCCCGCTACGACTCGACGATGGCCCTGACGAACCCGAAGGACGTCATCGTCGACGACGTCGGCGGCCTCGAGCTGGCCCGGACCTGGCGCGAGCTCGTCTGGCGCAACGCCGAGCGCCTGGTCAACGCCAGGACCGAGGCCCAGCGCACGCGCATCGGCCGCCAGATCCAGATGAACGCCGCAGGATGGGCCCGAGGCATCGCCGCGGTTCAGGTCCCGGGGATTCGGAAGTCCCGCGACGCATACTGCGCGAGCCAGGGCTAACCGAAGACGGCCCCACGAGCCCACCGATTGAGCAGGCGTGTCTGAGGAGAACATCGAGATCGTGCGGGGCTGCTTCCCGGGTGCCGTTGATCTCGTCTCGGTGTTCGACAACCCGGACCTCTTCGACGCATTGCGTGAAGGCATCGAGCCTTTTGTGGCGCCCGATTTCGAGACCATCGGTGACCCGAACGCAATCCCGATGGGACCGATGATCGGGGTCGAAGGCGGGCCTCCTGACCTGTTCGCGAAGGGTCTCGACGGATTTGTGGACTTCTGGCGGGACTGGATCACCGCCTGGGAGAGTTGGAGCCTGGGACCCCCCGGGTTCATCGATGTGGATGAGAACCGAGTCATGGTCATCCAGGAAGTGCGTGCCCGCTCGAAGACCGATCAGGTCGAACTGGTAATCGACGCCGCCAACCTGGTGACTCTGCGAGAAGAAAAGGTGACTCGCGTAGAGCTCTACTTCAACCGCGAGAAAGCCCTCGAAGTGGCTGGCCTGGTGGACTAGGCCGGGCCGAAGCGGAAGATCTGGCTAGTGCGCTTCGTCCTGGCTGGCGTGCGCCGGCGGGCGTGACTCCTCCGCCAGCGAGGTGATCTCGAGGACTCCGCGGGAGGCGCCCTCGAGTACCTCGCTCGCCTCTTCGGCCGACCGGGCGTAGAGCTCGACGAGCATGTGGACGACGATTCGCTCGTCGTCGTGCTTGTGGAAGCGGACGTGGGTGAAGAACTCGCGGACGCCCTGCTCGCCGAAGGAGCCGTAGGTCAGCGACTCGGTCGCGCCCTCGCCCGAGCAGGTCTCGACCTGGTCCTGGTCGACCTGGACGGTGCAGGAGGCGACCCATGGGGTGCCGGCGACCATCCGCTCCCACCGGTCCTCGACCGGGACGACCTTCGCCTTCTCGGTCGTCTCGTCGGCCGAGATCGTCAGGTGGGGCTGGTCGTGCAGGCAGCGGAGACATTGGACGACGGCCTCCTGGACCTCCTCGATCCGGTCCGTCGGCTCGCCCGTGTCGGCGTCGACCTTGAGGATCGCGTCGTAGTGGAGCTGAACCTCGAGGTCACGCGCCCAGCAGCGGTAGCAACGCAGCCAGGCGGCCTGGCCGTTCTCCATCTCGGGGTCGGCACGCTCGGCCATCTATGCCGGCTGCGGCGTCTGCTCTTCGCGCTTGTCGCGCTCTGCGACCAGGTCTGCGATCTCGCCCATGATCCGGTTGATCTCGAAGTCCTTGGGCGTGTAGACGCGGTCGATCCCGGCGTCGGTCAGCTTCGACACGTGGGCCGGCGGGATGATCCCGCCGACGATCACGGGGATGTCCGAGCCCTCGGCGCGGATCAGCTCGACGACGCGGGGCACGAGCTCCAGGTGCGAGCCCGAGAGGATCGAGAGGCCGACCACGTCGACGTCCTCCTGAATGGCCGACGAGGCGATCTCGTCGGGCGTCAGGCGGATGCCCTGGTAGACGACCTCCATGCCGACGTCCCGCGCGCGGACTGCGATCTGCTCGGCTCCGTTGGAGTGGCCGTCGAGGCCCGGCTTGGCGACGAGGATCCGAATCGGGTGGCCGAGGCCGTCCGAGACCTGCTTGACGTGGGCCTTGGCGGCCTCGAGAAGCTCGCTGTCGTCACCCTGCGGCGCTCCGGTGACGCCGGTCGGGCCGCGGTAGTCGCCGAAGGCCTCGCGAAGGGTGGTGGACCACTCGCCGGTGGTGGCGCCCGCCTTGGCGGCGGCGATCGTCGCGGGCATCACGTTGGCGCTCTCGTCGGCTGCGGCCTCGGCGAGCGTCGGCGAGGGCGGCATCCACCGCGTCCTGGTCGCGCTCCGTTCTCCACGCCTCGAGTGCCTCGATCCGCTCGCGTTCGACCTCGGGGTCGGGGGTGAGGATGCCGCCGTCCTCGCCGGTCGTGAGCGGGGAGTCCTCGGACTCCTGGAACTTGTTCTGCCCCACAACTGTGATCTCGCCGCGCTCGATCTTGGCGAGCCGCTCGCGGTTGGACTCGACGAGCTGGGCCTTCATGTAGGGAACCGCCTCGACGGCGCCGCCCTGGTCGGCGACCTGCTTCATCTCGGCGCTCGGCGCCGGCGGCGAGCTCGTCGGTCAGGCCCTCCATCACGTGGGAGCCCTCGAAGATGTCGGGGTAGTCGAGCAGGTCGGTCTCGTTGGCCAGGATCTGCTGGATCCGCAGGCTCCACTGCTGGTCCCAGGGGCGGGGGAGGCCCAGAGCCTCGTTCCACGCCGGCAGCTGGATCGCGCGGGCGCGGGCGTCGCGGCCCATCGTCACGGCGAGCGCCTCGAGCACGATCCGCGGGACGTTGTTCTCGGGCTGGGACTCGGTCAGGCCGAGCGAGTTGACCTGGACGCCGTAGCGCATTCGAAGCAGCTTCGGCTCGGTGACGCCGTAGCGCTCGCGCCCGATCTGCTCCCACAGGCGCGTCATCGCGCGGAGCTTCGCGTGCTCCTCGATGAAGCGGACGCCGGCGTTGACGAAGAAGGTGATCCGGCCGAAGACCTTGGGGAAGTCCTCGTCGGCGACCTGGCCCGCGCGCCTTGACCTCGTCGAGGACCGCGATCGCGGTGGAGAGCGCGTAGGCGACCTCCTGGACCGGGGTCGCACCGGCCTCCTGCAGGTGGTAGGAGCAGACGTTGATCGGGTTCCACTTCGGGATCTCGTTGACCGTGAACGCGACCATGTCGGCGATCAGGCGCATCGAGGGGGCGGGCGGGAAGGCGTAGGTGCCGCGGGCCAGGAACTCCTTGATGATGTCGTTCTGGGTCGTCCCCGAAAGCGCGGCGCGGTCGACGTCGTTCTCCTCGGCGACCGTGACGTAGAGCGCCAGCAGCCAGGCGGCGGTGGCGTTGATCGTCATCGAGGTGTTCATCTCGCCCAGCGGGATCCCGTCGAGCAGCTGGTGCATGTCGCCCTTGGTGACGATCGAGACGCCGACCTTGCCGACCTCTCCGCGCGCGAGCACGTGGTCGGGGTCGTAGCCCGTCTGGGTGGGGAGGTCGAAGGCGACCGAGAGGCCGGTCTGGCCCTTCGCGAGGTTCTTCCGGTAGAGCTCGTTCGAGCGCTTTGCGTCCGAGTGGCCCGCGTAGGTGCGCATCATCCACGGGCGGTCGCGCTCGGGCAGGCGGTGCTCTCCGGCGCATGGAGACAATCGTAGTGCGAACCAAATCCGCTCCGCCCGTGTTCTTGCAGGCTCGGGACCCCCTCTGGCTAGCCTCACCCAACCGGATGCGATCCAAGCTGACAGCCCTCCTGTGCGCCGCCGTCGCGGCCGCTGGGGCGTGCGCCGAGGCGGCCCTCGCGGCCCCGATACCGGTCGCCACCTACACCTTCGCCACGCAGGCCGACGTCGACGCCTTCTCCAAGGGCTTCGGCGAGAAGTGCAAGAAGAAGCTGACCGAGATGCAGCAGATGCAGATCGCGCGTCGGTCCCGGGACGAACCACTGCACGTTCCGCAGCTCGGTGGTCGGCGACTCCGAGCGACGTCGCGCCCGACACCGACATCGCCGCGACCGGGATGCTCGCCCGGAACACACCCGAGAACCTGCAGAGCGAAGGCTTTCGTGGGCGTCGGCATCCGCGTCAGCGATGCGGCCGGCTGGGAGCTCCGGGTGCTTCCGGGAACCCAGAAGTGGCAGCTCCTGCGCGACCCGGCGGGGTCGGCGGGGCGCCGCGGTCGCCCGCGCGGGCAAGGGCAAGTTCATTCGGGCGATCGGCAAGCCGAACGAGATCACCCTCGCAGACCTTCGACGGCGGCTCGACCGATACGCAGCTCGTGGGCACGATCAACGGCCGCTCGGTCGTGACGATGACCGACATCCGCGAGGACCAGCCCGACGGGCGGCGCAACGTCGTGATCACGGGCGCGAAGGGCTCCGCGGCCGGCGCGGGCATCACGGCATCTTCGACGACGTCGCAATAAGGGTCCCAAACCCCTTCGGCTAGCGCTCTATGGTGATGTCGTTGTGGGCACCACCACCGTAGAGCGGCCCAGGTCCGCGGGTCCCGGTTCGGGTCTCGGGGGCAACTGGAGGTGATCGTCCTGAACGACGATCACAACACCTTCGACCACGTCGCCGAGTCGCTGGCCCGCGTGGTCCCGGGCGTCAGCCTGGACAAGGGCTACTCGATCGCGGACACGATCCACAACAGAGGCCAGGCTGCCGTGTGGACGGGGCCGAAGGAGACGGCCGAGCTCTACTGGGAGCAGCTCTCGGACGCGGGACTGACGATGGCTCCGCTCGAGCAGCACTGACGTTCGTGGGCGGGCCGCGTTAGAGCAGACTGCTCGCGGGTAAGCGCGCATTGATGGTCGAGAGCGACGAGACGCCTGGGATCGATCCGGAGCCGCCTGCCGACGGGCCCATCCGCGAGGCCGAGGAGGAAGCCGCTCGCGAGGCTGGTGAGATCGGCGGCGATGCCGGCACGGAAGGCTTGGACGGCGCGGAGCGCGCGGAGGCTGAGCGCGCCGCCGCCGGAGGCGGTGTGTCCGAGGGCTTCGAGCAGGCCGAGGAGCGCCTGGTCGAGGAGGCGACCACCGACCACGCCGAGGGCGATCCGATCAGGGACGCCGGCGAGCCGGAGGCCAACCCGGATCCGGCGACGCACGGCGAAGCAGACCACGAGCACTCGTCCGAGGACCCTCCCGAGTAGCTGCTGCTGGTGGTGGGCCCGGCGGGCCCGTCCTCACCCGCCTACTTGGGGTCCTTCTCGATCTCCGCGTCCTTGCCCGAGCCGCCGTTGAGGCTGTCCTTGCCGGCGCCGCCGACCAGGCGGTCCTTGCCGGGGCCGCCGCGAAGGCGATCGCGCCCCGGGCCTCCGCCGAGGACGTCGGCCCCCGGCTCGCCGAAGATGCGGTCGTCGCCGGCGCCGCCGCTCAGCAGGTCGCTCGCGATCCCTCCGAGCATGCGGTCGTCGCCTGCCCTGGCCGACGAGGCTGTCCCGGCCGTCGGCGCCGTCGAGGCGTGTCGTCGCCGTTGCCCCCGTTGAGGACGTCGCGGGCGCGGCCGCCGAGCGCGCGGTCGTTGCCGGGCTCGCCGAAGAAGAGGTTGAAGGCGCTCTGCGCAGGGGATGTAGCGGTCGTTGCCGGGGCCGCCGAGCGCGGCGGTGCCGGTCCCGACGCCGAAGCCAGGGAAGCGCGCCTCGCCGAACTCCCGTCGACGCCTGAGAAGTCGATGACGTCGGAGCCGCCGCCCATCAGGCGTCGACCTCGACGACGCCGCGCGCACTTGACCGGCCCGCCCTTCGGGTTCGCGCCGTTGACCTTGACGCTCGCCGTTCGGCGTCGCAGACGACGACCGCGCGGTCGCTGCCCTGGTCGCCCGTGACCTGAAGCACGCCGCTCGGTGAAGTCGGCCGTCACCGCGGCGCCGGCGGACGGTGAGCAGGCGAGCAGCGCAGCGGGAGCGGCTGCAATCGCGGCCGAGGCGTATGGGGGCGACGCTCTCATCGGGCTAGGGAACACGCACCGGGACAGCGGAAGTAGCTGAACGGCTACTCGCCGGCGACCAGCTAGTGCCAGACGGGGAGCGACCGGCTTCGTGTAGTAGGTGATGCGCCGTCCTCGCGCATCGCGGCGACCTCGTCCGAGTTCCAGTAGCGCTCGAAGTCGGCCTGGTCCTCCCAGAGCGAGGTCTGGCGGAAGAGCAGCGGGTCCTCGATCGAGCGGGTGAGCGACCAGCCCTTGGCGCCGAAGGACATCGCCCGCTCGGCGCCCGGCTGCCAGATCTCGTACCAGCGCTCGGCCCGGAAGGGGGTGACGTGCCAGTCGATGTAGCAGATCTCACTACGCGCCCAGCTCCTCTCTACGGTCTCCGCTCACGCTCCGACCTCTGCCCGGATGGCGCCGGGGCCGTCCTCTTCCTTGCCCTCGTCCTCGTCGGTGGCGCCGACCAGGATCGCGATCTTGCCGAGGTGCTTGTTCTCGTGCAGGAGCTGGTGGGCCTCGGCGACGCCCTCGAATCCCATCACCTTCCAGAGCACCGGCTGGATCTTGCCCTCGGCCATCAGCTGGTTGGCGCGCATGCACTCGTAGGCGTTCGCGAAGTGCGAGCCGATGATCTGCTTCTGCTTCATCCACAGGTAGCGGACGTCGAAGTCGAGCGTGTAGCCCGAGGTCGCGCCGCAGATCACGACCTTGCCGAACGGCTTCACCGTGAACACCGAGGTGGGGAAGGTCGCCATGGCCGACGTGCTCGAAGACGATGTCGGGGGCGTCGCCGAGGATCTCCTTGACCTTCTTGGCGAAGCCGCGCGACTCTCCTTGAAGCGGGCCTTCTCCTCGTCCGGCGTCTCGCCGCCCTTGCGCATCATCCCCGCGAACTCGTTGCGGTCGATGTAGTCGACGGCGCCGAGGCGCTTCACCAGCTCGCCCTTCTCCGGCGAGCTGACGACGCCGACGGCGTTGGCGCCGGCGGCCTTGCAGAGCTGGATCGCGAAGACGCCGAGGCCGCCGGCCGCGCCCCAGACCAGGACGTTGTGGCCGGCCTGCATCTCGCACTGGTCCATCAGCATCCGGTAGGCGGTGAAGTAGGTGAGGCCGTAGCGCTGAAGACTCGGCCCAGCTCAGGTTCTTCGGCTTCGGCAGCAGCTGCTGGGCCTGGA
The DNA here is from genome assembly GCA_963839875.1 of uncultured Solirubrobacterales bacterium. Lineage (GTDB taxonomy): Bacteria > Actinomycetota > Thermoleophilia > Solirubrobacterales > 70-9 > CAVUAT01. The sequence goes on from CAWIWP010000009.1 coordinate 46,809, forward strand.
CCTTCGTGAACTGGGCGAACGATGCCCCAGGTGGTCTCGTAGCCCCAGATCTCCTGGCTCGGAGCGGCCATCGGGTCGAGGCCGTGGACCTCGACGTCCTCGTAGGAGGCCTGGTTGCAGTGGAGCACGACCTCGTCGCCGGGCTTCCAGCTGGTGACGCCCTCGCCGACCTTCCAGACGACGCCGGAGGCGTCGGAGCCGGGGATGTGGTGGCCGAACTCGGGGTGGTCGCCGTAGCCGAAGACGCTGACCGGCTTGCCGAGCGACGCCCAGACGTTGTTGAAGTTGACGCCGGCCGCCATCACCCGGACGATCACCTCGAAGGCGCCGGGCTGCGGGACGTCGATCTCCTCGACCTGCATCGCGTCGACCGGCTCGCCCTCGCGCTCCTGCCGGATGACCCAGGCGGCCATCTTCTCGGGGAGCTCTCCGGGCTCCACGTCGAGCTTCGTCACGTCAGCGGTGTCTACGGCCAAGGTTCGATTCCCTCCAGGTTCGCGTGGGTCGAGCGGGCCGGAGCATCGTAATGAACCGGCGCGCCGCGGGCGTCAGGTCAGCGCCGGAGTCCCGAGCCCTACTTGCGCTTCTTGCGCTTCTTCTTCACGCACTTGACCTTGCCCTTGACCTTCTTCGCCTTCTTGCCCTTGGGGCACTTCGCCGTGGGGTCGCCGGCGTGTCGACCGGGGCCTGCGGCTGGGCGGCGCCGGCGGGGGAGGCGTGGCGGTGGCGCCGATCTCGAGGGACCCGGCGTCGCACGGCAGCCGCGATGTAGCGGAAGAGGCCCGTCTGGTCGGTGGCGAGGCAGGTACCGCCGCGGTTGATCGCCGGGGAGCCGGGGTTCGGCGCGTGGGTGCGGGTCAGGCCGCCGTTGGGCAGGAGGCCCGAGGTTGGGGTTGATCGAGGTGCCGGCGGTGGTGCCGCCGACCAGGTCATTCGGGCCCGCGAACGCGCACGCGTTCTCGGGGGCCCCGCTGCGTCCTCCCGATCAGGTTGCCGCCGCCCGAGTTGTTGCTGAGCCCGCAGTCCTCGAACGAGCTGACGCCGTGCGCGGTGTCGGTGTTCCCGGCGATGAGGCTGCCGGTGGTGGTTCCCGGGCTCGAGCTGGACCCCGCCGACGACCCCGTTCGCGGGCGTGACCGCGGTCGCCTGGTTGTTCGTGACCGTGACGTTGGTCAGGTTCACCGGTGTGGCGTTGTTCCCGGGAATGGGCCGTTGGCTGGCGAAGATGCCGCCGACGACGCCCGACGTGGTTCGGCTGCGGTGCCCTCTGACTTGTTCCCCGAGATCGTGCTGTTCGTGATGTCGACGCCCAGCGGCGCAGGTTGGCCGTTGGTCACCGGGAACGCGGCGATGCCGCCGCCGATGGCGGAGCCGTTGGCCGAAGTCGTCGCCGGTCTGGACCGATGTTGTCCGCGACGGTGCTGCCGGTCATCGTCAGCCGCGCGAGGGCGCCCCTGACCATGATGCCCCCGCCGACCGCGGCATGAAGTTGACGTTGTACTCCCGGGCGATGTTGCCGACGATCTCGCTGTCGGTGATCGTCAGCGGCGCCTCGGCGAGGATCCGCCCCCGCCGAGGAATGGAATGCCGGGCAGAGGCCCCTGGTTCCCGGCGACGCCTCCGGTGATGCGGAGCCGGTTGAAGGTCACCGCGCCGGCGGTGGACTCGACGTGGAACACCCGGTCGAGCGCCTCGAAGTCCGGCATGCCGGCGCCGAAGAGGGTGTCCTGCTGGTCGATCGTCGCGAGGCCGCTCCCGGTTGCGGTGATCGTGACGGGGCCCTCGATGTCGAGGTCGCCGCGGACGTTGCCGTCCTCTCCGGGGCAGGCGTCTCGGTCCAGCACGCTGCGTCTTGCCCGCTCTGAAGAAGGATCGTGTCGGGGGCGGTGCCGTAAGGTGCCGGTGCGCGTTGCACTCGGGGAAGTCTGCGTTGTCGTTCGCCGACTCGATGGCGTCGCGGATCGAGCAGCCGACGTCGATGCCCCGGATCGGGTCGTCGAACTCGTCGACCGTGATCGTCGCCGCGCCGGCGCCCGGCGCGCAGCACCGCCGAGCGCGATCGCGCCGATGCCGATCCCCCATCCGATTCTCCGCGCATCCTTGCTCCGCATCCGTCGAGGTGCCACGAAAGTACCTCACGCGGCAGGCGGCGGACAAGTTCAGCTCGGTCAGGAAGCGTCCGGGGCCGCGACTACCTTCGGGAGTCCAATGGAAGCCTCCGAGAAGCCACAGCTCCCGCTCGACATCGACGCCGGCGAAGGGTCGCGTCCGCCTGGTCGAGGACCGCGTCGTCATCGAGCACGCTCGAGATCGCCGACGAGGGGACCGCTCGGATGCTCCGCGACCGCTTCCGCGAGGGCGAGGAGCCCGTCAGCACGTCCGCCGCGCGATCGAGATCGGCACGCGCGTTCTGGACCGTGAGGACACGGCGGTCGAGGTGGACTACGTCAAGCGCCAGTTCGAGCAGGTGACCGGCGCCCACCGCGAGTCGTCGAAGGCAAGAACCAGGAGACCGCGGCCGAATCGAGGAGATCTAGCGGCGCGCTCTTCGGCGGCGACGAGGTCGCGGGGCCCTTGGCGCCGCGCTGGACGCCCACACCGAGGGGCTTGCCGAGCAGATCGCCGCGACCTTCGGGGAGGACCGCGAGGGGGCGGTCCAGGCGCAGATCAAGCGGATGCTGGAGGAGCGCGACGAGGAGTTCATGCGCCGGCTTGCAGCCAACGACGAGCACAACCCGCTCCGCCCGATGCTCGCGTCGCGAGCAGCAGTGGACGAAGGAGCGCAAGGAGAACCAGGACGAGCGCGACGAGAAGCTGAGGCGAAGCTCGACGAGGTGCTTGCCAAGACCGCCGAGCTGACGGGCCTCGACCAGGGCCGCGAGGCGCTCGAAGAGGCTGAGGAGGCGGGGACACGCAAGGGGCGCAGCTTCGAGGACCGCGTCGACGCTGCGATCGAGCGGATCGCGGACTCCCGCGGCGACTGCGCTCAGCGCACGTCGGTGACGTCGCCGGCGCCGGCAATCAAGAAGGGGGACACGCTGGTCGAGATCGGGGCGGCCGAAGGCTCCTCGCCGGCCGGATCGTCTTCGAGGCGAAGGACAGCCAGCTCACCCGACCGAGGCTTGGGCCGAGATGGAGGGCGCGATGGAGGCGCGAACCGCCGACTTCGCGGTCCTCGTCGTCGCCGGCGAGGAGGCGATCCCGTCGGGCGACGCCGACGAGCTCCACGAGTACCAGGGCAACAAGCTGATCATCGCCGTCGACCGCGACGAGCCCGACGGCCGGTCCTCGAGCTCGCCTACCGCTACGCGAGCCTGCGGGTCCGCGCGGCGCGTACCGAGGAGAGCGACGTGGACGCGACGGCCGTACTCAACGCGGCCGCCGAGGCTCGCGACGCGATCGCCGGGTTCAAGGCGGTCAGGACCGCGATGACACAGGCGGTCAACAAGGTGAGGCCGCCAAGACGGGCGTCGATGCGATCGAGCGCTCGGTGATCGATCGCCTCGACAGGATCGAGAGCGCGGTCGAGGACGCCGCCGCCGAAGAAGCCGAGACGGAGGACTAGGGCAGCAGCAGCTCGTCCTGGGCGCTCTCGCGCTCAGCGGCCGACCTCGAACTCGAACGGCACGGCGTCGGAGCCCTCGGCGATCGCCTCGTACTCGCCCGTCACGACCTCGGTCTTGAGAGTGTCGGTGCCGCCCGGGGCGATCTCGTCGCTCTCGTCGGTCGTGGGGCCGTCGATGGAGAGGCGGGCCGGTCGTCGGCCGAGGTTGACGATCGTGAAGGTGGCGATGCCCGCGCCGAACTCAGAGGGCGAGAGCGACGACCTGCTTCTGCCCGAGCTCGACGCTGACGTCGAAGGGCAGCGGCGGCCGCGGCTCGTTCTCGAAGTCGTCGCGCCCGCAGGCGCCGAGCGTCAACGCCGCAGCGGCGGCGGTGATCGCGACCAGCCCTCTGGCCCTCCTCCTCGACATGCGGGCAGACCCTAATGCAAACCCGGGAAGTTCGCGCCCCCTCGGGGGCTTGTTCACCCGAGCCAGACCGAGTCCCGCGCTTCCAGCATCTCCTCGAGCTCGGCGGCGATGCTGGCCCTGATCCGCTCGCTGATCATCTGCATCTCGGCCGCATCGTCCATCACCTCGAGCGGATAGTCGGACATGTCGATCGGCTCCATGAACCGGATCCGGAACTTCGCCGGCAGGTACATGGCCCCCGCGAAGGCCCGAACCAGGGGAAGGCGTGGTTGAGCGGCGCGTAGATGAGGCCGGTCAGCCGCTGGAGGGCGCGCATGTGGGCGAAGATCGGCATCGCCTCCTCGGCGCCGACGAGGGCGATCGGGACATCGGGACCCGCGCCCGGATCGCCGTGCGGACGAACCCGCCCCGGCCGAAGCGCCGCAGCTTGTAGCGCTGCCAGGAGACCTTGCGCGTCGCCTTCTGGCCCTCCGGGAACACGATCGCGAGCTTGCCCTCGTCGCGCAGCAGCCGCTGGGCGTTCTCGCGGTGGGCCGGGATCGCGCCGATCTTGTTGGCGAGCATCCCGACGCCCGGGTAGCCCTTGAACCAGTGCTCGGCCAGCATGTACAGCGGCCGCGGGCTCGGGATGGTCGCGGCGGATCGCCATCATGATCATCGGCGCGTCGGGCGGCAGGGCGCCCGAGTGGTTCGAGACCAGCAGCGCGCCGCCCTCGATGGGACGTTCTCGATCCCCTCGTGCTCGACCCGGAACCAGCGGTCGTAGTAGAAGCCGAGCAGGGGTCGAACATGCTGCCACGCGCTCGGAGCGCCCCCAGTCGTCGACCTGGCGCTCGGGGTCGGGGGCCGGGACGGGCGCTGGGAGCTCCCGGCGCCGTTCGCTCCGGCGGGTCGGGCAGGCCCGGCTGCGCGTAGGCGTCCGCCCGGGGGTCATATGCCGCCGCGGGCTCGGGGACCGCCTCCTCCGCGCCCGCCTCCGCCGTCACTTGGCCGCCGAGGATCGGCGCGTCGCCGCCGAGCGAGGCGTCGCTCAAGCTGGTGTCCTCATGCCTCGCGGAAGGGGAGCTCGACGACCGTCGGCCTCCCGCCGCCCGCCGACTCGACCGTGTCGCCCGGCTCGGCCTCGCGGCGGACGACCGCGAGCGCGATCGGGCCGTGCGCGGGGGAGACGACCGCGGTGCCGACCGCGCCGAGCTCGCTTCGTCGCCGAGACCAGCGTCGCCCCGGCTCGGCCGGGCCGCCCAGGCGCAGGCCGCGCAGCACCCGGTTCGGCCTGCCGCGGTAGTGCAGGCGCGCGACCGGCTCCTGGCCGATGTAGCAGCCCTTCTCGAAGTCAACCGCCCGCTCGACGATCCCCGCCTCGGCCGGCATCGTCGCCTCGGTCATCTCGCGGCCGAAGCGGGGGCGACCCGACTCGACCCGCAGGATCTCGGCGGCGTCTTCGCTGACTCGCTCTGCGCCCGCGTCCAGCAGCGCCGCGGCGACCGCGCTCGGCGTCGCCGGGCGTCGTGATCAGGTCGACCCGCGGTCGGTGGCGACCGCGCGGCAGCCGACGCCGCCGATCTCCAGCTCGCGGTCTGCGCGTGCTCGGGGCCGAGGCCCTCGGCGCCGGCTGAGCTCGCGCGAGCGCGGGCCGATCAGGGAGATCAGGCGTGCTCGCCGGTGCGGTCGGCGACCTCGACCTCGCGGCCGATCTTGTAGGTCGAGAGGTGCTTCAGCAGCCGGCCCCGCGGCGCCCTCGGTGTCGAGCAGGAACTCGCCCTCGCCGCGGCGGAGCATCCGCATGTCGGCCTGCATGTGCCCCTTGCGGTCGAGCAGCGCGGCGTAGCGGCCGTCGCCCGGCTCGATCGCCTCGACGTCGTTGGTGACCTGGCCCTGGAGGAACTCGGCGGCGTCGGGCCCGGCCACGGCGATCAGCGCGCGGCCGGGGCGCTCGACCAGGAGCCCGCCTCCTCGCGCATGGCGCGGTACTGGGCGTCCAGCTCGAGCTGGACGGCTTCGGTGCCATGCGATCGATTCTACGGAGCGCCACCCGGCCAGAAAGTTAGCAAGACTAACTTCTGAGTTTCGACTGTGCTTCAATTCACGGCGATGGAGAAGATCAACCGCCGCAAGCTGCTGATCGGGGGGCCGCCGGGCGCCGCGATCCCGGTCGTCCACCAGCTCGTCCCGCACGCCGGCGTCCACCGGCGCTCGACGGCGCAAGCGCCGCCGAGCAGCGGGCACGGCGGCGCAGCCCGACGGCGGCGCGGCCAGGCGGTTCACGGCGGCGGCAACGCCGGGCCCGACCTTCGCGCCGGGCGAGCGTCGTCGACCACGCGCGCCAACGGCTTCAACCCGACCGAGATGCTGCGCGACTTCGACTGGGGCAAGACCACGCGGCTCGCCAGCGGCCGGGTCCTGCGCGAGTGGACCCTGGTCGCGGGCGACAAGGAGATCGAGGTCGCCCCGGGCGTCAAGTACCCGGCCTGGACCTACAACGGCCGCGTGCCCGGGCCCGACGCTGCGCGCGCGCGAGGGCGAGCTGCTGCGGATCCGCTTCGTCAACGGCTCCGAGCACCCGCACACGATCCACTTCCACGGCCTGCACCCGGCCGAGATGGACGGCGTGCCCGGGATCGGCGCCGGCCTGATCGAGACGGGCGGCGAGACGACCTACGAGTTCAACGCCGAGCCGTTCGGGCTGCACCTCTACCACTGCCACGCGGGGCCGCTCGCCGAGCACATCGCCCGCGGGCTCTACGGCGCCTTCATCATCGATCCGAAGGAGGGGCGTCCCGAGGCCGACGAGATGGTGATGGTGATGAACGGCTTCAACACCAACTTCGACGCCGAGGGCAACCAGGTCTACGCCGTCAACACGGTCGCCTTCCACTACGTGAACGAGCCGATCGCGGTCGAGCGCGACGCGCCGGTCCGGATCTACCTGGTGAACGTCCTCGAGTACGACCCGATCAACTCGTTCCACATCCACGGCAACTTCTTCAACCACTTCCCGACCGGGACCTCGCTGACCCCGATCGAGTTCACCGACACGATCATCCAGGGGCAGGCCCAGCGCGCGGTGCTCGAGATGTGCTTCCCCTACGACGGGCGACTTCATGTTCCACGCCCACAAGACCGAGTTCGCCGAGCTCGGCTGGATGGGCTTCTTCCGGGTCGGCGGCGACAGGCCGCCCAGGCCGCGGCGCCGGCCGCGTTCTGCGCGCTCCCGCGGCGACCAGCCGAGGAGGGGTCGCTGATGACGGAGCTGACGATGGAGGCGTCGACCCAGACGCGTCCCGCTCCGCCGGCGCCCCCGCCGGCGCCCGGGCGGCCGATCGCGGTGCCCGTCTGGGTTCTCGCCGGCGTGCCGCTGGCGCTGATCGCGGTCGCGATCGCCGCCTTCGCGCTGCTCGGCGGGCCCGGGCCTGGACGATCGCCGCGGCCCGCCGGTCGAGGACCTGGCGGTCGAGCGCACCGTGCTGCGCCCCGGCGAGATCGAGCTGACCCTGCGCAACACGGGTCCCGACCCGGTCGCGTCGCCCAGGTCGCCGTCGCCGACGCCTACGTCTCCTTCAGCGACGGAGCCCGGCCGGCGAGGTCGGCCGGCTCGAGGAGCAGAAGCTCACGCTCGACTACCCGTGGCAGGAGGGCTCGCCGTACGCGATCTTCATCCTGACCTCGACCGGCGCGACGATCGACCACGAGATCGACGTCGCGGTCGAGACCCCCGAGGCCGACGCCGAGCTTCTTCGGGCTGATGGCCGTGCTCGGGACCTACGTCGGCGTCATCCCGGTGCTGCTCGGGATGCTCTTCATGCCGCTGCTGCGCCGGGTCACGCGCTCGCTGGATGACCGCGTTCATGGCGTTCACGATCGGGCTGCTCGGCTTCCTCGCGCTCGACGGCTACCTGGAGGGGACCGAGATCGGCGCCGCCGCGGGCGGCGCCTTCGGCGGGGTCGAGCTGCTGTTCCTCGGCGCGGTCCTCTCCTACCTCGTCGCTGACGGCGATCGACCGCAAGCTGAAGGCGGGGATCGCGGAAGCGCGAGGCCAAGGGCGCCGCGCGGCTACCGGCTGTCGCTGATGATCGCGATCGGCATCGGCCTCCACAACCTGGGGGAGGGGCTCGCGATCGGATCCGCGTACGCGATCGGCGCGCTCGCGCTGGGCGCCTTCCTCGTGATCGGCTTCGCGATCCACAACACGACCGAGGGCCTGGCGATCGTCGCGCCGCTTGCGCGCGACAGGGAGACCGTCGTTCCGGCGGCTGCTGGTGCTCGGGCTGATCGCCGGCGCGCCGGCGATCCTCGGCGCGGTGATCGGCGCCTCGGTCTACAACCAGGAGCTCGCCACCTTCCTGATCGGGGTCGGCGTCGGGGCGATCGTCCAGGTGATCGTCCAGCTGCTGCCCGCGATCCGCGATTCCGAGGGCCGCGCGCTGAACCCGCTCAGCGTCGCCGGGATCATCGCCGGCGTCGTCGTCATGTACGCGACCGGGCTGCTGATCTCGATCTGATGGCCGCCGCGGCTCGAAAGGCCGAGCGTGACAGCTGCGGCCCATGGCGCCCACCGCGAGCGCCGCCACGCCGAGGGCGCCGAGAACTACGCGAAGGCGATCTACCAGCTCCAGGCCGGGCGGCGGGCGAAGCGGTCGGCGACCGGCGCGGTCGCCGAGCGCCTCGGGGTCACGCCGGCGTCGGCCTCCGCGATGCTGAAGCGGCTGGCCGACGACGGCCTGGTTGAGCACGCGCCCTACCGCGGCGTCCGGCTGACGCCCGAGGGGGAGCAGCTCGCCCTCGAGATGATCCGCCACCACCGCCTGATCGAGCTGTTCCTGGCCGAGGTGCTGGGGATGCCCTGGGACCGGGTCCACGACGAGGCCGAGGTGCTCGAGCACCACATCTCCGAGGAGCTGGAGGAGCTGATCGCCGCCAAGCTCGGCCAGCCGGCCCGCGACCCGCACGGCGACCCGATCCCGAGCCGGGAGCTCGGCGTCGTCGCGGACGATTCGGTCGCCCTGGAGGAGTGGAGGCCGGGAGCCGGCGCCGTCTTCGAGCGCGTCTCCGACCGCGACCCCGAGATGCTCCGCTACCTGGGCGCGCGCGGCATCCTGCCCGGCGTCGAGCTGCTGGTGACCGGTCGCGAGCCGTTCGACGGGCCGATCACGGTCGAAGCCGGGGGCGAGGAGCACGCCCTGGGCGGCGCGCTGGTGCGCCGGATGTACGTCGCGCCCCTCTAGGGCCCTAGGAGGAGACGATCCAGCTGAGCGCGCCGTCCCCGTTCGACGCGGGGCTCGGCACCCCGGAGAACGAGGCCGCGAACTGGTTCGCGATGATCCTCGCCCGGTTGATCTCGGAGCGGGTCCAGGGGCGCTCGGCGCCGCTGAAGGCCTCGAGCAGCCCGACAGTCTCCCCGCGCAGGATCACCGGCACCATCAGGAGGGAACGGCACCCGAACTCGAGCAAGAGTTCGACCTCGTTGGGGTCGCTGCGGGGGTCGCCGACCATCACCTGGAACGCGCGCTGCTCGCGCAGCGCCCGCTCGGTCAACGGATAGTCGGACGACGCGAAGGCCTCCGGCCACTTCGTGTCCCGCGAGTCGCGGCGAGCGTCTGGAGCATTCCGGTGTCCGAGTCCCACCTCGAGAGCGCGATTTCGGCCGCCTGGAGCTCCGTCGCGATCAGGCCGAGCGTCTCCTGCAGCTCCTGGCGCGTGTTCGCCCCTGCCAGCGTCCGGGTCAGGCGCTCGAGGCCGCGGTCGCCCGCGACGAGCAGCGGACGGCGCGCGTCGGTGGTGGCGCTGAGCGCGGCCTCCAACCCGTCGCGGCAGACCGCGACGGCGTCGGGCGAGACGCCCCGCCAATCCTCGGAGGGACCCGAGAGGACGTGCCCCTGCCCCCACTGCACGTCAAGGTCGGCCAAGGCGGCGAGCTCGTCCAGGGTCTCGATGCCCTCGGCGCAGACGATCGCGCCCATCCGGTTCGCGTAGCGGACGAAGGATTCGATCAGGGCGAGCCGCGCGGGATCGCCGTTGACGCCGGTCACGAGGTAGCGGTCGAGCTTCACGATGTCGGGCTTCAGGCGGGCGAGCTGCTTCAGGCCGGAGTAGCCCGCGCCCGCGTCGTCGACGGCGATGATCGCGCCGCGCTCCCGCGCCCCCTGCAGCGCTTCGCGGAGGGCCTCGTCGTCGTCGTTGATCGCCTCATGCTCGGTGATCTCGAGTCACGACGTCGGTCAGGTCCTCGGGCAGGACGCTCTGCACTTCCTCCGACGGGCAGGGCCATATGGCTGACGTTCAGGGCGAGGTGGGCCCCGGGGGCCGGCCGATCGGCTGCAGGGCCTGCCTGATCGCGGCGGCCTCGAGCGTCGGGCCCAGGCCCACCCGTTCGCCTCCGCGAACAGCGTGCCCGCCGGCCTGGCGGGCTCGGTGTCGATCCTTGTCAGAGCCTCGAACCCGGCGATCTGGCCGGTGGCCAGCGAAACGACCGGCTGGAAGACGGTGCGAATGCCGCCGGGCGCTTCGATCAGCTCGAGCAGCTCCGAACGCTTCGCGCCCTTGTACGTCCGCGGGACTCTGTGGGGGTCGAACAAGCGGGTACGCCGCTTGCCCTCGCGCTTGGCGGCATAGAGGGCGCCGTCGGCGAGCTCGCAGAGCGTCCCGGCTTCGGCGGCGTCGTCGGGATAGGTGGCGATGCCCGCGGAGCACGAGAGCCGGCCGTCGCTCACATCCACCCTGGAGAGCGCCTGCCGGACGCGGTCGGCGATCTCCTAGGCGGAGTCGGCAGAGGTTCCCGGAAGCACCAGCGCGAACTCCTCGCCGCCGACGCGGGCGGGCGTGTCGCTGCCGCGAACGACCTCGCGGAGCATCTGGCCGACGCTGCGGAGCACCTCGTCGCCGAAGGGGTGGCCGTAGGTGTCGTTGAGCGGCTTGAAGTCGTCCAGGTCCAGGTGGACCAGCGAGACCTGTTCGGTCCGCGGACCGGGCCTGGTCGATCGCGCGCTCGAGCGTGATGTGGAAGCCGCCGTGGTTGATGAGCCCGGTCAGCGGGTCCGTATCGGCGAGCTTGCGCAGGGCGATCTGGTGGCGGTCGAGCGCGCCGATCGCAATCGCGGTCACGATCAGGCCGGCCGGCTCCGAGCGCGACGAACAGGCGGTTCTCGAAGGCGACCGACAGCCCAGTACGCCGCACCAGATCAGGGTGAACCCGACCGCCGCCGCCACGAGGGGGCCGGGGGAACTGGATGTGCGGGGCTTACGCCTGGGGATGCGCATTCGATTCCATCGGCCGCGGCAGCCCCGCGCCGCCATGACCCGCTGCGTGGTGATCTACCCTGGTTGGCCGAATGGACAGGTCCCCACTCGCCACAGGCTTCGCCGAGATCGTCGATTCCCTTCCCGACGACTGGACCGACCTCGAGCTGGACCTCCGCATCGCCGACGAGGCCGCTACGTGGACGCCGCCGTGATCCTCTCCCAGATCAACGCGATGCCCTACTCGCGCGCCGACTGGGACTGGCGCATCAGCGTCGCCCACAACTTCGGGCACGCCGCCGCGGCGCCAGACGGTCCACGGCGTGCTCGCGCAAGCTCGACCGCGAGAGGATCGGCGGCGAGTTCCGCGTCCGCGACGCGCAGGAGGGCCGCGCCGAGGTCGTGCAGATGTGGGGCCGCCCCGAGAGCGTGCGCCGCGAGTTCCGCCAGCGCCGCAGCCTGTAGCGGAGCCCGGAGATGGCGCGGGTCGTCGCGGTCGTCTCCGACCTGATGCTGGCGAGCCGCGTGACGACCTCGCTGGCGGGGCCGGCCACGAGGTGGAGCAGGAGGCGTCGCTGCCCGACGAGCTCGACGGCGCCGACCTGGTCGTCGCCGACCTGGACGTCGTCGAGCCCGAGGCGCTCGGCTCGCTCGGGGTCCCCGCGATCGGCTTCTACCAGCACACCGACGCGGACACCAAGGCGCGGGCGGACGCGGCCGGGCTCGCCTTCGCGGTGCCCCGCTCCCGGATGGTCCGCGAGCTGCCCGAGCTGGTGGAGCGGGCGCTGGCCGGCTAGCCTGCGTCGCCGCGGGCGGGTCGAGCGTGCAGTCGCGGATCGCGTTCGGCAGGAACGCGCTCGGCAGCTCCTCGCCGGCCGCCGGCCCGACCACGCCGTGCTCGGAGGCCCAGCGCGGCCCAGCTCGGCGACCGCGGCCTTGTCCAGCGCCGGGGTCGAGGGCTCGTCGTCGCTCGGGCGCGAACGCGTCGGCGGCGACCAGCTCGGCGAACTGGGCGCTGCTGCGAGTCCGCGTCCAGGCCCGGGACCTGGTCGGCGAGTCGCGTCGAGCGCGGCCTGCGGGTCGTTGTCGAGCGAGCTCGTAGGCGGGCCCGAGGCCGCGCGAGCAGCCGCGCAGGTGAGGCTCGCGGGCGCCGGGGGCGTCTGCCGTCGCCGGCGGCGGCGAGCACCAGCTCGGGGTAGCGCGGGGCGCCGAACTCGTCGACGCGGAACTCCTGCGACCGGGACGCCCTGCTGGCGGAGCTGCACGCCCTCGGCGTTCCAGAAGGCCGTCGCGGCGCGATCCTGGCCGGCGGCCAGAGCGGGACCGCCGTGAAGCCGATCGTCTTGCGGTCGACCGCAGTCGGGCTCCAGGCCGCCGCTCGCGAGCACCGTGTCGAGCACGGCGTCGTCGGAGGGGACGCCGGTCACCCCGACCGTCTGCGCCCTCGAGGTCGCGACGGGGTCGCGGCCGCGCTCGGGTCGGCGGCGATCACCGAGGCCAGCGGGCGCTGCACGATCGCCGCGACCGCGACCAGGTCGAGGCCGCGCTCGCGCGCGATGCCGAAGTCGTTGATGTCGAGGATCGCGAAGTCCGCGCGGCCGGCCTCGAGCAGCTTGGCGCCGTCGGCGGTCCCGGAGGGCTCGCGGACGTCGAGGTCGAGGCCCTCGTCGGCGAAGTCGCCCGCTCGCGTGCGAGGCGTAGAGGCCGGCGTGCACGGCGTTCGGCTGGAAGTCCAGCACCAGGGTCGCGCCGTCGACGGCGCGCCCGGTTCAGCGCCGTCCTCGCCGCAGGCCACGAGGCCCGCCGTGCGCGCGAGGACGGCCGCCAGCAGCGCGGCGACACGTCTCATCTCGCGTCGACCTTAGCGCGCCCGAGCGCGTGGCGCGGCGCTGCTCACGGCAGCGATTCCGGCTAGACTGGCGCCGCCGGCTCACTCGGCAGGAGGCACCTGAACCGACGCTACGAGGAGGTCGCTTCACAGTGCAAGATCGAGGTCTCGCCGCCTACATCGCAGAGCTGATCGGGACGATGTTCCTGGTCTTCTTCGTCACGAGCGTCTTCGTGCTCTACGTCGCCGTCGGGGCAGAACGCCCAGTTCGGCTCCGATTTCGCCGTCGTCGGCCTCGTCACACGCCTTCGTGCTGTTCGTGCTGATCGCCAGCGTCGGCGTCGCCAGCGGCGGGCACTTCAACCCGGCCGTCACGGCAGCCTTCATCGCGCTGCGCCGGATCGACCCGATCGACGGCCTCGTCTACATCCTCGCCCAGCTCTCGGGCGGCGTCCTCGGCGCGCTCCTGACCAAGTGGCTCCTGCTCGACGAGGGCCGCGCCTCCGACTACGGCGCCGCCAAGGTCAGCGACCTGGTCGGCAGCGCCGCCCAGGGCGCGATCGATCGAGGGCATCGGCGCGTTCATGCTCGTGCTCTGCGGTGCTCGCGCGTGGCGCTGAACCCCGAGACCCGCAAGATGGGCCCCGCTCGCGATCGGCGCCGCGCTGGGCTTCCTGGTGATGATCTTCGGCCCGCTCACCGGCGGCTCGTTCAACCCTGCCCGCTGGTTCGGTCCGGCGCTGGTCGGCAACGAGTTCACCGACGCGTGGCTCTACATCGTCGGCCCGCTCGTCGGTCGGCGCTCGCCGCGCTGCCTCTACAAGTTCGTGATCGAGCCCGCCAGCGGCCCCGCACAGGAGATCGCGGACGAGGTCGCCCCGCGCGGCCCCGCTCCGCCCGCCGGCGCAGTCGCCGCCGCTCCGCCAGGAGCACGGCGACAAGCCCGACAAGCCGAAGCCCCCGAGCGTTCTCGGCGGCGACAAGCCGGGAGACAAGCCCGGCGGCGACGACAAGCCCGGTGGCGACCAGCCCCCGGGTGGCCCCCCGCCCGGTCCGGGCGGCGGTGGCGGCGGGATCCTGGGCGGCTAGCCCCGCTCCCAGAAGATTCGCCGCAGAAGGATTTGCGAAAGCGCCCGCCATCCGGCGGGCGCTTCGCGTTTACGGGGTTCTCAAAGGCTCGTCAGTCCGCGAGGACCTTGGCCTTCTGGGCGGCGAACTCCTCGTCGGTGAGGACCCCGCTGTCGTGCAGCTCCCCGAGCTCCTTCAGGCGCTCGATCGGATCCGGTGCGGCAGCCGGAGGCGCAGCCTGCGCGGCAGGGGCGGGGGCGGATTCCTGCCCCTCCTGGGACCAGCGCTCAGCCTGGCGGCGCGAGACGCGGTTGCTCACTGAGGTTGCGGTGCCGGCGACGACGGCCGTTCGCGCCACCCCTCTCAATAGTCCTGGCATCGGTCTCTCCTCTCAGCTGACGGGGTTGGCGGCTTCGGCCTCATCCAGCGCGGCGATGAATGCCTGGATCGGTATGCGCCCGGAGGCGACGAGCTGGCCGCCGGACTCCCGGACCGCAGTTGCAAACGGGGCGGCCCAGGTGTTCTCGTAGACGAGCAGCGCGGCCGAGGTCCCGGGCTCCAGGGCCTCGCCGGCGGCAGCAGCGTCTTCGTCGGTCAGCACACCCGATGAGGCGCCCTCGAAGACCTTGAGCTCCCGACCTCGTCGGCGACCTCCGAGATCTCGAGCCCGCCCACCGACCCGTCGTCCCGCTTCGCGATGAAGGCCAGGTCGAGGACGCGGATCAGTCCCCGATCGACGAGGTCGACGAGCAGCGGCGCGACCGAGCCGTTCGGCTGGCGTCCGGGCCACTCGACCACGATGTAGTCGATCGGCCCCATCTCCTCGATGTCCGTCACGGCATCTCCTTTCCTGGAAGTTCTGTGAAGCCCAAGCTATGGAGGGGACCGCGGCCGGGCATCACCCTGATCGGATGAACTGTCAGCTCGCGGGCACGCCGGTGTCTGAGACGAGGCCGGCCTCGCGGGCCCGCTCCACCGCCTCGGCCCGCGAGCTCGCGCCGAGCTTGCGATAGGCCGCCTGGGCCTGGGTCTTGATGGTGTTGGGCGAGACGTGGATCGCCTCGCCGATCTCCCTGAAGGAGAGGTGGCTCGGCAGATACTGGAGCGTCCGCAGCTCCGCGCTGGTGAGTTGCCAGTCCGCCTCGGCCCCGTCCAGAACCGCGTTCCCGAGCGAGTCCTCGGCCTCCCCGAGCCAGGCCCCGAGCACCACGCCGTCGGGGATCATCTCGGCGAATTCGGTGGCGTCGGCGAGCAGGACCCGCGCGTCGGCTGACTTTCCGAGGCGGATGAACGCGCGCGCCAGGACGATGCGCGCCTGCACCTCGTACCAGAGCGGCAGGCCGGTCACGGCGGTCAGCAACATGGCGGCGTGGTTCGCGTCCCGCTCGGCCTCTCCGACCCTTCCCTCGCTCGCGAGGACCATCGCGGAGCAGGCGTAGATCTCGAGCATGCTGCCGTAATCCCGCATACCGCAGCGCTCGACCTGCTCGCGGGCCTGCGCCGTCAGCCGGAGGGCCTCGGTGGAGTCGTTGTCCTCGAAGGCGATCAGCGCGAGCTGGACCAGGGCGAGGGTCTCGATGATCGGGGTCGACACGGCGCCTCGGCGGACGGCCTCGCGGAGCATCGGCTTTGCCCGCTCGGGGTGCCCGGTCACGTGGCTGGCCAAGCCGCGGTAGAGGTGGTTGGGCGCCTGCCACGCGGACTCCGGCGAGTGGAGCTCGGAGGCGAGCGCCGCCTCCTCCTCCATCTTCGACCCCCCCGAGAGCCCGAAGGTGGCGTCGAGCAGGTGCAGGTCGGCCGCCACCGCGTCCCGGCCCCCCGGCTCGGCCTCGGCAGCCGCCTCGGCCTGGCGGGCCCAATGCGCGCCCTTGTCCGCCGCGCCCAGGATCAGGTGGTAGTGCGCCTCGGTGAGCCCAAGCGCGCTGGTTGCCTTCACCCGCTCCTCGCCCAGCAGGTCCAGCCAATTCCTGATCGTCGCCATCCGGCCGCGGCCCGTCAGCTCCGGGAAGGCCTGCCAGATCAGCTGGCCTGCCCTCGCGGGGTCCTCGGCCGCGATCGCGTGGTCGATCGCACGAACGGGATCGCCGTGCTCCGCGTACCACTCGCTGGCCCGGCGGTGGAGGGTGGGCTCGAGGTCGGGCTCGCGGCGCCGGAGCTCGGCGGCGAGCAGCTCGGCGAACAGGTGGTGGTAGCGGTAGGTGGAGTCGTTGCGGTCGAGAGGCACGATCAGCGAGTTGGCCCTCGAAAGCTCGCGCAACACCCTGGCGGAGCCATTCCTGTCGAGGACCGAGTCGCAGATCGGCCCCGACAGCTCGTCCAGCAGCGAGCTGCGAGTGAGGAACCGCATCCGCGCTCCGCTCGTGGTCGCGAGGAACTCGTCGCGGAGGTAGTCGACGATGAAGCGGTCGTCGCCGGCGAACGAGCTGACCGCGACGGCGATGTCCGGCTGGTCGGCGAGCGAGAGGCCGGCCAGATAGGTGGCCGCGGGCCAACCCTCGGTGCGCTCCTGGATGACAGCCACCTGGGCCGGCTTGAGGCGGAGACCGATGTTCTCGAGGAGCGCAGCGGCCTCGGCGTCGGTCAGCGCCAGCTCCCGTTGGGCCATCTCGACCAGGTCGCGGTTGGCGCGAAGGCGCCCGAACGGCAGGCCGGGCTCCGTGCGCGAGCCGAGGGCGAGCTGGCTTCCGCTCGGCAGGGCTTCTACAACCGCCCGGAGCAGCTCGTTGGACTGCTTCGATGTGATCAGGTGGACGTCGTCGACGACGAGGACGAAGTGCTCGGTCCGCTCCGAGAGCGCTCGCCGCAGACGGGGAAGCACCACGTTCTCGATGTCGGGGGCAGGGGCGGAGAGGGCAGCGGTCACCTCGGGATCGATCGGCCCGGTCTCGCGGAGGCCTTCGACTATCGCGCCGGCGAGCGCCACCGGGTCGTCGTGGCGGTGCTCGCCCTGTACCCACGTGAAGGGGCGCTCGTCGGCGTCCCGCCACTGGGAGAGGCAGGTGGTCTTCGAGAACCCCGCCGGAGCGGTCAGCAGCACCAATCGCGCGGGCGGGGAGGAGAGCAGGCGCTTGACGAGCCGCGGACGCTGCACCATCGGTGCGCGTGTGGCCGGCCCGGCCAGCGTGGTCTGCAGGTTCCCCTGGGTTCTGCTCATCACGGTGCGCGATCCGTCGCGCGCTCGGAGCGTAGCTCAGTACGCGTGGCCCAGATCACCTGATCCGGGTGAGGGACGGACGGTCGGACAGGCATACCTTCACGCTCCCTATGCGAAAGGAGCTCCAATGAGAGGTTCGGGACGAGTCGTATTCGCGGCCATCCTGCTGCTCATCGCGGGCACGCTGAACTTGATCTACGGGTTCGGCGCGCTGGACGACGCGAACGTTTTCGTCAATGACACGAGGTTCATCTTCGACAACCTCAACACCCTCGGGTGGGTCCTGCTTCTGCTCGGAGCGCTGCAGCTGATCGCCGGCTTCTCCCTGATGGCGGGCAACGCCTTCGGGCGGACGATCGGGATCATCGCCGGCAGCCTCGGCGCGTTGGGCGCCCTGCTGTCCGTCGGCGGCGCCAACCCGTGGTGGTCGCTCGGCGTCTTCGTGCTCTGCCTCTACGTCGTGCACGGCATCGTCGTGTTCGGCGAGGACGAGAGCGCCGCGCGCGGCTAGCTCAGGTGGCTGTGGAGGAGTGGGGGCGAAGCTCGTGCCCCGACTCCTCCAGCCAGCCCCGCAGTGCGTCGTGCATGGCCCGGACCCCGACGATCGGGCCCGCGGGCTCGCTCCATGAGGCCGGGACCACCGCGAACGGGTGCATCTGCCAGCCGCCGATGCCGCCGTGCGACCCCATGAACTCCTCGAAGGGCGCGACCTCGTTGGCCTCGGGGTCGAACATGCAGTTGACGAGGATGTCGGGACAGTGGGCGAAGCCGTCGGTCCGGCGAAGGTGGCTCGCGGCGTTGGGCCCGAAGTGCGTGAGGGGGTCCTCGCCCGTCAGGTAGCCGTCCCGCAGCCGCACCGAGCCCCTGCCCCCGAACGCGATCGGTCCGGCGTCGTCGTCCCCGCGGACCATGATGAAGCCGATGCCGGGATGGTCGGAGAGGGTCTGCATCAGCCTGGGGTGGAGCCGGTCGATCTCTCCGACGCGCATCCGGTCTGTGCTGTCGGTCAGGTAGATCAGGCCGAGCCCGCCGGACGCCAGGACGATGGCCTCCGAGGAGGGGGCGTCCCGCTGCTCCTCGGCCATCGCTTCCGCCCCGTCGCCGAGGAACACCTGGCCGTCCACGACGTTGTCGGCGGTCGCCCGCGCCAGAACGCGGGCTCCGGCGTTGTCCTCGTCGCGCGCGTCGGTGATGGCGGCGCCCACGGTGGTCATCCCCTCGTCGGCGGGCGCTGGTGCGAAGACGTCCCCTTCGCGCAGGGCGCCCTTCACGAGCTCGGGCAGCTCGATGTCGTAGCGCTGGCGAAAGGGCCTGCCCTGGGTCTGTCCGTGGTCGGAGAGGACGACCAGGTGGTAGGGACGAGGCGCGCGCTCGATCGCCCGCTCGAGGCGAGCGAGCTGGCGGTCGTGCTGTTTCAGGACCGCGAAGGCGTCCGGCTCCTCGATCCCGGAGTGGTGAGCCACCTCGTCGTATCCGACGAAGGTGGCGTACGAGACCGGGACGCCCTCGACGATGTCGCCCATCAGCATCGCGACGTTCAGGTCGCGCATCACCACGGTGATCGCGCCGCGGAGCACCGGGTAGATGCCGCCCCGGTCGATGTGCTCGGCGCCGCTCCTGCGCTGGCGCCGCGCGGCCCGCTTCTCGAGCAGGACGTCCCACGCGAACCGGGCGATGGTCCGCGTCAGCCCGTAGGGATCCGCGAAGTAGGAGAAGTACTCGCCTGCGCCCGAGCGCTCGCGGTCGCGGATGACGCTCATCGTCGCGGAGCATCGGGGAGCGTCCCCGGAGAAGAGGTTGCCGCGGCTGGTGCCCCCGGCCGCGAGCAGTCCGCCTCCGTCGGAGTGGCGCCTCTCCATCTCCGTGGCGTCCTTGCCGTGGTTGGAGACCATCGTGCGCCCGCTGTCCTTCTCATACCAGCGGAAGGCGGGCATGTCCTCGTTGCTGCCCAGCAGCAGGCCGGCCTGGCTCGCGCCGGTCTGGGAGGAGAGGTCGCACTCCCACGGCACGACGCGGTGGGAGCCGGCCTCGATCCAGCGCGCGAGGTTGGGGGCGTGCCCTTCTGCCAGCGCCTTGCGGAGGACGGGCTCGGCGAGGCCGTCGATCTCGAACATGATCACGCCGGGTATGTCGGAGGGCCGGGCGTCGCGGGCGCGCCGGCGCACGAGGCGAAGCTGCCGCGCGTCGTCGTCGAAGCTGAGGGCCGGCACCAGCAGCATCAGCGCGACCGACAGGGCGACTGCGGCCGCCAGTGCGCTCAGGAAGGGCGGTGAGTCGCCGTCCACGAGCTTGAAGGCGAGCATCACCACCCCTGCGTTCAGAGCCAGCCCCGCGAGCCCGAAGGTCAGGACAGTGATCGGCAGGACGATCCGGATCACGATCGGCCAGAGGAGGGCGTTGATGACGGCTACGGCGAGAGTGGTGACGAGAGCCGCACCGAAGCTCGGCAGCTCGATGCCCGGGATAACCGCGACGGCGATCCAGAAGACGAGCGCCACGAGCGCCCACAGGGCCAGCGAGCGGAACAGGAGCCGCATGTATGGACTATGCCGCCGGAGGGAGGCATCGCACATCACCCGCAACGGGTGATGAACCAGCCGCCCGGCCCGGTTGAATTGCCCTGGTGGAGAAGGACAACGTCAAGATCGATTCCAGTGACCTCGCCGGCGTCTTCTCCGCCCCGCGGTGGCTCCGGAACTTCGGCCTGACGGCGTGGCTCCTCGCGGGGGTCGCGATCCTGATCGTCGGCCTCCTCTTCATCGCTTCGCTGACCCACACGATCTTCATCCCCGTCGTGGTCGCGACGGTGATCGCCGCTGTGGCGGGCCAGCTCGTCAGCTGGCTCAACCGCCACCGGGTCCCGCGGGGCCTGGGGGCGCTGCTGGTGATGAGCCTGATCGTCGCGGCCGGTTTCCTCGCCGCCTACCTGATCCTCCACGGGATCGCCAGCGAGGCGAGCGGGATAAGCGACCGCCTCAAGAGCGCCGTCGGCGAAATCCAGAAGGGCATGGAGAACCTCGGCGTCAGCCACGGCAAGGCCGCGGACGCCGGCAACAGCCTCAGCGACGGAGCGAGCAACACGTTCGACACCCTGATGAAGGGCGTCGCCGGCGGCGTCGAGGGCCTGTCCTCGTTCGTCTTCTTTCTCGCGATGACGATCCTCAGCCTGTTCTTCCTGCTCAAGGACGGACCGACGATCCGCAGGTGGGGTGAGGAGCACATGGCGATCCCCCTGCCGGTGGCGCAGACGATCACTGGGCGGACGCTCGAGTCGCTGCGTGGCTACTTCCTCGGCGTCACGATCGTCGCGGTGTTCAGCGCCATCCTCGTCGGCGGTGGCGCGTTGATCATCGGCGTCCCTCTCGCGGGAACGATCGCGATCGTCACCTTCATCGGGGGCTACGTCCCCTACGTCGGTGCCTGGAGCGCCGGAGCCTTCTCCGTGCTGCTCGCCCTCGGGGGCGCCGGGCCGGAGGCGGCCGCGGGGATGGTCTTCATCCAGCTGCTCTCCAACGGCCCGCTCCAGCAGATCGTGCAGCCGATCGCCTACGGCGCCGCCCTGGGCATCCACCCGCTGGCGGTACTCGTCGTGACGATCGCCGGCGGGGCCCTGTTCGGCCCCGTGGGCCTGATCCTCGCGGCTCCGCTGACCGCGGCGGCCCTGCACATCTCCTCCGATCTGCGCGAGGCGAGCTCAGTCGGGCAGGCCCACGGGGCCGGCAGTTCGCCCGCCGCCGCGCCCGGATGAGCCCGGCCGCGCTAGGGAAGGCCGCACGCGCGAGCGTGCCGCGGTCGTCGCATCGCGGTTGGGCGCGCGATCCGGCGCGCGTCGACCCCGTGGCGATTCTGGCCGAGCAGGCGAAGACGCGCGACCCCGAGCTGATCCCGCTCCGGCACCGGCGGATGCTCGAGTCGCCGTTCACCTTCTACCGCGGTGCCGCGGCGGTGATGGCGGCCGACCTAGCCGAGACCCCCGACTCCGGCCTGCGGGCCCAGCTCTGCGGCGACGCCCACCTCTCGAACTTCGGCGGCTTCGCGTCGCCGGACCGCGCATTGGTCTTCGACGTCAACGACTTCGACGAGACGCACCCGGGTCCGTGGGAGTGGGACCTGAAACGGCTGGTGGCGAGCATCGAGATCGCGGGGCGAAGCCGCGGCGAGGGAGCCAAGTCCCGGAGCGCCGCGGTCTCCGCCGCGAGCGCCGAGTATCGGGCGGCGATGCGGCACTTCGCGTCGATGACGAACCTGGAGCTCTTCGCGGAGCGGCTCGACGTCCTCGACCTGGTCAAGCGGTGGGGCGCTGAGGCCTCGAAGCGCGACCAGGCCAAGACGCGGAAGGTGGTGCGGAAGGGCCTCTCGAAGGACAGCACGCGCGCCCTCTCCAAGCTCACCGAACGGGTCGACGGCGAGCTGCGGATCGTCAGTGACCCGCCTCTGATCTCCCCGGTCGAGGAGTGGATGCCGCCCGAGAGGCTCGCGGATGCCGACGCAATGATCAGCAAGCTGCTCGACCAGTACGCGTCCACCCTGCACGGTGCCGCGGCCGAGCTCCTGGGCCGCTACACCTACGTGCATCTGGCGCGGAAGGTCGTCGGCGTCGGCAGCGTCGGCACCAGGGCCCTGATCGTCCTGATGCGGGGATCCGACGACGACGGCGATCCTCTGTTCCTCCAGGTGAAGGAGGCCCAGCCTTCGGTGCTCGAGCCGTACACCGGCCGGAGCCGCTACCGGCGCCACGGCCGCCGCGTGGTCGAAGGCCAGTGGAGGATGCAGGCGGCCGGCGACATCTTCCTCGGCTGGCTCACCGCCCTGGGAGTGGATGGCGTCGAGCGAGACTTCTACGTTCGCCAGCTCTGGGACTGGAAGACTTCGGCCGATGTGGACGCGATGACCCCAAAGGCGCTGCGCGCGTACGGCAGGGCATGCGCGTGGACCCTCGCCAGGGCACACGCGCGCACGGGGGACCGCTTCGCGATGGCGGCCTATGTCGGGAAGGGCGAGTCGCTCGACCGGGCCATGGCCGACTTCGCCGCCAGGTACGCAGACCAGAACGAGCTCGACCACCAAGCGCTCGCCGATGCGGTTCGCACCGGCCGGCTGAGCGCAGAGACCAAGGAGGAGACATGAGCGGACGGTGATGAGGCGGGGCGTCTCGGGGTCCAGTTCCTCACCCACGACGCGCCCGACAAGGAGATGCCCGAGCAGGGAATGCCGGCCCTGGAGGCGCTGAGGCTCGTCGCCGAGGATCTCGTGATCGACGGGATGCCGCAGCGGAACCTCGCCACCTTCGTCACCACCTGGATGGAGCCCGAGGCCCAGCGGATCATCGCCGAGAACCTCCACCGCAACTTCATCGACCACGCCGAGTACCCGCAGACCGCCGAGATCGAGCAGCGCTGCATCCGGATGCTGGCCGAGCTCTTCAATGCGCCGGACCCCGGGGAGTCGGAAAAGATCCGCGGGGCGCGGACCCAGGGCTCGTCCGAGGCGATCATGCTCGGGGCTCTGTCGCTGAAGTGGAAGTGGCGCGAGCGCCGCGAGGCGGCCGGCAAGGCCACGGACAAGCCGAACCTGGTCTTCGGCGGCGACGTCCACGTCGTCTGGGAGAAGTTCTGCCGCTACTTCGACGTCGAGCCCCGGATCGTCCCGCTCCGGCCCGACAAGTACACGATCGGCCCCGAGGACGTGGAGCCGCACCTCGACGAGAACACGATCGGCGTCGCCGCCGTCGTCGGCACCACGTTCACCGGACACGCCGACGACGTAGTCGGGATCAACAAGCTGCTCCTCGAGAAAAAGGAGGGCGGGCTCGACGTGCCGCTGCACATCGACGGCGCCAGCGGCGGGTTCGTCTGGCCGTTCCTCTACCCCGACTCGCCGTGGGACTTCCGCCTGGAGCAGGTGCGCTCGATCAATGTCTCTGGGCACAAGTTCGGGCTGGTCTACCCCGGGATCGGCTGGCTGATCTTCCGCGAGCCGTCGGATCTGAGCCAGGACCTCGTGTTCATGGAGAACTACCTGGGCAAGGAGGACGCGACGTTCACGCTGAACTTCTCGACGGGCTCGGCCATGGTCCTTGCGCAGTACTACAACTTCGTCCGGCTCGGCAAGGGCGGCTACAAGCTCGTCATGGACACGATGCAGGAGAACGCGAATCAGCTCGCCAAGCGAATCGGCGAGATCGGCCCGTTCGAGCTGATCGCCGAGGGTGACGAGACCCTGCCCCTCGTCGCCTTCAACCTCGCCGAGGAGAAGCCCTACGACGAGTTCGACATCGCGTTCCAGCTCAGCGCCGAGAGGGGTTGGATGGTCCCCGCCTACACGATGCCGCCCGACGCCCAGGAAGTGAAGATGATGCGGGCCCTGGTCAAGGAGACTCTGAGCCGAGCGCTGGTGGATACGCTCGCCGACGACATCGGGGAAGCGATCGAGACGCTGGAGAAGAAGGGGCCCGTGCACGAGCACGAGCGCAAGAAAGTCAAGACCGGAACGGGCTATTGACCACCGCTCGCGGGCCGGCCCGGCGCTCAGGCGCGCTCTCGGAGGCCCTTGACCTCGTCCCTCAGCACGGCCAGCTCGCCGGCCAGGTCGTCCAGCTTCCGCATCACCGGGTCGTCACCGGCGGCTCGGCGCTGCTCCTCCGACTGAGTCACGAATGCGCTGGTGACCACCCCTGTGACAACGGCGAACAGCGAGAGCCCGCCGAGCAGCAGGAAGGATGCGATCGCCTTCCCCTCGGGCCCAACGGGCACCACGTCGCCGTACCCCACCGTTGTCACGGTCTCCAGCGCCCACCACATGCCGAGCCAGACCGTCGGAAAGGTCTCGGGCTCCACCAGGTGCTCGATCACGCCGAAGACCACCACCGCGACGAGCCAGACGCCAGCAATCAGCCCGGCGGCGAAGCGCGGGCGAAAGCCCTTCGACTCGATCCGGCGCGCCACCCATCTGTGGCCGGCCCTCGGCGGTTTGGGACTGGTCTCCATTCCGCCTGGGGTTCGACGCACTCGCGGTTAACCCTGCCCGCGGCGGTCACCACATGAAGTGGGGGGTGCTCGCCGTTCTCGGGGCGGCGCAATTCCTGATGGTCCTCGACCAGGCGGTGATGAACGTCGCCATCTCGCAACTCGTCGAGGACTTCGACACCGACGTGACGACAATCCAAGCGGTGATCGCGCTGTACGCGTTGACTATGGCCACGCTGATGCTGACCGGGGGCAAGCTCGGGGACATCATCGGCCGCAAGAAGGTCTTCGTGATCGGGATGTGCGTCTACGCGGTGGGCTCGGGGCTGACTGCGGTGTCGTGGAGCGTGCCGAGCCTGATGTTCGGCTGGTCGATCCTGGAGGGCATCGGCGCGGCGATGGTGCTTCCGGCGCTGGTGGCGCTGACCGCGGGCAGCTATCAGGGGAGCCAGCGGGCGGTCGCCTACGGGGTGCTCGGCGGCATCGCCGGCGCGGGAATCGCGGTCGGCCCGATTCTCGGCGGCTGGGCCACGACGGAGTTCACCTGGCGAATCGTGTTCATCGGCGAAGTCTTGGTCGCAGCCGGGATCCTGCTCGGCACCCGGGTGATCGCCGAGCCCGCGCGTGTGAAACCCAAGCCCAGGCTCGATTTCGTCGGAAGCGTGCTCTCGGCATCTGGGCTGGCGCTGGTCGTGTTCGGCGTGTTGGAGGCGAGCACCTGGGGGTGGATCTTCCCGCTCAACTCGCCCGTCGAGCCATTCGGCCTGTCCCTGACGCCATTCGTCATCGTCGCCGGCGGGGTGGTCCTTGGCGGATTCAGCGCCTGGCAGCGCCGCAGGGAGGAGGGCGGGCTGGACCCCCTGGTCCATCTGGCCCTGCTCAAGATCGGAACGCTGCGCAGCGGGGTGGCGATGCTCTTCGCCCAGAACCTGATCCTGATGGGGATCTTCTTCACGATCCCGCTCTACCTCCAGGTCGTGCACGGCCTCGACGCCCTCGAGACCGGGGTGCGGATGCTGCCCGCTTCGGTGGGTCTGTTCGTGGCGGCGCTCGGTGGCTCCGTCCTCGCGCGGCGCTTCGCCGCGAGGGGCCTGGTCCGGGTCGGCCTTGCGATCACCTTCGTCTCAACCCTGATGTTGTTGGGGACGGTCGAGCCGCAGCTCGACGACGCTGCCTTCCTTACCGCCATGGGGGTGCTGGGGCTCGGGATGGGCATGGTGATCTCCCAGCTCGGCAACGTGGTCCAGTCCTCCGTCGGGGATGCCGACCGCAGCGAGGCCGGCGGCCTTCAGAACACCGCCCAGCAGCTCGGGTCCTCCATGGGCACCGCCCTGCTCGGCGCGATCGTGATCTCGGGACTACTCGGCGCGTTCACGAGCAACGTGGAGGCCGACGAGCGCATCTCGGCGGAGGTCAACGCGCAGGTCCAGGACGAGCTCAGCTCCGGCGGCAGCTTCGTCGAATCCGATCAGGTGAAGGAGACTGCCGAGAGCGCCGGGATCGACGACGAGGCCACCGAGGCGCTGGTGGACGACTACGAGGACGCCCAGATGAACGCGCTGAAGGTCGCGTTCCTGTTCGCTGCAGCGATCGTCCTCGCATCCTTCGCGCTTACCCGTAGGCTTCCGACCAAGCGCTTCGACGAGCTGGCCGTCGAGCGGGGACCCCCCGAGGAGACCGCGTCGGCCGCCGCCTAGCCGCGCACCGTCAAATGGACATCGCAAAGATCATCCCCATGTCGATCGTGATGATCGCCGGGCCGCAGATCCTGAGCGCGATCTTCCTGGCGACGAGCGAGGGGTGGAAGAAGAACTCTCTTGCCTACGCGTTCGGCGCGTCACTGAGCATTTCGATCATCGTCACTGCCGCCTACCTGATCGGCGGAGGCGGCGATTCGGAAGCCGGCTCGGACAAGGCCGTCGACTACGCGATCCTCGGCCTCCTGGTGCTCGCCGCGGTTCACGTCTTCGTGGCCCGCAAGACCGCCGAGCCGCCGAAGTGGATGGGCAAGCTCCAGGGGGCGGACGCGGGCCTCTCGTTCAAGCTCGGATTCCTCCTGCTCGGCGCCTTTCCGACCGACGTCCTCACTTCGTTCGCGGTGGGGAGCTATCTCGCGAGTCGTAACGACGAGCTCTGGCAGTTCCTGCCGTTCCTCGGTGTGACGCTCCTCCTGATCCTGACTCCGGCGCTGCTGGTGTTGGCGATGGGGCAGCGCGGGAAGGAGCTCCTGCCGAAGGTGCGGGACTGGATGAACGACAACTCGTGGGTCGTCAGCGAGGTAGTGATCTGCTTCTTCCTCGCGATGGTGCTGAACGACCTGTTCTGAGGCGCCGCCCGCCCGTGTGGCGAAGCCGCTAGCGTCAGCGCGGATGCGCCGCGTCACCTTCTCGCGCAACTACACGCTGTCGCTCTCGCGGACCTGTCAGTGCTACTGCAAGTACTGCTCGTTCGCCACCCGCCAGGCGCACATCCACGACCCGGAAGAGGTCGAGCGGCGCATCGAGGAGGCCGTTCGCAGGAACTCGAAGGAGCTCCTCGTGCTGACCGGCGAAATGCCGGAGGTGAACCCGGTGGTCGCCGAGAAGCTCGAGTCCTGGGGTCACGAGGACTTCACTTCCTATGTGGCCTGGACCTGCGAGCGCGCGCTCGAGCGCGGCATCCTTCCCCACACGAACATCGGCGTCCTCGGCCGCGAGGACCTGGCGCGG
Source organism: uncultured Solirubrobacterales bacterium (assembly GCA_963839875.1). Taxonomy (GTDB): domain Bacteria; phylum Actinomycetota; class Thermoleophilia; order Solirubrobacterales; family 70-9; genus CAVUAT01. The sequence continues at coordinate 73,740 of CAWIWP010000009.1, forward strand.
CTGCGCGAGGTGACCGCGTCGCAGGGCCTGATGGTCGAGTCGGTCTCCGAGCGCCTGATGGAGACCGTCCACGCCGGGTCGCCCACAAAGCACCCTGCCCGCCGCCTCGAGATGCTCGAGCTCGCGGGCGAGATGAGGATCCCGTTCACGACGGGGATCCTCGTCGGCATCGGAGAGACGGAGGAAGAGCGGATCGCGTCGCTGGAGGCGATCGCCGCCGTGCAGGAGCGCCACGGCCACATCCAAGAAGTGATCTTGCAGAACTACGTGCCGCACCCCCGCTACTACGGGGAGGAGGTCGCGGACATCGCGGACGACGCCGCGCGAAAGAGGTGGGACGCCGGGATCACCAATGGCGTCCCGCAGCCCCGTCCCGGCTGGGCTTCGGACGTGACGATCGAGGACATGGCGCGGCTGATCGAGGAGTGCAAGCGCCTGATGCCCGGCGTGGGTGTCCAGATCCCCCCGAACCTCGCCGACTGGTGGGGTGAGCTGGTCGAGGCCGGCGCCACCGACCTCGGCGGCCTTTCGGCGAACGGCGACCACATTTCTCCCGAGCACGCGTTCCCGTCTCCCAAGCAGGTGCGCGCGGATCTGAAGCCGCGCGGCTACGCCCTCGCCGAGCGGCTCTGCGTCTATCCGCAGTACCTCGACCCCGAGTGGATGGAGCAGGGGGTCCTCGACGTGGTGAAGCTGAAGTACTGGAGCTTCATCCCGCGCCACGGCTCGGGCCGCCGCGGCGAGGTGCCTCCCGACGGAGCAATCGCGCCCGAGGCGATCGAGAAGGGGAGGAGGGGAGAGGAGCTCAGCCCGGCCGAGCTGACCGCTCTATTCGCCGAGACCCGGCCCGAGGTGGTCGAGGAGATGCGCTCGGCCGCCGACGAGTTGCGGGCCGAGCTGGCCGGCGAGACCGCGACCTTCGTCGTCAACAGAAACATCAACTTCACCAACGTCTGCGTCGTCGGCTGTGCTTTCTGCGGGTTCGGCCAGGGCAGGCGCTCACCCGACGCCTACACCGTCACCGAGGACGACTTCGAGGCGCGGATCGCGGAGGCAGTCGAGTTCGGCGCGACCGAGATCTGCATGCAGGGCGGGATCCATCCCGAGTACGAGCTCGAGGACTACGGGCGCTGGCTGCGCCTGGCGAAGCAGGCCGCGCCGAAGATCCACATCCACGCCTACTCGCCGATGGAGGTCCACTACATGTGCGAGCGGTCGGGCAAGAGTCCCGCAGAGGTCTTCGACTACCTGCTCGAGTGCGGCCTGGGCTCGACCCCCGGCACAGCCGCCGAGGTGCTGCACGACGGGGTCCGCCAGCGCATCTCTCCGAACAAGCTGCCGGTCGCCCGCTGGGTCGAGATCATCGAGGCCTCCCACCACGCCGGGCTGCGCTCGACTTCGACGGTCATGTTCGGGCACATCGAAGAACCTTCTGAGCTTGCGGCCCACATGAGGGTGATCCGCGAGCTCCAGGAGCGCACCGGCGGGATCACGGAGTTCGTGCCGCTCAGCTTCATCCCGTTCAACACGATGCTCGGACGCACCCACGGCGTCGAGGAGATCTCACGGCTGGACAACCTGAAGCACACGGCCGCGTTCCGGCTGGCGCTCGGAAAGAGCATCACGAACCTCCAGGCGAGCTGGGTGAAGATGGGCCTCGACACCGCGACCGAGAGCCTGCGCTGGGGCGTCAACGACCTCGGCGGCACGCTGATGGAGGAGAACATCTCCCGCATGGCCGGCTCCCAGCATGGCACCCGCCTGGAGCCCGAGGACCTGATCGGTGCGGCGCGCGCCGCGGGCCGAACCCCCGCCCAGCGCTCGACGCTCTACGAGATCCTCGAGACGTACTAACCGAGATCTCTGTGAGGCGGTTCACGCACCCGGATCGGTGCCCGGCGGTAGGGTTTTCGTGTCCCGGCGGGGATGCCGGGCGGGAGAGGAAGAGGATCAGATGGCGGACGTGACCGTGAAGCGCCTCCACGACTTCGAGGCGATCTTCGGCGGAGGATTCAGGAGGGTGCGCGCGGGTCTCGGCGTGACCTCGTTCGGTCTCGCGGTGATGGAGATCCCACCGAACTTCAAGCACTTCCCCGACCACGACCAGAGCCACGACGGCCAGGAGGAGGTCTACACCGCTCTCGAGGGGAAGGCGACGCTGGTCGTCGGCGGCGAGGAGATCGAGCTGGAGCCCGATGTGTGGGTCAGGGTCGGCCCCGACGAGAAGCGGAAGATCCTGACTGGGGACGAGCCGGTCAAGCTGCTGGCGATCGGCGCGACTCCGGGCGAGGTCTACAAGCCACCCGAGTTCACGGTCGAGGGCACCGCGTCGCCGCCGCTCGACGGCAAGCCGCTCTAGCTCAGCGAACACGCGGGCTAGCGGAAGAGATCCTCCTCGGGCGGGCGCTGCTGGGCCCTGGCGCCGGGACCGTCGCTCGCGGCAACCAGGTGCGCGAGGCCGGTGATGACCGCGCCGGGCACCGCGGAGTCCTTGTCGCGCGTCAGGTCGGCTGCGGCCGCAACCTGGTCGGCGACCGCGACCGCGGTGGCGGCGAGCTCCCGCCCGCCCGCGTCCCGCCGCCCCCTCCAATCATCGACCGCCTCGATTCCGGCGCAGCCGATCGCCACGTCCGCCTGCCCGAGGCGCCAGGGGCGCCCGAAGCTGTCGGCGACGACGACGGCGGGCCGGGTGCCGGAGGCGGCGTCGATCTCGCCGCGGATCCGGCGGGCGGACGCGTCGGCGTCAACGGGCAGCAGGGCGACCGCATCACCACCACCGGGACCGTCCTCTCCGGAGACGTTCGACGCGTCGATTCCGGCATTGGCGCAGATCCACCCGTCGTTGGTCTCGGCGATCAGCACCCCGGGGACCGCCCGCACGATCGAGCGCGCCTCACCGAGGATGAGCTCGACGAGCGCGGGATCCTTCCCCGTCTGCTCGGCGAGCTCGCGCGCCCGCTCGCCCGGCTCCACGCCGGCCAGCCGCCGGATCCGGCCCTCGCTCTTCGACACGACCTTCTGGGAGACGACCACGATCTCGCCGTCTGCCGGGGCGGCGGCCGAGGCGATCAGCGCTCCGAGGTCGTCCCCCTCGCCGACCTCGGGCAGGCCCTCGATCGGGCGGACCCGCAGCTCGCGAGCCCCGCCGCCGGCGGAATCAGTCACCTAGGCCGCGGCGGTCTCGGGCGCCCCGAGCTCCCAGAGGACCTTCGCGGTCCGCCGGGCGGGGGTGGGATCGAGGATCAGCGCGTCGCGGAGCGCGGCAAGGTCGGCCGGGGTGTCGAGGTCGAGGGCCAGCGACTCGATGTGCTCGAGGGAGAAGCTGATCCCGGCGGCGCGGGCCCGGGAGACGTGGCGGGCGCAGCTGTCGGGCCCGAAGGCCGGCGAGAAGGCGTCGGGCGGGCTCGAGCACCAGGGCGTTGGTCCCGGTGCCCGCGCGGTCGGGGACGATCAGCGCGGATCGGGCGGTGCGGCCCAGGTGGGCATCCAGCTCGGCCGGGTCGAACAGCGGGCAGTCGACGGGCAGCATCACGACGCGGTCGGAGCCGCGGCCCACGGCGGCGCGGGCGCCCGCCTCGGCGGCGAGGGAGTGCCCGCCATCGCTCTCCTGGCGCAGCACGTCGTGGCCGAGCCAGCGGGCGTTGCGGGCCACCGTGTCGTCGGCGGTGACGACGATCGTCTCGTCGACGTCGTTGCCTTCCGCATCTTGCAGGAGCAGGTCGAGGAACATCTCCTGCGCCAGGCGCGCGCGCTCGGCGGGGGACAGCAGCGCCCTCGAGCCGGCTGTGGGCCGAGTCGAGGCGCTTGACGGGGATGATCGCGGTGGTCTTCATGGGCTCGCCATTATTGCGACCCGGCTATTGGCATTGGATGACGGAGCGTCCGCCAGCTCCAGCGTCCGTTCGGCCACCCGGCGCCTGCCGTCCGGGCCCTCCATGAGGGTCGGCGCCGTCGCCACCTCGATCCCGTCGGGCGGCGGGTCGGGATCCGCCTCGTCGCAGACCATCCCGTCGAGCAGCCCTGCGTAGAGGGAGGCGACGCCGGCGGCGGTCACGGGCGGCCGATCGCGCGCCATGAACGCGTCGGTCGGGCCCTTGACGACCTTGCCCGCGACGTAGGGGCTGACGGCGACGATCGGGCGCCGCGCGTCGGCGATGGCCTCGCGCATCCCCGGCAGCGCCAGGATCGGGCCGATCGAGATCACCGGGTTCGAGGGGCCGACCACGATCGCGTCGGCCGCGGCGATCGCCTCGAGGGCTTCGGGCGTGGGCACCGCCTCGTCGAATCCCCTCCAGCTCGACCGCCTCGACTGCCCGGTCGCCGCGGTCGGCGATCAGGAACTCCTGCAGGCCGCGCCAGCCCTCGGCGGTGCGCACCCGCGTGCGCACCGGCTGCTCGCACATCGGCAGGACCGGTCGCGCTGGCACCGAGGGCCCGGGCGATCTGGCTCTGCGCGTCCGTGCTGGTCCCGCCCTCGCCGACGAAGGCCCGGCCGGTAGAGGCAGGTCGCGAGGTCGCGGTCGGAGAGCTGGAACCAGTCGGGCGCACCGAGCTGGACGAGGCGCTCGAACACGGTGGAGGTGTCGCCCTCGATGCCCCAGCCCTGCTCCTCGTCGATCTGCCCGCAGAGCCAGTAGGTGACGAGGTCGGGGTCGGGGGAGACGTCCGCGCCCAGGATCTCGACGTCGTCCGCGGTGTTGGCGATCACCGCAGAGCCGCTCGCCGAGCAGGTCCTGCATCCCCGCGGCGAGCTTGGCGCCGCCGGTGCCGCCGGCGAGGACGACGACAGCCTGGCTCGATGCTCGGTCCACTCGCTCAGCTCACGCCCAGTGGTCGCCGTCGGGGAGGCCGGTGAGCTTGATCCCGGCGTGCGTCTTGTAGCGGGCGTTGATCGAGATCAGCATCGGCGTCAGCGTCTCGACGATCCGCGCCGTCTCCAGCGCTCCCGCGTTGACCGCCCGCAGCCCCTCGATCTGCTCGATGAGCTTGGCGACGCGGGCCTTGTCGGCCTTCTTGTCGCCGCAGACGAGGATGTCCTCGTCGAGCTCGCCGCCGCCCGCGAGGCGGCGGCGCTGACCGTGTGGAGGGCGGAGATCACGGTGACGCCGTCGGGGACCATCTCCTGGGCCTGCTGGGCGGCCGAGCCCTGCCAGACGCCGAGCGTCCGGGTGGCCTTCCCGCTGACCGCGGCGGCGAGCGGGACCGTGCAGTCGACGAGGATCTGGCCCTCGCTCAGGTGCTCGCGCAGGTTGTTGAGCGTCTCGGACTGGGCGCGGAAGGGGACGGTCAGGAAGACGATCGGGCCGCGCTTCGCCGCCTCGCCGTTGTCGAGTCCCTCGACCTTCGCGCCGGGAGCCTCGGCGGCGATCTTCTCGGCCGCCTCCGCCGCGCGGCCGGCTTCGCGGGAGCCGATCACGATCTCCTGGCCGGCCTGCGCCCACCGGACGCGCCAGGCCGTAGCCGAGGGCGCCGGTGCCGCCGATGATCGGGATGGGGTCGGCCATCGGCGGCGCAACCCTAGAGCGGCGTCCGAGATGTAGGCTCCCGCGCCGTGAGGCTCGAGGGAAGAAAGGCGCTGGTCACCGGGGGAGCCAGCGGCATCGGCGCCGCGATCGCGCGGCGGCTGGCCGCCGAGGGCGCCGACGTGACGATCGGCGACATCAACCTCGAACTGGGCGCCAGGAGGTCGCCGGCGAGATCTCGGCCGAGGTCGTCGAGCTCGACGTGACCAGCCTGGCTTCAGCCAAGGCCGCGGTCGAGAAGCACCGGCGCCGCTCGACATCCTCATCAACAACGCCGGCACCGACGAGTTCGGCTTCTTCGTCGACACGACGCCCGAGCAGTGGGAGAGGTGGTGCTCGCGGTCAACCTCGACGGCGTCCTCAACTGCACCCACGCCGCGCTGCCCGGGATGCAGGACGGCCGGGTACGGCCGCATCGTCAACATCGCCTCCGAGGCCGGCCGCGTCGGCTCCAAGGGCTCGGCCGTCTACTCGGCGGCCAAGGCCGGCGTGATCGGCTTCACCAAGGTGATGGCCCGCGAGGGCGCGCGCTTCGGCATCAACGCGAACGGCGATCGCGCCGGGCCCGATCGAGACGCCGCTGCTGATGCAGGCGACTCGAGTTCGGCGAGATCGGCGAGAAGATCATCGAGAACATGAAGGCGGGGACCCAGCTCGCGCCGCATGGGCCAGCCCGAGGAGGTCGCCGCCGCGGTCGCGTTCCTCGCCTCCGACGACGCCTCCTACGTCACCGGCGAGATCCTCGGCGTCTCGGGCGGCATGGGGATGGTCGGATGAGGCAATCTCCGCGAGCGTCGGCATCGAGCGCACCGACGAGTTCGTCGTCGAGGACCGGCTGGTCACCGACGTCGGCGGGACGATCGGCGTCAGCGTCCTCTCGACGCCGGGGATGATCGGGATGATGGAGCGCACCTCGGCGATGCTCGCCTTCGAGCACCTGCCCGAGGGAAGGGCGACCGTCGGCTTCGAGGTCTGCATCAAGCACGTCGCCGGCCGCGGCGGAGGGCGCCACCTGCACCGGTCACGGCGAAGCTGCGCGAGGTCGTCGACGAGCGCAAGCTCCGCTTCGACGTCGAGGTCAAGGAAGGCGACCGCACGATCGGCGTCGGCACCCACGAGCGCCGCGTGATCGACGTCGGCGGGGTCAAGCAGGACTGAACCTCGCCTGGCTGGCATCGCTGCCGAACGGCGTCAGCATCCGCGAGGTCGGCCCGCGCGACGGGTTCCAGAACGAGCCCGAGGTGATCGCGACCGAGGACAAGCTGCGGCTGATCGGGATGCTCGCCGACTCCGGGCTGAAGCGGATCGAGGTCACCTCGTTCGTGCGGCCCGACGTGATCCCGCAGCTCGCCGACGGCGCGGAGGTCCTGGCCGCGCTCGAGCCGCGGGAGGGCGTCTCGTACTCGGTGCTGATCCCCAACCGCCAAGGGCCTCGAGAACGCGCTCGCGCACCGCGACCGCTTCCAGGAGGCGAACTTCTTCCTCTCCGCATCCGAGACCCACAACCGCAAGAACGTGAACCGCTCGATCGCGGAGTCGCTGGAGCGGGCTCGAGGAGACCGTCGCCGCCGCGCGCGAGGCGGGGATCCGGTGCGAGGGCGTGATCTCGACCAGCTTCGGATGTCCCTACGAGGGCGAGGTGCCGCCCGATCGGGTCTTCGAGATCGCCTCGCGCCTGGCCGGGATGGGCTGCGAGGAGATCGGGTTCGGAGACACCACCGGCATGGCCAACCCGCGCCAGGTCCGCGAGTTCTTCGATCGGGCACCGGGTGAGCTGCCGGATGTCGAGCTCACCGCCCACTTCCACAACACCCGCGGCCAGGGACTGGCGAACGTCCTCAGCGCCCTCGACGCGGGGGTCGACCTCTTTCGAGAGCTCCTTCGGCGAGCTCGGCGGCTGCCCGGTGCCGCCGGGAGCCACGGGCAACGTCTCGACGGAGGACGTCGTCTCGATGCTGCACGAGATGGGCGTCGAGACCGGGGTGGACCTGCGGAGCCTGATCGAGGCCTCGGCCGCCGCCCAGGAGGTGCTGGGCCGCCCGCTCGGCGCGCACGTCCTGACCGCCGGACCGGTGGACTGGACGGGCGGGCAATAGGCTGCCCCGATGAAGAGCGACGCCTTCCGCGCTGCCGCCGAGGCCAAGGACTTCTCTGCCATCGACGACCTGTTCGCGGAGGACGTGACCTTCCGCAGCCCGGTGGTCTTCAAGACCTACGAGGGCCGCGACGCGGTCGCCGGCCTCCTCGGCGCGGTCGTCCGCGTCTTCGAGGACTTCCGGTACACCGACCACACCGAGACGGGCGACACGGCAACCCTTGCGTTCAGCGCGAGGGTGGGCGACAAGGAGCTCGACGGCATCGACCTGCTCCGCTTCGACGGGGACGGCAGGATCGAATCGATGGCGGTCTACGTGAGGCCGATGAGCGGCATGCACGCTCTGGCCGACGCGATGAAGGTGATGCTCGAGGAGATGGGAGCGGCCTGACGGCCCGCCCCTAGGGGCAGGTCGCTCCCGCGCACGCGCGGTAGGCGTCGACCTTCGCCTGCATCATCGCCCTGATCGACGCGAACTCCGGCTCGGTCGTCCGGTTCTCGAGCTGGTAGGGGTCCGCGACCAGGTCGTAGAGCTCGTTCAGCTCGGTCTCGTTGTCGATGTAGACCCAGGGGCCGCTGCGGACGCCTACCGACCCCTCGTTCACCGTGCTCTCGAAGAGGATGTCGCGCCCGGCGCCGGCCGACGGGTCCGCGGCGGCCGGCAGCAGCGAGCGCCCGTCCATCGTGAGCGTCGGGGTCGCGCCCGTCAGCTCGGTGATGGTCGGAGCGAGGTCGACGTTCGAGACGAGCTGGTCCCGCACCGCTCCGCGAGGGAACAGGGGACCCCTCACGATCAGCGGCACCTGGGTGGACTCCTCGTAGATGTGGTTCTTGAACAGCAATCGGTGGGAGCCGAGGAGCAGGCCGTTGTCCGAGGTGAAGAAGATGTAGGTCTTCCGCATGTCGCCGGCCTTCCGCACGCGCCCGACGATGCGCTTCACGGCGTCGTCGACGGCGAGCAGGCTCTCGAGGCGGCTGCGGTACCGCCGGTCGATGTCCGCGATCTGCTCTGCCGTCAGCTCGTCGGTCTGCGCCACCGAAGCAGGCTTGTCCGACACGTCCTCCTCGTCGAAGTTGGGCGCCCGCGGAGCCGTCGCGAACTCGTAGCGGCCGAGGTGCCGCGGTGCCGGGGCCGGGTCGCGCGCCGCCCCGGGGAAGACGCCCGCCTCCCCGTGGGGCGCCGTCGGGTTGAACCAGAGGAAGAAGGGCTTGCGGAAGGGGGCCCGGCGCTTGACGAAATCGACGGCCTTGCCGGCGAGAACGTCGGTCACGTAGTTCCGGTCGCCGAACTTGTAGAAGCGGATCTTCCCCTGCTCGTTCAGCTTGTACTTGTAGCGGCGCTGTTCGAGGCCCCCTGTGAGGCCGTACCACTCCGTCCAGCCGGCAGGGATCTCCAGGGCGTCGATGGTCGGCTCTGGAATCAGGTCATCGATGCCGTACCCGTTCAGGTACTTGCCGACCATCGAGGTCGTGTAGCCGGAGTTGCTGAGCCAGACCGGCAGCGTGTTCAGGTGGTCGAGCCCGTTGTAGCCGTTGGGCAGCTCCGTTGAGAAGACCCCGTGGTTGTGCGAGTAGCGGCCGGTGAGGAAGGTCGCCCGGGAGGGGCAGCAGAGCGGAAACGACACGTAGCTGTTGCGAAAGGTCGTGCCCTGGGACGCGAGGTGGGCCTGCGTCTGGACCATGCCCTCGAGCGCATCGTCGTTCTGGTCGTCGGTCATGATCACGATCACGTTCGGGCGCTTCTGCCGGGCGTTCTTGCGCCGCATCGCGCGCTTCTGCTCGCTCTTGGTGAGCTTGGGCTTGCCCTTTCCCTTGCCCGTCCCCTTCGCACCCTGGCCGGATGAGGGGTCCTGCTGGGCGACCGAGGGCGCCGCCCCGCCCACGAGGAAGAGCGCGCAGGCGCAGGCGAGGGCGCACAGGCCCGCCGCCGCGCGTCGCTTGTCTCCAGTCACCCCGCCTGTCCCAATCGAGAACATCGCGTCAGACAACACACGTTAGGCTCCGCCGTCGCGCACCGGCATCAAGAAACCCACTTCAAACAAGGAGTCATCACACGATGGAGATCAGCAAGGTCGGCGTCCTCGGCTGCGGTCTGATGGGCCACGGGATCGCCCAGATCTGCGCCCAGAACGGCTGGGACGTGGTCGTCCGCGAGGTCGACCAGGAGAAGCTCGACAAGGGCCTCGGCAAGATCGAGAAGCAGCTCGCCAAGGCGGTCTCCAAGGGCAAGATGGAGCAGGACTGACGCGGACGCCGTGATCGGCCGCATCAGGGGACGCTCGACTACGCCGATCTCGCCGACTGCGACCTGGTGATCGAGGCGATCACCGAGGACCTCGACAAGAAGGCTCGAGATGTGGGGCGAGGTCGACGGCGATCGTCAAGGAGGACGCCTTCTTCGCCACCAACACCTCCTCGCTGTCCGTCGCCGAGCAGGCCGCGGCGACCGCCGCGCCGGAACGCTTCCTCGGCCTCCACTTCTTCAACCCGGCGCAGGTGATGCCGCTGCTCGAGGTCGTCAAGGCCGACGGCACGAGCGACGAGGCCTACGACCTGGGGTTCTCCGTCGGCGACGAGCTCGGCAAGACGACGGTTGCCGCCGGCGACAACCGCGGCTTCATCGTCAACCGCCTGCTCGTCCCCTACATGCTCGACGCGATGCGGGCGCACGAGCAGGGCGTCGGCTCGATCGAGGACATCGACGCCGGGATGATGGCCGGCGCCAGCCACCCGATGGGCCCGCTCACGCTCGCCGACTTCGTCGGGCTCGACACCCTGGTCTCCATCTCGAACGTGATGGTCGACGCCTACGGCGAGGATCGCTTCGCCGCGCCCGAGATCCTCGGTGAAGATGGTGGATGCAGGGGATCTTGGCCGCAAGTCGGGCAAGGGGTTCTACGATTACTCGGGTGAGAAGCCCGAAACCAATCGACCAGGAGATAGGTGAGCATGGGAGTCGATCAGACCAGCCTTGACCGAATCCGCAACGCGACGTTCCCGTCGTCGAAGCGCGGCTACGACAAGCAGGAGGTCGAGAAGTTCCTCTCGCGCCTCGCCGATTGGCTCGAGACGGGCGGCGGCGACGAGTCGCGCTCGGAGACGGTCAAGCGCGAGCTCGAGCGAGTGGGCGAGCGCACCGGGGCGATCCTCTCCCAGGCCGAGGACTCGCGCCCAGCAGATCCGCTCCGAGGCCGAGGCCGAGGCGACCGAGACGATTTCGACGGCCAACACCGAGGCCGAGCAGACCCGCACCGAGGCGGACTCCTACGCCGAGGAGACGCGCGGCGCGGCCGACACCTACGCCGACCAGACCCGGACCCAGGCCGACACGGTGGCCGAGGACACCCGCTCGCAGGCGAGCCAGGAAGCCGCCGACACTGTGGCCGACGCCGAGGCGAAGGCGCGCCGCATCGTCGACGAGGGCACCCGGCGCCGCGAGGACATCGAGGCCGTCATCGCAGACCTCGTCCGCCGCCGCGACGACGTTCTCGCCGACACCGAGGACCTGACCTCGAAGCTGACCACGGCGGTCTCGGACCACCGCCCGGCGCAGGGCGACGATCCCTTCGACGTGCCGGACGAACTCGACCCCGCCGAGCGGACCGCCGGCGAGGACGGAGAGGCCGACGCCGAGTCCACGGGTGAGGGGCCCGACGAGCTCTTCGACGCGGAGGAAGAGGCCGATGGCGACCTGGCGGGGGACGCCGACGACTCCGAGGACACCGAGGTGGCCGACGAGGACTCCGACGGGGAGACCGAGGACACCGATGAGGCCCCCGCGAAGCGCAAGGGCCGTCGCTCGAGGCGCGCCCGGGCCTGACGCCGGGCATCCGGCATGACTGAGATTCGCTCGGCGCTGGAGGCGGCCCTCGGGGGAGGGCCCGAGCGGCACAGGCAGAAGGTCGCCGAGCAGGAGAAGCTCGCCGTGCGCGACCGCGTCGAAGGGCTGCTGGATTCCGGCTCGTTCAGCGAGGACGCCCTGCTGGCGAACTGGGAACAGGAGGGACTGGGCGCCGACGGCGTGGTGACCGGCATGGGAACGATCGCCGGGCGGCCGGTCGCGCTGATGGCCAACGACCCCTCGGTCAAGGCCGGCTCGTGGGGCGCGAAGACCGTCGAGAAGATCCTGAGGGTGCAGGAGCAGGCCATGAAGGTCGGCGCACCGATGATCTATTTGGTCGACTCTGCCGGTGCGCGGATCACCGACCAGGTGAAGATGTTCCCCGGCCGGCGCGGGGCCGGGCGGATCTTCCACAACGAGGTCCGGATGTCCGGCCGAGTCCCCCAGATCTGCCTGTTGTTCGGGCCGAGTGCCGCCGGCGGGGCCTACATACCGGCCTTCTGCGACGTCGTGATCATGCGCGACGGCAACGCTTCGATGTACCTCGGTTCGCCGCGGATGGCCCAGATGGTGATCGGCGAGGAGGTGAGCCTGGAGGAGATGGGCGGCGCCAAGATGCACACCGGCCGGTCGGGCTGCGGTCACTTCCTCGTCTCCAGCGACGAGGAAGCGATCGAGACCGCCAAGCGGTACCTCTCCTACATGCCGGGCAACTGGCACGAGCAGCCCCCGGCGGCTCCGCCCGCCGAGCCTGGGGGAGGGGTCGTTTCGGAGATCGTGCCGACCGACCCGAAGCCCGCGTTCGACGTGGTCGAGTTGATCGACGCCGTGGTCGATGAAGGGTCGTTCCTGGAAGTTCAGAAGCGCTGGGCGAAGGAGCTCGTCGTCGGGTACGCGAGGCTCGACGGCCGGGCGATCGGGATCGTCGCGAACCAGCCGAAGCAGAAGGGGGGAGTCCTGTTCGTGGACTCCTCCGACAAGGCGGCGCGGTTCATCAACACCTGCAACGCGTTCAACGTGCCCCTGCTCTTCCTGGCGGACGTCCCGGGCTTCATGATCGGCAAGGACGTCGAGCGCCAGGGGATCATCCGCCACGGCGCCAAGATGATCAGCGCGATGTCCTCGGCGACGGTCCCGAAGCTCTCGGTGATCGTGCGGAAGGCCTACGGCGCCGGGCTCTACGCGATGGCCGGGCCGGCCTTCGACCCGGACGCGTGCATCGCCTTCCCACAGGCCGAGATCGCCGTGATGGGTCCCGAGGCCGCGGTCAACGCCGTCTTCTTCAACCAGGTTCAGGCAATCGAGGACGAGGCGGAGCGAGAGGCATTCGTCGCCGCTAAGCGCGAGGAGTTCTCGGCCGACATCGACATCCTGCACCTCGCTTCCGAGCTGGTGGTGGACGCCGTGATCCAGCCCGACGACATCCGCTCCGAGTTGATCCGCCGCTTCGCTCTCGCCGAGGGCAAGGACCGCTCGTTCCCGGAGCGGCGGAACCCCATAACGCCTGTCTAGCTGCTCCGGGCCAGCTCGACGAACCAGTCGAGCGAGTCCGGATTCGCGAGCGAGTCGCGGCTCGCGGCGCGGTCGGGGTCCTCGCCCATCAGGATCCGCTTCACCGGGCACCTCGAGGACCTTGCCGCTCAGCGTCCGCGGGACCTCGGCGATCGAGTACATCTCGTTCGGGACGTGGCGCGGGGAGCACGCTCGCGGATGCGCTTGGCCACCTCCTTCTTCAGGTCGTCGGTCAGCTCGGCGTCCTCGCGCAGGACGACGAAGAGCGGCATCCATCCCTCGGTCCCTTCGCGCGGAATGTCCACGACGAGCGCGTCGAGGATCTCGGGGACGCCCTGGACGGCGCGGTAGATCTCGCTGGTCCCCATCCGGACCCCCGAGCGGTTGATCGTCGAGTCCGAGCGGCCGTAGATGATCGCCGTGCCGCGCGAGGTGATCTCGATCCAGTCGCCGTGGCGCCAGATCCCGGGGAACATCTCGAAGTAGCTCTCGCGGTAGCGGCTGCCGTCGTCGTCGCCCCAGAAGAAGACGGGCATCGAGGGCATCGGCTCGGTCAGGACCAGCTCGCCGACCTCGTCGATGACGGGCTTGCCGTTCTCGTCGAAGGCCTCCACGGCGCACCCGAGCGCGCGTCCCTGAAGCTCGCCGCGGTAGACGGGGAGGATCGGCACGCCGCCGACGAAGGCGGTGCAGACATCGGTCCCGCCGCTGGTCGAGAAGAGCCAGGTGTCGCGCCCGACGTGCTCGTAGACCCACTCGAAGCCCTCGGGGGAGAGGGGCGAGCCGGTGGAGCCGACGGAGCGCAGCCGCGAGAGGTCCCGGCCCTCGCCGGCGGGCTCGACCCCGTCCTTCATGCACGCGGCGATGTACGAGGCGCTCGTGCCGAAGCAGGTGGCCCCTGCGCGTCCCGCGAGGTCCCAGAGGACCCCCATGTCCGGGTGGCCCGGGTTGCCGTCGTAGAGCACGATCGAGGCTGGGGTGAGGAGCACCCCCACCAGGAAGTTCCACATCATCCAGCCGGTCGTCGTGAACCAGAAGACGCGGTCGCCGGGCTGCGCGTCGAGGTGCAGGTTCAGCTTCTTCAGCTGCTCGAGCAGGATCCCGCCGTGGCCCTGGACGATCGCCTTGGGGAGGCCGGTGGTGCCCGACGAGTAGAGGACCCAGAGCGGGTGGTCGAAGGGAACGCGCTCGAAGCGCAGCTCGGCGCCTTCGCCCAGCTCGGAGAGCTGCCCCCAGGTCATCGGTGTCGGCGCCGGCGTCGAGGGGCTCCAGGTCCGGTGAGGCCGACAGGTAGGGAACGACGACGACGCGCTCCAGGCTCGGGATCTGGCCCGCGATGTCGGCGACGGTCGCCACCCGGTCGAAGTCCTTGCCGCCGTAGCGGTAGCCGTCGACCGCGAACATGACCTTGGGCTCGATCTGGGCGAAGCGGTCGACGACGCTCGAGGGGCCGAAGTCGGGAGAGCAGCTCGACCAGACCGCGCCGAGGCTGGCAGAGGCGAGAAACGCGATCAGCGCCTCGATGCCGTTCGGCAGGTAGGCGACCACGCGGTCGCCCTTCTCGACGCCGAGCGAGCGCATGCCCTCGGCCGTCGCTGCGACCCGCTCGCGCAGCTCGCCCCAGCGCAGCTCGCCGAGCTCGCGCAGCTCGGATGCGTGGAGGACGGCCACCTCGTCGTCGGCCGCGCCGCGAAAGACGTGCTCCGCGTAGTTCAGGGAGGTGCCCTCGAACCAGCGGGCGCCGGGCATCTCGCGAGAAGCCAGCACCGCGGAGGGATCCCCGTCGGCCTCGACCTCGAAGTACTCCCAGATCGAGGCCCAGAAGTCGTCGACGTTCTCGACCGACCAGCGCCAGAGCTCCTCGTAGGAATCCGACTCGACGCCCTTCTTTTCGGCGAGCCAGCGCTGGTAGGCGGTCATCCGCGAGCGTTCGATGGTCTCCGGGGTCGGCTCCCAGAGCTTCTCCGGCGCTTCGCTCATGCTGGCCTCACGAGGCAACCCTACGCGCGGCGTCGCGGTCCAGGAGGCGCGCCATCGCCACCAGCAGGCCGGTCGCGCGGTCCACGGCGGCGGCGTCGCAGCGAGCCGGAACGTCGTCGTCGGTGTGGTGGGCCGGGGAGGGCAGGCCGTCCGCGTCGAGACCGGTGATCGTGATCGAGGGGATGCCGCGGATGCGGGCGGCGAGGGCGTCTCCGGTGAGGGGGGAGTGGACGGGCTGCGGACCCGAGCCCTTATCCCCATCCGCGGGGGCGGAGCCCAGCGCCTCGCAGATCGAGATCAGGCCGGGGTCGGCGGGGGTGCCGATGACGGCGCCGTCGGTGACCGAGTAGCGCGGGTCGCCGAAACCGACGGAGTCAACCGCCACGACGGCGGTCGTCTCGGGCTCGAGGTTGCCGCGGTGCTCTCGCACGAAGGAGCGCATGCCCTCGGCCTGGCACTCGCCGGCTCCCGTGAGGACCACCCAGACGTCGAGGTTCTCCGCGGGCTCGGCCCGCAGGCGCTCGGCGGCTCCGATCACGGCCGCGACCCCGGAAGCGTTGTCGACGGCCCCGGGAACCGGGTCGGACAGGGCGATGTCGACGAGCACGAAGATCGCAGCGACCAGGACGATCGTCGGGATCAGCTGCAGCACCGAGACCCACTCGGCGTCGGCGCCGGCCATGCGCGCGCCGAGGATCGGGAGGAGCGGGGCGATTCCGCCCCAGAAGTAGAGACGCCACGGCGAGAGCAGGGTCCGCATCCGGGGTGAGAGGCGGCGGTAGATGCCTCGGACCCCTGGGCCATAGATGAATCCCGAGCGGCCCGAGTCGAGGTGGGCGACCAGGACGATGCGCATCGGCGCGTCGGGCGACCCGCCGGGGGAGACGACGTTCTGCGAGGCCCGCCGGAAGAAGAGGCGGCGCAGCGCGTAGAAGCGCGTGTTCAGGTCCAGGTAGGCGGAGGTCGCGACGGCGAGGACGATCCCGAACCCGATACCCGGCTGCGAGACGGCGACGATGCTGCCGGCTACCGCCAGCGCGGCGTGGAGCGAGTGGACCAGGGGGAACTGCGGGTGGACCGAGGTGGGCTCGATCTCGGCCCGGCGCCCCATCCGGCGCAGCCGCTGCGCAAACGCGTTCGCCGCGCGCCGCTCGGCGTCGGTGCCGGCTGCGCGGCCCTCGAACGAGCAGAGCTCGTCCACGACTGCATTCCCCTGCTCCACGCTCTCTGTGTCCCTGACCGACTCCACGGCGCGGGATTATCGCCGGAAGCCGTGGCTATGGTTCCAGCGGCCTGCCGGAGTGGCGGAACTGGTCATACGCGCGGCACTCAAAATGCCGTGTCCTTCGGGACATGTGGGTTCGACTCCCACCTCCGGCATATGTGCGGCCGCTACACCCTCACCGACCCCGATCCGCGCCTGCTGCGCTTCCGCTTCGGCCTCGCCGAGGAGGCCGAGATCGAGCAGCAGGCGCGCTACAACGTCGCGCCGACCGACACCGTTCTGTCGATTCGGACGGGCAAGGAGGGGGAGAGGCAGGCCGGCCAGCTCCGTTGGGGTCTGATCCCGCACTACGCCGATCCTGACAAGTGGGACCGGCTCCTGATCAACGCGCGGGCCGAGACGGTGGCCGAGGCGGCGGCGTTCCGCGATGCGTTCGACGGCTTCAGGTGCCTGATCGTCGCCGATGGCTTCTACGAGTGGCGCGCGACCGAGACCGGGAAACAGCCCCTGTGGATCACGCGCCCGGACAAATCGCTCTTCGCGTTCGCCGGGCTGTGGGCGCGGTCGGTGCGACAGGACGGGTCGAAGCTCTATTCGTGCACGATCGTCACGACGGAGCCGAGCGAGGTGGTCCGCCCGATTCACGACCGGATGCCGGTGATCCTCGACGAGTCCTCCGAAGCGGACTGGCTCGACCCCGGCCTGGGGGCCGACGATGCGCAGGCGCTCCTTCGGCCGACCGAGGACATCATCGCGACGGAGGTCTCGGAGGCTGTCAACAGCGTGCGCGAGGACGGGCCGCACCTGCTGGAGCCGCCGCTGAAGCTGTTCTGAGGGGCCGCGCGCCGGGCGGCTAGTCGATCTCGTCGCCGATCGGGCGCTCTTCCTCAACGTGCCATTCCTGGTTGAAGGCGACCATCGCGACCGCGATCAGGATCACCTGGACGGGCACGATCAGGAGGGTGAGCAGTCCGAGCAGCTCCTCTGGAAGCGCGGGGCTGTTGAGGCCGTCCTTTGCGCGGTCGAACCACGCGGGAGCGGCGATCCCGGCGAAGATCGCGAGGATGATCGCCAGCGCCGAGGCGACCGGCAGGCAACCGCGGTTCCAACGCGAGACGAGGAAGGCGAACAGCAGGTAGATCGCGATGTAGAAGATCGCGAAGATCTTGCCGCCCTCGAGGCGCTCCCAGCCGCCGATCGTGACCACCGCGGCGAGCGCAGCGGACACCAGGAGGAGGAAGACCACCAGCGCCTTCGCGCTCTTGGCCTCCGCCTTCTGCCTGTTCGGCCGCCAGAGTTCGTATCCGGGACGGATAGCTCCCGCTTCCATGGGCCGGAGTCTATGTTCTTCGCCAGACGCGCGCCACTCAGAACCGCAGCGCGGTACCAGGGGAAAGTGCGGGCGGAGGGATTCGAACCCCCAAGCGCTTTCGCGCACGGGCACCTAAAGCCCGCGTGTATTCCAGTTCCACCACGCCCGCTGGGAAACCGATCTTAGGACGGGACCGGGATCCCGAAAACTTGGTCTCTTTGCGCGTAGGGCGAGCAGGTCGGGTTTCTACGGATGGAGGACGGGCAACGCTTTGGCAGACTCGGATGCGGCTGGGGAGAAGACCAGGCGCAGACGGGAAGTCGGCGAGCGACAAGGAGGTCGCGAGGTGACGAGGCAGCTTTCAGAACGCGAGCAGCGCATATTCACGATCAACGAGGACGTCGTCCAGGCGCTCTCGGTCGCGGTGTATTCGCTGCAGCAGGGTCGCGACGAGCAGGGGCTGCGAGCGGTCGAGACCTCGCTGGCGAGCGCCCGTGAGCTGACCTCCGAGCTTCTTGACGCGGGAGAAGATCCCGATCGCTGACCGTGACCGACACGACGGCGCGACCTCGGTCTTCCTGGTGGACGACGTCCCCGAGCTCCGCGAGCTGATTCGCTACGGGCTCGAGGGGGACGACGACTTCGTCGTCGTCGGGGAGGCCGGCGACGGCCGCGCCGCCATCGAGGGCATCGCCGAGACCGAGCCCGACGCGGTCCTGCTGGATCTGTCGATGCCCGACATGGACGGGCTCGAGGCGATCCCCGAGATCCGCCGCGGACGCCCCGACATCGCGATCGTGATCCTCTCGGGCTTCGCCGCGGCGCGGATGGAGCGCAAGGCGGTCGAGCGCGGCGCGGACGGTTACGTGGAGAAGGGCACCCCGATAGCTGACCTCCGCCGCATCACCCGCGAAGCCGTCATGCGGCGCCACGCGGGCAGGGTGGCCTGAACGAAGACGAGCCGCCGCGGCGGCTCGTGGAGCGGGGCACCCAGGACTCGAACCTGGAATCGCCGACTTTGGAGGCCGGTGCCTTAGCCAGTTTGGCCAGTGCCCCGAGGGTCGCCCATCGTAGTCCGACGCTTCGGCTTCTCCGCCCTTCCCACGGGGCTTCGGATCGGGGCCGATCTCGGTGCGGCAGGTGTCTCCCCCGCAGGTCACCAGGGGCGTCAGGCTGCGCGCGAGGAAACGGCGGACCCGCTTGTAGCGGGGGTCGCCGGCACGGGAGAGCTGCTGGGCGGGGTCCTGCTTCATGTCGTAGAGCTCCGTCTGGCCGTTGGCGTAGAGGACGTAGGAGCTAGCGGTCGGTGCGGATCGCCTTGTAGGCCGGGGCGAAGTTGCCGTTGGCCACCGACTTGCTCGCCATCAGCTCCTGGTCGAGGTCGCTTGACGCCGCGGCGGCCGGCGACGCGGGCGCGTTTGAGCGAGCGCGCCGGCCGAGCTCGCCGTGGGGTCGTCGATCCCGGAGGTGCCCTTACCGGGGCCGGTGTCGGCCTCGAGCAGGATCGGGCGGGTCGATCGGAGGGTGGCGTCCCGCGCGTAGGGGATGAGCGAGCGCCCGTCGAGGTTCGGGTTCGACGACGCCGGTCGCGATCTCCACGATCGTCTGGGTGATGTCGAGCTCTGAGACAAGCTCGTCGCTGACAGTTCCCGCCGGGATCCCCGGCCCGCGGATCATCAGCGGGATCTTCGACGAGGGGTCGTAGGCGAGGAACTTGCCGCCCGCGATCCGGTGCTCGCCGCGGAAGAAGCCGTTGTCGGAGGCGAAGATGATGTAGGTCTCGTCGAGGACTCCCTCGCTCGCCAGGCGGGCGATCAGCGCGCCGACCGCCTCGTCGACCGAGCGCAGCATCTCCAGTCGCCGTCGCCGCTCCGTCGGTGATCGTCTTCGCGAGCGGCTTCGGGATCAGGCTTCCTGGCCTGCTTGCGCAGCCACTTCGGCTTGTCGTCGATGTTCCTTCTCGTTGAACGCCTGGAGCTTCGGCAGGGCGGAGGTCGGCAAGGCTGTAGAGGTGCCGCGGCGCGGGGTCGTAGGGCGAGTGGGGCGCGTTGAACCAGAGGTTCATCATGAACGGCGTCTGCTCCGCGTTCAGGTCGTCGACGAAGTCGACGGCCTTGTGCCCGAGGACGTCCGTCTGGTACTCGTTCGGCTGGTCGCCGTAGAACTCGAGCTCGGGCGTGTCGGCGGGCGAGGTCTTCTCGATCAGCTGGTAGTTGAAGTACAGCGGGACCTCGGAGATCTTCCCGTACCACTCGTCCCAGCCGGGCGGGATCGTAGAGGCCCGACGAGAGCGGCGCGTAGCCGTTCATGTACTTGCCGACGTGGACGTTGTAGTAGCCGGCGTTCGAGGTCCAGATCGGGATGGTGTTGCCCTCTCGCGGGACGGAAGGTCGACCAGCCACCGAACGGCGGAAGGTTCCCGCGCACCTGGTGGTTGTGCATGTACTGGCCGCTCAGCAGGCTCGCCCGCGAGGGGCAGCAGAGGGGGTAGGGCACGTAGGCGCGCCTGAACGTGGCCCCCTGCCCGCCGATCAGCGCCTGCACGTTGGGCATCGCCGACAGCTCGTTCGCGGCCTGGTCGTCGGTGAGGATGAAGATGACGTTGGAGCCGACGGCGGACTCGGCCTCGTCGGAGCTCCCGCCCACGCACGACCGCGCAGGCGAGCAGGGCAGCGAGCGCCGAGGCTCGCGCCGGCGCGCCTGGACCGCGGACGGCCCTGCTCCTTCGTCGTCCTCGTCCCGCGCATCCCGAAGCGGATCAGGGTACCCGAGGCCCTTTTCTCGAACCTATAATCGGCCCCTTGCGGGCGTGGTGTAGCTGGTAACACTGGAGCCTTCCAAGCTCCCGTCACGGGTTCGAGTCCCGTCGCCCGCTTCGGCCCTACGATGGGCCGGCACGTCATCGGGGCGTGGCGCAGTCTGGTAGCGCATTCGACTGGGGGTCGAAAGGTCGCTGGTTCAAATCCAGTCGCCCCGATTAAGCAGGACCTTCTAACCGTCCGGTTTCGCGGGCTTTGGTGCAGCGGCCGCCGGCGGCATCTGCATCGACTCGAGCTGTCCGACGAGGGGGTCGTCGGGCACCTCGATCGGGCCTCGGGTGGGCCGGTCCAGGTCGGCGGTGACGAACAGCAGGCAGGCCACGAGAACAGAGGCGAGGAGCACGCCGGGCAGGCCGCGGCCGACGATCGCCAGGAACGCGGCGAGCAGGCCGAGGGCGATCGCGGCTCCGAGCAGCTCGAGCAGCAGCACCTCCGTCGGGACCTGGTTGTTGAGTGCGGCGACGCGTGAGGTCTGGGCGTCGATCATCTCGTTCAGGGTCTCCACGTACAGACGGGCCGCGCTCGCATCCGGTTCGGCGTCGAGCGCCTGCCCGGCCAGGGCCCACAGGCGGCGCTGCAGTTCCTCCTCCTTCGCGGCGATCGCGTCCTCGGTGTCGCTTCCCGGCTGGTACTCCGAGAGCCGAATCGCGCTCTCGGTGTAGTCCACCAGGAGGTCCAGGGACTTGCTTCGGATCGGCTCGGGCAGGGTCTGGGCGCGCAGGTAGGTCGTGCCGATGGTGTTCGTCTCGGTGACGATCGCGGCGCGCCGGTCCTCGTAGCGGGTGAGGGAGAGCGAGAGGCCGAAGGCGAGGATCAGCCCGACGACGCCGAGCAGCGCTCCCTGCAGGACACCGAACGGCTCGCTGAGGCTGTCGGAGAGGTGGCGCACCCGGCGTCCGAAGAAGGCGCCGAGCGCCGTCGCTCCGAGGACCACGCTGAAGATCACCACCACGAGTGCGGCCGTGGAGAGCTCGAAGATCATTCGGCGAGCCTATGTGAGATCACTCCACAGACCGTCGCCCGACCACGAACCTCGGGCACATGCTTCACCCGTGGAACTGCCCGGCTCCGGCATGGCCTGGGAGGACATGGGTCCTTCGTCGAGGTGAACGATTCGACCCTCGGGACCGACTTCGTCCCCCAGCGAAAGGGATCACCATTCCGACGAGGGTCGTGACCTTGTGCAGCGTGAGCGTCGGCTCAGGTGAGGCCGATCCAGCCTACCGGAGGGGGACCTCGTCGTCCGAGATCAGGTCGGTGGGGCTGAGGACGAACACCTCACAGATCAGGTCGGGCTTTTGCTGGTTTCCGCTCATGAACCCGATCACGGGGCGGCCCGTCGCGTTCTGGACGACCTCCTGAAAGCGCCCGCGCATCACTTCCTGGAACTCCATCCGCTGCTGGATAACGGCGCTGCCGCGGCCGCCCTCCAGCAGGGTCTTCTCGACCCTGGTGTACCCGCCGCGAAGCACGCAGACGACCAGGTCGTCGTGGTAGTAGGTCTTGGCTTGCGTCGGGCCGATGCCGTAGAACTCCTTCAGGAGGGCCACCAGACCGTCGGATATGGCCGTTAGCGTCGAGCCGTGATACTCCGTGGTGGGGCCCTGCTGGGGCATGGAGTCCGAAGCTACCACCCCGATCCTGGTTTGTGCAAACCGTAGTCGGAGCGTGACCTCGTCGGGAACTCCTCCCCCTCCACCTTGCGACGTGACTATCAACGGAGGCCGGAGGAAAGGCCTCATATATGCGCCAGGCTGCGATGGAGAGCGCGATATCCCAGGCGGTGGCCCGGGTCTACCTGGACACTTTCGGCAAGGGCCCGGTCGAGGTGAAAACGCACTGCCACGAGGACACGGCCGTCACGGTGCTGAAGGGCCAGGTCAGGCCCTGCTAACCACCGTCTCGCGGAGCTTCTCGAGCCCGAGGCGCATCCGGCCCTTGACGGTTCCGGGGGGAAGGTGGAGCTCCGCGGCGATCTCGCTGTGCGAGAGCTCGCCGTAGTAGGCCAGCGTGATCACCTCGACCTGGGCATCGGGAAGCTCGGCCAGCGCCGAGCGCAGGGCACCGTCGTCGTGGCGCGCGATCAGCTCATCCTGGATGGAGGGCGTCGGTATCTCGGGCTGATCGGCGTTGAGCTCTCTGGTCGGTGGGTGGCGAGTCGCGTTCTCCTTGCGGAAGGTGTCGATGGCGCGATTTCGCACGATTCGCATCATCCACGCCTTGAAGCTTCCCCGTGCCTGCCTGTAGGTCTTGCGGCTTCGCCAAACCGACAGGAACGCGTCCTGGACCGCCTCCTCGGCGCTGGCGGGCGATGAGCAGATCGACATCGCCACCCGGAAGGCTGGACCGCAATGCCTGTCATAGAGCGTTTCGAACGCGACCGTATCGTCCCGCTGGAGGCGGCGCATGAGCTTCTCGTCTGTTTCGGCAGATGTGCGCGACAGCAGGGACATGGTCAGTTCGCGCTCGAGGCTGCGGCCAGGAAGAACAGCTCACACGCGACGCCGGGAGCCGTCTGGTTTGCGCTCAGGAACGCGGTGACGGACCGCTCGGTGAGGCGCTCGACGGCCGCCGTGAACGCGCCTTCGGTGCCCTCCTGGAAGGCCACGTGGCCGTCGATGACAACGACGACGACGACGTTGTCGTTGGTGTAGGCGGTCGCCGTCGTTCGGTCGTGCCCGTAGAACTCTGTGTACAGCCCGACCATGGCCGATGAGACCGCATCGGTCAGGTCCGAGCCCCCCGTGGGGGCCCCCGGTGGGTTGAGCTGGTTCACGCCTGCGCCTCCTCGAACGTCGAGCAGAGTGAGGAAGTCAGGCGGCGCTGCCGGTCGCGCAGAGCGGAGACCGGCTTCGTTGCGGATGCCCTCCAAGAACGAGGCTAGCGCGGGTCCACCCGAGCTGCAACAAGACATACTGCTCGCGATGGCAGTCGCCGCCGAAGACCTTCGCGCCTTGCTGGACGTCGCTCCCACCCAGGAGGAGCAGATGCTTCGAGAGTCCGTCGCGGGCATCTGCTCCAAGTACGGGCCCCGCTACACGCAGGAGAAGGTCGAGAAGGGCGAGCCGCCCTCGGAGCTCTGGGAGGAGCTGGCCGCGGCCGGCTACCTGGGTGTCAACATCTCCGAGGAATACGGGGGCGGGGGCCTGGGGATGCAGGCGCTCTCGTGGGTCGGCGAGGAGATCACCGCCGCCGGCTGCGCGACGCTTCTGATCGTCGTCTCGCCGGCGATCGTCGGCAGCATCCTGACCCGCCACGGCTCCGAGGAGCAGAAGGAGCGGTGGCTCACCGGTATCGGCCAGGGCACGACCAAGGTCGCGTTCGCGATCACCGAGCCGGACGCCGGTACGAACTCCCACAACCTCGCGACGACGCTCTCCAAGCACAACGGCGGCTACCGCCTGAACGGGCAGAAGACATACATCTCGGCGGTGGAGGACGCGAATGCGGTCCTGGTCATCGCCCGCCTCCGGAACGACGACGGGACCCTGGGCCTGCCGGCACCGGTCCTGGTGGACGTCGACTCGCCGGGGTTCACCCGCACACGGATCCCGATGCCGAATGTCGGCCCCGACCACCAGTGGCAGCTCTTCTTCGAGGACGTCGAGGTCGAGGCCGACCGCCTGGTCGGCGGTACGACGGGCGGCCTCGGCGCGATCTTCGACGGCCTCAATCCCGAGCGGATCATGGGCGCGGCGATGTCGAACGGCATGGGCCGCCACGCGCTGGCGAAGGCCGCCGACTACGCCCGCGAGCGCCAGGTATGGAGCTCGCCGATCGGCGCCCACCAGGGGGTGGCCCACCCGCTCGCCGAGGCGAAGATCGAGCTCGAGCTGGCCCGCCTGATGATGGGCAAGGCCGCGGCCCTCTACGACGCCGGCGCCAAGGGCGCGGGCGAGGCGGCGAACATGGCGAAGTTCGCGGCGGCCGAGGCGGCGATCAAGTGCGTGGACCAGGCGATCCAGACCCACGGCGGCAACGGATTCGCGCTGGAGTACGGCCTGACGCAGATGTGGTGGGGCGCGCGCGTCGCGCGCACCGCCCCGGTCTCGCGTGAGATGGTCCTGAACTACGTGGCAGAGCACTCGCTCCGCCTTCCGAAGAGCTACTGAAACGGAGACATGCCTCGTATGACGAAAATCGCGGGACTCCTGGCCGGCCTGGCTGTCGCACTCTTCTGCGCTGCCCCGGCGAACGGCGCCACAGGCGGCTTCGAGCGGACCTGGGGAACGGACGTGATCGCCAACGGGCCCGCGAACGTCGGCTTCGAGATCTGCACAGTCGCGGCGAGCTGCCAGATGGCGGCCGCGCCCAGCGTCGCAGCGCCCGCAGGCGAGTTCAACAACCCGAACGGCGTCGCGATCGACGCGACGGGGAATGTCTACGTCGCCGACTACCTGAACAACCGGATCCAGAAGTTCGGTCCGACGGGCAACTTCCTTCTCGCATGGGGCGAGGACGTCACCAGCGCCGGGCCGGGGAACACAGGCACGGGGCCCGAGATCTGCACGGCGGTTGTGGATACCTGCAAGGCGGGGACCCTCACCGGCCCCGCACGCGGCGGCGAGTTCCTCGGCCCCCTCGATGTGGCAGTCGATTCTTCCGACCGCATCTACGTCGCCGACCAGCAAGTCAATCGCATCCAGCGCTTCGACTCGTCCGGAAACTTCCAGCTCGCGTGGGGCAAGGACGTGATCGAAACCGGGCCCAACGACAACGGCACGGCGTTCGAGATCTGCATCGCAGGGGTGGACACCTGCCAGGCGGGCAACAGCCTTGATGCGCTGGGCGGCAGCCTCCAAGGCCCGGTCGGAGTCGCCACAGACATCACTGCGAACGTCTACGTGTCGGACCGAGGCAACAACCGGGTTCAGAAGTTCAGCTCCGGCGGTGCATTCGACCGTGCTTGGGGCCAGGACGTCGTGATGGGCGGAGGCAACGGGTTCGAGGTCTGCGTCGACGGGATCAACACCTGCAAGCAGGGTCTGGTCGCCCCCCTTACCGGAGGTGCGTTTGCCGATCCGGCCGGTCTCGCGACGGATGCGGCCGGGGACGTGTACGTCTCCGACAACAACGCCCACCGCGTCCAGAAGTTCAGCTCGCTCGGCGCCTTTGATCGCGCCTGGGGCGAGGACGTGGCCAGCGCGGGCCCGGGGAACACCGGCACGGGGTTCGAGATCTGCGTGAATCCGGTCGACACCTGCAAGGTGGGCGCGGTGACCGGACCGGCGCGGGGAGGTGAGCTCTTCATCCCGATCGATGTCGCCATCGATTCCACGGGTGCCGTCTACGTCGCGGACCAGGCCAACCAGCGAATCCAGAGGTTCAGCCCATTCGGCACGTTCCAGATGACCTGGGGCAAGGACGTCGATGAGGCTGCCGGCACCGGCTTCGAGGTCTGCACGGCCGCCGCGAGCTGCCAAACAGGCGGCTTCGGCGGCCTGGGGGGCGAGATTCTGGCTCCCAGCGGGCTCGCGACGGACACCGCGGACAAGCTCTACGTGGGCGATGGCACCAACAACCGGGTCCAGGTATTCGGCGATCCGCCGCCGCCCGCGGCAGCTACGCCGTCCGTGGCACCCCCGGCGCCGCCTGTGCCCGCGGCCAAGAAGTGCAAGAAGAAAAAGAAGAAGGGGAAGAAGGCCCGCTCCGCGGCGAGCAAGTGCAAGAAGAAGAAAAAGAAGAAGAGGTAGAGCTGGTCGCCGAGGCAGACCGGGCGATGTACGAGACGAAGCGCCGCGGTTCAGGGGGGCTCGCCCTCCACGAGATATAGGGTTCGCCGCGGAATGAGCTTCCTGGAGCCGGCGGAGCCTCCGTTTGACCTGGAGGAGTGGAAGCGCAAGCCGCACCTGGCGCGTCTGAAGCCGTGCGTCCAGGACTGGGGGCTGAACGGGTTCGGATCTCCGAGCTTCGTCTACCTCCTCTACGGGACCAAGCTGGTCATCTTCTCGGTCGCCGCGCTCTTCGTCATCTCGCTGACACCGGGCCTGGGGACCCTCGGCAACATCGGCGACTGGTGGACCGAGCCGATCGTCTTCCAGAAGCTGATCGTCTGGACCCTGCTCTGGGAGATCCTCGGCCTCGGCGCAGGATCGATGCCTCTCAGCTTTCGCTTCAAACCGCTCATCGGCGGCCCGCTCTACTGGCTGCGGCCGGGGACGATGCGGCTGCCTCCTTGGCCCGACAAGGTCCCGTTCACGGCGGGCTCGAGCCGCGGCCCGCTCGACATCGCGCTATACGCCGGTGTGCTTGCCTCGGCGATCTTCTTGCTGGCCGCGACCGGGACCGACGTTGCCGGCACCGACGCGGGCCGCCTCCCGATCGCGGGGATCGTCGTCCTGCTCGGGCTGTTGGGGCTGCTCGGCCTGCGCGACAAGGTCTCTTTCCTCGGCTCCCGCCCCGAGATCTATGCGCCCATGCTCGCCGTCGGCCTCTTCTCCGTCGACCAGTGGATCGTCGCCTGGCAGTTCCTCTTCCTCTTCATCTGGTGGGGCGCCGCCTCGTCGAAGCTGAACAAGCACTTCCCGTTCGTGGTCTCGACGATGATGAGCAACGCCCCGCTGATCCGCTCGCAGTGGTTCAAGCGGCGGCTCTGGCGCGACTACCCCGAGGACATGCGGCCCTCGCGGTTCGCCGCTGTTGTCGCCCACTTCGGCACCGTCCAGGAGTTTCTCTGGCCGCTTCTGCTGATCACCGTGGACAACGAAACGGTGCGGTGGATCGCGATCATCGGGATGATCGTCTTCCACCTGAACATCACCTCGATGTTCCCGCTTGCCGTCCCGCTCGAGTGGAACCTGTTCATGATCTTCGGGATCCTCTTCCTGTTCGGCGAGTACGGAACGGTCGCGCTCTCCACGCTCGACGAGCCCGCCCTGATCGCGATGATCGTGCTCCTCAGCATCGGCCTGCCGATCCTGGGGAGCATCCGGCCCGACAAGATCTCGTTCCTGCCGTCCATGCGCTACTACGCCGGCAACTGGGCGACGACGCAGTGGCTCTTCCGCAAGGGAAGTGGGGCGGAGGAGAAGCTCGACTCCCATCTCACCAAGTCCGCGCGGACGATCCTCGAGCAGGTTGGCGACATCTACGACCGCGAGACCGCGAGCTATCTGCTGGACCGCGGGCTCGCGTTCCGCGCCATGCACTCACACGGGCGAGCGTTGAACGCCCTCCTGCCCCACGCGGTCGCCGACGTCGACCGCTACCAGCCGCGCGAGGGCGAGCTGATCTCGAACGTGGTGAACGGCTGGAACTTCGGCGATGCGCACTTTCACGGCCGCCAGCTTCTCGAGGCGGTCCAGGAGCGCTGCGGCTATGAGCCCGGCGAGGTGCGGGTCATCGTCCTCGAGTCCGAGCCCGCGGCCCGGGGCCGTGGTCGCCAGTCCTATGAGATCTACGACGCGGCGACCGGACTGATCGAGCGCGGCACCGTGGCCGTCGCCGACATGGTCGTGCGCCAGCCCTGGCTCGACGAGACCTTCGACTTCCCCGTCGAGGTCGCCGAGCGTCCCGGTCAGAAGTGAGCTCGGCGATCGTCGTCGGATCGGGCCCCAACGGGCTCGCCTGCGCGGTCGCGCTCGCGCGGGAGGGGGTGGAGGTGACGGTCCTCGAGGCCGCCGAGACGATCGGCGGCGGCACCCGCACGAGCGAGCTGACAATCCCGGGGGTTCTTCATGATCATTGCTCGGCGGTCCACCCGATGGCGGTGGGGTCCCCGTTCCTGAACTCGCTCGAACTCGAGCGCCACGGGCTCGAGTGGGCCTGGCCCGACGTGGACCTTGCCCATCCGCTGGATGACGGCACCGCGGGGGTGATGGTGCAGTCGATCGACGAGACGGCTGCGGGGCTCGGCGAGGACGGAAAGGCGTGGCGCCGGATCTTCGGATCGTCCTCGGCCAACTTCGAGGCGTTGAACGAGGACATGTTCCGCCCGGTCCTCCACGTCCCCAGCCACCCGATCCGCCTGATGCGCTTCGGGCTGGCCGCCGCCACCCCCGCCAGCGTGCTGCAGCGGGCCTTCGACACGCCTCAGGCCAAGGCCCTGTTCGGCGGCGTCGCCGCCCACGCGATCGGGAACCTGGGCCTCCCGATGAGCTCCTCGGTGGGCACGGCGCTGATCTGCGCCTGCCATGCGTTCGGCTGGGCGGTCGCGAAGGGCGGCTCGGCCTCGATCACGACCGCTCTGGCGGGAGCACTGGCCGAGCATGGTGGGGAGGATCGAGACCGGCGTCACCGTGCGCTCGCTGTCCGACCTGCCCGGCGCCGACGCCGTCATCTTCGACCTCGCGCCGCCCGCCGTCGCGGACATCGCCGGCGACCGCCTGCCGTCACGGGTTGCCCGCGCGTACCGTCGCTACAAGTTCGGACCGGGGGCGTTCAAGGTCGACCTGGCGGTCGAGGGTGGGGTCCCCTGGAAGAACGAGGCGTGCCGCCGCGCCGTCACCGTCCACGCGGCGGGCACCTTCGAGGAGGTCGCAGCGGCCGACCGCGACGTGGCGAAGGGCCGGATGCCCGAGCGCCCCTATGTGCTGGTCGGCCAGCAGTACCTGGCGGACCCCTCTCGGTCGAACGGCGACGTCCACCCGGTCTGGTCGTACGCTCACGTGCCGAACGGCTTCACCGGCGACGCCACCGAGACGGTGATCGACCAGATCGAGCGCTTCGCCCCTGGGCTCCGCGAGCGGATCGTCGGCACCTTCGTGCGGCCCACGATGGAGTTCCCGGACTACAACGCGAACTACGTCGGCGGCGACATCATCACCGGCGCGAACTCGCCGGTCCAGGTCGTGATCCGTCCTCGCCTCGCCGTCGACCCATACAGCTGCGGCGCCGACGGTCTCTTCATTTGCTCGGCGGCGACGCCACCCGGAGCAGGCGTCCACGGGATGAACGGCTTCAACGCAGCGCAGTCGGTCCTAAAAAGCTTCACCTAATGAGGGGCCCGAGCTCCTCGGCGCACGCCTCCGGCCCGCCGTCGAAGCCCCGTCTCGAAGGCCTCGAGGCGTTGCGGACGGAGGCTCGTTCGAGCTCCGCCTTCCTCAGCTCTAGGTCGCTTGCTAGCCCGAATATTCCAATTGCGCGCCTGGTTGGGACCGGCTAGGGTCTGTTCGACCACAGACTTTTCCGCCGCAGCTTTCTCGCGCGGGCGTCCTGGAACTAGCAACCCTCGGCGAATTCACGGGCTGTCTCATGACTAGAGACGCCGCAACGAATCGCAACGAGGGAGATTCCAATGTTCAAGAGCAGCGCTGCGCTGCGGCTCGCTTTGGTCGCCATCTGCGTTTGGGCGCTCACCGCCGCGACGGCGATCGCCGGCCCGCTTGCGGACGGTGGCGACCCAGGGCAGGCGAGCACCGCCAAGCACAAACACGGCAAGAAGCACAAGAAGAAGAAGAAGAACAAGCGCCCGGTCTCCTCGCCGATCGCGCCTGTTGTCCCACCGGCGACGGTCGCGCTGCCGAGCTTGCCGCCTGGGCCCGTCGTCGACAGCACTGCGCCCGACACGACGATCGCCTCCGGTCCCGCCAATGCCTCGACCACGAGCGACAACGACCCGGCGTTCACGTATGCGGGCAGCCCCGCCGCTGACACCGACCACTTTGAGTGCAAGCGCGACGCGGAGCCGAGCTTCACGGTCTGTCTCAGCGCCGGCAAGGCCTACACCAACCTCGCAGACGGCTCCCACACCTTCTCGGTCCGCGCCGTAGACGCTGTCGGCAACGCCGATCAGAGCCCTGCGTCACGGACCTGGACGATCAACACCGCCGTCGACGGCGATGGCGACGACTACTTCACGCCCGAGGACTGCGACGACGACAACGAACAGATCAATCCCGACGCGACCGAGATCCCGGACAACGGGGTCGACGAGAACTGCAACGGTGCCGATGGCACCGATGGGGACTCAGACGGCGAGCTGGGGCTGCCCGACGGCGGCGACTGCGACGACGCCGATGAGGCGATCCACTCCGGCGCTGAGGAGATCCCCGACAACGGGATCGACGAGAACTGCAACGGCGCGGACGGGACCGACGAGGACTCCGACTCTTTTCTGGCGCTGCCCGACGGCGACGACTGCGACGACGACGACGCGGCGATCCACCCGGGCGCGAACGAGATCCCCGACAACGGCATCGACGAGAACTGCGACGGCGCAGACCCGACCGACGGCGACGACGACTCATACCTGGCGCCGCCGGACGGGGCTGATTGCGACGACACCGACGCGGCCGTCAACCCTGGTGCCACCGAGGTCGCGAACGGCATCGACGACGACTGCGACGGCGATATCGACGAGGTGGACGTCGATGGCGACGGCTTCGCGCTGCCGGCCGACTGCGACGACGCCAACGCCGACGTCTATCCCGGCGCGGGTGAGATCAACGACAACGGCATCGACGAGAACTGCAACGGTGCCGACGGGGCCGACGACGACGGCGACGGGTTCGGAGCGTTGCCGGACGGCGCTGACTGCGACGACGACGACGCGGCGACCAACCCCTTCGCAATCGAAATCCCCGGCAACGGCGTCGACGAGGACTGCAGCGGCGCCGACGGGATCGACGGCGACGGCGACGGCTTCGGGCCGCCGCCGGCAGGCCCGGACTGCGACGACACCGATGCCGGGATCTACCCCGGCGCCACCGAGATCATCGGCAATGGCGTCGACGAGGACTGCTTTGGCGGGGACGCGACCGACGGCGACTCCGACGGCGACCTAGCGATCCCGGCGGGTCAGGACTGCGACGACAACGACCCGGCGCGCTACGCCGGCGCGACCGAGATCCCGGACAACGGGGTCGACGAGAACTGCAACGGCGCCGACGGGACCGACGGCGACTTCGACGGGTTCGTGGCCCCGCCGGACGGCAACGATTGCGACGACAACGACGCGGCCGTCAACCCCGGCGCCGGCGAGGTCGCGGGCAACGGGCTCGACGACGACTGCGACGGTCAGATCGACAACCTCGATGAAGATGGCGACGGCTCCTTCACGCCGGATGACTGCGACGACGCCGACCCGAACGTCTATCCCGGCGCGCCCGAGGACATCAACGGGATCGACGACAACTGCAGTGGTCATATCGACGAGTTCGTCGACGTCGATGGCGACGGCTTCTCGCATCCCGACGACTGCGACGACGACGACGCGGCCGTCAGGCCCGGCGCAACCGAGGTCGCAAACGGCATCGACGACGACTGCGACGGGGACATCGACGAGCCTTAGCCGCTCTCGCGCAACTGCGCGATGATGGCGACCATGGAACCGGCCAAGGCACCTCCGCAGGCGTCGTCGCTGCTGTTCAACCCGAACACCTTCGACCCGTCCGACCTCGACGACGAGTCGCGCCGCATCCTGCGCGCGACGATCGACTTCTTCGAGGAGCGCGGAAAGGCCGAGCTGAAGCGTGCCGATCACGAGCGCGAGTGGTATTCGGACTTTCTCGACTTCGTCAAGCGCGAGCGCGTCTTCTCCACGCTGCTGACCCCGGCGGCGGACGCGAACGGCGATTCCGAGAAGCGCTGGGACACCACGCGGATCTGCCACTTCAACGAGATCACGGGCTTCTACGGGCTCGCCTACTGGTACACGTGGCAGGTCTCGATCCTCGGCCTCGGGCCTATCTGGCAGAGCGACAACGAAGCCGCCAGGCAGCGCGCCGCGAAGCTTCTGGACGACGGCGCCATCTTCGCCTTCGGCCTCTCCGAGCGCGAGCACGGCGCCGACATCTACTCGACCGACATGCTGCTGACGCCGAACGACGATGGGTCCTTCGTGGCGAAGGGCGGCAAGTACTACATCGGCAACGGCAACGAGGCGGGGATGGTCTCGGTGTTCGGCCGGCGCACGGACGTCGAGGGCCCCGACGGCTACGTCTTCTTCGCGGCCGATTCGCAGCACGCGAACTACGAACTCGTGCAGAACGTCGTCAACGCCCAGATGTACGTGAGCGAGTTCCGGCTAAACGACTATCCGGTGAGCGCCGACGACGTGCTGCACACGGGGCCTGCAGCTTTCGAGGCTGCGCTGAACACCGTGAACGTCGGCAAGTTCAACCTCGGCTTCGCCTCGATCGGCATCTGCGAGCACGCCTTCTACGAGGCGATCACGCACGCAAACAACAGGGTCCTGTTCGGCAACTCGGTCACCGAGTTCCCGCACGTGCGGCAGGGATTCGTCGACGCGTACTCGCGACTGGTCGCCATGAAGCTCTTCAGCGACCGCGCCATCGACTACTTCCGCTCGGCCGGCCCCGACGACCGACGCTACCTCCTCTACAACCCGATCACGAAGATGAAGGTGACGACCGAGGGCGAGCGCGTCGTCGACGAGCTCTGGGACATCGTCGCCGCCAAGGGGTTCGAGAAGGACGGGTACTTCGAGATGGCCGCGCGCGACATCCGCGGGCTGCCCAAGCTCGAGGGGACCGTCCACGTGAACATGGGCCTGGTCCTGAAGTTCATGCCCGGGTTCTTCTTCAACCAGGCCGACTACCCCGACATCCCCGTCCGCCGGGATGCCAACGACGACGAGTTCCTCTTCAACCAGGGCTCGACCCGCGGCCTCAGCAAGATCCAGTTCCACGACTGGCGCCCGATCTACGAGCAGTTCTCAGGCGTCCCGAACGTGGCGCGCTTCACCGAGCAGGCGGCAGGCGTGCAGACGCTGCTCGAGACGGCTCCGCCCGTGGACGAGGCCCAGCAGCGCGACCTCGACTTCCTGCTCACCCTCGGCGAGCTCTTCACGCTCGTGGCGTACGGGCAGCTGATCCTCGAGCAGGCCGCGATCACGGGCCTCGACGAGGACGTCCTCGACCAGGTCTTCGACACATTCGTCCGCGACTTCTCGGGCTACGCGACCGCGCTGCACGGCAAGGCATCGTCGACCGAGGCCCAGCAGGCGTGGGCGCTGGAACACCTGCGCAAGCCGGTGGTGGACGCCGAGCGCACCGAGCGGGTCTTCTCGCAGGTCGTGGCGCTTTCGGGCGCCTACGAGATGCGCCCGTAGCCGGGCTACTTGGGCTCTTCGTCCCCGTCGCCCACGAACAGGTCGGCGTCCTCGACCTCGGTGTCGAGAGGATCGGCGTCGGGCTCGATCATCTCGTCGGTCGACGGTGCATCCGGCTTGCTCTCCTGCTCGAGGTCGTCGAGCGTGTCAGCTGACGAGGCCCTGGACGCGGAAGGTCTTGACGCCCTTCGGCGTCTCGACCTCGACGTCCTCACCGACGGGGGTGTCTCGCAGCGCCTCCCCGATGGGTGACTCGGCGGACAGCTTGCCGGCGGCGAGGTCGGCCTCGGTGGAGCCGACGAGCGTCCAGGTGTGGACGCCCCCGCTCTCGGTATCGAGGATCTCAGCCGTCTTCCCGAAGCTGAAGGCGCCGCGGTCCCCGTCCTCCTCGGCGTCGACGACGACAGCCATCCGCAGCCGGCTCCGCAGTCGCTTGATGCGCGTCTCGAGCATCGCCTGGTCGTCCTTGGCGATGTGGTAGTCGGCGTTCTCCTTCAGGTCCCCGAGCTCGCGGGCGGCCTTGATTCTCGCCGCCATCTGCTTGCGCCCGGGCCCCTCGAGCTCGGCCACTTCGGCCTCGAGTTCCTCGAGACCCTTCGCCGTGATCGGTTCCCCGATTGGCTTTTCGGTCTTTTCCTCTGCGTCGGCCATGGGGCTCACACTGCCAGATCGGGCCGCCCGGGGTGTATCTAGCTGGTTCTGGGCGTCCTAGCCGACGCTGATCTCGCTGAACCGGACCCGCAGGCGGTTCATGTCGACACGGCCCGAGATGCCGGGGACCGTGCCCGAGCTCGTGTACTGCCAGACCGACCATCCGCGCCCCGCCCAGTTCGAGGCCGGGACGAGGGGTGTCTTGACGTCGAAGTTGGCCACCCACAGCGGATAGCCCTTGGCCGCGAACTTCGTCGTGTTGCCCGTCGCGGACCAGCTGGTGTTGTTGGTGTAGATGATCGGGGTCGAGCCGAGTGTCTTGTTGACCCGCGCGATCCAGGTCTTGATCCAGACCCTCACCTGCACCGCGGTTGC
Source organism: uncultured Solirubrobacterales bacterium (assembly GCA_963839875.1). Lineage (GTDB taxonomy): Bacteria > Actinomycetota > Thermoleophilia > Solirubrobacterales > 70-9 > CAVUAT01. Next base: position 108,084 of record CAWIWP010000009.1, read on the forward strand.
TCCGTCGAAGGGCGACTCCACGTCCAGGGCGGGGCGGAGGTCACCCTTCTGGAGCGAGCCGACCATGCTGGTGAAGGTGTCGGCTTCGAGGCGCGCGTCGGTCTTCAGGGCTTCCAGCGGCTCGGGGTCGATGAAGACACGGTGGTAGGGGCCGACCCTGATGCCGTTCGCCCGGGCGTTTGCGTAGTTCGCCGCGTAGAAGAGGTCAGGGCCGCAGTCGTCGGGGACCACGTCGCAATCGAAGCCGGTGCCGCGGCTCGCCTGCACGAATGCGAATTTGACGCCCGATGCCTTCACGGCGGCCCAGTCGATGGTCCCCTGGAAGCGGGAGACGTCGATCCCGAGCTTCGTCCCCTTTCCGGCTGACGCGGTTGCAGGCGCCAGCACGGCGACCAGGGTGGCCGCGCCGAGCGCCGCCGCCAAGGCACGCACCGCGCGCCCACGAATGAGTCGTCTCCGAGTCATCACTTCCTACTACAGCCGCCGCGGGCGATAGTCGCGGTCGGACCGTTGCAGGCGCCGGGTGTTTCAGCTTTCGCCGAGCTGGCGGAGCGCCCACTCCGCGTGGGCGACGATGCGCTCGAGGGGGTACCGCTCCGGGTCGGTCAGCATCAGCCGCGCGCCCTCGTCGGCGACCGCCGAGAGGGTGCGAGCGGTCAGCTCCGGGTCCGGCGATTCCTCCGCCGGGCCGGCCTCCGTTCCGACCAGCTGGGCGAGCACGGCGACGACCGCGTCGCGGCCCTGGGTGATCTTCGTCTGGAGGACGGCGGGCGCGCCCTCGGGGGGCATCAGGACGAGCCGCCACGTGATCGGGTCGGCCTGGACCGTCTTCAGGTAGCCGCGAAGGGCGCCCAGCAGGGAGGCCTCGGGGTCGCTCCCCGGATCAGAGGGGATGATCTCAGCCAGCTGAGAGAGAGCGCGGGCGCCCTCGCGGTCGAGCAGCGCCTCGAGCAGGGTCCCGAGGTCGCCGAAGTGGTTGTAGACGATCGGCCGCGAGATGCCCGCTCGCTTGGCGACCGCCTCGACGCTCACGTTGTGAAAGCCCGTCTCCCCGACCAGCTCCTTGGTCGCGTCGAGCAGCTGCTCGCGGCGCTCCTCGGCGCTCATCCGGCTTGATTTCGAAGGCTTCGGCTGTGTGCGGGGTGTCACTGGCGGCGGGGTTGACAGTCTGGTTACGGGTGTGTAGCTTACACCACCGTAAGTTACAGCGACGTAACCAGAGCAATCCAAACAGAGAGGGAGACATGGAGCGCGAAGTCGAGACAGTGATCGTCGGAGCCGGGTTCTCCGGCATCGCCATGGGGGCCAAGCTGAAGCGCGCGGGCCGCGACGACTTCGTGATCATCGAGCGCGCGGCAGACCTCGGGGGCACCTGGCGCGACAACGACTACCCCGGATGCGCCTGCGACGTGCCGAGCCACGTCTACTCCTTCTCCTTCGCCCCGAACCCGGCGTGGAGCTCGACCTTCTCGCCGCAGCCTGAGATCCAGGACTACCTGCGCCGCGTCGCCGAGAGCGAGGGGCTGATGCCGCACATGCGCTTCGGCTGCGAGCTGGAGGAGGCCGCGTGGGACGACGACGCCAAGCGCTGGAGGCTCAGCACCTCGCAGGGCGAGATCAGCGCGCGCACGGCCATCGCGGCCGCCGGGCCACTCAGCGAGCCGAAGCTCCCCGACGTCGAGGGGCTCGACCGCTTCGAGGGCAAGGTCTTCCACTCGGCGCGCTGGGACCACGAGCACGACCTCACCGGCGAGCGAGTCGCGGTGGTCGGCACCGGCGCCAGCTCGATCCAGTTCGTCCCAGAGATCCAGCCGAAGGTCTCCGAACTCCACCTCTTCCAGCGCACCGCGCCGTGGATCGTCCCCCGGCGCGCCCGCCCGCTGACCCGTCTCGAGAAGGCCCTCTACCGCGTGTTCCCGGCCGCCCAGCGCGGGATGCGCCGCCTGATCTCTGCCGGCCGCGAGGTGTTCGCGATCCCGATGATCGACGCTCGCCGCTCGCGGATCATCAAGGGCATCGGCCTCGCGCACCTGAGGCGCCAGGTGCCGGACCCCGAGCTTCGGCGGAAGCTGACGCCGCGCTACGCGCCGGGCTGCAAGCGGATCCTGATCTCGAACGACTACCTGCCGGCGCTCTCCCAGCCGAACGTCGACGTCGTCACCGACGGCATCGCCGAGGTTCGCGAGCGCTCGGTCGTGACCACATCGGGCCAGGAGGTCGAGGTCGACACGATCATCTTCGGCACCGGCTTCTTCGTCACCGAGCCGCCGATCGCAAAGCGCGTTCGCGGCCGCGAGGGCCGCACGATGGCCGACCTGTGGGACGAGAAGGGCATGCAGGCCCACCGCGGGACCACGATCGCGGGTTTCCCCAACCTGTTCTTCCTGCTCGGTCCGAACACCGGCCTCGGACACAACTCGGTGATGCTGATGGCCGAGGCGCAGGCCGACTACGCGCTTCAGGGCCTGGCCGAGCTCGACCGCGGGATCGCATCGCTCGAGCCCCGGCCCGACGCCCAGGATCGCTGGAACCAGAAGGTCCAGGAGGCGACGGTGGGGACCGTCTGGGTCGATGGCGGCTGCGCGAGCTGGTACCTCGACCGGCACGGCCGCAACACGACCGTCTGGCCGAGCTTCGCGTTCAAGTTCCGCCACGCGCTCAGTCACTTCGACCCGGCCGAGTACCTCCTGACCCCGGCCGAACGGCCCGTCCCTGAGCCCGCCGAACCTGCACCGGTCCCCGGCTTCGCCGAAGGGCTTCCCGAGCTCGAGCGCGAGGAGGTGCCCGCATGAAGCGCGCCCAGCACAAGCGGATACTCATCACCGGCGCCGCGAGCGGAATCGGCGCCGCCACCGTCGAAGAGCTGAAGGCCCGCGGGGCAGACGTCGCCGGCGTCGACATCGCCGCCGCGGAGGGCGTGATCGCATGCGACGTCCGCGACCAAGCCTCGGTCGACGCCGCCGTCGCCGAAGCGGTCGAGCGGCTGGGAGGGCTCGACGTCCTCATCAACTGCGCCGGAATCGGTGACCCGCAGAGCGCGGGCGCCCGTCCCGGCGACGACGCACTGCGCGTCCTCGACGTCAACCTTCTGGGGCCGTGGCGCGTGTCGGCCGCGGCGCTGCCGGCCCTGCGAGAGTCGGGCGGCCGCGTCGTGAACGTCGCCTCCGGCCTTGCCTACCTGAGCGTCCCGCTGGCGCCCGCGTACTGCATGAGCAAGCGCGGCCTGACGAGCTACTCGGACTCGCTTCGGCTCGAGTACAGCGGCTCGATCGAGGTCACGACGGTCTATCCCGGCTACATCCGCACGCCGATCCACGACGCGGCGGCCGAAAAGGGCGTCGCGCTCGAGGGCGTCGTGCCCGCGGAGCGCCTCGCTGACGCGGCCTCCGCACTGGTTCGCGCCTCGCTCGGCCCGTACCGCCGCGACCTCGCAACCACCAGGGCGGGAGGGTTCGGCTACTTCCTGCTCCGGTTGACGCCCAGGCGCCTGCAGGACTCGATGGTGCGCCGGAGCATGCGCCGAGCAGCGCTGAAGGGGGCGTTCGACGCCGAGCTTGCGACCGATCTGCGTGCTCAGCTGATGCCGGGCTCCGCACCGAGCTGAGCCGGTCCACGGCCGAGCGAACAGGCGCAATACTGCTTCCATGGAGTCCTCCACCCAAGCCACGGGCGCGGTCCGGGTCCCGCCGGCCCAGGCGGTCCAGCCCGTCCAGAACGAGACGCTCGACCGCTTCCTCACGGGCACCCTCACCGTCGTGCCGATCCTGCTGCTCGGGGTCGCCGGGTGGCAGGTCTGGAACGAGGCGCTCCACTGGCGCGACCTCGCGATCCTCGCCGTCCTCTATGTCGCGACCACCCTGGGCGTCACCGTCGGGCTCCACCGGCTGCTGACCCACCGCGCGTTCAAGACCGGGCCGAAGACGCGGTTCGTATGGGCCGTGCTCGGCTCCATGGCGATCGAGGGGCCGATCATCTCCTGGGTCGCCGACCACCGCAAGCACCACGCGTGCTCGGACAAGGAGGGCGACCCGCACAGCCCCCACCACGGCCACGGCGACGGGCCGCTCGCCCTCGTCAAGGGCTTCTTCCACGCCCACGTCGGCTGGCTCTTCATCCACACGCAGCGCGGATCGAAGGAGCGCTTCGCCCCCGACCTGCTGGCCGACCCGGTCGTCAGCTTCGTCAACCGGACGTTCTTCTTCTGGGCGATCCTGAGCCTCCTGATCCCGTTCGGCCTGGGCTACGCCCTCGGCGGGACCCTGGACGCCGCGCTGGCCGCGTTCCTGTGGGGAGGGGCCGTCCGCGTCTTCCTGCTGCACCACGCGACCTACAGCATCAACTCGATCTGCCACACATTCGGCTCGCGGCCCTACGACACCGGCGACGAGTCCAGGAACTTCGCGCCGCTCTCACTGCTGACGATGGGCGAGTCGTGGCACAACAACCACCACGCGTTCCCGACCTCAGCCCGCCACGGCCTGCGCGCCTGGCAGCCGGATCCTTCGGCCGCGGTCATCACCGGGATGGAGAAGGCGGGCCTGGCGTGGGACGTGGTGCGGATCCCTAAGGAGAAACAGCAGCAGCAGCGGGCTCGCTGACCCGGTCCGCATCGGCGGCTCGGACGTGTTGCGCGATGGCGCCGATCAGCATGCCCCACAGGGGGCGCGGCAGGTCGTGGCCCATGCCGTCGATCTTCATCAGCCGGGCGCCGGGGATGGCCTTTGCGGTGGCGCGCCCGCCCGAGGGGCGGACCAGCTTGTCGCGGGTGCCGTGGATCACGAGGGTCGGGGCGGTGATGCTGCGGAGCAGGTGGCCACGATCGCCGGTCTTGATGACCGCCCCGAGCTGGCGCCCGGGCCCGCGTGGATCGTGGTTTCGGTCGAAGCTGCGGCCCGCCATCTCGCGAATGTGCTCCTCGTCGTGGAGCTCCTTCGAGCCGACGATGCCGAAGATCGCGGCGGCGCGCTCGATGACTCCCTCGCGGGTGGAGGGCGGAGGCTTCAGCATCCAGCGGATGATCGCCGGCGCCGGCTGCCCGTTCCAGCGGCTGCCGGTGTTGGACATGATCGAAGTCAGGGACCGGACCAGCTCGGGGTGCTCCGCGGCGATGACCTGGCCGATCATCCCGCCCATCGAGGCACCGACGACGTGGGCGGGCGCGATGTCGAGCTCGCGCATCAGCGCGGCCGCGTCCTCGGCCATGTCGGAGAGCGAGTAGGCGCCCGGGGGTGGGCGGCGGAGCAGCAGCTCCTTCGTGGAGGGCGGCCGCGCGTCCACGTGCGTCGAGAGGCCGATGTCGCGGTTGTCGAACCGAATGACGCGGAAGCCCTCGCCGGCGAGCTGCTCGCAGAACTCCTCGTGCCAGGCGATCATCTGCGTCGCGAGGCCCATGATCAGCAGGACGGGGGGATCGGCCGGGTCGCCGAACTCCTCGTAGCAGAGGGTGATGCCCCTGCCGACGTCCATGTACCGCTCGCCCGACTCGCTCATGCCTGCCTCATTCATGTGTCGCTCAATGATGCCAACGCGCCGGCGTCAGGGCCGACGATGAGACCTCATCCGGCGCGGTGTAGCCGCTGAGCGCCAGCGTCAGGTCGAGCTCCGCGAGGATGCAGCGCATGACGGTCTCGACTCCCTGCTGGCCGTCGAGCGCCAGCCCCCACAGGTAGGGACGGCCGATCAGCACCGCGTCCGCGCCGAGGGCAAGGGCCTTGAAGGCGTCGGCGCCCGAGCGGACGCCGCTGTCGAGCAGGACCGCGATCTCTCCCCCGACGGCATCCGTGATCGCGGGCAGGGCGTCGAGCGAGGCGATCGCGCCGTCCACCTGACGGCCGCCGTGGTTGGAGACGATGACGCCGGCGATCCCGCGTTCGCGGGCCTCGCGCGCGTCGTCGGCGTGCAGGACGCCCTTCAGGATCACCGGCAGGTCGGTCATCTCGGCGAGCCACCCGAGGTCGTCCCAGGTGAGCGCCGGGTTCGAGAAGACGCCCAGGAAGTGCCCGACGGCCGCCATCTTGTCGTCCTCCGGCGGCTTGTCGAGGGCCTCGCGGAAGACCGGGTCGGTGAGGTACTGCTCGATCCCGATGCCCTCGAGAAAGGGCAGGTATGCCTGCTGGAGATCGCGCGGCTTCCAGCCGACGATGGAGTTGTCGACGGTCAGCACGATCGCCGTGTGGCCGCTCGCCTCCGCCCGGCGGACGAAGCTCTCGGCAAGCTCGCGGTCGCTCGGCCAGTAGAGCTGGTACCAGCGCGGCGCGCCGTCGCCGGCGGCGTCCGCGACGGCCTCCATCGACGTCGACGAGGCGGTCGAGACGACCAGCGGCAGCCCGAGTGCCGCCGCGGCGCGGGCCGTCGCGAGCTCCCCGTCGCCGTTCAGGAGCCGCTGGACCCCCACGGGGGCGAGGATGACCGGCGCGGGCATGTCCGTCCCGGCGACGGTCGTCGAGAGGTCGCGCGCGGAGATGTCGCGGAGCACCCGGGGCACGATCCGCCATGCGCGGAAGGCGTCGAGGTTCGCGCGCATCGTGTCCTCGGAGCCGGCGCCGCCCCAGACATATGCGACAGCGCGCTCGTCGAGCTTCTCCTCCGCCGCACGCTCGAGCTCTGCCCACGCGACGGGCATCTCGGGACGCTCGTCGGAGAACATCCCCTTCGCGTAGATCTCGCGGTAGTAGTCCCCGAACATCGGGGGGAGCTCAGTCATCGTGGCGGCACGCTATCGGCCACGCGCCCGAACCAGCGGCCCCAGACCACGCCGAAAGGACCAACCGCCCGGCGCGCGGGTCCTGTCGCCCCGATCGGACCACTCCCTGCGGCGGAGCACCTCCTCGGAAGCGGTCCGATCGCGGCGCCACCCGCGCGAGGGTCGGTTGGTTCTGTCGCCGTCAACACCGGCCGCCGCACGCGCGGGTGACACGGTGATCGAATCGCTTCCGAGGACGTGCCCGCCCGCAGGGAGTGATTCGATCGCCGTGGCAGGACCCGCGCGCACGGCGTCTGGGCCTGACGGGGTTCGGATCAGCCGGCCGGCGTGGGGGCCTTCGGCGAACCTTCCGGGTTTCGGTAGTGCGGCACACCCTTCAGTTTCAGTTTCAGCCCGTGGCTGTAGATGCGTGCCAGGGTCGCCAGTGATGCCGTGGGGTGGCGCATCAGCATCCGGCTCATGGCGGTGCGGGTCATCTCGGTCCGGCGGAGCGAGAGGCCGGCGTCGTGGACTCGTTCGCCGTCCTGGTCGTTGGCGATCGAGACCGAGAGGGAATCGCCCGGGTCGGCGGCTCGGAGGGTGTAGGTCTGCTCCATCGGGTTGAAGGGGGAGACGTGCAGGCGCTTCTGGAAGCTCGCCTCGATCGGCTCGTCTCCGCGGCGCCTGGCCGCGTAGCAATGGCGACCGCCCCAGGGCGTGTTGGTCACCTCGGCGATGACGGCCTCGGAGGGGCCCTCGGGGTCGTCGTGGAGGTAGTAGAAGCTCACCGGGTTGAACCCGACGCCGAAGGTGCGCGGCGTCGTCAGGAGCCGGACCGGTCCCGAGGGGGCGGCCGACCCGGTCCGCTCGGCGACGAGCGCGCGGGCGCGGTCGGCCAGCTCGGCGGCGTCGCGCGGGCCGATTCCGTCGTCGTCTACCAGGTAGTCCGAGGCGCGGAAGCGGACCGGCGCGGGGCGGCGGGCCGACCAGAGCGGGTGGCGGTCGAAGAGCTCGGGCAGCTCGCCGAGATCGAGCATCGTCATGAAGACGCGGTAGGACAGCCGGTGGTCGATGGGCGTGCGGCGCCGGTGGGCGACGGTCCCCTCGTAGATCGCCGAGGCGGTCATGCGGCCACGGGCATCTCGTCGGGATCGCCCCGCCCGGGCAGCACCGCGGGCGCGGGGGCGCCGAACGCGCGGCACGCGCGGAGGGCGCTGCGCACGCCGTCCTCGTGGAAGCCCCAGCCCCAGTAGGCGCCGCAGTAGTGGATCCCGTCCCGGCCGCTGATCTCCGACCAGCGCTGCTGCGCTGCGATGCCCTCCGGCGTGTAGACGGGGTGGGTGTAGGTCATCCTGCGGATGATCTTCGCCGGGTCGATCGCTTCGGTCCTGTTCAGCGTGACCAGGAACCGCTCGGGTGCATCGATCTGCTGCAGGTGGTTCATGTCGTAGGTGACGGTGGAGCCCGTCGCACCCGAACCCTCCCTCATGTGGAAGTTCCAGCTGGCCCAGGCGCGGCGGCGGCGCGGCATCAGGCTGGTGTCGGTGTGGAGAACGGTGTCGTTCGGCTGGTACGGGATCGCACCGAGGATTTCGCGCTCGGCGGCGGTCGGCTCGGCGAGCATGGCCAGGGCCTGGTCGGAGTGCGATGCGATCACCACGTCGTCGAACCTCTCGCGGCCGCCGTCCCAGACGACCTCGACGCCCGGTGTCCCATCGACATCCTCGGTCCGGCGCACCTCCCGCACCGGGCTCGACAGGCGGACGCTGTCGCGCCACGGCTCGCTGATCGCCTCGACGTACGTGCGCGAGCCCCCGACGACCGAGCGCCACTTCGGGCGCCCGAGAAGCTGAAGCGCTCCGTGGTTGTCCAGGAACTCGGCCAGGAAGCCGATCGGAAAACTCCATAGCTGCTCGGGGTCGGCCGACCACACGGCCGAGGCCTGGGGGACGATCAGGCGCTCGACGAAGTACTCGGAGAAGCCGCGGTCCTCGCAGAAGGAGCGCAGGGATCCGCCGGCGCCGTTCTTACCGATCATCCCGCGCGCCTCGCGATTGAAGCGGACGAGGTCGCTCAGCATCCGGTGGAAGCGCGGGTCCACGACGTGGCTGCCCTTGGCGAAGAGGCCCGGCAGGGTCGCGGCCCACTCGAACCCGCCGTGGCCGTCCGACACGCCGAAGCTCATCGGTGCCGGCTGGGTCGCCACACCGAGGTCGGATAAGAGGCGCTCGAGGTTCGGGTAGTTGCGGTCGTTCATGACGATGAAGCCGGTGTCCACCGCGTAGGTGCCCGATTCGGTGCTCACGTCGACCGTGTGGGAGTGGCCCCCGAGGCGGTCATCGGCCTCGAACACGGCGATGTCGTGGCCAGCGGCGTGAAGCTCGTGCGCGGAGACCATCCCGGCCACGCCGGTTCCGACCACGGCGACGCGGCGCGCGTTGTGCGCGTGCGCGGTCCTCATGTGTTGACCTGGCGTGACTGAACCCAGTTCATCCATGACTGGATTCGTCGGGCGCACGCCCGTGGATCACTCAGTCGGGGGGTCCTCGAACGGGGCCATGCCGCTGGAGGCCCGTTCGGCGGCCTCGCGCAGCTCGTCGCGGAAGTCGGGGTGGGCGATCGCGGCCAGGGCCTCGCCGCGGCCGTGGACGGTCAGGCCCTGGAGCTCGGCGGTCCCGTGCTCGGTCACGATCACGTCCACCTGGTGACGGGGCGTGGTGATCACGGCGCCCGGGCCGAACCAGGGGACGATCCGCGATTGGAGCTTGCCGTTCACCTCCACGGTCGAAGGCATGCAGAGCAGCGAGTGCGAGTCGAGGCCGAGCGCCGGGCCGGAGACGAAGTCCTCGTGGCCGCCGATCCCCGAGTACTGGCGCCCCTCGATCGTGTCGGCGATCACCTGGCCCTGGATGTCGATCGACATCGCCCCGTTGATCGTGACCATCGAGCGGTTGGCGGCGATCACGTCGGGCGAGTTGACGATCTGGACCGGTAGGAACGCGACGTCGTCGTTGCCGTCGAGCCAGCCATAGAGCTCCTCCGTACCGGCCGCGAACGTCGCGACCGACACGCCCTCGAACTGGCCCTTTCGGTTCTCGACCTTGCCGGCCTCGTGCAGCAGCATCAGCCCCGTCGTGAACATCTCGGAGTGGATCCCGTAGCCGCCGCCGGATCCCTCGGCCAGGAGTCCCGCGATGGTCGAGGGGATCGCCCCGATTCCCGTCTGCAGCGTGTCGCCGTCGGTGACGTATGCGCGCGCGTGCTCGGCGATCGCCTTCTCTGCGTCGCCGGGCGGCGGCTCCGCGATCGGGAACGGCACCCGGTCGGATTCGCAGAGCACGTCGATGCGATCGACGTGGACGGCGTGGCGGTGGTCAGGCAGGGAGCCCCGGGTCCGGGGGAAGCCCGAGGAGGCCTCCACGATCAGGAGCCGGTCGGGATCCTCGGCGGCGCGGTCCATCTCGGCCGCGGTTCCGCCGGCGTGCAGGGAGAGGCTGCACCACCCCTCGGAGTCGGGAGGGGCGGCGACGGTGGTCATCACCCGCGGAGCCTGGTCGGCAAGCAGGGGCGCGAACCGGCGGAAGTCGGCGGGCGCGAACCCGATGTTGGACCCGGCATCGCGCAGGGCGCGCTCGATCGGGCCGAAGAAGCCCGAGAGATAGTGGACGCCCGAGTGGTTGAAGAGCTCGGTGCCGACCAGCAGCAGCGCTCCGTAGACGCGCAGGTCCTCCCAGTCGTCGCGCTTTCCGAGCGCCTCCATCAGGGCCGGGGGCTGTCCCGGGCCGAGCGGGATGCCGAGCGTGTCGGTCGCGCTAACGCGCGCCGCCGCCTCCTCGACCGTCACCCGCTCCGCAGCCATCGCGCGGGAATCTAACCGGCGCTTGCCGGAGCCGGTTGTTCTAGGGTTGCCCCGCGTGCGCGCCGGGGGGCGTGCAGGCAAACAGGTGATGGGAGACGACCGCCACATTCGGCGCGCAAGGCGCGCCCAACTCACTTTCCGGGCCCTCGGGGGCTTCGCCGCGGTGTGCGCGCTCGGGGTCGCCGCCTCGCAGGGCGCCACGGCCGCGCCATCAGGCTCCCAGGGCGGGCTTCAGGTCCAGGTCCGCAGCTCGAGCCAGAGCGCCATCCTGGCGACCGGGCGTGTGCGGGTCAGGGTCGCGTCTCCAGACCCCGGCACGGTCAGGCTCTCGCCTCGGGTCCGCTCCGGCCGCGCCAGGGCCCAGGTGGCCGGCCGCGCGTTGCGGGTGCGCGTTCGCGACACCTCGTTGGTCGTGCCGCTGCGACTCTCGGCCGCGGGCCGAGCAGCGCTTTCTGGGTGCGGGGCGAAGCGGATCGTGGTCCGTGCGAGCTTCAGGCCGGCGCCCGAGGCGAGGGCCGAGGCCACCAGGGCGAAGTCCAAGGGCTCGCGGGCCCTTCAGGTCGACGCCGCTGGGTGCCCGGCGCCCGGATCTCCCGGCTCTCCAGGCGCTCCAGGTGGCGGCGGGCCGAACCCGCCCAACCCACCCGAGGAGGAGTTCAACGTCGTGCCACCGCCGTCTCCATATACAGGGCCGCCGCTTGACACCGCCAACGCCGACCGCTGCGACTACCTCGACGGAGCCGTCTGCCTCCAGCCCTGGCCGAACGACTACTTCACCGTCGAGAACCCCGCCTACGAGACCGGCCGCCGCATGGACCTGAACCTGCTGTCGATGCCGCAGAACGCTCCCGCCGGCCTCGGCCTCGACGTCAAGCCGATCGATCCCACCGACCACAACCGGGCCGACGGCTTCAGCCCGGGCAACCTGATCGTCACCAAGGTTCCGGGCCTCGAGACCCAGGAGGCGTTCGACAACAGCGGCCTCGTCTCGATCGACCGCCCCGAGCTCTACGACGACACCGATCAGCCGGTGGTCGTGATCAACGCCGACACGGGCGAGCGGCACCCCGTCTGGGCCGAGATCGACTCGAACCCGGCCGACGAGGCCGACGTGAACCTGATCATCCGGCCGCTGGTGAACTTCGACGAGGGCGGCCGCTACGTGGTGGCGCTGCGCAACCTCCGGAACGACAGCGACGATCCGATCGAGGCATCGAACGCGTTCCAGGTCTTCCGCGACAACCTGACGACCGAAAACGTCGCTGTCGAGAACCGCCGCGAGGAAATGGAGGAGCTCTTCGAGATCCTCGGCGACTCTCAGATCCGCCGATCGGAGCTCTTCCTGGCGTGGGACTTCACGGTCGCGAGCGAGCGGAGCCTGAGCTCGCGGATGCTGAGCATTCGCGACAGGGCGTTCGCGAGTCTCGGCGGTGGCGGCGACACCGACCTCGACGACGGCGAGGTCGAGGGGGAATCACCCTCGTTCACGATCGACACGGTCACCGACTACATGCCGGCGGAGGACGACCGCATCGCCCGCCAGGTCGAGGGCACGATGACGGTCCCCTGCTACCTGACCACCTGCGCGCCCGTCGGCGGCCAGTTCAACATCCCCGCGGGGCCCGATGCCGATCCGGCGCAGAACGGCACGACCACCTTCACCTTCATCTGCCGTATCCCGCGCTCCTCGCTCGGCGGCCCGATCGCGACAGGGCTCCGACCCTCCCTGTACGGCCACGGGCTTCTCGGGTCGGGCAGCGAGGTCGGCGGCGGCAACATCAGCGCGATGGCCTTCGAGCAGCAGATGATGATGTGCGCGACCGACTGGTACGGCTTCGCGACCCAGAACATCGCGAACATCGTCGCGATCCTCCAGGACCTCTCGCTCTTCCCGCTGCTCGGGGACGGCTCGCAGCAGGGCTTCCTCCACTTCCTCTACCTGGGCCGCGCGATGATCCACGACGACGGCTTCCAGGATCAGGCCGCCTTCCAGGACGGCGGCGACTCCATCCTCGACACGAGCGAGCTCTACTACGACGGCAACAGCCAGGGCGGGATCCTCGGCGGATCGCTGACCGCGGTCGCGCCCGACTTCCGCCGCGCGGTGCTCGGCGTCCCCGGGATGAACTACTCGACCCTGCTTCGCCGAAGCGTCGACTTCGAGCCCTACGCGGAGGGGCGGTTCGGTGAGGCCATCGGAGGGGCCGCCGAGGACGCGATCTGCGACCAGGCCTCCAACATTCCTCAGCCCGACCTGGCTGCGGCCGTCGTTGCCATCTGCCTCGCCGGCATCGGGACCCTGCCCGACGACACGCCTCTGGGCCTCTACGACAACTACCCCGACGAGCTCGAGCGCCCGCTGATCCTGTCGCTGATGCAGATGCTCTGGGACCGCGGCGAGGCGAACGGCTACGCGCACCACATGACCATCGGACCCGCTCGCGAACACGCCGACGCACGAGGTCCTGCTGCACCCCGCCTTCGGCGACCACCAGGTCGCGAACGTCACCGCCGAGGTCGAGGCGCGGACGATCGGCGCCTCCGTCTACCAGCCGGCGCTGGATCCAGGCCGCCACTGGGAGGCCGACGGCTCCAACCAGATCTTCGGCATCCCCGCGATTCCGGCCTTCCCCTTCGACGGCTCGGCGCTCGTCTACTGGGACGGCGGGCCGCTCGGGTTCGACGACCCCTTCGATGCGGACATGGACAACGACGGGACTCCGACGCCGCCGAACGGCAACATCCCGCCGCGCCCCGACCAGGGCTTCGGCGCCGACCCGCACAGCTACCCGCGAAACGACGTCAAGGCGCGTGCCCAGAAGGGCGCCTTCCTGTCGCCGGCGGGGACGGTTCGCAACCCCTGCACCACGACCAACCAGCTCGTAGCTCCGCCGCAGCCGATCGCGCTCGAGACCGGGACCCCGATCCCGTGCTACGCGAACGGATACCTCGGGCCCTAGCCCGGGTCGGCGACGCGGGTCAGTAAGGAGGGATCAGGCGCGGGCGCCCACGGCCGGGCCTCGGCCGCCGCTCGAATTCAGGTCGCTCCCAGGTCAGCTCCGCCTCGGCGACCGCCTCCTGTTCGACTGCCGGGTGACAGCCGCGGCAGACAGGGACCAAGTTCTCGAGAACGTCGAGGCCGCCCATCCGGCGGGGGACCTTGTGGTGGGCGACGAGGTCGTCGCGCGATCCGCAGCGGACACAGCGGGCGTTCGAGGTGACGGTGGCCGAGAGGACCGCCCAGGACATGTGGCGCGGCGACTGCTTCACGGCCTTCAATCTCAGCGCCTGGGCCGGACGGCCAGCGGGCGGAGGCTAGGGTCGATGCATGGCCGGTCGCATCGTCGGATCCCACTTCAACCCCAGCGGGAAGCCGAAGCGCGCGTACGCGAGCGAGAGCGAGGCGCGGCGCGAGGCCGGGCGGTTCGGGATGACGTTCTACCGCTGCGACGTCTGCAACAAGTTCCATCTGGCGCGCCCGCCGGGCGGAGGGCGCCGGCCCACATTCGGCGAGAAGTAGTTCAGGGGTCGGGGCGACTACCAGGAGCCGCCGCCACCGCCTCCGCCGCCACCCCGCCGCCGCCCCCTCCGGAGAAGCCGCCGCCTCCGCCGCTGGAGGACTCGGGAGCGACCTGCGAGGAGAAGCCGGAGCTGAACGATGAGCCGCTGAAGCCGGTGTCATGCATGCCGCCGTGGAAGTAGGTGCCGGTCCAGGTGGAGCCCGCGCTCTCCAGGACGGGCGCGGGGATCCGGCCTGACTCGATCATCCGCTCGGCGGTGCCGAAGGCGACGCCGAAGACGAGGATCCGCTTCCAGAGCTCGAGGGTCGCGGGCGGGTCGTCCTTGAGCGAGGGGAAGTCCTTGGTCCAGCGCTCGAACGCCCGCCACTTGGCGGCGCGCTCGCCGTAGGCGGGCTCGAGCCGGCGCAGGCTGTTTCGGGGCCAGACCCCGACTCCGATCAGGGTGACCACGCCCGATCAGCGGTCGGGACGAACCACTCCTCGTTCACCGCGAGGTCGGCCATCACGATCAGCAGGAAGGCGACCGGCGAGGCCGAGCGCGAAGCAGCCAGCGCTTGCCGTTGAGGTTGCGGTCCCACTTGAGCTGGCCCTCGTCGACGTTGTCGAGCGCGTGGGTCATCGTCTCCCACCGCCTGCGCCAGGTCGCGCTGTGCTCGGGGATCTCGTCCTTCATCTTGCTCATCGGCAGCGTCTTCGTCGCCGAGCAGCTCGTCGAAGAAGTCGAGGACCTCCTTCTCGTGGTCCTCGAGCTTCCCGGACGGCCGCTTGGAGGCCACGCTCCAGCGAGAGGTCGAGCTTCTCCTTCTCGGCGTCCACGGTCTTCGCTTCGTAGTAGCCGCGGTCGACGAGGTCGAGCAGAGTCGCCAGCACGGTGTCGCTGCTGTCGTCGCCCTCGTGGGCGAGTCCGTAGGCGAGGGCGGGGGAGGCGTCGTCGGGCGGCTCGGGCAGGTGCTTCGGGGACGGAGGTCGCGACCTCGCGCGCACGCCAGGTCATGCAGGACGAGCCCGGCCATGCGCGAGCACCCACGAGGACCAGGGAGAGGATCAAGGCGTTGTTGCCGAGGAAGCGCTTCGCCTTGTTGAAGGGCGCTGTTGAAGTCGTCGTCGTCCGCGTCCTCCTCGTCGAGGATCTTCGGAAGCCCGTCCCCGGACTCGACCGTGGCTCCGCTGACGTCCTCGCCGGGCTCGCGCGGCACGACCACGCGCATCTCGACGAACTGGTCCGAGAGGACGTCGTCGGCTGCGAGGCGGCGCCTGGCCGGGCTCGAGGAAGTCCTGGCCCTCGACGTCGCGGGGGTGGCCCCAGACGGCCGACGGCTTCTCGGCGTGGCGGGTCCACCGTCATCCCGCGGCTGGAGCGCGGGGTCGGTGAAGGTCGCCTCGAGGTGGTCGAGCTTGTCCTCCCACTGGTCTCCCCAGACCTTCCAGTCGAGGTCGAGCACGTCGTCGTAGGCCACGACGGCGCCGGTCACGCGGTAGCGGACGGTGAAGGTGCGGGTCTCGTCGCTCGGCCTTGTGGTGCCAGACGATCCTGATGCCGTCGCCCTCGGGGGTGACGCCGGCGGTCCCCTCGAGGTCCGTGCAGCCGAAGGAGGTGCAGCCGCCCGGCTGGTAGCGCTTTCCGCCCTCCGAGGACCTGGACGTTGTCGATCTCGTCCTGGGGCGGAGAGGGATGTCGCGGTAGGAGGCCTCGAAGTCGCCGTCGTACTCGAAGGTCAGGTTCTCCTCGACCAGCAGCGCGGAGTTCGGAGCGAGGCGCATGTTGCACGACCGCCTCGGTGACGCGTGTCGTCGCGGGCCGATGCGGCGGCCGGGAGTGCCAGGCCGAGCCCGAGCGATGACGGCGACGGCGAGGGCGCCGCCCCTGGTGGCCCGGCGCGCGCCCACTGCTACTTCTCGGCGGCGGGCGCCTTCGGTCCTTGCCTCCGCCGTCGAAGCTGACCTCGGGGGTCGCCTCGGCCTCGGTCGGGAGCGTCGTAGAACTCGCGCGGCTCGAAGCCGAAGGCGCCCGCGATCACCGAGTGCGGGAAGATCTGGATGAAGGTGTTGTAGGTCTGGACCGTGTCGTTGTAGACGCGGCGGGTGATCTGGATCTGGTTCTCGGTCTCGGAGAGCTCGTTCTGGAGCTGCTGGAAGTTCTCGGTCGCGCGCAGCTCGGGGTACTGCTCGGCGACGACCATCAGGCGGCCGAGCATCGCCTCGAGGATGTTCTCGGCGCCGGCCTGCTGGGGCGGCGCCTTCGCGGCGACCGCGGCCGCTGCGGGCCTTGGTGACGTTCTCGAAGGTCTCCTTCTCGTGCTTCGCGTAGCCCTTGACCGCCTCGACCAGGTTCGGGATCAGGTCGTGGCGGCGCTTCAGCGCGGCCTCGATCTGCGCCCAGCTGTTCTCCACGGCGTTCCGCCGGGCCACCATCCGGTTGTAGATCAGCAGGACGGCGAGCCCGACGACGACGGCGAGCGCGATCGAGGATGATCAGGAAGATCATGGGGGGAACCTACACCGCCGAGCTGCGCGCGCGCCTCTCGGTCGCCTACGACTGAGGGGCGGCGGCCGGGACGAGCTGCCAGTCGAACTTCGCGTAGTCGAGCGCGGATCTCGCCCGCGTGCTCGCGTATCCATGCCGCGTCCGCGCCGCCCAGCGCGCGGGCGGCAAGCTCGGTCAGCTCCGCGTCGGTCCCGAAATCCGAGCGGTAGAGCTTGACCACGCCCGGGAAGGGTCAGGACCCCGCGCTCGCGGTCGAGGTCGGACTCAGCCTCCATATAGGAGAGCGTTGCGGCCTCGAGCTCCGCGTCGACGCCGTCGGCCGTGTAGGTGCGGACCGGGGGGCACGAGCGGGCCCCGCAGTTGAGGGCGAAGTGGATCCGGGGGTCCGCCCGGCCGGGCGCGGCATCGAGCTTCGGGTCGCCCGGTCGAAGCAGCCTGCGCAGCCCGTAGGGCGGGCGCCGGTTGCCGCGCAGCAGCCCGTGCTCGATCTCGTCGAGCGTGTAGTCGAGCCCGTCGCGGCGGTGAGTCGCCCGTCTTGAAGAGCCGTCGGTGGCGGAAGAGGTGGCCGGAGCGGGGCTTCGCCGGCGAGCGCTCTCGCGGAGCGTCGAGTTGTAGGCGTTCAGCCAGTAGGCGAGGAGCTTCGTCATCGTGCGTCGACGATGCGGCTGAGAGGAGTCGAACCTCCACGTCCCGAAGGACACAGGCACCTGAAGCCTGCGCGTCTACCAGTTCCGCCACAGCCGCGGGGCAGCAAATCTAGCGTTGCACGCGTGGAGCGCGAGCGCTGGCTACACTGCCCGACCGCGGCACCTGCCCCCATCGTCTAGTGGCCTAGGACGCCGGGTTCTCAATCCGGAAACAGGGGTTCGACTCCCCTTGGGGGTACTGATCGGCGCCTCACCCGCAAGAATCATGGGGTGAACACCGAGGGGACAGAGGACAGCGAGCCCAAGATCAGGGCAGGCGGCACCGGCGCTCCCGAGCGCCCCGAGCGACCTGATGGAGGCGCTCGGAGGGGTCCAGGGCATCGCGGACTCGAGCATCCCGGCGCTCGCCTTCGTCATCGCCTACACCTTCAACGGGAACGACCTGCGGATGGCGATCTGGATCGCCGTCGCATGCGGGGCGGTGGTCGCCGCGGTCCGCGTCGTCCGCCGCGAGCCGCTGCAGTTCGCGGCCGCCGGATTCGCCGGGGTCGCCCTCGCAGCGTTCGTCGCCGACCGGACCGGCAAGGCGGAGGACTTCTTCGTTCCCGGGCTGCTCCTGAACGCCGGCTATGCGATCGCCTACGTCGTCTCGATCGCCGTCCGCTGGCCGCTCCTCGGGGTCTTCCTCGGGCCGCTCTCGGGGGACGGAATGGACTGGCGCGACGACCCGCAGAAGGTCCGCGACTACACCCGCGCGAGCTGGGTCTGGGTCGGGCTCTTCTCCCTCCGGCTCGCCGTCCAGCTGCCCCTCTACTTCGCGGGGGCGCTGCTCGCGCTCGGGATCGCGAAGACCGCGATGGGGCTCCCGCTGTTCCTGGTCGCGGTCTGGCTCAGCTACCTGATCCTTCGCGATCGCGACCCTGAACCTCAAATCGAGGGTTAGGTTCGAGCCGAGTTCGGCCGTCTCGACTCCCGCTTCGCTGAGGCACCCGGTCGTCGTCGAATCAGATCGAGCGGGTCCTGAACACGGAGCAATTCAGGTGGGCCGGGGCCGTAGGAGAAAAACCTGCCGCCGACCCTCAAAGGTGCCACCGGTACTCGTCCCGAGAGAGCCCCTCGAGCCGGCCGCTTTTCGGGAGCGCCTCGGCGATCCGCTCCCGATCCCGTCCCCGAAATGGGATCGCTCCGACAGGCGGATCGCCATCCGCACATGCCCCCGGTCCTTCCGGTCGAAGTGGAAGCGGCAGTGAAATTTCGCGCCGCCGCCGCCGGCGGTTGCGTCGCTGACAGCGGCACAGAGGACATCTCGCGCCGCGATCGCCGCGATTGCCGCGACGCGGTTCCGGCCTGTCGGCGGCGGGCGCATCGGCATCCGAATCACAGCTGCTCGTCCTCACGATCGGTGGCGTTTCCGCCGCCGGACCCGAACACGAGACTCCCCCGAACCTCCGCCTTGACCCCCGGCGTTGTCGGGTTCGTTTTCCTTCCGGACCAGCTCGTGGCGTGGCCGGGGGGTGGGGCCGGGGCGCTCGCCGTTCGTGTTTCAGGGTTGGTTCTCCCTGACCTGCGACTCCGGAGCCACCCCTCGGCCGCGCCCCCAAGCGGGCCCCGAGGTGAGCGGTCCACCAAGCGCTGCAGATCACGGGAAGGTTCCCGAACCGTGTCCAGACGGGCCGCCGGCGATGGCGAATCCCGCCGCGATGCCATGGCGATCGATCCCTGGAGACAGATCCCCGGACGCTGCGAAGTCTCAGCGGATGTCTTCACGGACCGGATCCGGACGCTCAGCCGATTCTCGTTCGGTGCCGAATCAGGCATGCCGTCGTGCGTGGGGAGGTTCAGGCTGGGTTAAGTGGCCCAGGTGCGTGGAAATCTGGGGGCGTAGTCGCGGGGGCCTCAGATAGCATCGCCGAGGAGGAGAGTTCGAACTTGCAGTGCGAAAGGAAGCATGGAGAGAAGTTGGGCGGGAGAGCCCGGTTGTATTGAGGTACCCGTTTGAGCCCTGAGGCGCAGGGGTCGTCGACGCGCGCGCGGCGTATGGGGGGGAGTGGGCCGGGTGGCCGCCCTCGGCGCACTTGCTGCTCGCGATCATCGCCGTCGGCTTCGTCCTCTTCGCGGCGGCGACAGCGGCAACAAGTACCGCCTGCTCTTCGAGACCGGCGGCCAGCTCGTCGAGGGCAACCAGGTCCTGATCGGCGGATCCCCCGTCGGCACCGTCGACAAGCATCGAGCTCCGCGACGACGCGATGGCGGAGGTCTCGATCAGCATCGACCAGGAGCTGCAACGACGGCACCAGCGCGGTGATCCGATCGACCTCCCTCTCCGGTGTCGCCAACCGATACATCTCGATCACACCGGGTCCGGACAACGAGCCGGTCCTCGAGGACAACGCGCGTGATCACCGAGGTCGACACGACCACCCCGGTGGACCTCGACCAGCTCTTCAACACGATCCGGGAGCCGGAGCGCCAGGCCCTCCGGAACATCATCCAGGGGTCCGCCGACGTCTACGAGGGCAAGGGCCCGCGAGGCCAACGAGACCTACAAGTACCTGAGCCCTTCGCTCACCGCGACCACCAAGCTGATCCAGGAGCTGAACTCCGACCAGCGGGTCTTCGAGGACTTCATGGTGAAGGGCGCCCGGACCGTCACGCGCGATCGCCGAGCGCCGCGACGACCTCGCCGCGCTGACCTCCAACGGCAACCAGGCCCTCGGAGCGATCGCGGAGCAGAACCAAAGCCTCGACCGCGCCTTGAGGGCTCTGCCGCCGGCCCTCCGCCAGGCCAACACGACCTTCTTCAACCTCCGCCCGACCCTCGACGACCTGGACGAGCTCGTCGACGTCGCGAAGCCGACCACCAAGAACCTCGACGTCGTTCCTCCGCCAGCTCCGCCCGTCGTCGGCAAGTCGGTCCCGGTGTTCAAGGACCTCCGATTCGCCGTGAACAAGAAGGGCAAGAACAACGACCTCGCCGACGCGACCGAGAAGCTGGTCCCACTGCAGCAGCGCCGCCGACCGCTGCGTCGGAGCCGACCGTTCAGGCGCATGGTCGACTCCGAGGAGACCTTCACCTTCCTGCGGCCCTACGCCCCCGACCTCCTCAACACGTCGGCGAAGCTCGGCCAGATCACCGCCAACTACGACGCCGACGGCCACATCGCCCGGGTCCAGCCCGCCGGCATGAGCATCTTCCAGAACAACGCCGGCTCGCTCGACCCGATCCCGACAACCGAGCAGTTCGACGGGTACGGGGATCCGGCTTCGGGACCCCGCCGGTCCTCGGTGATCCGAACTTCAAGCTACTTCCGCCGCTGCCCCGGCGGCCAGACCCAGCCCGCTGCCGACGGCTCCACCCCGTTCCTCGACAACGGAAGCTCACCTCGCCCGCGCCTCCCGGCGACTGCACACTGACCGACGTTCTCCCCGGGGCCCTGATGAAGAGGATCCTGCTCATAGCCCTCGGAGTCGTCGCCGTCGGCGGCGCTCTTCTTCCTGCCCTCGGCCAGCGGCGACGGCGAGGGCGAGTACAAGGTCCGCGCCGTCTTCGACAACGGCAGCTTCCTCGTGCCCGACGAGGAGGTCCGCATCGCCGGCGCGCGCGTCGGGCTGATCGAGTCGGTGGACGTGTCGGGCGACGACGAGGCCGTGCACGCCGACGGCTCGTCGGAGCCCGGCAAGGCCGTGATCGTGCTGCAGCATCGAGGACGAGGCCTTCCAGGACTTCCGCGAGGACGCCTAGCTGCCTGATCAGCCCGCAGTCGCTGATCGGCGAGCGCTTCGTCGACTGCGACCCGACCCAGCCGCGCGCGCCGGGCTCGCCCGCTGCCGCCCGAGCTCGAGGAGGTCCCCGACGGCCAGCCCGGCGAGGGCCAGCGCCTGCTGCCCCTCGAGAGCAACGGCAAGTCGGTCGACCTCGACCTGGTCAACAACATCAACCGGGCGCCCTACCGCGACCGCTTCCGGCTCATCCTCAACGAGCTCGGCGCCGGCCTCGCCGCCCGCGGCGACGACCTCGGCGCCGTCGTCGACCGCGCGAACCCGGCCCTGCGCCAGACGAACCGCGTCCTCAAGATCCTCGCCGACCAGAGCGACCAGCTCGACGACCCTGGCCACCGACGGCGACACGGTGCTCCAGCCGCTCGCCGAGAACCGCGAGTCGCATCACCGGCTTCCTGACCAACGCCCGCATCGCCGGCGAGGCGACCGCCGAGCGCGGCGAGGACCTGCGCCTCCAGCTCCAGAAGTTCCCGGCGACGCTGCGCGAGGTCCGCCTGACGATGAAGGACCTCCGCGGCTTCGCCGACCAGGGCACGCCGCTGGTGACCGACATCGCCTCGGAGGCCAAGGACCTGAGCCAGGGCGACCCAGAAGCTCGGCCCCGTTCGCACGCGCGGGCGTGCCCGCGCTGCGGACGCTCGGGCACGGCGGCCGAGGCCGCGGGCCCGAAGCTGGTCGCCTCGGACCCGGTGATCGTCCAGACGCGCGACCTGACCAACAAGTCCGCACCCGTCCGCCAAGGACCTGTCGGCGCTCTGCTCGACACCTTCGCGAAGACGAAGGGCATCGAGTACCTGATGGACTTCATCTACTACTCGGTCGGCCAACATCAACAGCTTCGACCAGTTCGGCCACTTCCAGCGCGCCCAGGTGATCCGGACGCAACTGCACCGAGTTCGAGATCCAGCCGTCTTCCCCGGCTGCGAGGCCTTCTTCATCCAGCAGGCCGACGACCAGGAGGAGAGAGAAGAAGAAGAAAAAGAAGAAGAAGTCGAAGAAGAGCGTCTCCGACGCCCCGGGCCGTCGCGCCGCCCGCGCCCGCGCCGCCTGCGGCGGCCGGTGAGCCCCGGCGCCGCTGCCCCCGATCGAGGAGATCCTCCCCGAGCTCGAGCCCGAGCGAGCCCGCGCGAGACCGAGCCCGGCACCGGCCGATCGCCGGCCCGGCGAGCCCGGTGACGCCCGCGGCGCCCGACGGCGCCAGGGCGATGGCGATGGAACGCGCAGGCCGCGAGACCGCGCCGCGGCCGCGTACGGCGAGCCCATGACGATGGAGGACGCGTCGGTCTTCCTCAGCTACCTCCTGGGAGCGGGCTCGTGATGCGCGCAGTCGCGCGCAGGAAGCCTCGCCGCCAGCCCGACGCTCGTCGGCGCGGTGACCGTGCTCGTCGTGATCGTCGCGGTCTTCCTCTCCTACCAGGCCAACCAGGGCCTGCCCTTCGTGCCCACCTACCGCGTCTCGGCGACCCTGCCGAACGCCAACACGCTCGTGCCCGGCAACGAGGTGCGGGTCGGCGGCATCCGGGTCGGCCAGATCCAGACGATCGAGCCGATCACGATCGAGGCCGAGGACCCCGAGACCGGGCGAGATGGTCACGCCAGACCGCCGCCAAGGTCGACATGGAGCTGATCGAGGACCTCGAGCCGCTGCCCACCGACAGCGAGATCATCGTCCGCTCGCGCTCGGCCCTGGGCCTGAAGTACCTGGACATCAAGCGCGGCGAAGTCCGAGAGGGCTACGACGCCGGCGTCGACGATCCCGATCACCCAGGCGACCCCCGAGCCGGTCGAGATCGACGAGGTCTTCAATACCTTCGACGACCCGACCCGCGAGGCGATCCAGGTGAACCTGACCGAGTTCGGCAACGTCCTCGCCGGGCGCGGCGCAGAGCCTGAACGCGGCGATCGGCGACCTCCGCCCGCTGGTCGAGAACCTCGAGCCGGTGATGCGGAACCTGGCCTCGTCGGACACCGACCTCCAGGGCTTCGTCCGCGGGCTCTCCGCGGCGGCCGCCGAGGTCGCTCCGGTCGCCCAGCAGCAGGGCCAGCTCTTCGTCGACCTCGAGACGACGTTCGGCGCCTTCGCCGACGTCTCGCGGCCCTTCATCCAGGACACGATCTCGAAGTCGCCCGAGGCCGAGGACCAGGCGATCCGGAGCCTCCCGGTGGTCCGGCCCCTCCTGAAGAACACGACCGGCCTCTTCGCCGACCTGCGGCCCGGCTTCGCGGCGCTCCGCCAGCCGCGGGCGAAGCAGGCGGCCGACGCGGTCGGGATCGGCGTCAAGGCGCTGCGCCTCTCGCCGGGCCTGAACGCCCAGCTCGACCCGACCGCCCAGGCGCTCCTCGACTTCAACAACAACCCCAACGTGCGCGGCGGCATCGCCGACCTCGACGACTTCTTCGGCGAGACCCAGCCGCTGCTGGCGCACGTCGCGCCCGGCCCAGTCGGTCTGCAACTACGCGACGCTGCTGTTCAGGAACGTCTCCAACCACATCTCCTTCGGACGACGGCATCGGGACCTATCAGCGCTTCATCGCCCTCGACCCGCCGCTCGGCCCCAACAGCGAGGGACGCCCAGCGAGCGCGCCGCCGCCGGCGGCGGCAACAGCGAGCCGACCAACTTCCTGCACTCCAACCCCTACCCGAACACCGCGTCCCCCGGCCAGATCCGCGAGTGCGAGGCCGGGAACGAGACCTACACCGCGGGCCAGGTCGCGATCGGAAACGTGCCCGGAAACCAGGGGATCCTGACCGACGGACCAGATCTGCGAGCAGCTCGGGCAACTGCAAGAAGAAGCAAGAAGAAGAAGAAGAAGAAGTCCAAGAAGAAGACCGACCAAGAAGAAGACAGGCAAGTAGATGGCTGACGAGACCGACAAGAACGACAAGAACGACGAGCAGAAGTCCAGCGAGCCGAAGCCCGTGGGCTACGACGAGCGGATCTACCGCAAGGGGCACCCGCCCCACCAGACGCGGAACGCCCTGATCCTGATCGTCCTGATCCTGGTCGGGACCTACTTCGCCGTCAACAAGTCGGTGCCGTGGACCTCGGACTACGAGGTCAAGGCGACCTTCGACAACGCCGCCAACGTCCGCAAGGGCTCGCCGGTGAGGATCGCGGGCGTGAACGTCGGCGAGGTCAAGAGCGTGCGCAGAGCACGGGCGACGCCGCCGAGGTCACCTTCACCGTCAAGGAGGAGGGCCAGCCGATCCGCGAGGACGCCCAGGTCGAGATCAGGCCGCGAATCTTCCTCGAAGGAAACTTCTTCCTCGACGTCAAGCCGGGCAGCCCGAGCGCGCCCGAGCTCGAGAGCGGCGGCGACATCCCGATCACCCAGACCTCGACGGCGGTCCAGCTCGACCAGATCCTGACCTCTCTCCAGGCGCCCGAGCGCGAGAACCTGCAGCGCCTGCTCCAGGGCTACGGCCAGGCGCTGAACACGAAGCCGACCGCCGCCGAGGACCGGGGCCAACGACCCGTCCATCAGGGGCGAGACCGCCGGCGAGGCCACCAACGACGCCTTCGACTTCGGCGCCGACGCCGGCCGCGACAGCGCGATCGTCAACGAGGCGCTGCTCGGCACCGAGCCCGGCGACCTGCGGAACCTGATCTCCTCGAACGTCAAGGTCTTCGACGCGCTGCTCGCTGCGCGAGGAGCAGCTCAAGGGCTTCATCACCAACCTGAACACGACGGCGGGCGCGTTCGCCGCCGAGTCCGAGAACCTCTCGCGAGTCGGTGCGGCTGCTCGCCCCGACGCTCGAGATCGCCACCCCCTCGCTCCGGAACACCAACGCGACGTTCCCGCTCCTGCGGACCTTCTCCCGCGACATCCAGCCCGGGCCTGCGCGAGCTGCCGGCGGCGATCGCGGCCTCGCCGCCGTGGCTGAAGCAGACCCGCAGGCTGCTCGGCCCGCGGGGAGCTGGGCCGCCTCGCCTACCAGCTGAGGTTGACCGGCGAGCCCGCCGCCCAGGCCGCCAACGACGGGATCGGGCTGTTCGGCCAGACCGAGCTGCTCAGCCGCTGCACCACCGACGTCCTGGTCCCGACCGGCGACATCCCGATCACCGACCAGTTCATCGATCCCGGCGAACGACGGTCCCCAACTACAAGGAGTTCGGCTACGCGCTCACCGGGTTCGCCGGCGAGACCCAGAACTTCGACGGGAACGGCCCGTACCTCCGCTTCCAGACCGGTGGCGGCACATTCGGGCGCGAACGGCAGCGGGCTCGTCCGCAGCAACAACCCGCCCGGCCGTCGGCACCGACGAGTTCAACTGGGGCCGCGCGCCCGTCGCCGCCCGATCGGCACCCAGCCCCAGCAGGGCGTCGAAGCCCACGTACCGCACCGACGCCCCCTGCTACATCAACGCGCTCCCGAACCTGAACGGCCCCCGCGCCGCGGTCGGGCAGCCCGAGCCCGCAGGCGGCTCCCTGATGCGCCGCGCGATCCGAGAGCACCTGAAGGACTTCATCGCGATCATCGTGCTCGTCGTCCTCGGCCTGGGCACGACCGCCTACATCCTCGCCAACCAGGCGACGGCGCTGCCGAGCTGGGTCCCGATCCTGGGCGAGGAGCGCTTCGAGCTGAACGCCGAGTTCTCGACCGCGCAGGCGGTCACACCCGGCCAGGGCCAGGCGGTGAACATCGCCGGCATCCAGGTCGGGCGACATCACCGGCGTCGAGCTGGTCGACGGCCGCGCGCAAGGTGGAGATGGAGATCGACAACGACAAGGCCGGAGCTGATCAACGAGGACGCCACGATGCTGCTGCGCCCGAAGACGGGCCTGAACGACATGACGATCGAGGTCGACCCGGGCGTCTCCGACGTCGACGTCGAGGACGGCGAGACGCTGCCGCTCTCCTCGACGCTGCCGAACGTCAACCCCGACGAGGTGCTCGCGGCGCTCGACGCCGACACCCAGGCCTTCCTGAAGCTCCTGGTCTCGGGCGGCGGCGAGGCACTCGATCCCGAGCAGGGCCGGGGCGTGAAGCTCTCGCAACGCGCTGCGCCA
The DNA here is from genome assembly GCA_963839875.1 of uncultured Solirubrobacterales bacterium. GTDB lineage: Bacteria > Actinomycetota > Thermoleophilia > Solirubrobacterales > 70-9 > CAVUAT01. The sequence continues at coordinate 134,071 of CAWIWP010000009.1, forward strand.
GTTCGAGCCGCTCGCCCGCAACGTCAAGCAGATCTCCGGCGGGCTGGCGCGAGCGCCGCGAGAGCGTCGCCCGCTCGATCCACAACTTCAGGCTCCTCGTCCGAGGAGCTCGGCAACAAGGACACCGAGCTGACCGGGTTCATCGACTCCTCCAACGCCGTGCTCGAGGACTTCGCGAGCCAGGAGGCGGCGATCCGCGCCTCGCTGCGCGAGCTGCCGGGCACCCTGCAGCGAGACGAACAAGGCGCTCGAAGAGCTCCAACGAGCTCGCGAAGGTCTCGCTGCCGGCGCTGCGTGACTCGCATGCCGGGCGCCCGGGCGCTGAAGCCGGCGCTGCAGGCGGTCGAGCCCTTCTTCCGCGAGACGACGGCGCCCGATCCGCGACCAGATCCGCCCGTTCACCAAGCAGGTCTTCGTGCCCGACGAAGCACCTGCGCCAGGCGACGCAGGGCCTCGGCGGCACGGTCTCCGCCGCTGAAGACCTCGGTCACCGCGAATCAACGAGAGCCGAACGCGCTCGCCGGCGAACCCCGCGGGCGACGACGAGGGCTACCTCTTCTTCCTCGCCTGGCTCAACCACAACGTCGAACAACCTGTTCCTGCTCCAGGACGCGCAGGGGCCGCTGCGCCGCGGCGTCGTGCTGCTGACCTGTGAGACGGCCAGGTTCGCCGAGGGCCTCACCAGCCCTCTCGCCGTTCATCCTCACCCTGCTCGAGACCACCAACCAGCCCCGAACCTCGGAGATCTGCTGATGGGCCAGCGCGCGCCATCCGGGGTCCAAATCGGCGTCGCCGTCGCGTTCGCGTTCTCGTGCTTCGGCCTGCTGCTCTTCCTCTGGAACGCGTTCGGCGGCGCCGTCCCGTTCGGCCCCGAGGGCTACAAGGTCAAGGTCCCGGTCAACGAGGCCGCCCAGCTCGCGGTCGAGTCGGACGTCCGGATCTCGAACGTCTCGGTCGGCCGCGTCAAGGAGATCGAGCTCGAGGACGAGGGCGAGAACCGCGACCTCGCGATCGCGACGCTCGAGATCCAGGACGCCTACGCGCCGATCCCCGAGGACACCCGCGCGATCCTGCGCCAGAAGACGCTGCTGGGCGAGACCTACGTCGAGCTGACCCAGGGGGACAAGGACGGCCCGAGCCTGCCGGAGGACGGGACGCTGCCGAGGGCCCAGGTCTCCGAGGCCGTGCAGCTCGACGAGATCTTCCGGACCTTCGACGAGCCGACCCGCCTCGCGTTCCAGTCGTGGATGCAGAACGCGGCGATCGCCCTCGACGGCCGGGGTGCGGACCTGAACGCCGCGATCGCGAACCTCGAGCCCTTCGCCGAGGAGGCCAACAAGCTGCTCCGCACCCTCGACACGCAGGACCAGGCCACCTCGCAGTTCGTCAAGAACACCGGCGAGGTCTTCGGCGCGCTGTCCGAGCGCCAGGGCCAGCTGCGGGGCCTGATCCAGAACTCGGCCACGGTCTTCAACACGACCGCGCAGCGAAACGAGGACCTGCGCGAGACCTTCAGGGCCCTGCCCACGTTCCTCGACGAGTCGCGCCTGACCCTCGCGCGCCTCGAGAGCTTCTCGCGCAACGCCAACCCGCTGATCACCCAGCTGCGTCCGGCGGGCCGCGAGCTCAGCGGCAACGCTGAGGCAGGTCGCGAAGGTCGTCACCCGACTTCAAGGGCTTCTTCATCGGCATCCGCAGGATCGCCAGGAGCGCCAAGACGGGCCTGCCGGCCCTCCAGAAGATCCTCAGGACGGACCTGCCGCCCGTGCTCACCCAGTTCAGCCCGTGGCTGGCAGCAGGTGACGCCGATCATCGAGACCGCGACGCGCTACAAGCGGGAGATCACCGCCTTCCTCGGCAACGTCACCGGCGACGACCCAGGCGACGGCGGCGTCGCCCGAGACGAACAACCAGCCGGCGAAGTACCTCCGCGTCTCGAACCCGCTCTCGCCCGAGGCGATCGCGATCTGGACCAACCGCCTGCAGTCGAACCGCAACGCGCCCTACGCGGTCCCGGGCTGGATGGACTCGCTCCAGGGCGGCCTGCCGAGCTTCGAGACGCGCCAGTGCCCGGCGGGCGCAAACGGCGTCCTGAACCCCGCCACGCCGGCTGAACCCGACCTTCATCCCGCGCGCCAACACCGACGCTGGGCAGCTCGCCGGCAGGACCTCTTCGACCGCATCCAGCAGTTCGCGATGGGCGGCACCGACAACACCGACCGGCGTGCTCAGGGTCGCCGTGCGTGAAGCAGGGCCAGGTCCAGTCGATCGGCAGCGGCGGCCCCTCCGAGGTGACCGACTACCTGCACGTCTTCGAGGACGCCCCGTAGGCAGTCCACGCCTGGGTTTCTTTCCCAGGGGCAGGGAAAGCGCACAACTACGCGGCATTTGCTGTGTTAGGTTCAGCACAGATGAGAACCAGGGTGGAGCGGAGGACGGCATACCGCTCATGAAGCCCTACGGAATAAGGAGTGGTATGCGTAAGCGCAATATGATGATCGGAGTGGCCGGAGCGCTGGCCCTCTCGATCGTCGCTGCCGGTACGCGCCCAGGCGGCTGGAACCCTCACGGGCCAGACCCTCGAGGTGACTGCCACAGCAGGCCCGCTGGACAAGAAGATCGCCGGGCCCGTGTCAACAGCCTGAAGGTCGTTGTGGACACGCAGTACTCGATCGACGGGAACGCCCGTCCCCGTTCTCGGGGAAGGCGTCAACACCAAGGTCGAGTTCCCGAAGGACTTCGTGTTCACGCCGCCGACGCCGCAGTGTGACCCGAACGCCCCGGGATTCAGCACATCGACCACCGAGGCTGCGCTGGCCGCCTGCGGTCCGGCTCAGGTCGGTGCCGGTCCGGGCGGACTCTCGCCGGTGCAGTCGCGGGCGTGACCGCCGTGGTGACGGCGTTCAACGGCACCCCCAGCGGTGGCCAACCCGACGATCCTGCTGCACAGCCGCACAACCGCCAACACCACCACGGTCCTGATCGGGACCCTGCGCACGTCGGACCGGCGGTCTCGTTCGGCAAGCAGCTGAACGTCATCGTCCCGATTCTGCCGCTCGGATTCGTGATCACGCATTTCGAGACCACGATCCCGCAGCTGCTGACGGTCAAGGGCAAGAAGGCCAAGAAGGGCAAGAAGGCCGTGCCGGCCAAGTACTACGTCGGCGCGAAGTGCTCCACGAAGAAGTGGGACTTCCAGGGTCCGCTCCTTCTACAACAACGGTGCGTCGACGAGTGCCGATGCCTCGCTGGCGTGCAAGCAGAAGGCGTCCAAGAAGAAGAAGAAGTAGTCCTTCTTCACACGGACGATCCGAAAGGGCGGCCTTCGGGCCGCCCCTTTCATTTGCATCACCGGATACGATGGGCGCGCACATAGGTCGGTGGTCAAGGGAAGTCCGGTGAGAAACCGACGCGGTCCCGCCACTGTGACCGGGTGAGTGGCTGTCGCGAGATGCCACTGGGAGAGCCATCGGCCTCCCGGGAAGGCGCGGCAGTCGAGCCCGGAAGCCAGGAGACCTGTCCTCCGGCCAGCCAACACGACCCTCGAGGAAAGGGGTGGCTCATGAAGAGTCGATACCTGGTGGCCGCGGCCCTCGCGCTCGCGATCACCGCAACGTCAACATCCACCGCATCTGCGACGCGGGCGTTCCCGCTGCGCGTCGAGGCGCCGGGGGTGACACTGGATCCCGGCACCTACTACGCACCGCGCAGCCCGATTGCGGGCCAGCGCGGAGAGCTCGCGGGCGCGGGCGAATGCATCCGCGCCCAGGGCGACATCCCGCTCGCCGGCCAGGGCGCGCTGGGCCTGATCGCATCGGCGGCCAACGCCAACGAGGCGCTGCGCCCGACGCTGATCGCAGAGGATGCGTTCGGCAGGCGTCTCTGCCGCGTCGGGACGTTCAACGAGACCGACGTGCCGTTCACAGGCTGGCTCTTCCGTGTCAACCACGTCGCGCCGCCCGTGAGCGCCGACCTGGTTGCGCTGAAGGGGGTGGACGAGGTCCTTTGGGTCTTTGCCAACTTCGGAACGGGTGCGAACACCGGTGACGAGCTGGTGCTCGAAGCGCCGGTGCAGAACGCACCGGGGACGATCCAGGTCCAGGTCACGGCGGTCACGTTCGACGGCAAGGTCGCGGCGGCACCCGACGGCACCGTCGTCAGCGGCGGCACCTCTCCGGTGACGACCACTGCCGGCATCGCAAACGTCCCCGTTGGCGTCCGGGTTCGCGACGCTGAAGGCGACCGGGCCCGGTACGGCGGCGATCCAGATCCCGTCAAACGCAGTCAGGGTGTGCGCGTTCGCCAACCCGGCGGACTGCCCGCCTGTCCCGGGGCGGACGATCGTCGGCACGGACCTGCCCGACCGTTTCAAGGGCACCGCAGGCCCCGACACGATCCGGACCCGCGGCGGAAAGGATCGGGTGTTCGTCCGTAACGGCGGCACCGACAGGGTCAAGTGCGGCAAGGGCGAGGACACGGCCGTCATCGACGACACCGACAAGGCCAAGGGCTGCGAGAAGGTCCGCCGAGGGAGCTGAGGAGCGCCACGGCACACCGATTCGACACCAGATCCACCGGCATCAGGCACACCGCCGCCGCGCTCGTCTGCGCGGCGGCGGTGCTCGCCGGCTGTGGGGTCGGCGAGGGCGAGAGCACCGGCGACGTCTCGCTGACGGTCACCCGCGACTACGGCGCCGACGAGCTCGCTTCCGAGCAGGTCGACCTGCGGAGTCGGACGACCGTCCTGCGCGTGCTCGACGCGAGTGCCGACGTCGAGACCCGCTACGGCGGCGGCTTCGTGCAGTCGATCGACGGGCTCTCCGGGGGCACCGAGGACGGCCGCCGCAGCGACTGGTTCTTCTACGTGAACGGGATCGAAGTCCCCGATCGGAGGCTGCCGAGTACGAGCTCGGGGACGGGGACCGGATCTGGTGGGACCACCACGACTGGAGCACCGCGATGCGGGTCCCGCCGTCGTCGGGCTCCTGGCCAGAGCCCTTCGTCCACGGCTTCGACGGAGAGCGAAGTGGTCGGCGCCGGAGTCTTCTGCGGCGGGGCGGACAGCCAGTGCGAGCTCGTGAACGAGACCTTGAAGGAGGAGGGGGTCGCACCGGCGACGAGCCGGGCGAGGCCGACGACGGCGCCCCTGAAGACGAGATCCGCGTGCTGGTCGGGCCCTGGGACACGATCAACTCCGACCCCGTCGCGCGGCTGCTCGCCGGCGGCCCGCAGCGCAGCGGGGTGTTCGCGACCTTCTCGGGTGTCGAGCCCTCGATCGGCCTGACGCTCCTCGACGACCGCGGCCGGGTCGCGGAGACGCTGACCGCGGGCGCCGGCCTGGTCGCTGCGCTGCGCCCCGACGAGGGGCCGCCGACCTGGGTGGTGACCGGGACCGACGCCGTCGGGGTCGGGGCCGCGATCGAGCTGTTGAGCGAGGAGGGGCTGCGCGACCGCTTCGCGGCCGCGGCGGTCTCGAACGAGGGCTCCGTGGGGGTGCCGGTCCGTTGAGGCGGCGCCGCGCTCGCCTACGTCGCCCGGGCCGCAGCCCGCTGCACCGCGCTCCCGCGTGGGCCGCGGTCGCCTTCCTCGGCGCCTTCGCGTTCGTCGCCTTCGCGTTCTCGAGCCCGCTCGTGCTGCTGGCCGACGGCGTCGCGGTTGCCGTCTGCGGCTTCGCGGCGGGGGCCGCGAGCGGGCCGTCCGCGTTCGCGCTTCGGCTGGCCGTCCCGCTGTGGTCCTGATGACGGTCGTCAACGCGCTCGTCTACCACCGCGGCGAGACGATCCTGATCCGCGGCTGGGATCTGCCCGGTGATCGGCAGCACCGACGTCACGCTGGAGTCCCTGGTGGCCGGCGGCGCCATCGGGATGCGGATCGTCGTGGTGATCATGGCCTTCGCCGTCTACTCGGCCTGCGTCGACCCCGACCGGTCCTGCGCGCGCTGCGTCCCATCGCGCGGCGTTCGGCGCTGACCGCGGCACTCGTGTCGCGGCTGGTCCCCGTCGCGGCGGCTGACCTCGCGGCGTGCGCGAGGCATGCCGCCCTGCGGGGCCCGGCCGCGGCTCCGGTCGGACGCGCGGCCGTGTCGCGCGCCGCCTCGTCGAGGGCTCGCTGGACCGCGCGATCGACGTCGCGGCGACCATGGAGCTGCGAGGCCATTCGCTGGCGGGCCGCGCCGTCCCGCTCGCGCGAGCCGGCACGGCGCCGTCGCGGCGCTCCTCGTCTTCACGACCGTCCTGGTGGCGCTCGCCGCGGGCATGGCCCTGGTGGGCGGCGCCGGCGGCTTCGACGCGGTGCCCGGGCATCGAGATGGACGCCGGGCCTGCGACGCTCGCCCTGTGCGTCGTGCTGCCGGCGCTGGCTTTGCTGCCGTTCGCGCCGGCGCTGCTCCGTGACCGTCCGGCCAGGTCTGCGGGTGGGCCCCGTGGCTGACTCCGTCCTCTCGTGCGAGGGCCTCGCGCTACAGCTATCCGGCGGCCGGGGGTGCCGAGGCGCTCGCGCGGGGTCGAGCCTCGAGATCGAGCCGCGGCGAGATGGTCGTCCTGTGGGCCCTTCGGGCTCGGGCAAGACGACTCTGCTTCGCGCCGCCAGCGGGCTCGTGCCGCACTTCCACGGCGGTGAGGTCGAGCGGGCGAGCTCGAGGTCGCGGGCCTGGACGTGCGCGAGCACGGACCCGCCGAGCTGGCGGCGGTCGTCGGGCTCGTCGCCCAGGAGCCCGAGACCCAGGTCGTCAGCACGACCGTGCGGCGCCGAGGTCGAGCTGCCGCTCGAGCTGCGCGGGCGTCGACGCCGCGGCTCCGCGGGCCCGGGCGGTCGAGGAGGTCGCCCTGGCCCTCGGGCATCGCCGACCTGCTCGAGCGCACCACGGACACCCTCTCGGGCGGCGAGCTGCAGCGCGTGGCGCTCGCCGCCGCGCTCGTCACGCGGCCGCGGCTCGTTCTGCTCGACGAGCCCACCTCGCAGCTCGACCCGGTCGCGGGGGATGAGCTGATCGGCCTGCTTCGCCGCCTGAACGAGGAGTGGGGGGTGCGCGATCCTGCTCGGCGAGCACCGCCTCGAGCGCTGCCTCGGGCGCCGCGGACCGTGTCGTCGCGATGGACGGCGGCGCAGTGTCGCTTTCGACGGCGCGCCCGGCGCGTTCCTCGACTGGGCGCTCGACGAGTCGCCTGTCGCTGGCGACACCCGGGGCCCGGCTGCTCGGCTGCGGCCGGCCTCCCGCCGCGCGCCAGCGTGCGCGAGGCCCGGCGGGCCGTCGCCGGGCGGGCATCGCACCGATGCAGATCGGGATCGACCCGCCGAGCGACGAGACTCCGGCGAGCCCGGCCCGGGGACGGCGCAAGCGGGGATCTGCGCTCTCCGCGCGCGACCTCTGGGTCGAGCTGGGCGAGCGGGCGGAGCGCATCGACGCGCTGCGCGGCCTGTCGACCTCGATGGTCGACCGGGGCGAGCGCGTCGCGCTGATGGGCCGGAACGGCGCGGGCAAGAGCACGCTTCTGCGTGCGGCCGCCGGCCTGGTCGAGCCGCGAACGCGGGCGCGATCACGGCGCCTGCGCGGGGTCGCGCTCCTGCCCCAGCGAACGGGCGACCTGATGGTCCGCGAGCGGGTCGCCGACGAGCTGCCCGGCGAGGTGGGGCAGCCGCACTTCGAGCTGTTCGGCCTGGAGCGGCCGGCGAGGCCGATCCCCGGGACCTCTCGGGCGGGGAGCGCCAGCGCCTGGCCCTGGCGATCGTCTCGGCCGGCAGCGGTGCCGGCGAGCGGCGAGCCCCCGGGGGCCGTCCTGCTCGACGAGCCGACCCGGGGGATGGACCGCGGGCGCAAGGCCGACCTGTCGGCCCTCGTGCGGCGAGCTCTCGGAGCCGCGGCGCGGCAGTCGTGATCGCGACCCACGACGTCGAGTTCGCCGCGGACGTTCGCCGACCGCGTCGTCCTGATGGGCCGCGGCGAGGTCGTCGCCGACGGCCGACCGACGAGCTGCTGGCGGGCGGCTGGTACTTCTCGACCGAGGTGGCCCGGATCCTCGACGGCGCCGCGACCACGGTGGAGCAGGGCGCCGAGCTCCTGCTCCGAGCGGCGTCAGGCGGTGAGGCTCGCGATGACCTGGCGTCGGCGGCATCTTCGCGGCTGCTCGCCCTCGTCCTCTGGGCGGGGTTCGCCTGGTACGAGCGCTCGCGGCCGCCCGCCCAGATCGTCGCGCTGGTCGGCTGCGCTTGCGGCGCTGGCGGTCGCCGGCAGGGTCGCGTTCTCCCCGATCCCGAACGTCGTGCCGACGCACCGACATCATCCTGATCGCCGGCTATGCGCTCGGGCGGCGGCCCGGGGTTCGCGGTCGGGGCCCTGACCGCGCTCGTCAGCAACTTCTGGCTCGGCCAGGGGCCCTGGACGCCGTGGCAGATGGCGGGCTGGGGGATGGTGCGGTGTCCTCGGCGCCGGCCTGGCCAAGCTGCACGCGGCAGGGCGCATCGGCCGCTTGCCGCTTGCGCTCGTCGTGCGCGTTCGCCGGCGCTCGCCTACGGGGCGCTGCTGGACTTCTCGCGATGGTCACTACGGCGGAGAGCAGTCGCTCGACCGCTTCCTGGCGATCTCGGCGCGTGGGATTCCGTTCAACATCGCCCACGCCGCCGGGAACTTCGACGCTCGCGCTCTGATCGCCGGCCCGGCGCTGATCCGGATGCTCAGCCGCTACCGCGAGCGCTTCGAGTTCGCCTGGGGCCGCGGAGCGCACCCGTGCGCGCCGGGGCGCGTGGCGCTGCGGCGGCGGGCTGCGTCGCCGCGCTCGTCCTCGCGACACGGCGCTCGCGGCGGCCACGCAAGCGGCCGGCGCGGCCAAGGGCCCGGAGCGACGCAGTCGACTGGCTTCGCGCTCGGCCCAGAACGCCGACGGCGGCTTCGGCTTCGCGCCCCGGCGAGCGAGTCGAGCCCCGCGATGACGGGCTGGGCGGTCCTCGGCCTGGAAGTCGGCCGGGGTCAACCCGCTCTCCGTTCGCTCCGGCTAGCAAGACGCCCGATCGACCTACCTGCGCTCCACCGCCGGGGAGATCACGACCACCGGCGACATCGAGCGGACGATCCTCGTCCTCGACGCGGCGGGGCTGGACTCCCGCGACGCTTCGGCGGCCAAGGACCTGGTCGCAAGCGCCTGCGGCGCGCCGAGGCGGCGACGGCTCGTGGGGGCAGCCAGGTGAACCCGACCGCGTTCGGGGTGCTCGCGCTCGAGCCGCCGCGGGGGCACGGCCGCCAACAGACGCTCGGCGGCCTGGCTGCGCCGGCGGCCAGAACTCCGACGGCGGCTGGGGCTTCGCTCCGGGTGCCGCCAGCGACGCCGACAGCACCGGCGCCGTCGCTCCAGGCGCTGCTCGGCTGCGGGCGGGAACCGGGCGGCGATCAACAGGGGTGTGGCCTACCTGCGCGGCAGCACAGCAGCTCGACGGCGGCGGCTTCGCGCTCGCCGGGGGCGGCCCGGCCAACTCCCAGTCGACCGCCTGGGCCGTCCAGGGGCTGGTCGCTGCCGGGACCGCGCCGTCGAACGCTCCGACGCGGCGGCGCGCTCGCCTCTGGACTACCTCTCCTCGGTCCAGGCCGCTGACGGCCACTACCGCTACTCGAAGCGCCTACCGACCAGACGCCGGTATGGGTGACCGGCCAGGCCCTGCAGGCGGCGAGCCTGCAGGCGTTCCCGCTGCGGGTGGTGAGCCCGCCCGTCAAGAAGAATGCAGGCGATAAGGCGGGCGGAGGTGGCGCGACCGCCGCGCCGGCGCCCGCCCCGGCGCCACCGGCCGGCTCAGGCGGCGCAGCCGGCCCCGGCTCGGAGATCCCGCTCCCGAAGCCGGCCCCGGCCCCGCCGGTCTTTCCCGAGGGTGACGCGCCGGACACCTTCGTGCCGCCCGAGGACGTCCCCGAGCTCAACCCCGAGGCTCCCGACGCGGAGGGGACCGAGGAGTCCGCTGACGACGGCGGCGACGGAGGTCCCGACGCCGCGATCGATCGGCTCGATCGTCCTGGTCGCGGTGGTGGTCCTCGGCGGGGCGTGGCTCCTCCGCCGCCAGGACGTGCCTCGATAGCAACACGTCCGGTTAGCCTCGACCGGATGGAAGTCGAGGAGGCGGTCCGCACCCGCCGCACCCACAAGGCGTATGCGCCGGAGCCGCGTCGACCGCGAGACGGTCGCGGAGCTGCTCGACCTCGCCCGCTGGGCGCCGAACCATCACCTGACGAACCCCTGGCGCTTCCGGGTGATCGGCCCCGAGGCGCTGGAGCGGTTGAAGGAGGCGGCCGGGCCCGAGGGGGCGACGAAGCTCGACCGCGCCCCGACCCTGGTCGTCTGCTCGTGCGTCGATGCCGGCGATCCCCAGCAGGACGAGGAGGACCTGCATGCGGCCGGCGGTGGCCGCCTACATCGTGCTGCTGGCCGCCCACGCCCGCGGCCTGGCGGGCTACTGGCGCACCCCCGACCTGCTGCGGGCCGACGAGGGCCGGGCCGCGGTCGGCCTGCCCGACGACGAGCGGTTCGTCGGCCTGCATCCACCTCGGCCACCGCGTCCAGGAGCAGCGCGCGCCGGAGCGCGCGCCGGCCGAGCAAGTCGTGAAGTTTCTCGACTGAGAGGATTGGCCTCGCGTGATCACCAGGGCACCAGGCGCTGGAGGCGATGCAGGCGGAGACGTTCGACGTCGTCGTGATCGGCGGCGGGGTGACCGGGCGCGGGTGTCGCGCTCGACGCGGCCTCGCGCGGCTACTCGGTGGCGCTGGTCGAGCGCCACGACTTCGCGATCGGGACATCGAGCCGCTCGTCGAAGATGGTCCACGGCGGCCTGCGCTACCTCCGGAACTTCGACCTCGGGCTGGTTCGCGAGGCCCTGCTGGAGCGCCAGCTGATGGTGCAGCTCGCGCCGCACCTCGTCTACCCGACGCAGTTCCTGGTCCCGACCGTGGGGGACGCGCGGCGCGACCGCCGGATCGGCGTCGGTCTGAACCTCTATGACGTGATGGCGACCTCGCGCATCGGGCGCGGCCGGGCCAACCGCTCCGAGCACGGGCGCGACGACGGCTACTGGGCGCCCGACCGCCACCGCACGATCTCGGGCGAGGAGGCCGCCGAGCTCGCCCCGGCGCTGGCGCCGCTCGACCCGACCTCCGCCTACCTCTTCTACGACTGCCAGACCGACGACGCCCGCCTGGTCCTGACGATCCTGGGCGAGGCCGAGCGCTTCGGCGCGGTGCTGCTGAACGGGGCGGAGGTGACGGAGATCCTCGACGATGGCGGCAAGCGCCGCGGGCGTCGCCTGCATCGACGGCGAGTCGGGCGAGCGCTTCGAGGTCCGGGCGTCGAACGTCATCAACGCGACGGGCGTCTGGGCGGATCAGCATCCGTCCCGACGAGATCCTGACGGAGGAGGAGATCCCCCGGATCGCCCCCAGCCGCGGAGCCCACATCGCCATCCCGAAGGGCCTGGTCGACACGGGCGAGTCCGCGTTCGTGGTCCCGGCCGGCGAGGAGCGGACGGTGATGGTCCTCCCCTGGTACGGGCGGACGCTGATCGGGCCGACGGACAACGACTACGACGGCGACATCGACGCGGTCCCGCCGAGCGCCGGCGACGTCGAGTACCTGCTCGATGCGGTCAACGCCTACCTCGACCTCTCGCTGACCCCGGCCGACGTGGTGGGCGCCTACGCGGGGGTGCGTCCCGCTGATCTCGAGCGGGGACCCGAAGAAGTCCGTCGACATCTCGCGGAAGGCGGAGCTCTACGAGACCTCCTCGGGGATGCTCACCATCACCGGCGGAAAGCTGACGACGTGGCGCCGAATGGCCGAGGACACCGTCAACCGGATCGTCGAGCGCGAGGGTCGCGAGGCTGAGTGCCGCACCGACGACATCCCGCTGGGGATGCCGGCGCGCGAAGGCGACCTCGAGACCGAGCCTCGAGCTCCCCGAGGGCGCCGAGGCAGCAGCTCGCCTTCCGCTACGGGCACGCGGCGCGCAAGGTTCTGGACCTGGCCGAGTCAGAACCCGCGCTGGCTGTGCCGATCCTCGAAGGGCACCCGGACCTGCTCGCCGAGGTGGTGATCGCGGCCCGCGTCCGAGCAGGCGCGGTCGATCGCCGACGTGCTGCTGCGCCGCACCCGCCTCGGCCTCGTCGACGCGGTCGCCCTGCGCGACGAGGCCCCGCGCCGCGCGGTCGCCGAGGTCATGGCCGGGGAGCTGGGTTGGAGCCCGGGACGGGTGGACGAGGAGGTCGCGGGCTGGGACGCCGTGGCCGCGCGCGAGGGACTTGACCCCGCTGCGTCCGTGGCTCAGTCGTCCTCATAAGATGGACCGAGACTTGGATTCATGGCAGAGGACCTGAACAACCTGCATCTGGCGGACCTTCACGAGCGCGCACAGCGCCTCGGGGTTCAGCGCTTCCGCATGCTCGACCGAGCTGCGCTCGTCGATGCCATCTCGTCGGCCGAGGCCGATCCCGATGCTGGCGGCGGCGGCGCCGGGCGCGGCGCCGGAGCGGATGCGAAGAGCGGCGACGAGGGCCCGCCCAAGCGGCGCCGCGGCAGCCGCGGAGGCCGGGGCCGGGGCGGCCGCGGACGCGGCCAGCGCCGGCGGTCGGGGAGGAGCCCGCCGCGCGACGCAGGAGCCGCGATCGCGCGCCGGCGATCGTGACGCCGGCGAGGGCGATGAGCCCGCCGACGACGCCGAGACCGAGGACGTGACCGGGGTCCTCGACCGGATGCCCCAGGGCTACGGCTTCCTCCGCCTCCAGGGACTGGCGGCCGAGGAGGGGGACGTCTACGTCTCCGCCTCCCAGATCCGCCGCTGCGAGCTGCAGGCCGGCGACGAGGTGGCCGGCCCCGCCCGGTCGCCCCGCCGCGGCGAGCGCCACCGCGCCCTGGTGCGGGTCGACCACGGTCAACGGCGCAGGAGCCCGAGGGCGACCGCGACAACTTCGAGGACCTCACCGCGATCGCCCCCAGCCGCCGGCTGCCGCTCGGCGAGGGCGATGACGTCCTCGTCCGCTCCGTGGACCTCCTGGCACCGCTCGCCTTCGGCCAGCGCGTGCTGGTCCTCGCCGAGCCGCGGTCGGGGCGGACCACCCTGCTGCGCTCGATCGCGTCTGCCTTGGCGGGAACCGAGGCGGAAGTCAGGGTCCTGCTGGCCGACGAGCGCCCCGAAGAGGTCACGAAGTGGGAGCGCGCGTTGCCCGAGGCCGAGATCATCGCCGCGCCCGCCGACCAGGAGCCCGTCGAGCAGGTCCGGGCCGCCGAGCTCGCCATCGGCCACGCCAAGCGCCGCGCCGAGTCGGGCGCCGACGTCGTCGTGATCGTCGACTCGCTCTCCCGCCTTGCGCTCGGCTTCCGCGACCCCGCCCGGGTCAAGCGCGTCTTCGGCGCCGGCCGCGAGCTGGCCGAGGAGGGCTCGGGCTCGCTGACGATCATCGCGACCGTCCTCGACTCCGACGACCGCGGCGCCGCCGTCCGAGAGGCGCTGGAGACCACCGAGAACTCTCTCATCCAACTCGACGCCGGCCTCGCGGCGAAGGGGATCGTCCCGTCGATCATCCTGGCCGACTGCCGGGTGTCGGACGAGGAGGACCTGCGCTCGCCCGAGGAGCTCAGCAGGATCCGGGAGCTGCGCGCCGAGCTGGACGAGCTGACGCCCGAAGACGCGGCGCTGGCGCTCGCGAACCGCATCGAGGCGACGCGCGACAACGCCGAGCTTCTCGGCATCTGAGAGCGGCCCGGGCTCGCCCGGGTATCGATTCTCGCGCCGCGTCCGTCTAGTGGGTAGATGGCCGCGCCAACCTCGTCAACGGCAGCATCCAACGCCTTCCACCGCCCGCCCAGGCGCTACCCGCCGCCCGTGTCCGAGGAGCAGGTCGCGGTGGCGGCGCCGCCCCAGGCCGTCGATCCCACCAAGCAGACCCTGCTCTACGCGCTGTTCCCGGTCGTCGGCTCACTCGGGCTGTTCGCGTTCGCGATCGTCTACGACAACAAGCTCTTCATCTACGTCGCCTGCGCGATGGTCGCGATCACCCTGCTGTTCGCGGTCGGCATGCGCTGGTCTCAGAAGCGCTCCGGCAAGAAGACCGCGCGGCGCCAGCGAAAGCGCTACCGCGAGTACCTGGGCGGCGAGGAGGAGACCCTGCGGGAGTTGGCGGCCGCGCAGCGGCGCGCTGCGGAGCACCTCTATCCCGATCCCCACCAGCTTTGGGCCGCGACGCTGGGACGCGACCGCCTCTGGGAACGCCGCCGCGATCACTCCGACTTCCTGAGGCTCAGGGTCGGCAGGGGTTCGCTTCCCCACATCGCCCGCCCGAGGGTGGACCTCGGCAACAACCCGCTCGCCGAGTACGAACAGGGACTCGTGGACGAGGCCGAGGATCTCGCCCGGGGTCTGGAGATGGTCGAGGAGATCCCGGTCACCCTGTCGCTCGAGTCCTCTCCGGTCGCGTCGATCGTCGGCCCTCCCGAGGCGGCGCGCGGGCTGGCCCGGTCCCTGCTGGTGCAGCTCGCGGTGGGGCGCGGCCCGGACGAGCTGCTGCTGGCGGTCTCGCACCGCCCCGGGGAGGACGAGTCATGGGACTGGCTGAAGTGGCTTCCGCACGCCCGCTGGTCCGCTGACGACGACGCTCCGGCGCAGATCGGCCTGACCGGCTCGGTCGCGGGGCTCGACGAGATCCTCAGTACCCACCTCGCTCCCCGGCTCGAGCAGCTCCGCAAGCTCCGCGCCGCGAACGCCGGATCGGAGGGCCTGAACGTTCCCCGCCTCGTGCTGGTGCTCGACAGCTTCACCCCCGAGGACGAGCGGGTCCACCTGCCGCTCCTGCGCGAGGCGATGAACGCCGGAAGCGAGCTCTCGGTCAGCGTGATCTGCCTGGTCGAGCGGTCGGCCGCCGAGCCCGCCGAAGCCGGGACCAGGGTCAGGGTGCTCGATCAGGGCCCCGCCTCGGTGGAGCAGACCGGTCCCGGCGGAGAGGTCGCCAAGGTCGACCAGCCCGACGAGCTCGGGCTGGACGCCGCCGAGACGGTCGCCAGGGCACTGGCCCCGATCCGGCTGGTGGAGTCCTCACACGGCGCGAGCCGTCGCCGGGGCGGCGGCCTCCTTGACCTCCACGGGATCTCCTCGATCGACCAGATCGAGAGCGAGAACGGGTGGCCGGCCCGCCCGCGCGAGCTCGAGCTGCGCTCGATCCTGGGGACGGCATCCGACGGCGACCCGCTCGTCCTCGACCTGAAACAGCAGGCGGAGGGCGGGATGGGACCGCACGGCCTGATCATCGGAGCGACCGGCTCGGGCAAGAGCGAGCTCCTGCGCACCCTGGTGACGAGCCTGGCGCTCACCCATTCCCCGGAGAGGCTCAACTTCGTCTTCGTCGACTTCAAGGGAGGCGCCGCCCTGGCGGACTTCGAGACCCTGCCCCACACGGCCGGGATGATCACCAACCTCGAGGGCGACGAGGCGCTGGTGGGCCGGATGCACGATGCCCTCTACGGCGAGCAGAAGCGCCGCGAGCAGATCCTGCGCGACGCCGGCAACGTCGACGACGTGATCGCCTACCGCGAGCTGTGCGAGCGGGATCCCGGGCTGGAGCCCCTGCCCGACCTGCTCGTGATCATCGACGAGTTCAGCGAGCTGCTGGCGAACCACCCCGACTTCATCGACCTCTTCGTGGCGATCGGCCGGGTCGGCCGAAGCCTCGGCATCCACCTGTTGTTCTCGAGCCAGCGCTTCGAGGAGGGAAAGCTCCGCGGCCTCGAGAGCCACCTGCGCTACCGGATCTGCCTGCGCACCTACAGCCCGGCCGAGAGCAAGGCCGTCCTCGGGACCCCCGACGCCTTCGTGCTGCCGCCGGACCCGGGTCTCGGCTTCCTGAGGGTGGACGCCACGACATACACGCCGTTCCGCGCTGCCCTCTCGACCAGGCCCTACCGCCCGCCGACACGCTCACGTCCGAAAAGCACCGTGACCCCGTTCGAGGCAGAGGCCGCGAATCGGCCCTCAGGCCGGGGGCGCGACCGCGACCGCGCGAGCGAGCGCGGGGCGGACGCCGACACGGAGATGGGGCTCGTGCTCGACCGGCTGCGCGGCCGCGGCGCAGCGGGCGCCCACCAGGTCTGGCTTCCCCCGCTGGAGGCGGAGATGCCGCTCGACGCGGTTGACGCCCGCCGGCCCTGGTGGAAGGGGGCCTCGCAGCCCGCCGGGGAGTTGTCGGCGACCGTCGGCGCAATCGACCTTCCCACCGAGCAGAAGCAGGGCCCGCTCTCTCTGGATCTGGCCGGACCGGCCGGGCACCTCGCAATCGTCGGTGCGCCGCAGAGCGGCAAGAGCAACTTCCTGCGCTCGCTGATCCTCGATCTCGCCCGCGCCTACGAGCCGGACCGCCTTCAGGCCTACTGCGTCGACCTCGGCGGCGGCCTGCTCGGAGCATGCGCCGGACTCCCGCACGTCGGCGCCGTGGCCCGCTCGGGGGAGCCCGACCTGGTCGCCCAGGTGATCGGTCGCGCCAGGGCCGAGATCGAGGCCCGGCAGGCCGCATTCAGGCGGCTCGGGATCGACTCGATGGCCCAGGCCCGGTCGGGCGCGCGGGGCGAGAGCTTCGCGGACGTGCTCGTCGTCATCGACGGCTGGGCGCAGCTGCGACGCGACTTCGAGGATCTCGAGCCCGAGGTCGAGGAGGTCGCCTCGACCGGCCTCTCCTACGGGATCCACCTCGCCATCGGCGCCCAGCGCTGGGCGGAGATCCGGCCCAGCATCTCGGACAACATCGGAACGCGCGTCGAGCTCCGGCTCAACGAGCCGATGGAGTCCACCATCGGTCGCAGGCACGCCGAGCGGGTGCCCGCGGAGACCCCCGGCCGGGGTCTCGTCGAGCCGGGCGTCGAGTTCCAGGCCGCCCTTCCGCGGCTCGACGGGAAGACCACCTCGGAGGCGATCGGCGAGACCCTCGTCGCGACGGCTGACGCCATCGCGAAGCGCTGGGACGGCGCCCCCGCGCCGGCGGTCCGGGTTCTCCCCGCGAAGGTCACCGCGACCGACGCGCCGGCCCACTCCCCGGGCTCCGGGGTGCCGATCGGCGTCGACGCCGCGATGGAGCCCGTCGGCATTCAGTTCGACGGAGCCGACCCGCACTTCCTCGTTCTCGGCGACGGCGAGAGCGGCCGGACCAACCTGCTCCGCGCGATCGCGCACGGGGTCGCGTCCTCGAGCACCCCGGACGAGGCGCAGCTGCTGGTCGTCGATCCGAGGAGGACCCTCGGCGACCTGGCGGCCCTTCCCAACCTGAGCGGCTACGCCTCGACCGGCCCGGCCGTCGCGGAGCTGGCGGCCAAGGTCGTCGCCGACGTGACCGAGCGGCTGGAGCGGCTGGAAACCGAGGAGGACGGCTGGGACGGGCCCAGGCTCGTGCTGCTGATCGACGACTACGACCTGCTCGCCGGCCCCGAAGGGAATCCCCTGACCCCGCTCGCGGGCGTGCTCGCCCACGGGCGCGACGCCGGGTTCCACGTCGTGCTGGCACGCCGGGTTGCCGGTGCCGCCCGCGGGGCGTTCGAGAGCGTCTACCAGCGCCTCACCGAGCTGCGCTCGCCGGGGATCCTGCTGAGCGGCGACAGGGGAGAGGGCCCGGTCCTCGAAGGCCATCGCGCCGAGATGCGCCCGGCCGGGCGCGGCCTGCTCGTTGGTAGGGCGCGCCATCCCGAGGTCATCCAGACTTTCGCGGCCGAGGCTGATGACGCCGCCGAGCCTCCACGAGCCCGCGCGAGGTCCCGGCGATGAGCTCGGTTCTGATCACCCTTCGCGGGCCCGACCGGGACGCCGACCTGGCAGCTCCCGCCGACACCCCGATCGGCCAGCTGCTGCCGGCGATGCTGGAGGCCGCCGTTGGTCGCGACGGGGCCAGCGGGGACTGGGAGCTCGCCCCGCCCGGCCGGGGCGCCCTCGCCCCCGATCGCACCTTGACCGACCTCGGGGTCTTCGACGGGAGCGTGCTGCAGCTGCGTCCCCGCTCGGTCGAGCGCCAGCTCGACGCGCCGGCTCCGGCTTCGCTGCCCCTCCGAGGGACTGCTGCCCTTCGACCGCGCGAAGGTCGTCCTACCCGACCACCCGAGCGCGGGCGAGAGGCTTCGCTCCTGGCTGATGCCGCACCGCGCTGCCGGCGGCGAGGGTGCGGCGGCGAGCAGCGAGGCGGGCTACCGCTCGCAGCTCGACGACCTCCTGGCGGGAGTCGAGCTTGGACGTCCCATCACGGTCGCCGTCGCCGGCGGCCGCGCCGCGCGCGGGCGCCAGCACGGTCGCCCTCATGCTCGGGTCCCTGCTCGCCGCGCTCAGGGACGAGCGGGTCGTGCTCGCCGAGTCCTCGCAGCTCGAATCCCTCGCCGCGACCGACACGAGCGGGGCCGGCGTAGGGTTTCGCCGCGCTGCCGACGGGCTGCTCGCGCTCGAGAGCCCCGTTCCCGGTCAGGGCGCCGAGCCCACCTCGGGAGACCGCCAGGGCGCGATCGACCTCCTTCGCGCCCACGGTGAGATCGTCGTGATCGACTGCGACCCGAGCTCCCCGGCGATGCGCGATGCCGCGCTCTCGGACGCCGATCAGCTCGTCCTCGTGGTCGACGCCGACTCCGCCGCGGCGGGGGCCGTCACCGTCCCTGCCACCGAGGCCCCGGTCACGATCGTCGTCAACGGGCAGCGCCGTATCGCACCCCAGGCCGACCTCGACCGCTTCCAGCGCCGCGTCTCGGGCGCCAGCGGCCTCCTGGCCCTTCATCGCGACCGCGTGATGGCAGCCAAGCTCGCGAAGGGCGGCTTCAGCTGGGTCCGCTCCTCCCCCGGCGGCAGCTGGCCGCGATCGGCCCGTGAGCTCGCCGTCCTCCTCTCCGCGGACTGGGCGGCGATCGCATGATCGACCGGCTCGACGACCTTCTCACTCTCGCCGATCACAACCGGCGAGCGCTGGCGGCCGCCTTCGCCGTCGCCCTGATCGGCGGGGTGCTCGTGTCGGGCTCGCTCGGCGGCGGCGGCGAGAGCTCCGCGCCGGCTCCGGTCACCGCTGATGCCTCGGCCAAGAAGTCAGCGGCCGCCGCGGCCGCCGAGGCCAAAGCAGAGCAGCGCCGCCAGGCGAAGGCGGCCGCCCGTCAGCGGGCGAAGGCCGAGGCCGCGCAGGCCCGCAGGGCGAAGGCGCGCGCCGAGGCGGAGGCAGAGTCTTCAGCAGCCTCGGGGCCCGACTCAGGATCCGGGAGCGCTGCACCGGCCGTCGCGCCGAGCGCTCCCGCCCCTGCGCCCGCCCCGGCATCGAGCGGCGGCGGTGGGGGCTCCGGCGGCGGGGGCGGAGGAGAGTTCGGGATCGAGGGTTAGCGCCGGGGCGCCCGGGCGCCGTGAGTCAGATCAGGCGGGAGTCGCGGCCGTCGTAGGCGTGCTCCGCCCACGAGGGCTCGGCGCTCAGCTCGATCAGCTCGGAGTCGCGATCGGGCTGGATGTAGCCGAAAGTCTGTGTGTCTTCGTCGAAGACGATGTCGAGCTCGCCCTCCTTGACCCGCTGATCGAGCCAGGCGCCCCGGAAGACGAGGCGGCGCATCCAGTGGACGAGGCTCTTGTTCGACGGCCCGACAAGCTCGTCCCAGTTCTCGTTGACGTGCTCGCCGAGGGGGGAGCAGGGCTCGCGAATCTCCCCGTTGACCGCGAGCTCGAGGAGATCCTCGAGCTCGTGCTCGTCGAGGCCCTGGTGCACGAAGTCGAGCTTGACCGCCGCCTGCTCGACGCGCTGGGCGAAGTCGCGCTCGTTGAACGAGAAGCGAAGCTCGCCGTACTCCAGCACGTAGTCCGCGCCGGATTCGTAGTTGCCTCTGCGGGTGGTTTCGTCTTGCATCGAGTTGGTCTCCGTCCGGCCTGCGCCGAACGGCACGACCGATGCGGGGCATATTGGCGCATTGGGCACGCCACGATCAAGCCCGGCCCCCGAATGAACGCCGGTTTGCAGGAGAACCCGGTATGAGCGACGAATGCACCTCGTCGACCAACGGCAGAGTGTGCGAGCATCGCCACCATGAGAAAGCTGCTGATCAGGACAGGGCTGCTCGCGGCGATCGCGTCCGCGCTCGCCGCAGCGCCCGCCGGCGCAGCCGTTCCGGTCGGTCAGGTGGCGACCACGCCGACCGGGAACTGCGATCCAGGGGCCGACCACGTCCAGGTGTCGGTCGCGCCCGGCACCGCCTCTTACGTGATGCCCGCCAGCGGCACCCTCACCAACTGGAGCATGAGGGCGAGCGCTGCTCTCGGGCAGAGATACCAGATGAAGGTCTACCGGCCGCTCGGCGGCCTTACCTTCCAGGTCGTCGGGCACTCGAGCACGACCCTGATCACTGCGGGGGCACTCAACGTCTTCCCGGTGAGCGTGCCGGTCAAGGCCGGGGATGTCCTGGGGCTCAACACCGTCGGTCCCGGTACCCCGGCGTGTGAACAGGCCGGGGCTACGGGTGACACGGCGGCATTCCGGGCAGGAAGCCTCGCCGACGGAGGCTCCGGCCTCTTCGCCCCCCTCGGCGGCCCCCCCAAGCGCCTGAACATCGCCGCCACGCTCGAGCCCACCAACACCTTCCTGCTGGGCGCGATTACCGCCAACAAGAAGAAGGGCAACGCCACCCTGGCGGTGACGCTGCCCAATCCGGGCCAGCTCACGGTCGCCGGTGATGGCATCGTCGTGCCGGCCCCCATCGCAGCCGTCGCGGGCGACGTCCAGGTGCTGATTCAGGCTCAGGGCAAGACGCAGCGGAAGCTGGCCAAGAAGGGGAAGGCGACCGTGTCTCTGACGCTGACCTACACCCCGACGGGTGGCACCGCCACGACCCAGACCGCGACCGTGGGCCTGAAGAAGAACAAGAAGAAAAAGAAGAAGAAGTAGGCAGCCCCGGCTACCGGGAGCGGCCGAAGATCCGCAGCAGGAAGAGGAAGAGGTTGATGAAGTCGAGGTAGAGGGCGAGCGCGCCCATGATCGTCGCGCGTGCTCTCGGCCTCTCCCTCGAGCCCGGCGCGAGATCTGCGTGATCTTCTGCATGTCGTAGGCGGTGAGCGCCGCGAAGATCAGGACGCCGGCATAGGTGGTGACCCAGTACAGCGTCTCGTTGGCGAGGAAGATGTTCACGATCGTGGCCAGGATCAGGCCGATCAGCGCCATGAACGCGATCGCGCCGAGCTTCGTCAGGTCCATCTTGGTGACCGCGCCGAAGATCGCGAGCGCGCCGAACATCCCCGCGGTGACCAGGAACGCGGTGAAGATCGACTCGCGTCGGTGTACAGCTCGAAGATGAGGGCGAACGTGACGCCGACGGTCGCCGAGTAGACGAAGAACATCAGCATCGCGAGCGCCGACCGGCAGCCTGTTGATCGCCGCGACCAGCCCGATCACCAGGCCGAGCTGGACCACGATCACGCCGATCAGGATCCCGGGGCTCTCGGTGATGTCCGTCAGCAGCGCGTCGTTCGAGCCGATCAGCGCGGCGACCCCGCCGGTGATCGCGAGGCCCGAGGAACATCCAGCCGAAGACCTTCGTCATGAAGCTCGAGTCGGGCGTGGCGACCGCGGGGGTGGGGAAGGAGGCGGCTTCCATCGGCGGCGAAGCTATCCGATGCGCCGGGCGGGAGGGGAGAGGCCGCCGCCGTGCCGCCTCAACTCGAGGTGGATCGCAATGCGCCACTCCGCTTTCGCGGGCTCGAGCGGGCGGTCGTGCTCGGCTTCGGGTGCCGGTCGCCTCGACCGGCTGCTCCCGGCTGCTCGGCCTGGCGTTGCTCGACGCGGCCGGGCCGGCGCAGGGCCTGCTGATCCCGCGCTGCCGGTCGGTCCACACGTTCGGGATGCGCTTCCCGCTGGACCTCGTGTTCCTCGACTGCGACGGGGTACGGTGGTCGGGCTGCGTCGCTCGGTCCCGCCGCGGCGCGCTCGCGCGGTGCCGCCGGGCGCGATCGGTGCTGGAGCTTCCGTCGCCCGCGATGGCTTGACGGAACGGGCCGTCCCCATATTCTTTGACTGAGTCAAACGAATGGCCGAGGCGACCAGAACGAGCGAAACGAAGCGGAAGGGCGGATCGCGAGGCCGGCCGGGTCGCCGCGCTGCGCGCCTTCAACCGCTTCTACACCAAGGAGCTCGGGCTGCTCGGCCGCGGCTTCATGGGCACCGACTACACGCTCACCGAGGCGCGGATCATCTGGGAGCTCGCGCAGCGGCCCGACGACCGAGGTCACCGACCTCCGCCGCGACCTCGAGCTCGACCCCGGCTACCTGAGCCGCATCCTCGCCCGCTTCGAGCGCGACGGGCTGATCGATCCGCGAGCGCTCCGAGGCGGACCGCCGCCGCCAGGTCGCGCGGCTGACCGGCTCGGGCCGCGCCGCCTTCCGGACCTTCGACAGCCGCTCGAGCGCCGAGCTGTCCGAGCCTGCTGCGCGAACCACACCGACGTCGAGCAGCGCCGGCTGGTCGAGGCGATGGGCGACGTCCGGGCGATCCTCGGCGACCCGGCGCGCGAGCGCGAAGCTGACCCTGCGCGAGCCCCGAGCCCGGCGACCACGGCTGGATCCTCGAGCGCCACGCCGCCGTCTACGGCGCCGAGCGCGGGCTGGGGCCACAGGTTCGAGGCCTACTGCGGCCAGGTGATCGTCGACTTCATCGCTCGCGACGACCACGAGCGCGAGCGCTGCTGGATCGCCGACCTCGACGGCGTCCGCTGCGGGTCCATCTACTGCACCCAGCGCACCGACGAGGTCGCCCAGGTCCGCCTGCTCCTGGTCGAGCCCTGGGCGCGCGGCGCCGGCGCCGGCGCCGCGCTCGCCAACGCCTGCGTCGACTTCGCCCGCGAGGCCGGCTACCGCCAGATCATGCTCTTCACCAACAGCTCGCTGACCAGCGCCCGCCGCATCTACGAGTCGATCGGCTTCGAGTTCCGCGCCGAGCAGCCGGAGGACATCTTCGACGACGACTCGGTGGGCCAGGAGTTCTGGCTGGACCTCTAGCTCCGAGATCCGAGAGGGGGAGAGGACGGCCGGCCCGAGGCTTATGACCGCATGCTTCCCGAGATCGAAGAGCTGGCGACGGTGGTGGTCTGCGACGACGACGCGCCGACCCGCGAGCTTCTCTGCGATCACCTGACGGCCGACCGCTACCGGGCGCTCCCGGCGCCGAGCGCGTCGGACGCGCTGCGGCTCTGCGGATACAGCCACCCCGACCTGATGGTGCTCGACCTGGGGCTGCCGGACGCCGGCGGGATCGACGTCCTCCGCGAGATCCGCGAGTGCGACGGCGAGAGCGGCCGCTTCGATCCCGTACCTGCCGGTGATCGTGCTGACGGGGCGCGGCTCCGAGGCCGACCGGCTGCGCGGGATTCGGGGCCGGAGCGGACGACTACCTCGTGAAGCCCTTCCACTACCCGGAGCTGGCGGCCCGTGTCGGCGCCGTCCTCCGCCGGCGGAGCCCGCACCGCGAGGGGCCCGCTGCGCGTCGGCGAGCTCGTCATCGACCCGGTGACCCGGCAGGTGCGGGTCGGGGACCGCGACGGTCGAGCTGGCGAACAAGGAGTTCGCGCTGCTGCGGGCCCTGGCGACCGAGCCGAAACGGGTCTTCACGAAGGAGGAGCTGCTCCGCGACGTCTGGGGCTACCGATCGATGGGCCGGACGCGGACGCTCGACTCTCACGCGAGCCGCCTGCGGCGAAAGCTCGACCCGGAGGGCGCGCGGTTCGTCTTCAACTGCTGGGGCGTCGGCTATCGCCTGGTCGGAGGGTGAACGGTGATCTCGCCGGGCCACAGGCGCAGGCTGAACCGGGCGCTCCACGAGCTGCGGCGGCCCGCTCCAGGCGCTGGCCCTGCTGGACGACTGCTCGCGGTTCCGTACCGGCATCGACTCCTCCTGGGGACGCTCGGCGGGGGCTGATGGAGCTGGCGAGCTGCGCGCTCAGCGAGCTCGACGGCGCAGTGAACGGCGACGCGGTGCGGGCGCGAACGGCGTGTCGTCAGCTCCCGCGACTGGTCCACGCCGCGCTCGAGCGCTGGCGCACGCGACACCACGGAGCGTGGCGGGATCAGGCTCTTCTGGGACGCCGGCCCGGCCCCTGTCGCGCGGCGATCCGGTCGCGATGGCGCAGGCGCTCGACAACCTGATCGCCAACGCGATCGAGCACGGCGGCCCGCCCCTCGTCGTGACCGGCGCGCGTGTCTCGGGCCGGGTCCGGCTGACGCTCGCCAACGGGCGCTCCGGAGACGAGCGGCAGACGGACGGCGGCGATCCGCGGCGCGGGCACGGCGTCGAGATCGTCCGCGAGTTCGCCGCGTCGCACTCCGGGCCGCTTCGCGCTCTGCGAGACGGGATCGGGCTGCGTGGCCGCGCTGGAGCTCCCCCTCGCCGAGCCCGAGCTCGCCCGCGCCGCCTGATGTCGCGGCGCCGCCGGGCGATCCTGTTCGCCGTGTGCCGCGCTGCTCTGCGCGGTGGCCGCCGCGACGATCGCCGGCCGCTACCGCTCGGCGGCGGACTCGCGCTACGGCGAGCTCCGCCCGGTCGTGGTCGCCTCGGCCGAGCTGCCGGCCGGAACGGTGATCGGGCCCGAGCAGGTGGGCGACGCGCTGTCGGTGCGGCGGGTGCCCGTCCAGCTTCGTCCCGCCCGGGGTCGCTGCGGCGGCCCGAGCAGGCACTGGGTCGGGCGCCGGGGCCGACGATCCCGGCGGGCTCTTACGTGGTCGGCGCGCAGCTCGGCTCGCCCGGCTCCGAGCCGGTCCCGCGTCGCCGGCGGCGGGCGAGGGCCGCAGCCCGTCCAGGTCTCGGTCATCGGGGCTGAGGCGCTGACCCTCGGCGGCGCGGCCCCGAGGGCGAGCCGTGTGGACGTCGTGATCGCCCAGCGGTCGGGCCTCGGAGACGAGGCGCGCAGCCTACGTCGCGGCCCGCGGCGTGCTGCCTGCTCGCGCTGCGCTCGCCCCAGGGCGCGGGCCAGGGCTGGTCGGCGACCCTGGCGCTGACCCGCGCCCAGGCGCTGGAGCTGATCGAGGCCGAGGCGGCGGCCCGCGAGATCCGGCTGCTGCCGGCCTAGCGATGGACGAAGCTGTTCGACGCCGGCACCTCGAGAGTCTCGCCGCCGAGCTGCGCGGGCGGCTCGTCGAGAGGCGCCGCGCCCAGGCCGCATCCGGCGAGGAGCTGTCGGCGCTCGGCGACGCGGTGGCGGAGCTCGTCGACAGCGACGCCGCCGTGCTCGAGCCCGCGACGAGGGAGCGGCTGCGCGAGCTGATCATGCGGGAGGCGGTCGGGCTGGGGCCGCTGGAGGAGCTGCTCGACGACCCCGCGGTCGAGGAGGTGCTGGTCAACGGGCACGAGCGCGTCTACGTCGAGCGGGCGGGCCGGCTCGAGCGGTCGGGCATCTGCTTCGAGTCCGAGCAGGCGCTTCGCGACGCGATCGAGCGCATCCTCGCGCCGCTCGGGCGCCGGGTGGACGAGCTCAGCCCGATGGTCGACGCCCGCCTCGAGGACGGCTCGCGCGTCAACGTGATCATTCCGCCGCTCGCGGTGGACGGGCCGTCGATCTCGATCCGGCGCTTCTCGGCTGCCGGCCCGGACCGGACGCGCTGGTCGAGCTGGGGACGCTCAGCGCCGAGCTCCGTGATCAGCTCGAGGCCGCCGTCCGCGCGCGGCAGGAGCATCCTGATCAGCGGCGGGACCGGATCGGGCAAGACGACGCTGCTGAACGCGCTCTCGGCCTTCATCGAGCCGGACGAGCGCGTGGTCACGATCGAGGACGCCGCCGAGCTGCGGCTCGTCCAGCCCCACGTCGTCCGCCTCGAGGCCCGCCCCGCGAACGTCGAGGGCAGGGGCCTGGTGACCATCCGCGACCTGCTGCGGAACGCGCTTCGAATGCGGCCGGACCGGATCGTGATCGGCGAGGTGCGGGGAGGCGAGGCGCTCGACCTGCTGATGGCGCTGAACACCGGGCACGAGGGCGCGCTCTCGACCGTCCACGCGAACTCGCCGGAGGACGCGCTGCGCCGCGTCGAGACCCTCGCGCTGATGGCTGACGTCGGCCTGCCGCACGACGCGATCCGCGAGCAGCTCGGGCGCGGGGTGGACCTCGTGGTCCACCTGGCTCGGCTCGGCGACGGGTCCCGGAAGGTGGTCGGCGTGGGCGAGGTCGTCCGCGCGGCCGGGTCGGTGGGGGTCCGCGAGGTGCTGCACGAGGCCGCTCGTCCGTGAAAGTCCTGCGATGAGTGGACTGCTCATCATCCTGGCGGCTGCCGCCGGAGGCCTCGTTGCGGTCGCCATCCGCGAAGCGTTCGAGGCCGCCCCGCGGGCCGGCGCCTGGCTCGCGACCGCCGCCCGGCCCCTCTCGCGGGCAGGGCGCGAGGGCTACGCGCCGAGCGCCGCGGAGCAGCGCCGCCTCGGACTGCTCGGCAGCGGGGTGATCCTCGCGCTCGTCGTGTTCGCGTTCGGGCCCGGTCCGCTGGCGATCGCCGCGGCGGCGGGCCCGATCGCCGCTGGGTCGCTGGTTGCGCGGAGGCGCGAGCGCTACCGCCGCCAGGTCGAGCGGTCGGTCCCGGACGTCGCGGCTGCGGTCGCCGACGCGATCTCTTCGGGGAACTCGGTGCGGGCCGCGCTCGCGGGCGCGTCGGGATCGCTGGAGGGGCCGCCCGCGCGCGAACTCGCCCGGGTCGGCGCGGAGCTGGAGCTCGGGGCGTCGACCGCAGAGGCACTCGCGGCCCTGCGGGGCCGGTTGCGATCGCCGCGCGTCGACGCCCTGGTGTCCGCGCTCCTGAGCCAGCAGGTCGCAGGCGGCGACCTCGCGGGCCTGATGCGGCGGCTCGGGACCGCTGCCGCCGAGGGGGACCGCGTCGCCGACGACGCCCGCGCGGCGACCGCCCAGGCCCGATTCACCGGTCTGCTGGTCGTCGCGATGCCCGCGGGGGCGGGTCTCTTCGCGGAGCTGCTCGAGCCGGGATTCGTGTCGCGGTGCTCTCGGATCCGGCGGGAGTCGTGCTGATCGCCCTGGCCGGGGCGCTCCAGGCTGCGGGCTTCTGGGCGATCCGCCGACTCGGGCGCCTCGAGGATGCGGAGGGCGCCGGATGAGGTTTCTCGCGAGCAGGCCTCGTCGATGAGCGGCGCGGCGATGCTGATGCTCGCGGCGCTGGCGCTTGGCCTCGCGGCGGCCGCTGAGCTGGTGCGCGGCCTCGATCTCGGTGCGGCTCGCGGTGCCGTGCTCCCCGATCGCCTGGCGCGGTTCGCGGAACGCCTTCAGCTCGCGCCCCGGCTGGCTCGGGCCGGCGCGCCCGAGTGGCTGACGGTGCCGGGCCTGATGTCGTTCAAGGCGGCGACGGCGCTTCTCGGCCTGCTGCTGGTCCCTGTCGTCGCTCCAGTCGCGCCCGGGCGCCTGTCGCTCATCGTCGCGATCGGGATGCCGCTCGCGGGCTTCCTCGCACCCGATGCCCTGCTCGAGCGGCGGGCCAGGAATCGCGCTCGGGCGCTGCGGGGCTCGCTTCCCGACGCCCTCGACCTCCTCGCGACGGCTGCCGCGGCGGGACGCGCCCCGCTGTCGGGGCTCGAGGAGATCTCGCGTGGCGAGGGGGCGCTGGCGCGCGAGCTCTCGATGCTCGTTGCCGAGACCTCCTCCGGCGCACCGCAGCGCACCGCCTTCGAGTCGCTTCGCAGCCGCGTCCCGGCGCCCGAGCTCGCGGCCATGTGCGGGGTGATCGAGCGCTCCCGGCGCTACGGATCGCCCCTCGCCGACCAGCTGCTCGAGCAGGCGAGCTCGCTCCGCTCGTCGCAGCGGCGCCGGATCGCCGAGCAGGCGGCGAAGGCGGCCCCGAAGATCCAGCTCGCCGTCGCGCTGCTGCTGGTCCCCTCGGTCCTGCTGATGATCGCGGCGGGGCTGCTCTCCCACCTCGACAGCTTCCTGGCGGGGATCTGAGCGAGGGCCCGTCGTCCCGAGTGCCGGATCAGTCGGGGCGCACGCCGGTCCGGAGGTACTCGAGCGCCTCGTCGTGGACGATGAAGAACTCGATGCGCGTCATCAACCCATCGCGGAACTTGCCGACGACCGTGAAGTCGATGCGGCCTTCGATCTTCGTGGTCCGGCCGACGCCGAGCCAGGCTCCCTTCTCCAGCAACCGATCGCCGACACGCTCGTTCCCACCCCGGCGCTCGTAGCGCAGCGATTCCCATGGAGCCAGAAATGAGTCGAGGAACCTGAGGGCCTCCTCGCGACCGTGGAACTCTCCGCCGTCGGGCCAGCGGGGGTCTGTGCGCGTGACGATGTCGGGCGACGTGCGCTCGAAGTAGCGGTCCCAGTCGCGTTCGGCGAATGCGGTCCACAGCTCGTCGCTCAGCGCGAGCATCTCCTCGGTGGTCATGCCGGCCGGCTCCTCGCGGCTCACGGATTCAGCCTAAGCGGTGGGGCGGAGTGGGGCGGATGCAAGTGCCCTTGCATCGCGGAGGGGTCCTCACGCGTGGGGCGGTAGGCGGAGGAGAGGTGCGAGAAACGGCTTGGTGATGCGGATTCCGGGGTTTGGAGGGGGTGGGTAGCAGTTCCGTCCGACGCCATCAGTTTGCTGCCTCGTGTGGCAAAGTGTTGCGAGGTGGGACGAAGTGGGTTAGTGTTCCGCCTCGAGTTGGTCAAAGGGCCGGGGTGGTGAAGCTCCTCCCACTTCACCTCCCCGGCCCGCTCCGAACCGGCTCGTCCCGCGGAGAGGAAGCCACTGTTGTCGTTTCTCGGTCAGTACGAACACAACCTCGATGCAAAGGATCGGCTCACGGTCCCTTCGAAGTTTCGCGCGGCGGTCTCGCGATGGAGTGATTCTCGTCCGGGGCCTGAACCCCTCGGTGTGGGTGTTCTCGCCCGAGGGCTTCGAGACGCTTCAAGCAGAACTTCGTCGGCTCGACCAACCCCCTCGGCCGCAAGGGCCAGATGATCCGCCACCAGTTCGCGAGCAACGCCTTCGACGACACGCTCGACTCGGCCGGCCGGGTCCGCCTTCCCAAGAAGCTTCAGGAGCACGCGGAGCTGGGCGAGGGGGAGTGCGTCGTCGCCGGCGCCGACGACTGGTTCGAGATCTGGAACCCCGAGGCCTGGGAGGTACGAGCAGGAGATGCAGACCGAGATCAACGACATCGCCGAGAACCTGGCGGAGTTGGACTGACCGTGTTCGACCGACGCAGGAGGCCACGATGAGCCGAGCGACACTGATCAGACCGGGGGGCCGCAGCGCCCAAGCGGCGAAACTTGCCTACGTGCCCCCCGATCACGATCCCGTTCTGCCCGAAGAGCTGGTCGAGATCCTCGACCCGCAGCCCGGGGGAGACCTTCGTCGACTGCACCTTCGGTGCGGGCGGCCACTCCCGCCTGATCGCCGAGCGGCTCGGTTCCGACGGCGAGCTGATCGCGATCGACCGCGACCCGACCGCCGAGGAGCGCTGGCGCGAGTTCTCGGCCAGCGCGCCCTCGCGCACCCGCTTCCTGCGCGCCGACTTCGTCGCGGGCCTCGAGGGCCTGCGCGGCGAGGGCGTGCGCCCCGACGGGATCGTCTTCGACTTCGGGATGTCCTCGATGCAGCTCGACGCCTGGGAGCGCGGGTTCTCCTACGCGTACGAGGCGCCGCTCGACATGCGGATGGACCCCGATCAGAAGCTGAGCGCCACCGAGATCGTCAACGAGTGGCCGCAGGAGCGGATCGCCAGGGTGCTGCGCGACTTCGGCGAGGAGCGACGAGCGGGCTCGATGGCCCGCGAGATCGTCCGACGCAGGCCGATCGAGACGACCTCCGAGCTGGTGGACGCGATCAAGGCGGCGATCCCGCCGGCCGACCGCTTCGGCCGCGGGCACCCCGCCAAGCGCGCGTTCCAGGCGATCCGGATCGCAGTCAACGGCGAGCTCGAGGCCATCGACCGGGCCCTGCCCCTCGCATGGGAGCGCCTGCCGATCGGCGGGCGCATCGGCGCCATCTCCTTCCACTCCCTCGAGGACCGCAGGGTCAAGCGCTTCCTTGCCGACCGGGCCCGCGGCTGCATCTGCCCTCCCGAGATCCCGGTCTGCGTCTGCGGGCGCGAGCCCGAGGCCGATCTGCTGACCAAGCGCGCGCTGGCGCCCACCCCCGAGGAGATCGAGCGCAACCCGCGCTCGGCATCGGCGCACCTGCGCGCGGCGCGGAAGATCCGCGACGAGGACGATGGCGCCGGGGGCCAAGGGGACTGATGGGCGCGCCCGCCACCGCTCCCCGCCGCGCCCCCGCCCCGAGCCGCGCGCCGGGCCGCCGTTCTCAGGCCCGGCCAGCCGCCCGCCCGCAAAAGCCCGGCCCGAAGCGCACGGGCGCCAAGCGCGCGCCGGGCCCGAAGCGCACCGCCGCGAGAACCCCGAGGCCGCGCACCGCCGCCCGCCCGCACCCCCGCGCCTTCGCCCAGCCCGCCCTCGCGGGCGCCGCGCTGATCCCGCAGGCCGCCGTCGGCGCGGTCGGAGCGGTCCGCGACATCTCCGACTCGAGCCTGATCGTCCGCCTCACCCGTGGGCGCGGATGGATCGGCGTCCTCTGCGCGCTCCTCGCCGGGATCGTGACCCTGAACGTCTTCAGCCTCTCGATCAGCACGACCTCCGGGCGCGTCACCCAGCAGATCTCCGAGCTCGAGCGATCGAACTCCGCGCTCCGCGCCGCGCTCGCCGACGAGCTCTCGGCCAGCCGGGTCGAGGAGACCGCGGCGGAGATGGGCCTCTACACCCCCGCCGGTGACGAGTTCATCTACCTCGACCAGTCCGAGGACGACCTCGACAAGCTCGTGTCCCTGCTCGAGAACGACACGGTCCTGACCGACGACACGCCTGTCGAGGTCTATGCGCCCGAGGAGGCCGCCACCGAGGTCATCACGCCCGCCAGCGCGCCCGTTACCGAGGCGGTCGAGCCCGCGGCGGAGCCCGTGGCGCCCGTCAGCCCGACCCGGCTGCCCCCGCCCCATCGTCGGGCGCCGGCACCTCCGGAGGGATCGGGCTCTAGCCCGGGGTCTGTCGTGCGCCAGATCGACAGGCGCCTGGGCCTCCTGTTCTGCGTCTTTCTCGCGATCTTCTCGCTCGCGCTGGTGCGGGCCGCCTGGCTCCAGGGCATCAAGGGCGGCGAGCTGCAGGCCGAGGCGCGCACCCAGCAGGTCACGACCGTCAAGGTCCCGGGGGAGCGGGGACGTGTGCTGGACCGAAACGGCAAGGTCCTGGCGGTCTCGGAGGACGCCGCGACCGTGATCGCGACCCCCTACCAGGTGGTCGACCCCGCGGGAACGGCCGAGAAGCTCGCGGACATCCTGCCCGTCACCCGCACGGAGGTCGAGGAGAAGCTGAGCTCTGGGACGGGGTTCGAATACCTCGCCCACAAGGTGGACCTCGACGAGGCCGACGAGATCGAGGATCTCGAGATCGAGGGCATCGACACGCTTCCGGACAGCCGCCGCAACTACCCGCAGGGTGAGCTGGCGGCCCAGGTGATCGGCGCCGTCGGGTCGGAGAACGAGGGACTCGACCGGCCTGGAGCAGGCCGAGGACGACACGCTCGGCGGCTCCGACGGAGAGCAGGAGGTCGTCCACGACGCCCGCGGCAACCCGATCCGCTTCGACATGGTCAAGCCGGCCAGCGTCGGGGACGACATCCAGCTGACGATCGACGCAGCGATTCAGGACCGCGCCGAGGAGGCGATCGCGGACGCCGACCGAGCGCTACAGCGCCAAGGGCGCGACGGCGATCGTGATGGACCCGAAGAGCGGGGACATCCTCGCGATGGCGAACTCGCCCGGCTACGACCCGAGCGACCTGGAGTCGGCGAGCGAGGAGTCGCTCTCGAACCGCGCCGACCGGCTTCACCTACGAGCCCGGCTCGACCTTCAAGGCCTTCACCGTCGGCGGCGGCTCTGGAGGAGGGCCAGGTGACCCCCGACACCAGCTTCCATCTCCCCTCGACGATCAAGGTCGCCGACCGCGAGATCGAGGAGGCGCACGCCCGTCCGCCGATCGACGCCACGGTGTCGGAGATCCTCGCCAGTCTTCGAACGTCGGCGCCGTCCAGATCGGCCTCGACCTCGGAGCGGAGACGTTCGACGAGTGGGTCCGCAAGCTCGGCTTCGGCGAGCCGTCCGGGGTCGACTATCCGGGCGAGGAGCAGGGAATCGTCCCCGAGGTCGAGGAGTACTCCGGCTCGAGCATGGGGAACCTCCCGATCGGCCAGGGCCTCTCGGTGACGCCGCTGCAGATGGCCGCCGGCTACTCGGCCATCGCGAACGGGGGCGTCCTGCGCGAGCCGCGCCTGATCGCCAAGAACGGCGACGAGTCGATCGAGCCGGACTCCGAGGGCACCCGCGTCTTCACCCAGCGCACCTCCGGGCAGCTCCGCCAGATGCTCGAGGGAGTCCTGGCCGCCGGCGGCACCGCGTCTGAGGTGTCCGTCCCCGGCTACGTGCTGGCGGGCAAGACGGGAACCGCGGAGAAGGCCGAGGACGGCGGCTACTCGGAGTCGCGCTACGTCGCGTCGTTCGTCGGGTTCGCCCCGGCCGAGAACCCGGAGCTCCTGGTCGCGGTGATGGTCGACGAGCCCACCTTCGTCCACACGGGCGGCGAGGTCGCGGCGCCGGTCTTCGGCGAGATCGCCGAGTTCGCGCTGCCCTACATGGGGGTTTCCCCCGGCTGAGGTCTCCCCGCTAGCCCTTCGCGCGGAGCTTCTTGCACTTCTTCTTCGCCTTGGCCTTCGCCTTGGCGGAAGCGCCCTTCTTCACCTTCTTGCATTTCTTCGGCGGCTCGGTCTTGGGCGGAGCGATGACGCTCGGGAGCACCGTGCTGGTCACGGGCGGGCACGTCGTCGCGGGCGGGATATCGACCGGGGAGAGAGCCAGCGCGGTTGCGGCGTTCAGCCGCCCGCCGGTGAAGGTGCGGCAGCGCATCGAGGGGATCGGATCGACGGAGGCGAGCAGCGTGTTTCGCAGCTGGTCCACCGTCAGCGTCGGGTCGTCGGCGAGAAGGAGGGCGGCGACCCCGGCCACTTGGGGAGTGGCCATGGAGGTGCCCTGCTTGAAGCCGTATGCGTCGGCGGCAGGGTCGCGGCATTCGACTACGACGTTGTCCACGGAGGCGCCGCCCGCCTGGTCGGCGGCGTTGGAGACGAGGCGGACGCGGAGGCGGACGGTCGCCTCACCGTCGAACCCCTCCAGTGCCCGAATGGCGGCGGGGTCGTTGCCGGATCCGGTCCAGAACCCGATCGTGGTCCAGGTGGAGCCCGCGGTCACGGGGTCGTCGGCGGTCGCTTCGAGCAGCAATCTGTCCGTGTTCGCGAAGGGCGTGAACGGGGGGGATACGGCCAGCGCCCGGTTGACGCTCAGCCGCACCCTGCAGTCGACCTCAGCGGTCAGGTCGATCGGATTGGTGAAGCGGGCCGAGTGGTCGGCGTTCGGCAGGTAGTTGCCGGCCGGGGAATCGACGATGTTGGCCGAGGGGCCGCTGCCGGTCAGCGCCCAGGTGCCGTTGGTTCCCGCGGTCGTCCACTTCGTGGCGAAGTCTCCTGCGCTGAAGTCGTCGCTGAACTCAGGCGGCGTCTTGAAGGCCGGGATGGTGCTGAGGGTCCTCGTGCCGGGCGCCGCCAGGTCCACGCTCTTGTCCCCGAAGTTCGAGAACGACGCGAGGTTGTCCGTCTGCCCCGAGGCCGCGACGCAGATCACATTCGGGAGATCGATGTTGCAAGGGGACTGCGGGGTGGCGTCGTTGTCGTCGCCGATGCCGTCGGAGCCTCCGTTGCCGGCCGCCGCCACGAAGAGGATGTCCGGCGCCGCCGCGACTGCCGAGGCGAGTGTCGGCGAGCTGGAACCGCTGAAGCTGGCATTGACGACCTTGACCCCTTCGGCTTCCGCGTAGTCGATCGCCTCGACGATCGTCGCGAGCGGCAGCGAGCCCGAGGCGTCGCCGGCCTTGAGTCCCATCAGCCCCACGGAGCGGCTGACTCCCGTGATCCCCAGGGCGTTGTCGCCGACCGCGCCGATCGTCCCTGCGACATGGGTCCCGTGGCTGTTCTCGTCGTCGGGCGTGTCGTCGCTCTCGATGAAGTCCACCTCGTCCGTCCCGGTCGCAACGAGGTTCCCCGCGATATCGGGGTGATCGGCGGTGATGCCCGAGTCGATGACCGCGACCTTGACGGTGGCGCTTCCGGTGGTCACGTCCCAGGCGGCGGGCGCGTCGATGTCGGCGTCCGGCGTTCCGGCCAGGGTCGACGCGAGTCCGAAGGCGCCCCCGATCGGCTGCCCGGTGTTCTCGAGTCCCCAGAGCTGGGCGAAGGCGGTGTCGTCGGGAACGTCGTCGGCGATCCGGAAGATGAGGTTCGGCTCGGCGTTGCGCACGCCGTCGGACCCGCCGAAGAGGCGGTCGGCCTCGCCCACGCCGAGGGCGGGCGGCAGGTCCACCACCGTCAGGCCGGGGACGATCGCGATTCGCTCGGTGACCCGCGCATCCAGGTCCGCCGCGATCTCCCTGCTCTCCGCCCTGCTGACATCCGGGTCGAACCGGACCAGGAGCTCGCCGGGGACGAACTCCGCGCCCTGCACATCCGCTTCGGCGGCGGCCGACGCTGGAGCAGATGCGGAAACGGCGCAGGCGAACGCCGCGCACGCGCACGCGAGCTGCCTGCCCCTCTTCGGCACGGTCATCGACTGAGAGGATCTCACCTTCACCACTCTTAACCCAGGAATCGGGCACAAGGAGCGCGAGCTTGAGCCTGGGGGCCGCCCGGGCCGACCATAGAATCGCCCCCGATGGACCTTGCCGAGCTCGTGCGCGCCTCAGGCGTCGCCGCAACGATTCGTGACGGCGGCGGTCGTGGCGATGGCGCCACCGTCTCCGCGCTCGCCTACGACAGCAGGGCCGCGGGGCCCGGAACCCTCTTCTTCTGCGTCCGCGGGCTGACGAGCGACGGCCACGAGTTCGCGGCGCAGGCGGTGGAATCGGGCGCGTCGGCGCTCGTGGTCGAGCGCCCCCTGGACCTGGGCGTGCCCGAGGTGCAGGTCGACGACGCCCGCGCCGCGATGGCTCCCTTCGCGGCGGTCTTCCACGGCGATCCGACGGCCGAGCTACAGATGGTGGGCGTGACCGGGACGAACGGCAAGACGACCACGGCCTTCCTCACCCGCCAGCTCCTGGAGGCCGCGGGACGGCGCTGCGGCCTGCTCGGGACCGTGCAGAGCGTGATCGGGGGCGAAACCGCGGACGTCGAGCGCACGACCCCCGAGGCGATCGACCTGCAGGCGATCTTCGCCCGGATGCTCGAGGCCGGCGACACCGCCTGCGTGATGGAGGTGTCCTCGCACGCGCTCGTGCTCCACCGCGCCGACGCGGTCCACTTCGACGCCAAGGCGTTCACGAACCTGACCCAGGACCACCTGGACTTCCACGACGGGATGGAGGACTACTTCGAGGCGAAGCGGCTGCTCTTCACGGCCGAGGGCGGGTCAGCGTCGCTCGTCCTGGAGGGGGGCGTCTCGGTCGTCAACGTGGACGACGCCTACGGCCGCCGCATCGCCGACGACGTGCGGGCCGCGGGCCACGAGGAGGGCCTGGTGACCTTCTCCGCGCGGGGAGCCGAGGCCGACCTCTCGGCATCCGACGTCAGCTTCGACGCGACGGGCTCGTCGTTCCGCCTCTCGGCGCCAGAGGGCGCGGGCCTCGACGTCCGCACGCCCCTCCCCGGGGACTTCAACGTCGAGAACGCCCTCGCCGCCCTCGGGATCGCCCACGCTCTGGGACTCGACCTCGTCGCAGCGGCGGACGCACTCGCGGGCGCCGAGCAGGTCCCCGGCCGCTTCGAGCCGATCGACGAAGGCCAGCCCTTCGGCGTGCTGGTGGACTACGCGCATACGCCCGACTCCGTCGAGAACGTGCTCGAGGCCGCCAGGAGGCTCACCGAGGGAGAGCTCATCTCGGTCTTGGGCTGCGGCGGGGACCGCGATCGCGACAAGCGGCCCCTGATGGGACGCGCCGCGGCGGATCTCTCGGACCTCGCCGTCATCACCTCCGACAACCCGCGCTCCGAGGAGCCCGAGTCGATCGTCGAGCAGATCGTCGCCGGGATCGAGGACCGGTCGAACGTCGTCGTCGAGGTCGACCGCAGGGCGGCGATCGCGCAGGCCCTCGGCCGGGCGGCGGAGGGCGACGTCGTGGTGATCGCCGGCAAGGGCCACGAGCAGGGCCAGGAGTTCGAGAGCGGCCGGAAGATCCCGTTCGACGACCGCGACGTCGCGCGCGAGGAGCTCCGCCGCCTCGCGGCCGGCGGCTCGTCCTGATGGCCCTCGACGGAGACGCCGTCGCTGCGGGGACCGGCGCCGAGCTGCTCGCGCGCGGCCCCGACGGGGCGCCTGCCCGCGCGGTGATTGATTCTGCCGGCGCCGGCCCGGGCGACCTCTTCTTCGGGCTGCCCGGCTCGAAGCTCGACGGCGGCCAGTTCGCCCTCGACGCAGTGAGGGCCGGGGCGTGGGGCGTCGTCGCCGGGTCGCAGTGGGTCCGCGAGATCGTCGAGATGCGCGAGCGGGGGGCCCACGAGTTCGAGGCGTGGGTCTTCGGCACAGACGATCCGCTGCGGGCGCTCCAGGACCTCGCGCGCCATCGCCGGCGCGAACTCGGCTGCCCGGTCGTCGGCATCACGGGCTCGACGGGGAAGACCTCGGTCAAGGACATCTGCGCGTCGCTGCTGCCCCTAGACGCGATCCACGCGAGCCGCGAGAACTTCAACACCGAGATCGGGCTCCCGCTGTCGGTGCTGGACGCGCCCGACGGGACCGCGGCGCTGGTCCTGGAGATGGGGATGCGAGGCCGCGGGCAGATCGCGGAGCTGGCTGCGATCGCCGAACCGGACGTCGGCGTGATCACGAACGTCGGCCCTGTCCATGTCGAGCTCCTCGGGTCGATCGAGGGGGTGGCGGAGACCAAGGCTGAGCTGGTCGGCGGCCTGCGTGAGGGCGGGACCGCGGTCGTTCCGGCTGACGCTGGCCCGCTGGAGCCCTACTTGCCTGACCCCGCCTCACCTAAGCCCTCCTCGTCAGATGCCCCCCGAGCGATCCGCTTCGGAGAGGGCGGCGACGTCTACGCAAGCGAGGCCGAGCCCGACGGGGGCGGGACCAGGGCGCTCGTCGTGACCCCGGCCGGCGAGCAGGAGTTCCGCTTTCCCTTCCCCGAGGCGCACAACCTCACGAACGCCCTGGCCGCGATCGCGGTCGGCGTTGCCCTCGATTTGCCGCTCGGTGGGATGGCCGAGCGGGCGCCGGGGATAGTCTTCTCCGCGCTCCGCGGGGAGCTCGTCCCGCTGCGAGGCGACTCGATCCTGATCAACGACTCCTACAACGCCAACCCGGTCTCGATGCGCGCGGCGCTGGATCACCTCGCGACCCTCTCGGCATCGGGCCGGCGCATCGCGGTGCTCGGCGACATGCGCGAGCTGGGGGAAGACTCGGCGCGCCACCATCGCGAGATCGGCGAGCACGCCCGCGAGCGCGGGGTGGACCTGTTGATCGGAGTCGGCGAGCTGGCTCCCGGTTACGAGCCGGACGAGCAGGTCGCCGACGCCGCGGCCGCGGCGGATGCGCTCGACTCGGCGCTCGGCGAGGGTGACGTCGTCCTCGTCAAGGGCTCCCGGGCCGTCGGCCTGGAGGCCGTCGCCGAGCGACTCGGGCCCGACACACTTGAACCCGGGGGGTCCCGACCCGAAGGAACCGCGTAATGGGCGAGATCCTGATCGCGGGCATGGCGGCGATGCTGCTCTGCATCTTCCTCGGCCCGAAGTTCATCGAGTACCTGCGGCTCAAGGAGTTCGGCCAGCACATCCGGGAGGACGGGCCGGAGGAGCACCACGAGAAGGCGGGGACGCCGACGATGGGCGGCCTGATCGTCTTCACGGCGATCGCGATCCCCTACATCGTCCTCTCGGACCGCGACGTCTCGAGCCTCGCGGTCTTCGGCGTCGCCGTCGGCTGCGCCGCGCTCGGCTTCGCCGACGACATCACGAAGCTCGCGAAGCGGCGCTCGCTCGGGCTCTCGGCGCGGTGGAAGCTGGTCATCCAGTTCCTGATGGCCGCCGGCCTCTATTACGTCGCCCGCGAGGAGGTCGGGCTCGACTCCGTGATCGAGCTGCGGATCGCCGACACCGAGCTCGACATCCCCGACTGGACCTATCTGATCCTCGTCTTCCTGGTCATCGCCGGCGCCAGCAACGCCGTCAACCTCACCGACGGCCTCGACGGGCTCGCGGCCGGGTGCTGCGCGATCGTCCTGCTCGCCTACACCGCGATCACGTTCGTGACCAACGAGCAGGAGGACCTGTCCCTGCTCTCGGCGTGCCTCGTGGGGGCCTGCGTCGGCTTCCTCTGGTTCAACGCGTTCCCGGCGTCCATCTTCATGGGGGACACCGGATCGCTCGGCCTGGGAGGCGCCATCGGCGCGCTCGCCGTGATGACCCAGACGGAGGTCCTCCTGATCATCATCGGCGGCATCTTCGTGATCGAGGCGCTCTCGGTGGCCCTCCAGGTCGCGACGTTCAAGATGCTCCGCCGACGGGTCCTGCTGATGGCCCCGGTCCACCACCACTTCGAGCTCATGGCCTGGTCGGAGACGAAGATCATGCTGCGCTTCTGGATCATCGCCGCGGTCTGCAGCGGCATCGGTTTCACGCTCTACCAGCAGTCGATCGGGCCGTAGGGGACGGGGTGTAGGAAAGAGGGCACAGGGGGCGAACGTAGTTATGTGAACCCTCCGCGTCCGCGACCGCCCCTGCCCGAAGGGCCGTTCATGGTCGTAGGGCTCGCCCGCTCCGGGGCGGCGGTCGCGAGGCTCCTGGCCTCGCGCGGAGAGCGAGTGCTGGGGGTGGACTCAGGCACGCCGCACGAGGCGGAAGGGCTGGGCGACGCAGGCGTCGAAGTCAGCCTGGACGTGGACGGAACCGAGCTTCTCGACGAGGTACGCACCCTGGTGAAGAGCCCCGGGGTGCCCCAGGACGCCCCGGCGGTCGCCTCGGCGCGCGATCGCGGCATCGAGGTCACCGGCGAGCTCGAGCTCGCCTGGCGCCTGATCCCGAACCCGTTCTGCGCGATCACCGGAACCAACGGCAAGACGACCACGACGGAGCTGGTCGGCCACCTCTACAGGGAGGCCGGGCATCCCGTCGAGGTCGCCGGCAACGTCGGCACGCCGCTCGCCACCCTCGCGCTCGACGGGATCGATCCCGAGGCGACGGTCGTCTGCGAGTGCTCGAGCTTCCAGCTCGAGGACAGCTCCGCCTTCGCCCCCGAGTGCTCGGTCTTCCTGAACCTGGCTCCCGACCACCTCGACCGCCACGGGACCCTCGAGAGCTACCGCGACGCAAAGCTCCGCGTCTTCGCAAACCAGGGCGACGGCGACGTAGCCGTCGTCAACGGGGACGAGCCCGCGCTCGCGGACGAGCCGCGCGGGGGCGCTCGCCGCGTGGCCTTCTGCCGCGAGCCCGGTTGCGAGATGTCGCTGGCGGGCGGCGAGCTCGTCTGGGAGGGCGAACCCCTCGTGGCGGCCGCCGAGCTGAAGCTGCTCGGCTCCCACAACGTCGAGAACGCGATGGCCGGCGCCGCCGCGGCGCTCGCGAGCGGCCTGCCGCGGGACGCGGTCGCGGACGGGCTTCGCAGCTTCAAGGGCGTCGCGCACCGGCTCGAGACGGTGCGGGTGCACGCCGGCGTGATCTGGGTCAACGACTCCAAGGCCACCAACGTCAGCGCCGCCCTCGCCGGCATCGAAGCCTTCGACGGCGGGCTCCACCTGATCGCCGGCGGATCGGTCAAGGGCGAGTCGTTCGAGGGCCTGGAAGGCGCCGTCGCGGAGCGCGCGAAGAGCGTTCACCTGATCGGCGAGGCTGCGGGTCAGATCGCCGAGGCGCTGGAGGGGACCGGTGTGCCGATCCACGACGACGGGACGCTCGAGGCGGCGGTCGAGGTCGCCGCTGCGGAGGCTGTCGCCGGCGAGGTCGTGCTGCTCTCCCCGGCTGCGGCCAGCTTCGACCAGTTCCGGGACTTCGAGGACCGCGGCGAGCGATTCCGCGCCTTGGTGGAGGCGCTGGAATGAGCGGCGGCGCCGAGGGCAGGGGCCGTCAGGCCCCGGTCGAATACCAGCTGCTGCTGACCGCGACGCTCTGCCTGCTGGCCTTCGGAGCTGTGATGGTCTTCAGCGCGAGCTCGGCCACCGGCATCCTGAGCGAGACCGGCGGCGGCGGCTTCCAGTACCTGAAGAAGGTGTTGATCTTCGGCGCGATCGGCCTGCTGGTGATGCGCCTCGCCTCGATCAAGGGGGCCCGGGTCGGCCGGGCGCTGACCCCCGCGATCGTCGCCGTCGCCCTCTTCCTGCTCTTCTGCGTCTTGGTCCCCGGCGTCGGCCAGACGGTCAACGGGTCCCAGCGGTGGATCGGCTCGGGCTTCCTCACCTTCCAGCCGTCCGAGCTGGCGAAGGTCTCCCTGATCCTCTACGGCGCCCACCTGCTCGCCGCCCGGCCGAAGATGACGCGCGACCTTCGCTCGCTCGGCCCCTACCTGCTGATCGTCGGGCTTGCGCTCCTGATGATCGTGATGCAGCCCGACCTGGGCACGGCGATGACGACCACGTTCGCCGTGACCGCGCTGCTCCTCGTGGCGGGAACGCAGCCGAGGACGCTGCTGCCGGTCGCCGTGGTCGGCGCGATCGCCGTCGCGGGCGTGATCGCGACCAACCCCTACCAGCAGGAGCGGGTGACGGGATTCCTGAACCCGAGCGCCGACGTCGACGGCGCCGGTTACCAGTCCCAGCAGGCGCAGATCGCCCTCGGATCCGGCGGGATCATGGGCGAGGGGCTCGGAGAGAGCGTGCAGAAGGCCTCGTACCTGCCCGAGGCGCACACGGACATGATCTCGGCCGTCATCGGCGAGGAGACGGGTTTCGCCGGCCTGGCGATCCTGATCGGGCTTCTGTCGATGTTCGGGTACGCGGGGTTCCGCGCGGCGCACCGGGCGCGAGACCGCTACGGGAAGCTGCTGGCGGCCGGACTGACGACGCTGATCATGGTCCAGGCCTCGATCAACCTCTTTGCCGTCCTGGGCCTGGCGCCGCTGACGGGAGTGCCGCTGCCGTTCGTCTCCTACGGTGGCACCAGCCTGATCGTCACCCTCGCGTCGGCCGGCCTGATCATGAACGTGGCGCGCCGCCAGCGGCCGGCCGCCGCCTCCAAGCCCGCGGCCTCCCGTCCCGCTTCGGGCCGCGGTGAGAGACTGCGCACGGTCGACGGCGGAGCAACTGCGAGGAGGTCTCGAGCTGCAAGCACGAGTCGTGATAGCGGCCGGCGGCACGGCGGGTCACGTCGTGCCGGCGATAGCCGTCGCAGACGCGCTGCGCGATAGCGGCGCGACCCCGACCTTCATCGGCACCCGGGACCGCGCCGAGGCGGACCTGGTCCCGGAAGCGGGCTACGAGATCGACTTCGTGAAGCTCGAGGGCCTGAGCCGCACCAACCCGCTGAGGGCGGTGCGGGCGGTCGCGCGCGCGGCCTTTGGAATCCGGGCCGCGAAGAAGATCCTCCGCGAGCGGGACGCCGATGTCGTCCTCGGCGGCGGGGGCTATGTGGCGGGGCCGGTCGGCCTCGCGGCGTCGCGGCTCG
Organism: uncultured Solirubrobacterales bacterium; assembly: GCA_963839875.1. GTDB lineage: Bacteria > Actinomycetota > Thermoleophilia > Solirubrobacterales > 70-9 > CAVUAT01. Next base: position 175,696 of record CAWIWP010000009.1, read on the forward strand.
ACATCCCGCTGGTGCTGACCGAGGCCGACAGCCATCTCGGCCTGACGAACCGCCGCCTCGCGAAGCGCGCCCGCGCAGTCTGCCTCGCGTTTCCGATCGAGGGGCGCGAGGGCGATCCCTACGTCGTCACCGGCCGGCCGGTTCCCCGCGCCGTGCTGGAGGCTGACCGGTGGGCGGCGCGCCGGCGGTTCGGGATACCGCGCGGTGACAAGGCGATCGCGGTCTTCGGGGGCAGCCTGGGCGCCCGCACGGTGAACGAGGCGGCGTTCGACGCGTTCGGGGGCGGGGAGGAGGCGCTGGCCGCCGACCCGACGGGCGAGCCGTGGGTACTCCACGTCGCCGGGCGGCGCGACTACCCCACGCTCGAGGAGCGCTGGGCCGTTGCCGGGCGCCCGGAGCGCTACCTGCTGCTCGAGTACGAGCCGTCGCTGGGCGACGTGCTCGCCGCGTCCGACCTGGTGGTGGCCCGGGCGGGCGGGTCGGTCATGGAGATCGCAGCCGCCGGGCGGCCCGCGATCCTTGTCCCCTATCCCCATGCGACCGCCGACCACCAGACCACCAACGCCGTATGGATGGAAGCGGGGGGCGCGGCTGTGACGATCCCCGACGACGAGCTCACGCCCGACCACCTCCGCGCCGAGGCCGACGCGATCCTCGGCAACGAGGCGCGGCTGCAGACGATGACCGCGGCATCGGTCCGGCTCGCCGTCCCCGACGCGGCTGAGCGGATCGCCTCCCAGGTGCTGGCCGCAGCTCGCGCCGGAGTTTCGGCGCGGTGAGCACGGGCCTCTCAGGGCGCCGCCTCCACTTCATCGCGATCGGGGGCGCGGGGATGAGCGGGCTGGCGCTCGTCTGCCGCGACCTGGGCGCCGAGGTAACCGGGTCGGACCGCGCGGAGTCCTCGTACATCGAGCGCCTCCGGGCGGAGGGGATCGAGCCCGCAATCGGCCACGACGCTGCCCTGGTCCCGGAGGATGCTGAGGTCATCGTCTCCACCGCGATCGGGGACGACAACCCCGAGCTGGCGCGTGCCCGCGAGCGCGGACAGCGGGTCCTCCATCGCGGCGAGCTGCTCGCCGAGCTCGCCGAGCGGGGCAGGCTCCTCGCCGTCGCCGGCACCCACGGCAAGACGACCACGACCGCAATGGCGATCCACGCGCTGCGCGAGACCGGCGCCGACCCGACCTTCTTCCTCGGCGGCGAGCTGCCGGCCGCGGGACCGGGGGGCGCGGCCGCCAACGCCGCGGCCGGCTCGGGCGAGTGGGTGATCGCTGAAGCCGACGAGAGCGACGGCTCCTTCCTGAAGCTGGCCCCCGAGGTCGCGGTGATCACGAACCTCGAGCTCGACCACCACTCGCGCTGGGGCTCACTCGGCGAGCTGACCGAGGCGTTCGCGGCCTTCAGCGCCGGGGCGGCCGGCAGGGTCGTCGGGGCCGAGGTCGGGCTGCCGGGCGCGGCGGGGCGGACCGAGGTGACCTTCGCGCTCGAGCGACTGCCGGGGGACCCGCCGGGCCCCGGACGCCGACCTGGTCGCCGAGGAGATCCAGCCCCAGCCGGGTGGGGGCACCCGCTTCGTCGCGAAAGGGCCCGGGATCGACACGGAGGTCGAGCTCGCCGTCCCCGGCCGCCACAACGTGGCGAACGCCCTTGCTGCCCTCGGGGGGCTCGCCCTCGCCGGCGCGGACCCGGAGGAGTGCGCCCGCGCGCTGGCGGGCTTCCGCGGGGTCGCCCGCAGGATGGAGCTGAAGGGCACGGCGGAGTCCGGGGCGCGGATCTACGACGACTACGCGCACCATCCGACCGAAGTCCGCGCGACCCTCGCGGCCGCGCGCGAGCTCGAGCCGCGGCGGCTGATAGCCGCCTTCCAGCCCCACCTCTATTCCCGCACGAAGGCGCTGGCGACCGAGTTCGGCATCGCCCTGGCCGCGGCCGACGAGGTCGCTGTGCTCGACGTCTACCCGGCGCGCGAGGAGCCCGTCGGCCGGCTCGAGGGAGTGAGCGGGATGCTCGTGGCCCAGGCCACCGCCGAGCACTCGGGGGGCCGGCCGGTGTGGTGGCTGCCGGACGCCGAGTCGGCGGCGAGGGCCCTGGCCCCGCGGCTCTCCGACGGCGACGTCCTGTTGACGATCGGCGCCGGCGACGTCTTCAAGCTCGCAGACGCCCTGGTGTCGTCATGAGGGCGTCGTCATGAGCTCGCGTCCCGACGGTGTCGAGGACGACTACCCGCTCGCCCGGCTGACCACCGTCCGCGTCGGCGGGCCGGCCGACCACTTCGCCCAGCCCGAGAGCGAGGAGGAGGTCGTTGCGCTGCTGGCGTGGGCCGACACCGAGTCCCTCGAGGTCGGGGTCGTCGGCTCCGGGTCCAACCTGCTCGTCGCCGACTCGGGCTTCCGGGGGCTCGCGATGAAGCTGGCCGGGAAGCTGACGGAGATCGAGCGCGAGGGGGAGACGGGGATCGTTGCGGGAGGTGGCGCCCGGCTCCCGAAGGTGGCGGCTCAATCCGCCAACTGGGGGCTCACCGGCATCGAGTTCGGCGTCAACATCCCCGGGACCGTCGGCGGGGCTGTGCGGATGAACGCCAACGCCTACGGGGGCGAGCTGGGCAAGGCCCTCGAGTGGGTGGACGTCTGCACCACCCGCGGGGTGGACCGCAGGGAGCCGGGCGAGCTCGGCTTCGAGTACCGCCGGTCGAACATCGGCCGAGGCGAGGTCGTCTCGCGCGCCGCGTTCGCTCTCGCCCCGGCCCCGAGCGAGGAGGTCAAGGCAACGATGGCCGGGATGCGCGAGCGCCGCAAGGAGGCACAGCCCTCGGGGATCAAGACGTTCGGCTCGACTTTCGTGAACCCCACCGACTCGCGAGCCGAGGGCCGCTCTGCCGGCCAGCTCCTCGATGCGGCGGGAGCGCGGGGCCTGGAGAGAGGCGGGGCGCGGCTGTCTCCCAAGCACGCGAACTTCGTCGAGAACGCGGAGGGGGAGGCGACCACCGCCGACGTCCTGGCGGTCATGGCCGCGGCGCGGCGCGTCGTCCACGAGCGCTTCGGCGTCGTGCTCGAGCCCGAGGTCCAGGTACTCGGCGAGGTCGAGTGGCCGGCTGACTGGAGCCTCGAGGAATGAGGGCCTCCGAATGAAGGGGGACAGGTTCGCCTGGCGCAGGCGAGTCCTCGCCGCGTCGCTCCTCGCCGTCCTGCTGATCGGCGGCTACTTCTTCTGGTTCAGGGACTCCTCGCTCGTCTCCGTCGACGAGGTGGCGGTCGAGGGCGCGACGACCAGCGAGGAGCAGATCGCCGAGGCCCTGACGGGCGCCGCCGACGGCATGTCGACCCTGAACGTCGACGAGGCGGCCCTCGCCCGTTCGGTCTCGGGGTTTCCGACCGTCGCGTCGATCGGGGTGGACTCGAGCCCGCCTCACAAGCTGACGGTGACCATCAACGAGCGCCTTCCCGTCGCCCAGGCGAAGATCGACGGCGAGAGGATCGCGGTGGCCGGCGACGGCACCCTGCTGCCGGGGATAGAGGTGGAGGGGGCGAAGCTCCCGACCCTGGACGAGGACGCCGGAGCCGAGGCCGGCGTGCTCGACGCCGAAGGGGCGCCCCAGGCGGCGATCCTCGGCGAGGCCCCGGACGAGCTGCGCGAGCGGCTCGAGGGCGCCGAGTGGGACCCCGAGCGCGGCGGCGTCGTGATCGCGATGGACGGTGCCCCAGAGCTCCGCTTCGGAGACGGGTCCGACGGCGAGACGAAGTGGGAGGCGGTGGTCGCAGTACTGGCGAGCGCGAAGGGCGCCCCCGCCTATGTGGACGTGAGCGTCCCGGAGCGGGCGGTCAGCGGGGGCTGATCCGGTACCCGGCGGGGCGCCTGCAACGGGTCCTGCAGCCTGCGCACGACCTGCGAGCCGCGCCGATGGTCAGGGCAGGAAGCGTCGAATGAGGCGCGAAAACCCAGAAACCCAGGCACGAAACCCAACCCTCGACCCACGTTCAGGTTCGAGCTTTAGTCGAGGGTGACCGGTCTGAGAGTCTCAAGCAAGACTCGAGAGTTCAGGCACAAATCCGGTTTGACAGGGCCTAGGATGTCACCTAGCTTCACCAACGCAGCACGGAGCAGCACCCAACTCGAGGGACCCACAGAATGGAAACTTCATACCTCGCGGTCATCAAGGTCGTGGGCGTCGGCGGAGGAGGCTCCAACGCCGTCAGCCGCATGGTCGACGCCGGCCTGCGCGGAGTCGAGTTCATCGCGTGCAACACGGACGCCCAGGCACTCCAGGCCTGTGACGCCGACGTCAAGATCGGCATCGGCCACAACCTGACGAAGGGCCTTGGCGCCGGAGCCAACCCCGAGGTCGGCGCGGGCGCCGCCGCGGAGTCCCGCGACGACATCAAGGAGGCGCTGAAGGGCGCTGACATGGTCTTCATCACCTGCGGCGAGGGAGGCGGCACCGGAACCGGGGCTGCCCCGGTCATCGCCGAGATCGCCAAGCAGGAGATCGGCGCGCTCACCGTCGGCGCCGTCACCAAGCCGTTCGAGTTCGAGGGCAAGAAGCGCATGGCCCAGGCCGAGCAGGGCATCGAGAAGCTCCGCCGCGAGGTCGACACGCTGATCGTCGTCCCGAACGAGAAGCTGCTTCACATCGTCGAGCGGCGAACGACGATCCTCGAGGCCTTCCGCGAGGCCGACGACATCCTGCGCCAGGGCGTCCAGGGCATCACCGACCTGATCACGATCCCCGGCCTGATCAACCTTGACTTCGCCGACGTCCGCCTGGTCATGCACGAAGCCGGCTCGGCGCTCATGGGCGTCGGCATCGGCTCGGGCGAGAGCCGCGCGATCGAGGCCGCCAAGAACGCCATCACCTCGCCGCTGATCGAGGAGAAGATCGACGGCGCCAAGGGGATGCTCCTGAACGTCACCGGCGGCGAGGACCTCGGGCTCTTCGAGGTCAACGAGGCGGCCAAGCTCGTCGGCGCGACCACCGACGCCAACGCCAACATCGTCTTCGGCGCGGTCGTCGACTCCTCGATGCACGAGGAGGTCCGGGTGACCGTGATCGCCACCGGCTTCGAGGGCTTCGAGATGATCGCCCGCGCTCCGGAGTTCACTCGCCGCGAGCGTGACCGCGAGACGCCCCCCTTCGTTCAGCGCCGCCGCGAGGCGAGCGACCGCGGGAGCGCCGGCGCGATCCGCCGCGAGCGCGAGACGCTGGGCGACCTGCGCATCTCGGACTCCGAGATCGACGTTCCCGACTTCCTGAAGTAGTCCTCGGCACCGCTCGTCGCGGGCGTACTAGATTCCGGGCGGTGAGCGAGCTTCGGCGAACCCCGCTGTACGAGACCCACGTCGACGCCGGCGCAAAGCTGGTCGACTTCGCGGGCTGGGAGATGCCCGTCCAGTACGGAGGCATCAAGGACGAGCACGCCGCTGTCCGTGAATCCTGCGGCGTCTTCGACGTCTCCCACATGGGCGAGATCGAGACAGAGGGGCCCGGCGCGCTCGACCTGCTCCAGCGGCTCCTGACGAACGACATCTCGAAGTTGGAGGTCGGGGCGGCTCAGTACTCGTGCCTGTGCCGGGAGGACGGCGGCGTACTCGACGACCTCTTCACCTACCGGCTCGCCGCCGACCACTACCTGACCGTCACCAACGCCTCGAACCACGAGACCGACCTGGCTTGGTTCCAGAAGCACGCGGGGGAGTTCGACGCCGACGTCAACGACCGCTTCCACGACTACGCGATGCTCGCCGTGCAGGGGCCGAAGGCCCGCGAGGTGGTCGGCTCCCTGGCCCAGGGGGACCTGCCGAAGCGCTTCCGCGTGACCGACATGAACCTCGGGACGGGGGACGCCCTCGTCTGCGGCACCGGCTACACGGGCGAGGACGGCGTCGAGATCCTCGTCCCGCCCGACGAGGCCGCGGCCCTGTGGGAGGAGCTGGTGGTGGCCGGCGCCGCTCCCGCCGGGCTCGGCGCCCGCGACACCCTCCGCCTCGAGGTGAACTACGCGCTGTACGGCAACGACCTCGACACCGAGCACACGCCGATCGAGGCGAGCCTGGGCTGGATCGTCGAGGAGCAGACGGGCTTCATCGGCTCCGAGCGCTGCGCCGAGCAGCGTGAGGCCGGCGCCGAGCGCCTGCTGAAGCCGATCGTGCTCGACGAGGGCATCCCCCGCCAGGGCAACCTGATTCTCGCGGGAGGGGAAGAGGTCGGCGTCGTGACCAGCGGCACGCTCTCGCCCTCGCTCGGATACGGGATCGGCATGGGATATGTCGCGGCCGACCTCGGCGAGCAGGGCACCGAGATCGAGGTGGACGTCCGCGGCAAGCGGCGTCCGGGAAGGATCGAGAAGGTTCCCCTCTACGACGGCGGGTCGGCGTAGAGGTGCTTCGGCCGATCGCGGTCGCGCTCGGCGCGATCGCCGGCTCGATCGCGCTGGGTGCGGTCTTGTTCAGCGGTACGGCTCACGGCGCCGTCACGATGGCGACCCCGGCCGCCGGCCCGCTGCCGCGGACTTTCGAGTTCGTCGCCGACGGGCCCGGCGGGGTCGCCACCTGCGTCGCCGAGCCGGAGGGGTGCCTCGCGACCGATCTGAGGACGACCGTCGACTCCGCGGGAAAGCACCACTACTTCGCAACGGTCTGGGTCGCTCCGCCGAGGCCGATCACCCTGCGGGTGGCCGAGAGCGGCGGCGCACCGGTCGACTTCGCCTACCAGGTGACCGAGAACCGGGCCAACCCCTTCGCGCTCTCGATGATGGACCTGACCCTGGAGCGGGCCTCGCCGGGGATCGGCCAGATCGAGCTCCGCTCGTACTACTTCCTTCTGGCCGACCACAACTACCTGACGAAGATCGTGGTCCGGCGGAAGGTGGGTCGCCGCTGGATCGTGCTCGAGCCCGATCCCGGCAGCCGCGAGACGTCGCCGACGGCGGCGTCGTTCCTCGGCAACGCGGTCTGGGTCGACCAGCAGCTGAGCCTTCGCGCGCTGAAGCGCCGTCCGCACCAGCTCGTCGTCAGCTACCGGATCCCGCTCGCGTCCTTCGACTTCACCCGGAAGATCAAGCTCACGAGCCGGCAGTTCGCGAGGGGGAAGACGCTCGAGGTGCGGCCGCCGACGCCGACGCCGATCTATCCCTAGATCGCTTAGGCTGCCGCCCGTGGCCGACGAGTCCTACCCCGAAGACCTGAAGTACCACGCCGAGCACGACTGGGCCCGGGTGGACGGCGACGAAGCCGTCTTCGGGATCACCTGGTACGCGCAGGACGCCCTGGGCGAGGTCGTCTTCTTCGACCCGCCGGACGCCGGCACCACCGTGAGCAAGGACGCCTCGTACGCCGAGGTCGAGTCGGTCAAGGCCGTCTCCGACGTCATCTCGCCCCTGAGCGGCGAGATCACCGAGGTGAACGAGGCCGCCAAGGAGAACCCCGAGGTGATCAACACCGACCCCTACGGGGACGGCTGGCTCGTCAAGGTGAAGCTCTCGGACACGGGCGAGCTCGACTCGCTGATGGACGCCGAGGCGTACAAGAAGCTCCTCGCCGACTGACCCCTGGGGCGCCGGGCCGCGCCGTGCGGCCTTCTACGATGGACCGGTGAGCCGCTACACCTCAGCGACTGACCGCGACCGCTCCGAGATGCTCGAGGCGATCGGCGCCGAGTCCATCGACGAGCTCTTCGCGGACATCCCCGAGGGCCTGCGGCTGGGCCGGCCGCTGGAGCTGCCCGACGGTGCCACGGAGGCCGAGGTCTACGACGCTCTGTCGGCCCTCGCCGCTCGCAACTCGGACGCCGAGTCGGAGGTCAGCTTCCTCGGCGCCGGGATGTACGACCACTACGTGCCCGCGCTCGTCGAGGCGATCATCTCCCGCTCGGAGTTCCTGACGCCTTACACGCCGTACCAGCCCGAGATCTCCCAGGGCGGGCTTCAGGCGATGTTCGAGTTCCAGACGGCTATGTCGGAGCTGACGGGCCTCCCGGTCTCCAACGCCGCTCTGTACGAGGGGCCCTCCGCCGTCGCCTCGGCCGCCTACCTGGCGATCGGCGCCACCGGGCGCAAGAAGCTCGTCGCCTCGCGCGGGGTCCACCCGCACAGTCGCGAGTCGCTCGTGACCTACGGCACCGGTTACGGGACCGAGCTCGTCGAGGTGCCGCTCGCCGACGGGGTGACCGACGCCGCCGCCCTCACCGACGCGATCGACGAGGACACAGCCGCGGTCTTCCTTCAGCAGCCGAACTTCCTGGGATCCGTCGAGGACGTCGAGGCGCTCGGCGCCGCAGCCAAGGAGGCAGGGGCGCTGGTGGTCGTCGCCTGCGACCCGATCGCCCTCTCGATCCTGAAGCCCCCGGGCGAGTGCGGGGCCGACGTCGCGGTCGGCGAGGGCCAGCCCCTCGGCAACCGCCTCGACTACGGAGGCCCGTCATTCGGCTTCTTCTGCGCCACCGAGGAGCACATCCGGCGCATGCCGGGACGCATCGCCGGCGAGACGACCGACGTGGACGGCCGCCGGGGGTTCGTGCTGACCCTTCAGACGCGTGAGCAGCACATCCGCCGCGAGAAGGCGACCCACAACATCTGCACGGCCCAGGCCCTGAACGCTCTCGCCGGGATGATCCACCTGAGTTGGCTGGGCAAGCGCGGCTTCGTCGAGCTCGGAGAGCTGCTGGCCCGGCGCACCGCATATGCGCGGGAGGCCCTGGGCGCGGTCGACGGCGTGGAGCTTCTCCACACATCGCCGGTGGTCCGCGAGTTCGCGATCTCGCTGGACGCCCCCGTGGACGATGTGCTCGACCGCTGCGCCGCCGAGGGCATCGGGGCCGGCTACCCGCTCGGCCGCGACTACCCCGAGCACCCCAACGGCCTGCTCGTCGCGATCACCGAACGGCGCAGCCGGGCGGACATCGACCGCCTCGCCGAGGTGCTCGGCCGCGCGATCTCCGCGTCGAAGAACGGATCCGGCACGGCCGGCGAGCGCGTCGCGGAGGGGGTGGCCTGATGGCGGTCCCCGACATCACCCAGACCCCGATGCAGCGCGACCGCGCCACCACGATCTTCGAGCGCTCCGTGGAGGGCCGCCGCGCCGCCACGCTCCCGGACACCGACGTGCCCGAGACGCCGCTCGCGGACCTGATCCCCGAGGGCCTCCTGCGGGACGAGCCGGCCGAGCTCCCCGAGATCGCCGAGCCCGAGATCGTCCGCCACTACAACCGGATCTCGCGCAGGAACTTCGACCTCGACTCCGGCTTCTACCCGCTCGGCAGCTGCACGATGAAGCACAACCCGCGCCTGAACGAGCGCGTCGCGGCGCTGCCCGGCCACGCCCGGCTGCACCCCGCCCAGGAGCCGCGCAGGGCACAGGGCGCGCTGGAGCTGATGTGGATGCTGCAGGAGTCGCTGTCCGAGATCTGCGGCCTGCCGCATGTGAGCCTCCAGCCGTCGGCCGGATCCCACGGCGAGCTCGCCGGCCTGCTTCTGACCCGGGCCTACCACGCCGACCGCGGCGAGGAGCGCCCGAAGGTCCTGACCCCGGACACCGCCCACGGCACCAATCCGGCGACGGTGACGATGGCCGGCTTCGAGGTCGTGAAGGTCGCGACCAACGAGCGCGGGGGAGTGGACGTCGACGACCTGCGCTCCAAGGCCGACGATCAGGTCGCCTGCCTGATGCTCACCAACCCCAACACCCTCGGCCTCTTCGACGAGAACATCGCCGAGATCGCCGAGATCGTCCACGGGGTCGGCGGGACCCTCTACTACGACGGCGCGAACCTGAACGCGATCATGGGCCGCTCGCGCCCGGGCGACATGGGCTTCGACATCGTCCACGTCAACCTCCACAAGTCCTTCTCGCAGCCCCACGGCGGCGGCGGCCCGGGCGCAGGGCCGATCGCCGTCTCGGACCGGATCGAGCCGTTCCTGCCGAAGCCGCAGGTGGTCCGCCGCGAGGGGTCGAACGGCGATCGAGCCACGTTCGACCTGGAACACGACCGGCCCAAGTCGATCGGGCGGCTGCGGGGCTTCCAGGGGAACTTCGGCGTCTTCGTCCGCTCCTACGCGTACATCCTCAGCCTCGGCGGCGACGGCCTCCAGGAGGCTTCCGAGACCGCCGTGCTGAACGCGAACTACCTGCTCGCGAAGCTGAAGTCAGGGCGCGCCGGCAAATACACGCCGGTCGCCTTCGACCGCCCGCCGATGCACGAGTTCGTCCTCTCGGGAAAGACCGCCAAGAACGAGCTCGGGATCAAGACCCTCGACCTGGCCAAGCGGCTGCTCGACTTCGGGTTCCACCCGCCGACCGTGTACTTCCCGCTGCTGGTGGACGAGGCCCTGATGGTCGAGCCGACAGAGACCGAGACGCGCGAGACCCTCGACGCGTTCGCCGAGGCGATCGACGAGATCCTCGCCGAGGCCGAGGACGACCCCACGATCGCCCAGAGCGCGCCCTATACGACGCCGGTCCGCCGCCTCGACGAGGTCGGAGCGGCGCGCGACCCGGTCATCCGCCAGGCCCTACCGGGGCCGTCGCCCTCGAGGTAGGTACCGCGCGACGAGTGACGGCGTAGCCGCTCTATGCCGACTCGTTGTCAGGACCCGCCGGTGCCCCTGTGGGGGAAGCGGCGTTTCGGCCCACGCTCGGTGCCGCCGCCGCCGTCTTCGCTGCCCCCTTCGTCCTTGACGAACGAGACCAGCCCGTTCGTCTCGAGGACGGCGAGCTTCACCTCACTGAGATCGCCGATCCCCTGCTGGCGGGCCGCCTCGTTCAGGTCCGTGCGCGACATGCGCTCGATCCTCATCGTCTCCTCGACGACCTCGCCGTTCGAGACGATCACGGCGGGGATGCCCTCGATCACCTTCTCGGCCGAGGGGAACCGCCAACTCAGGTAGGCGAAGCCCATCACCAGGGTCGCGAGCGTCCCGACCGCGAGCATCGAGCCGGTCAGCGACTGGTCGTTCTGGGTGACGCCCGCCTGGACCATGTCGCCCAGCACGATCAGCAGGACGAGCTCGAAGGTCGAGAGCTGGGCGAGGGTCCGCTTCCCCATGACCCTGGTCAGGATCCAGAGGAAGAAGAAGATCACGGCTGCCCGCAGGATGATCTCCACTAGGGACTCACTCCCGTCTCGAACCCGAACGCGGCGAGCTCCGCGTCGTCCGCACCGAGGACCGCGACCCTGCCGGGCTTGCCGGCGCGAAGGGCGGGGCGGAGGGCGAGATCGATCGACACCTGGAGCGTGTCGCCCGGCGGCGGCTCGAACTCCCAGATGACGCGCTCGGGGTCGGCGGTCTCGGAGTCGGGCTGGGGCTGCACGCCACCGACCTGGAAGATGCTGAGCCACTCCGCGTCTATCGCGACTGGGACCGGCTCGTCGAAGCCGCCGCTGCGCGTGATCGTCAGCTCGAGGTTCGAGTCGAGGCCGGCCCTGGCCCGCTCGGGGTAGGAGACCTCGAGCTCGACTCCGCCACCCGCCGCCTCACCCTCGCCGTCGCGCGTGTCGAAGAGGCCTAAGGCACCGACCGCGACGAACACGAACATCGCGCCGAGCCCGACGCGCCGCAGGTTCCGCGCGAGGCGCAGGCGCCCCTCGTCGGCGGTCAGGTCGGATTCGGTCTTGGACCCGTCGGCCACCCGGCCAACGTAGATATGGCCTCAGACGGAGGCTGGGTCCAAGCGGAGGCCTGGTTCATCCGGATCGGGAACGGAGAAGCGGGGCAGCAGCGCGTGGACCAGGGGGCCGATGGCCAGCGCGTACACGATCGTGACGATGCCGAAGGTGCCGCCGAGGGCGAAGCCGGCCGCCACGACGGCGACCTCGATTCCGGTGCGGATGAGCCGGATCGAACCGCCCGTGGTCCGCACCAGTCCGGTCATCAACCCATCGCGCGGGCCGGGGCCGAGGTGCACGCCGATGTAGGCGGCGGTCGCGACCCCGTTCAGCAGGACGCCCGCCGCCGCGACCGCCGCCCGCACGGCCGTGTCATCGAGGTCGGGGATCGCGCGAAGCGAGGCGTCGGCCGCGACACCGACCAGCACGACGTTGCTGATCGTCCCGATCCCGGGTCGTTCGCGCAGCGGCACCCAGGCCAGGAGCACGAGCACTCCGACCGCGATGACGACGACGCCGAAGGGGATGCCCAACTGCTCGGAGACGCCTTGGTGCAGCACGTCCCACGGCATGTTCCCCAGCTCCCCGCGGAGCATCAGTGCCATCGAGAACCCATAGAGGCCCAGCCCGGCGAGGAGCTGGACCAGCCGGCGGGCGGTCAAGCGGGTCAGTGGCGCGATGGTCAGTCCAGCGCGCGCAGCGTTCCCGCGGGCTGGGGAGAGAGGCTTCCGCGGTTGCGGGAGCGAAGGGCGCGCCCGAGCCGCGCGCGGAGTCCGCTGCCGCCGCGGCCGTTGAGCTGGTCGATGCGGGCGGAGAGCAGGCGCACGAGCTCGTCCGAGCGGCTGAAGGGGTCGGCGATCGCCTCGCCGCCGCTAACGGGCAGCGCGGCGCGGATCTCGCCGGAGACCTCGGCGACGAGCAGGTCCCCCGCCGGCAGCTCGCGGCTGTCGCGCTCGGCGAGCGCGCCGAGAGCGGAGTGGTCGCCCGTACGGGCGAGCCGGATGGTGATCTCTTGTGTAGTCGTGTGGTACATCTGAACCCCTTCGATTGCGCCTTGCGGGTCACTGCGTTACACTCAGGCCGCACCATAGCCGACATGTAGGAGTCTTGTATGTCATACAAAGCGGAATTGGCCGAGCTCAAGCGCGACGATGAGCGCTCGCTGACCGAGCAGATCGTCACCTCGATCAGCGGGGCGATCGAGGCCGGCGAGTTGTCCCCGGGCGAGAAGCTGCCCCCGACCCGCGCCCTGGCCGAGACGGCGGGCATCAACCACCTGACCGCGGTCCGCTCGTACCGCCGCCTCCGCGAGCTCGGCCTCGTCAGCTCGCAGGTCGGGCGTGGCACGTTCGTCCGCGACGCGGCTCCGGCGATCGTGCCCGAGCAGATGGGTGGCGAGGCGGTCGACTCCGACTCGACGGACTGGCAGCGCTATGTGCTGCCGCCGACGATCGAGACGCGTGCAGACCGCGTGATGGCCGAGATGTACCGCCACTCGAAGGCGCGTGGGCTGATCCCCCTCTCCGTCGGCTACCCGTCGTCCGAGCTGTTCCCCTACAAGGCGATGCGCGAGGCGCTCGCCGAGGCTCTCGACGAGTGCGACAGTCGCGCCCTCCAGTACACCGACATCGCCGGCTTGCCGGAGATGGTCGAGCAGGTCGCCGAGCTCTCCGCACAGCGCGGGGCGCCGGAGGACCGGGGCGACATCGTCATCACCAGCGGCGCCCGGCAGGGTCTGACCCTCGCGGCCCGCGCGATCCTGCGGCCCGGCGAGGGGGTCGCCTGCGAGTCGCCGAGCTTCATGGGCGTGATCGAGTCGGTCAAGTCGATGGGGAGCCGGGTCATCCCGGTCCCGATGGACGAGGAGGGACTCGACGTGGACGCGCTCGAGGCGATCCTCGGCCGCGAGGAGATCCGCTTCCTCGCGATACAGACCCGCTGCCACAACCCGACCGGCTACGACCTCTCGCCGGCGCGCCGCAAGCGCCTGCTAGAGCTCTCGCGCCGCCACGGCTTCTTCATCGTCGAGGACGGCGTCTACGGCGACCTCCGCTTCGAGGGCGAGGACCCCGGCACGCTGCGCGTCCGAGTCCAAGGGCCACGTGATCTACATCGACTCGCTGTCGAAGACGGTCGGCGGCGGCCTGCGCGTCGGCTGGATCGCCGCCAGCGGCCCGGTGCGCGACCGGATCCTGGTCGAGAAGCGGGCCGACGACATGCACAGCGCGACGATGACCCAGCTCGCCCTGGCGGGTTTTCTCGCCGCCGGCCGCTACCCGGAGCACCTGGATCTCGCCCGCAACTTCTACCGCGAGCGCCGAGACGCCCTGCTCGAGGCCGTGGAAAAGCACCTGAAGGGGCTGGCGACGTACGAATCCGAGCCCAAGGGCGGGGGCCACCTCTGGCTCACCCTCAACGGATCGTTCGACGAGCGCGACGTGATGACCGAGGCGGTCCGCCACGGCGTGACCTTCGTCCCCGGCGCGGCGATGCTGCCCGACACCTCGCACCTGACCCACATGCGCCTCTCGTTCGGCTTCCTCTCTCCGGACGAGCTGGCCGAGGGAACCCGCCGCCTGGGCCGAGCGATCCGCTCGCTGCAGAAGCGCCCGCTGGTGAGCGAGCCGCTGCCGATCGCCTAGCTGGTCACGACGGGCTGACCACTTGCACCTGCTGCGTTGCGCGACGAGCAGGCCCGTCGTGGTGTCTCGCGCTACGAGCGGCGCGCGTCCTTGCCGGAGCGCAGCGAGTCGAACTCCGCCTTGTCCGCCGCGGCCTTCGCCTTGCGCTGCTTCGCGCCATGGTCGTACTGGGCGCTGAGCGAGATGCTCGGGTCGTCGACGTCGAACGCCGCCTTGGTCCGGCGGCGGTTGACGAGCACCGGCACCATGTGGCCGGGTTCGGGGAGTTCGAAGCCGAAGCCCTTGACCCGGATCGTCAGCCGGACAGGTTGCCCGTCACGGCCGGGCACCTCCACCAAGTAGTCCCAGACCTGGACCATCCCCGGTTGCGTGTCCCCCGCGTTCTGGGAGTACTCCTTGACCATGTACCGGCTGACGAGCTTGGCCTGCTCCTTCGTCAGCCCCATCCGGAAGACCGGCCTGTCGTTGATGGTCAGCACGGAGCCGATGGTGGCAGGTTCGCGCGGTCTCAAGGACTGGCTCGAGCCGCTGACCACTTGCGCGTCGCCGCTCGCGTCGGCGTCTAGAGAAGCTGGTCGATCGCCTGGGTCAGCGCCGGGTCGTCCGGCTCGACCGAGGTGTCGAAGCGCTCGACCGGGCGGCCCTTGCGGTCGAGGAGGTACTTGTTGAAGTTGAAGGTCGGTTCGCCGAGCTCGCCGGATAGGGCCGAGAAGAGGGGGTTGACCGGCTCGGAGACGACGTTGGACTTCGAGAACATCGGGAAGGTGACTCCGAAGTTGGCCTCGCAGAACTCGGCGATCTCGGCGTCGTCGCGCGGCTCCTGGTTGGCGATGTCGTCGGCCGGGAAGCCGAGGATCACGAAGTCGTCGCCGCGGCGCTGCTCGTAGAGCGACTGGAGCTGCTCGAACTGCGGGGTGAAGCCGCACTCGCTGGCCGTGTTGACCACGAGGACGACGCTGCCCTTGTAGCGGTCGAGGTCGACCTCCTCGCCGTTCAGCAGGGGCTGGGTGCCCGTGAGAACGCTCGAACCACCATCGCCACCGGCGGGCTCGGCGGGCGCCTCTGCCTCCTCGGCGTCGCCGCACGCTGCCAGTCCGAGGCAGGCGATGAGGGCGAGGGCGGCTGCGAACGTCCGGGCCATCACCAGTGGATACGCAGGGCGGGGGCCCAGCGGTTCACCGTCAGTCGGCATCGGGGACCGCCGGCAGGCGCTGTTTCAGCTTCAGGACGGGCTCGAAGAGGTCGCCGTGCTTGTCGATCCGCTTCAGGACGTCCTCGGAGTCGAAGACGAGGCGGTCGGCCTTCTTCGCCTTCAGCGCGGATTCGACCTCGTCCCACTCGATCGGGGTCGAGACCGTGGGGCGCTCCCTGGCGCGCAGGGAGTAGACGGCGATGGTGGTCTTGGACTTCGTGTTCTGGCTCCAGTCGACGAAGACCTTGTTCTTGCGGAGCTTCTTGGCCATCTTCGAGACGACCTGCTTGGGATGTTCCTTCTCCAGGAGCAGGGCGACCGCCTTGGCGAAGGGCGTCACCTTCTCGTAGGTGATCTGGCCGTTCAGGGGGACGTAGACCTGCATGCCCTTGGAGCCCGAGGTCTTCGGGAAGCACTCCATCCCGAACTGCTCGAACAGGTCGCGGACCCAGAGCCCCACCTGGCAGCACTGGATGATGTCCGCGGGCGGACCGGGATCCAGATCGAACGCGATCACCGTCGGCACCTCGATCTTCGAGGCCTTGGCGAGCGAGGGGTGGAGCTCCAGCGAGGCGAGTTGCGCGAGCCAGACGAGGGTCGGCTTGTTGTCGACCAGCGTGAAGTCGATCTCGCCGGCGCGGTCGGCGAGGACCGTCGCCGTCTTCACCCAGTCGGGCCGGTGCTTGGGGCTGCGCTTCTCGAAGAAGTTGAAGCCGTCGACGCCGTCGGGGTAGCGCTTCAGCGTCGTCGCGCGCCCGCGCAGGTGCGGGACCATCGTGTCGGAGACCCGGGCGTAGTAGTCGATCACCTCGCCCTTGGTGAACCCCGCCTTGGGATAGAGGACCTTGTCCAGGTTGGTCAGCTTCAGCTTGCGCTTGCCGACCGAGACCTCGGTGCCCTTACTTGGAGCCAGCCTTCGCCTTCTTCTTCGCAGCCGGCTTCTTCTTCGCGGCCTTCTTCTTGGCAGCGGGCTTCTTCTTCGTCTTCGCGGACCCGTTCGCGCCGCCGTTGCCCTTCGACTCGCCGCGGACCGCCGCGAGGCTCTCCTCGAGGGCGGCCATCAGGTCCGGTGCCTTGGTCGGCTCGGGCTCCTCTGACGGGGCGCTGACGACCTCCTTGCCGGCGGCCTTGTCCTCGAGCATCTCGAGCAGCTGCTCGCGGTACTCGTCGCGGTACTTGCCGGCGTCGAAGTTGCTGGAGAGCGACTCGATCAGGGCCTTCGCCATGTCGAGCTCGCGCTTGTCGGGCTTCGCCGGCTTCTCGGCGAAGATGTCGTCTCCCAGGTCCTCGGGCTTGGTCACCTCGTCGTGGAAGCGCATCGTCGCCATCGTCAGGACATCGTCCATCGGGCGAATCGCGGCGAGGTGCTCCTTGTTGCGCAGCACGAAGCGGGCGACCGCGACCTTGTGGGCATCGGTCATCGCCTTGACCAGCAGCGCGTAGGCCTTCTCGGCGCCCTTGTCGGGACCGAGGTAGTAGGGCTGCTCGAAGTAGATGGGGTCGATCTCGTCGAGGTCCACGAAGTCCTGGATCTCGATCGCGCGGGTCTTCTTGGGGGAGAGCTCCGCGAGCTCCTCCTTCGTGACCGTCACGTACTGGTCCGGGGCGAACTCGTAGCCCTTGATGATGTCGTCGTAGGAGACCTCCTTGTCGTCCTCCTCCGCGACCCGCTTGTGGCGCACGCGGGAGCCGTCCTTCTCGCGAAGCTCGCGGAAGCGGACGGTGTTCTTCGACACCGCGCTGTAGAGCTTCACAGGCACGTTCAGCAGACCGAAGCTGACCGATCCACTCCAAATTGCTCTTGCCATCAGGGCATCACCTCGAGGTCGGGTTCGACACTTCCGAGACTACCCCTCGTCGGGTATCTCAATGCGTGCCGTCATGCAGGCTGCTCCCGCACGACGTCTTTCGGATCCTTGTCCGTGCGCATCCCCTTGAAGGCAGGCTGGCGGAGGGTCCCCTGCGCGGTCCACTCGCTCCACGTGACCTGGCAGACCAGCTCGGGCTCGCAGAACACCGCGAGCTTCGCCTTCGGGCCCCGCACGGGGGTGTCGAAGGGACTGTCGTGGCGGCGGATCTTCGCCAGCTCGCGCTTCAGCAGTCCAGATGCTCCTGGTTCAGCCCGGAGCCGACCGCGCCGGCGAACATGAGCCGGCCTTCGTCGTAGTAGCCGACGAGGAGTGAACCGACCGACTCCGCGCGCCTGCCCTCGCCCGGGATGTGGCCGCCGATGACGAACTCCTGCTCGCGCCAGATGCGCTGCTTGATCCACTCTCCGCTGCGGCGGCCCTCCCGGTAGGGGCTGTCGAGCTTCTTCGCGACGACGCCCTCGAGCCCGCGGCCCTTCGCGGCCTCGAAGAGCTCATCCCCGCCGCCGACGCGGTGCGCCGGCGAGCTCCAGCGGGGGCCGTCCAGCCCGAGGCCCGCCAGCGCCTCGCGGCGCTCGGCGTAGGGGAGCGGCCGCAGGTCCTCGCCGTCGAGGTGGACGAGGTCGAAGGCGACGAAGTCGACGGGAGTCTGGCGCCGGCGGGATTCGACGGCAGCGTCCGAGGTCAGCCCCATCCGGCGCTGGACCAGCTGGAAGGTCGGGCGACCATCCTCGTCCCGGGCGACGACCTCGCCGTCGAGGATCGCTGCGCGGCCCGCGAGCGCCTCGGCCATCGGAGCCAACTCGGGATAGCGGAAGGTCACGTCCTCCATGCGGCGGCTCTGCATCCGCAGCTCGCCGTCGCTGACGAAGGCGATGCGCGCGGATCCCGTCCCACTTCAGCTCGAAGCCCCAGGCGCCGTCGTCGCCGGGCAGCGATCCCGCCTTTGCGAGCATCGGGTCGATTCGCTTTGGGAAGGGGGCTCCGGTCATGCCCCTCTCATACTGGACGCCGTGAGCGAAAGCCGTCGCAAGCTCTTCACGCTGATCTCGACCATCCTCGGTTCGACGATCGTCTTCCTGGACGCGACGGTGGTGAACGTCGCGCTGCCCGACCTGAGCGACGACCTCGACGCGAGCCTCGCCGACCAGCAGTGGGTCGTAGAGGCCTACCTGCTCGCGCTGGTGTCTCTCATGCTGGTCGGCGGGAGCCTGGGCGACCAGTTCGGCCGGCGCCGGATGTTCATGTACGGGCTCGCCGGGTTCGCCGTCACCTCGGTGATGTGCGCGGCGGCTCCAAGCGTCGAGATCCTGATCGCGGGGCGTGCGCTGCAGGGATTCGCCGGCGCTCTGCTCGTCCCGGGGTCGCTGGCGATCCTGGCCGCGACCTTCGAGGGAGCCGAGCGGGGCAAGGCGGTCGGCACCTGGACCGCGTGGAGCGGAATCGCGACCGTGATCGGCCCGGCAGGGGGCGGGGCGCTGGTCGAGGCGCTCTCGTGGCGCGCGATCTTCTGGATCAACGTGCCGCTCGTGATCCTCACGATCCTGATGGCGCGGGCGTGCGTGAAGGAGAGCAAGGATCCCGACGCCGACCGCGCGATCGACTGGGTCGGGATCGGGCTGTCGGCTGCGGGCCTCGCCGGCCCGGTGTTCGCGCTGATCCAGCAGCCGACCAAGGGCTGGGGTGACCCGATGGTGTTCATTCCGCTGGTGGGCGGGATCGTCCTGTTCGCGCTCTTCCTCGTGTGGGAGTCGCGCTACCGGCACGCGATGCTGGACCTGAGCCTGTTCAAGGTCCGGAACTTCGCGATAACGAACCTCGAGACGCTGATCGTCTACGCCGGGCTGATCGGCGGCCTCTTCTTCCTGACGCTCTTCCTCCAGCAGACGGCCGGCTACTCGCCGCTGGAGGCCGGGTTCGCGACGACGCCCGTGTCGCTGATCCTGTTCGTTCTCTCGCCGCGCTTCGGCAAGCTCGCATCCGGCACAGGCCCGAGGCTGCCAATGGCGATCGGGCCGATCGTCGCCGGCATCGGGTTGCTGCTGCTGACGCGGATCGGGGCGGATCCGAGCTATGTCGCCGACGTGCTGCCCGGGCTGCTCCTGTTCGGCCTCGGCCTCTCGGCGACGGTGGCCCCGCTCACGGCAACCGCCCTGGACTCGGTGGCCGAGCGCCACGCCGGCGTCGCGTCGGGGATCAACAACGGCGTCTCCCGCGTCGCCGGCCTCCTGGCAATCGCGATCCTGGGGGCACTGATCTCGGGGCAGTTCGGCGCGACGATCGACGAGGAGCTGGCCGGAGCCACGGTCTCACCCGACGCCCAGTCGGTCGTCGACGATGCCAAGACGGATCCGCTGCGGCGCCCGGACACGAAGGGGCTCGCGGCAGACGAGGCTGAGCAGGTCGAGGCGGCGTCGGTGTCGGCGGCGACCGACGGCTTCCACCTGGGCATCGCCGTCGGCGGTGTCCTGATGATCATCGGCGGCGTGATCGCGGGGTTCGGAATCCAGAATCCGCGGCAAGAGGAGGACACGATGGAGAAACGCACGATCGAGACGGCGGCGCCATGAAGACGAGAAAGCTCGGGTCGCGGGGGCTCGAGGCGAGCGCGCAGGGCCTGGGCTGCATGGGTATGAGCGCCTTCTACGGCGGCCGCGACGACGACGAGTCGGCGAAGACGATCGACCGCGCCCTGGAGCTCGGGGTGACGCTGCTCGACACGGCCGAGATGTACGGGCCGCACGCGAACGAGGAGCTGCTGGGGGCCACGCTCGAGGGACGCGAGCGCGATTCCTTCGTCCTCGCAACGAAGTTCGGAATCGTGCGAGACATGGAAGCCGACCCGCCGACGATGTCCAACGACGGGACTCCCGAGAATGTGCGCGCCTCGATCGAGGGATCGCTCCGGCGCCTGCGCATGGACCACGTCGACCTCTACTACCTCCACCGCGTGGACCCGGGTGTCCCCGTCGAGGAGACCTTCGGCGCGATGGGCGAGCTGGTCGCCGAGGGCAAGGTGCGCTACCTCGGCATCTCCGAGGCGGCGCCCGACACGATCCGCGCGGCACACGCGACCGCTCCGCTCAGCGCCGTCCAGACCGAGTACTCGCTGTGGACCCGCGAGCCGGAGGAGAACGGCGTGCTGGACACCTGCCGCGAGCTGGGAATCGCCTTCGTCGCCTACAGCCCGCTCGGCCGCGGCTTCCTGAGCGGGAAGATCCGAGATACCGACGCGCTCGACAAGGACGACTACCGGCGGAGGAACCCCCGGTTCGCGGACGGCAACCTCGAGTCCAACATCGCGATCGTCGAGGCTCTTGACGAGATGGCGGATTCCCGCGGGGTCACGGCGGCGCAGCTCGCGCTCGCCTGGGTCCACTCCCGCGGAGAGGACGTCTTCCCGATCCCCGGCACGAAGCGGCGGACCTACCTCGAGGAGAACGTTGCGGCTTTCGACATCACCCTGGGAGAGGACGAGCTGGCGGCGCTGGAGAGCGCAGCGGACCAGGTAGCCGGCGATCGCTACGACGCGAGCGGGATGGCGAGCGTCAACCGGTAGGGCTCCCTCGCCGGTCGCCTCATAAGCTGCGGCCGATGGCGAAGATCTTCAGCGGAATCCAGCCCACGGGCCGGAAGCACCTGGGCAACTACATCGGCGCAATCCGCCAGTACGTCTCCGGCCAGGACGACGGAGACCCGGCGATCTACTGCATCGTCGACCTCCACGCGATCACGGTCCCGTGGGACCCGGCCGAGCTGCGGCGCCAGGTCCACGACACCACCGCGATCCTGCTCGCTGCGGGCCTCGAGCCCGAGCGCTGCATCCTCTTCCGCCAGTCCGACGTCCGGGAGCACACAGAGCTCACCTGGTACCTGACGGCGCTCACCGCCCACGGCGACCTGGATCGGATGACCCAGTTCAAGGAGAAGTCGGCGAAGCAGCGCGAGCTGGTCTCCGCGGGGCTCTTCTTCTACCCGGTGCTGCAGGCGGCGGACGTCCTGGCCTACAAGGCCGACACGGTCCCGGTCGGCGAGGACCAGCGCCAGCACATCGAGCTGATGCGCGAGATCGCCCGGCGGTTCAACGCCCGCTTCGGCGACATCCTGGTCGAGCCCGAGCACCGGATCCCCGACGTCGGCGCGCGGATCATGGACCTCCAGGACCCGACCTCGAAGATGTCCACCACCGGCGGGACCGAGCAGGGGACGGTGCTGGTGCTGGACGACGAGAAGACGCTGACCAAGAAGTTCAAGAGCGCGGTCACCGACTCCGGCTCCGAGGTCACGCGAGGAGAGGGAAAGGAGGGGGTCGCGAACCTGATCGAGATCCTCTCGGTCGCTCGGGGAATCTCGATGGACGAGGTCGAAGCCGAGTTCGAGGGGTCCGGCTACGGAGACTTCAAGGGCGCCGTTGCCGAGGCCGTCGTCGAGCTCCTGGCCCCGGTGCGCGAGCGCTACGAGGAGATCCGCCCCGACGAGGCGGCGCTCGAGGCGGCACTGGAGGCGGGCGCCGAGAAGGCGCGAGAGATCGCGGCTCCCGTCCTCGCCGAGGTCCGGTCGGCGATCGGCGTCGGACCCGACTGACCAGGGCCCGGCGACCGCGGTCTCTGGTAGAACCCTGGCGTGAGGAAGGTGTCGGCAGGGGTGGCTATGGGGCTGGTTGCGTTGGCGGTGTCGCCCGGGGTCGCGCTCGGCTCGATCGACGTGAGCACAACGGCGGACGAGCTCGATGCCGGCGGCGCGGGGTCCACCGGTTGTTCGCTGCGCGAGGCGATCAGCTCGGCCAACAGCAACACGGCCACCGGCGGCTGCGCCACCGGCGTCGCGGGCCTGGACCTGATCGCACTCGATGCAGGCGCGAACTACGTGCGCACCCTGACCGGAGCCACGGACGCCACCAACGCCACCGGCGATCTCGACATCAGCGAGGCCGTGACCATCACGGTCCCCGGCGGATCGGCGACGATCTCGGGCGCGGGCGCTGGCGGCGATCGCGTGCTGGACATCTCGGCCTCCGCATCGATCAGCAACGTTGAGATCAGGGGAGGGCAGGCGCTCGGATCGGAGGCGGGCGGAGGCATCAGGACCTTGGGCGGCGGCTCTCTCTACCTGTTCAGCAGCACGATCGCCGACAACCAGACGGCGTCGTTCGGTGGGGGGATCGAGAATTCCGGCGCGCTTGTGGAGCTTCACGAGGTGACCGTCAGCGGCAACCGGTCACTTGCCGACGGAGGTGCACTCGACAACTCCACGGGCCTGGCGAGGCTCTACCACTCCACGATCACCCAGAACACGGCCAACTTCAGCCTCCCCGGCGGCGGCTCCGGGGCCGGGGGAATCAACGCCTTCGGTGGCCAGGTCGAGTTGCGCAACTCCATACTCGCCGGCAACATCGACGAGAGCGGCGGCGACAGGCCCGACTGCTTCAAGAACGGTCCCGCCGTTCTGTTCTCGGACGGTGGCTCGGTGATCGGCTCGACAACCGGCTGCACCATCGCCGTCAGCCCGAGCGACAAGGTCAACGTGCCCAGCGGCCTATCGCCGGCACTGGCGGCGAACGGGGGCGGCACCCGCACCCACGCCCTCGTCGCCGGCAGCATCGCGATCGACAACGGCCTCCCCGTCTTCTGCGAGCCGCTCGACCAGCGCGGGGTCGGCCGCTCGGGCAACTGCGACAGCGGCGCCTACGAGTTCGTGCCGCCGGCGGTCAGCACGCCGCCCGCCGTCCCCGCGACGCCCACGCCCGCGAAGAAGTGCCCGAAGGGCAAGAAGCTCAAGAAGGGCAAATGTGTCAAGAAGAAGCGCAAGAAGAAGAAAGCCATGACGCATCTCGCACCGGCTCCCCATTAGTGCCATTGACGCCGGGGGTCACCTCGGCGAGCATCCCCTGCATGGGGAATAGGGGAAGGGCCCGGCGAGTCGGTTTCGCTGCCTCGGCGGCCCTTGCGCTCTTTGCGATCGCGCCGGCTGCACACGCAGTGGACATCCCCGTTACGACGACCGCGGACGTATCGGCCGACGACGGCGCCTGCTCCCTGCGCGAGGCCGTCACCGCCGCGATGACCAATGCGGCGGTGGGCCCGATGACGGGCGACGATTGCCCGGCCGGAGTCTCGGGCGGGGACGACTACGTCCAGTTGGACGACCTGCCCTATTCGATCGCCGGGGCCGCCAACGAGGACCTGAACGTCACCGGCGACATCGACGTCTCGTGGGCCGTCGGCACGCCCGGCTTCCTGGTCATCGACGGGGTGTCGGGTGCCAACGGCGTGCCGCTGTCAATCGTGGACGGCAACGATCTCGACCGCATCTTCGACGTGCAGTCCGGTGGGACGCCGGCGATGAGGATTCAGGATGTGGTCCTGACCGATGGCCGTCCCTCCGAGGCGAACTCGGACGGTGGCGCTGTCCTCGTCCGCGACGACGACGCGCAGTTCTCGATCGAGGATTCCAGGGTCACCTCCAGCCACGCGAACCGGTGGGGAGGCGGGCTCGCGAACCTGAACGGCGGCGACGGCATCGACATCGACGTGCGCAGGACCGAGTTCTCCGGCAACGACGCCGACGATGAGGGCGGCGGCATCTGGGTCGACGTCCCGCAGGACTACGGGACCGGGATCACCCGCAGTTCGTTCGTCGGGAACCACACGGACACGATGGGCGGAGCGATCTACATCAAGTCCGACGGGGACACGTTCGTCGAGCCTGTGGTGGACCTTCGCAACAGCACCCTGAGCGGCAACACCGCGACCCTGGGCGGCGGAGGAATCGGCTTCGCCTTCGGGGCGGCCGGGACCGTCTTCGTCCGCTTCTCGACCCTGGCCGGCAACAGCACGGCCACCGCGGGGGCGGGCGGCGGCATTCACACCGACAACGACGACAACTTCATCCTCGCGACCGGCTCGATCATCTCGGCCAACACCGCCGCCGGGTCGCCTCTCAACTGCGCCGGACCGGGCGACTTCTCGGCCGCGAGCAGCGGCAACGTCGAGAGCGGGACGGGATGCTTCCCGGGTGTGGACAACGTGACCAACGCGAACCCGCTGCTCTCGCCGCTCGCGATTCAGGCCGGAGGCGCCCAGAACACCCGCAGCTACGCCCTGAACGCGGGGAGCCCGGCCCTCGACATCCTCCCGGCCTCGTCCTGCAACACGCCGGGAAGCTTCCCGGCGGGCGTGGACCAGCGAGGCGTCGCGCGTCCGGTGGGTGCCGGTTGCGACGCGGGCTCTTACGAGGGCTCGCTCCCGGGCCCGGCGGCGCAGCCTCCCGCGGCGCAGACCCCTCCCGCGACGACGACGCCCGCGGCAACCGCGTGCACGAAGAAGAAAAAGAAGAAGAAGGGGAAGGCGAAGGCGGCCGCCAAGTGCAAGAAGAAGAAGAAGAAAAAGAAGAAGAAATGACCGGGGGCGCTGACCGCGCGTCCGCGTAAGCTGGCGGCGTGACCTCGGTCTCCCAGCTGGACCTGGATCTCGACGTCTTCCAGGGGCCGTTCGACCTGCTGCTCGCGGTCCTGCTCCGCGAGGAGATCAGCCTCGGGGAGGTGTCGCTCGGCGACATCGTCCTCGCCTACGTCGACCGCCTGGAAGAGCGGGAGGAGGTCGACCTGGAGTCCGTGACGGAGTTCCTGGTGCTGATCGCGGCGCTGCTGGAGCTGAAGAGCCGCCTGCTGCTCCCGAGCGAGGAGGCCGACCTCGACCTCGGGCCCGAGGAGGCCGCCGACGAGCTGCTCGCACGGATGCTCGAGTACCGCCGCTACAGCGAGGCCGCCGGGGTCTTCGAGCAGATCCTCGAGCGGGAGGGCGCGGCGCTCTACCGGTCGGCCCCGCCGCCCGCCGAGCTGCGCCGCGCCGCGGTCAAGGCGGCGGTCCAGGCCTACGAGCCCGACCGGCTCGGGTCCGCTCTCGGCGACCTGCTGACGCCCCCGCCCGAGCCGCAGGTCAGCCACATCCGCTCGACCGTCTCGGTCCAGCGCCGTCTCGGCGTCGTGCGGGACCTGCTGCGCAAGAGCACGACCCTCGACTTCGACGAGGCCTTCGGCCGGGAGGACCGCTTCACCCAGGCCGTGACCCTGTTCGCCCTGCTCGAGCTGCACCGCCGCGGCGAGGCGACCTGGTCCCAGAAGGACACCTTCGGCCCGATCGAGGTGAAGGCGTCTTGAGCGCTGACGGGTTGAGGCCCACGATCGAGGCGCTCCTCTTCCTCTCGCCTGACCCGGTCACCGCCGAGGAGCTCGCGAAGGCGATCGACGCCGAAGAGGTCTGGGAGGACGACATCGCGGCCGAGCTCGAGGCGCTGGGCGCCGACCTGGAGCAGAACGGGCGCGGGACGAGGCTGAAGAAGGTTGCCGGCGGCTGGTCGCTGATCGCGGCGCCCGAGGCCGAGGACGCGGCGAGGAGGCTGCTCGCGAAGCCGCGAACGCCGCCGCTGACCCAGGCCCAGGCCGAGGTGCTGGCGATCGTCGCCTATCTGCAGCCCGTGTCGCGGCCCGAGGTCGCGCGGATCCGGGGCGTCTCCTCGGACTCGGCCGTTTCGAGCCTGACCGAGCGCGGGCTGATCGAGGAGCGCGGCCGCAGCCGCTTCGGGGCGGTCACCTACGCGACCACGACCCTCTTCGAGAAGCTCTTCGGCCTCTCCGGCCTCGACGCCCTTCCCGACCCCTCGCAGTTCGACCCGACGCCCGAGGATGAACGCGAGCTGCGCGAGCGCCTCCTGAAGGCCGGCGAGCAGCGGGTGGAATGACCTCCCGGTGTGCCGCGGCCGCGGGTGCCGCCGCCGTGACGCTCTGGCTGACCCTCGCGGCGAACGCCGCGATCGCCGCGCCGATCCCCGTGACGACCACCGCCGACGAGCGCTCGGGGATGGCGACCGGCTCCGGCTGCTCGCTGCGCGAGGCGATCGAGGCGGCCGGCACCAACGCGGCCTACGGCGGCTGCCCCGCCGGCGAGTCCCCGGCCGCCGACACGTTGACCCTGGACGCCGGCTCTACGTATGCGCTGACGCTCGCCGGGACGGGCGACGACGCCAACCTGACCGGCGACCTCGACGCCGACGTCGCGGACGGGGCGATCGCGATCGAGGCTTCGGGGACCGGAGCGCCGCCGCTGATCGACGCCGCGGGGCTCGACCGCGCGCTCGATGTGTCGGGCGACACCTCGCTGAGCCTGACCGGGCTGAGGGTGACCCAGGGATCGGCCCCGTTCGGCGAGTCCGGCGGCGCGATCCGCTGGCTCGGCCCGGGCCTGGGTGACCTGATGCTGGTTGGCACGACGATCGACGCGAGCTCGGCCGAGACCGCCGGCGCGATCGACGCCGGGACCACCGGTACTCACGAGCTGCGCGACAGCACGCTCCGCGGGAACTTCTCCTTCGACCTGGGCGCCGTGCGCTCGTCGGGCTCGCTCGAGGTCGTCCGGAGCTTGGTCATCGAAAACGGGGGCGGAGGCGTCGTCGCCGAGCGGACGGGCGCGGGCTCTCTCCTGCTCGACAGCAGCACCGTCGCCCAGAACAACATCGGCGCCGACCTCTCGAGCGGCGGGGTCGTCGCCGACGGCGAGGCGACGATCGTCAACTCGACGATCAGCCAGAACACGGGCGGGTTCATCGGTGGCCTCGAGGTGGGGGCTCCGACGACGATCTCCTTCAGCACCATCGCCGAGAACGGCGCCCCGCCCGCGAGCGGCTTCGCCGCCGGGGGCATCGGGGCGGAGTTCGCGACCCAGGTGACGCTCGACGGGGTGATCCTCTCAGGCAACCAGGTCGGCCAGGGCGAATCCAACTGCGGGCCCGGCCTGCAGGTGGTGGAGGGCCCGAACCCGAACCTCGAGGGCACCGACACGTGCGGCCTCGACACCGGGACGGGAAGCCTGATCGACGCGAACGCCGACCTGGCGCCCCTGGCGGACAACGGGGGCCCGACGCCGACCCGCGGGCTCTATCCGGGGAGCGCCGCGCTTGACGCGGGGCTGGCGGCGTGCGTCCCCGCCGTCGATCAGCGCGGCGTCGCTCGCCCAGGGACCTCTCCCGCGTGCGACCTCGGTGCCTTCGAGGGCAGCGTTCCGCGCCCGATCGTGGCCCCGCCCCAGGCCCCGACGGCGCCGGCCCAGCAACCGGGCGTCACACCGCCAGGCCGCCAAGCGCTGCGCGAAGGCGAAGGGCGCGAAGCCGAAAGGCCGCAAGTGCCGGAAGGGCAAGAAGAAGAAGCCGAAGGGCAAATCGGCGCGGACGCTTCGCGCCGCGGTGCACGAGCGGGTCGTGATCGGCCGCTCGGTCGACGGACGGCCGATCCGCGCGATCAGGATCGGCGACCCCGACGGTGAGCGGGTCGCGCTTGCGGTCGGCGTGATCCACGGCGACGAGCGCGCGGGCCTCGGGGTGGTCGGTCGCATCCCCGAGGCGGAGCTCGACGGCGTGCGGCTCTGGGTCATCCCGAGCCTCAACCCCGATGGGTCGCGGTCGCGCTCGCGGGGCAACTCCCGCGGGGTGGACCTGAACAGGAACTTCCCGTTCCGATGGCGGGGCGGGGTACCGAAATCGAGCGGCTACTACCCAGGGCCGAGCCCGGCGTCCGAGCCGGAGACGCGCGCGGCGATGGGCTTCCTCGAGCGAATCCGGCCCGAGGTGTCGGTCTGGTACCACCAGCCGTGGGGAGCGGTCCTCGCCTGCGGCGGCGCCCCGGAGGCTGCGGCGCGCTACGCCGAGCTCGCCGGGATGCGCACGAGCTGCCGGGGCTTGGGTCTTCGCGGTACCGCGATCAGCTGGCAGAACGAGGTGATCGGCGGCGGCCAGGCGTTCGTGGTCGAGTTCCCGGAGGCCGGAGCGCCGCAACGGATCGCTCGGCGCCACGCGCGCGCTCTCGCCATCATCGCCTCCGATGGTTAGGTACCTGATTCGCAATCGCGGCAGCGGCGCTGGTCCTCGCCGGGGCGGCTCCGCCGGCCTCACTGGCGAAGTCGAGCAAGCCCCCGATCGCCAAGCGCCTGATCCCGTACGGCCCCGACCGCCAGGCCGACATGGCCGCCTACTCGAAGAGGCACTACGGGGAGAGCGAGTCGGCGCTGCGCGATCCACAGCTGATCGTCATCCACTACGCGGAGGCGGGGAGCGTCGACTCCATCTTCAACACCTTCGCCCCGAACCGCCCGGACGTCGAGTACGGCGAGCTGCCCGGCGTCTGCTCCCACTTCGCGATCGGGTCGGGCGGCCAGATCGTCCGCTTCGTCCCCGATGCGATCCGCTGCCGCCACGTCGTCGGCCTGAACCACGTCTCGCTCGGGATCGAGCACGTCGGCTTCGGCGATCGGCGACGTGCTCGGCAACAAGCGCGAGCTCCGACGGCTCGCTGCGGCTGACCCAGTGGCTGCGCTGCACCTACGGCACTCGGGATCAAGCACGTGATCGGCCACAACGAGAGCCTCGATTCCCCGTTCTACCTGGAGCTCGACCCCGACTTCCGGGGGCGCACCCACGGCGACTTCCCGACGAGCGCGATGCGGGTCTACCGCCGCGGCCTGCGCGCAACTGGGCCCCTGCTGACGAGGTCCCTGAGGACCTTGCGGTGAGGCTCGTCGCGCTACCTCGCCCACAGCGGGGTCGCCTCGCGGCGGGCCGCCGAGGAGCTGATCCGCGCCGGGCGGGTGGTGGTCGGCGGCGAGGTCGTCACCGACCCCGCGCGCGACGTCGATGGATCGAGCGGAGTCGAGGTGGACGGCGAGCGCAGTGGCGGCCGAGCCGCGCGAGGTCTGGGCGGTCAACAAGCCTGCGGGCGTCGTCTCGACGGCGAAGGAGCCCGGGAGCCGCCGCGCCGTGGTCGATCTGGTCGACTCCGAGCGCCGCCTCTACCCGGTGGGCCGCCTCGACGCCGACTCGACCGGCCTGATCCTGCTGACCAACGACGGCGACCTGGCGAACCGGCTGACCCATCCCCGCTACGGCGTGCCCAAGACGTACCGGATCGAGCTCGCGCGGAACATCGGCCGAGCGCGACGTCGAGCGGCTGCGGCGGGGGGTGAAGCTCGAGGACGGGCCGACCGCTCCGGCCGAGGTCAGGCGCCGCAGCGGCAGCGGGCTCGACGTGACGATCCGCGAGGGCCGCAAGCGCCAGGTGCGCCGGATGGCCGAGGCCGTGGGCAACGAGGTGGCGTCCCTGGAGCGGATCCGGATCGGCTCGCTGGAGCTCGGCGACCTGCCGGCAGGGGACTCGCGGCTGCTCGGCGAGGCCGAGGTCGCTGCGCTCTGGGAAGATTCCGGCCCGGATGAGCCATCGCATGACTGAACCGCATGAGCGACAGACAGGCTCCGCCTCTGGGCGGTGCGCGGCGCGACCAAGGTCGGCGCGCCAACGACGCCGGGCGAGATCGTCGTCCGCGACCGAGGAGCTGCTGCGCGAGCTGATGTCGCGCAACGAGCTCGAGACCGACTCGCGATGGTCAGCTGCGTCTTCACCTGCACCGACGACCTCAACGCCGAGTTCCCCGCGGTCGCCGCGCGGCGGATCGGGCCTCGACGACGTGCCGCTGCTGTGCGGCCGCGAGATCCCGGTGCCCGGCTCGATGCGGAGCGTGATCCGCGTGCTGCTCCACTACTACGCCGGCGCCGGACCACGCGCCGGCCCACACCTACCTCGGCGAGGCCCAGGACCTGCGCTCGGACCTGCACGCGGCGCAGTGACGGGCGCTGGTCGATCCGCGACGCGACGCCGAGGACGACACGGAGGCGATCGTCGCGGCTGACCGCCTCGGGCTGGCGCGACGGCTACCGGGGATCGTCCCCGCCGAGCGGATCGAGGACCTGCCGATGCCCGGCTGGCGGCACGACGATCTCGGCGGGCTGCGGGCGCCGGTCGGCCGACTCGTTCACCCGCGTCGCTGAGATCGACGGCGAGGTCGTCGGCTACTGCTTCGTCGGCGGCCCCCGGCCGCGACGAGCCGCCGGACTCGAAGCGTCGCCGAGCTGGTCGCGATCTACGTCGACCCGACCCGCTGGATGCAGGGCATCGGCCGCGCGCTGATGGAGAGCGTCACCGAGCTCGCCGCCGGACGCCGGCTATCGCGGAGATGACCCTCTGGACCTTCGAGCGAGAACGACCAGGCGATCGCGCGTTCTACGCGAGGCTCGGCTGGCAGCCGACGGACGACGAGCGCCGGCCGCACGATGGCGACCGGCGACGCCGACGATCAGGCTGCGCCGCGCGCTCGCGTCACAATGAGCGGCCGATGACCGTCACCTTCGCCGACAAGCTCGCCCGCATGCCCCACTACGAGCCGGGGACCTCGCTCGACGACGCCCGGAAGAAGTCCGAGGCCGGCGGACGCGATCAAGCTCGCCTCGAACGAGTCGCCCGCTGCGCCGCACCCCGCGGTGGTCGAGGCGATCGCGGAGGCCGCCGCCGAGGTCAACCGCTACCCGGACCCCGAGGCGAAGCTGCTGCGCACGCGGATCGCCGAGCGCACCGAGACCGAGCCCGGGCCGCGTCGCGGTCTCGAACGGGTCCTGCGAGATCCTGCTCGCCGCCGCCGAGGCGCTCTGCGAGCCCGGCGACCGAGATCGTCTACGCGTGGCCCTCGTTCTCGATCTACCCGCACATGAGCGCGCTCTGCGGGCGCGCGCGAGATCCGCGTGCCGCTGGCCGAGGGCGACGTCCACGACCTCGACGCGATCGCGGCCGAGATCACCGCCGCGACCCAGATCGCGATCGTCTGCAACCCGAACAACCCGACCGGGACCGCGCTGCCGGCCGAGCGGATCGCCGCGTTCCTCGACGAGGTTCCCGACCGCGTCGACGGTGATCGTGGACGAGGCCTACATCGAGTTCCAGACGCTCGACGACCCCGACGCGACCATCGACCTGATGAAGCGACCACCCGAACCTCGTCCTGCTGCGGACCTTCAGCAAGTGCTACGGCCTCGCCGGCCTGCGGGTCGGCTACGCGCTCTGCTCGCCGCAGTTCCGCGCGGCGGTGGACGCCGTGCGCCAGCCCTTCAGCGTCAACGCGATCGCCCAGGCCGCGGCTGCCGAGGCGATCCTGCACCAGGACGACGTCGCCGACCGCGTCGAGCGCGAACCTCGTCGAGCGCATCCACGTCGAGGAGGGCGTCCGCGAGCTGGGGCTCGACGACGCCGGACTCCCAGGCCAACTTCTCTGGGTGGACCTCGGCGACAACGACGAGGGCGAGGTGGTCGCCTCGCTGGCCAAGGCCGGCGTCGCGGTCCGGCCCGGCACGCCGCTGGGCGGCCCGGGCACTTCCGCGTCAGCTACGGCACCCGCGCCGAGAACGACCGATTCCTCGCGCTGCGCCTGCGTCGAGACCCGTGGTACAAAGTCAGTGATGCATCTCTCGAGCACGCATCATCAGAGCCTGCTGGCCGCCCGGCGGTCACCGCTCCGCGTGCTTGGTATTGGCGATTTAGCTAGGCGTCCGGCCTGCGGCTGCCCAAGCCGCCACGCGACCCGAATCACCCCCGGACGCCTCTCCAGCTGTGATCCACCGTCAAGGACCATCGCCGTACCAGTAGAAAGAGAGAGCGCAGGAAATGAACTTGGACATGAGGGACCTACCCACAGAGAGATCGGGGCGGGTCCGCGACCAGCGGATCGGCCGCGTCGTGGAGCTGGTGCGCCCCGGCGCAGATCCTCGAGGACCTGCCGCTGAGCGCCGAGCAGGAGGACGCCGTCCTGAAGCGACGAGCCGAGGTCGCGGACATCCTCGACCGCCGCGACGACCGCCTGCTGGTGATCGTCGGGCCGTGCAGCGTCCACGACGTCGAGGCCGCGCGCGACTACGCCGAGCGCCTGGCGCAGACCGCGGACGACCTGAGCGACGAGCTCCGGATCGCGATGCGCGTCTACTTCGAGAAGCCGCGCACCACGATCGGCTGGAAGGGCCTGATCAACGACCCGCACCTGGACGGCTCGCGAGGACGTGAACCGCGGGCTCCACACGGCGCGCGGGCTGCTGCGCGAGGTGCTCGACCTCGGCCTCCCGATCGGCTGCGAGTTCCTCGACCCGATCACGCCGCAGTACATCTCGGACCTCGTCGCCTGCGGCGCGATCGGCGCCCGCACCACCGAGAGCCAGATCCACCGCCAGCTCGCGTCGGGCCTGTCGATGCCGGTCGGCTTCAAGAACGGCACCGACGGGACCGTCAAGGTCGCGGTCGACGCGGTCAGCGCCGCCGCGGCGCGCAGCACGCGTTCGCCGGCGTCGACGTCAGCGGCACGCCCGGCGATCCTCCACACCGAGGGCAACCCCGACTGCCACGTGATCCTGCGCGGCGGGCGCGGCGCGCCGAACTACGAGCCCGACGCCGGTCGAGGCCGCCCTGGCGCAGCTGCGCGACGCCGGGCCTGCCCGAGCGGATCGTCGATCGACGCCTCGCACGAGAACAGCGGCAAGGACCACGAGCGCCAGCCGAAGGTGCATCAACGAGATCGCCGACCAGATCGCGGGCGGCAACGAGGCGATCGTCGGCGTGATGGCCGAGTCGTTCCTGGTCGCCGGCCGCCAGGACCTCGGGCGGAGACGCGCCGCTGGTCTACGGCCAGTCGATCACCGACGCCTGCATGGACTGGGACACGACCGTGCTCGCCCTCGACCGCCTGGCGGCTGCGGTGCGCGAGCGCCGCTCGGCGAGCTAGCCGGGCGCCGAATGCGCATCGCCGTCCTCGGGGTCGGCCTGATCGGCGGCTCGATCGGGCTCGCGGCCCGCAAGCGGATCGACGGCGCGCAGGTCACCGGCTGGGACCCCGACGCCGGGCTGCTCGACCGCGCCCGTGGAGCTCGGCGCGATCGACGAGGCCGCGCCGTCCGTCGCCGAGGCGGTCGACGGAGCCGGAGGTCGTCTTCTGCGCGGCGCCCGTCGGCGCGCTCCCGAGCTGGCCGCCGACGGCCCTGGCCGCAGCCGGGCGAGGACGCTGCCGTCACCGACGTCGGCTCGGTCAAGGGCGGGGCGATCGCCGCGCTCGGCGAGGACCCGCGCTTCGTCGGCGGCCACCCGCTCGCCGGCGCCGAGACCGTCGGGCGTCGAGAACGCCCGCGCGGACCTCTTCGACGGCGCGCGCTGGTACCTGACCCCGACCGCCGAAGACGGGCGGGGTCGTCTACGACCGCGTCCAGCGCGCCGATCGCCGACATCGGCGCGCGGCCCGCAGGCGATCGACGCCGCCGAGCACGACCGGCTGATGGCGACCGTCAGCCACCTGCCGCACGTGCTGGCGAACGTGCTGGTCGAGCAGGCCGCGGAGTCGCTCGGCGCCGGCGAGGACGAGCGCCTGCCCGAGATCGGCCCGAGCTTTCGCGACGCGACCCGGGTCGCCGGCGCCAACCCCGCGATCTGGGGCGACATCTTCGCGGGCAACCGCGAGGCCGTCGCCGCGGAGGTCGACGCGGTCGCCGCGCGCCTGGCCGAGGCCGCCGAGCTGATCCGCGAGCGCGGACGCCGAGGCGCTCGCCGCCTGGCAGCGCGAGGCGCGGCGAAGCGCGGCGCGAGCTGCTGGAGGCCGAGCTCGCCGGGCGGCCCGCTGATCGAGCTGCGGCTGATGGTCCCGAACCAGCCCGGGCATCGTCGCCGAGCTCGCGCTGGCGCTCGGGCCGCGGCGGTGTCAACATCGAGGACATGGCGCTGCATCCCGCCGCCGACATGAGGACCGGCGCGGTCTCGCTCTTCGTCGCGGGCGAGGACGAGGCCGAGCGCGCCGCCGAGCTGGTCCGCGAGCTCGGCCACGACGTCACCCGCGTAGATCGCTGAGCCGCGGTGAGCGTCCGCTTCGACCCGGCCGGCCCGCTCTCGGGCGAGCTGCGGCCGCCGCCCGACAAGTCGATCTCCCACCGCGCGGCGCTGATCGGCGCGATGTGCGACGGGCCGACCCGGATCACCGGCTATCTCGACTCGGGCGACACGCGCTCGACGCTCGAGGCCGTTCGGGCCGTCGGGCGCGACGGTCACCGAGGGCGAGGCCGACGACGACGGCGGCTTCTTCGTCGAGGTCGAGGGCGCCGGGCTGCGCGGCGCGCAGCTCGGCCGAGATCGACGTCGGCAACTCCGGGACGCTGCTGCGGATCATGCCGGGCTGGCTCGCGGGGCAGCCCGAGGGCGCGTGGTCGCTCGCGCGGCGACGAGTCGATCGCCGCGCCGGCCCGTCGGCCGGATCGCCGACCCGCTGGCCGCGATGGGCGCCGACGTCGTCCAGCGAGGACGGCCTGCCGCCGCTCGAGGTGCGCGGCTCCCGCCTGCACGGAGCCTGGACCACGAGCTGCCGATCGCGAGCGCCCAGGTGAAGTCGTGCCTGCTGCTCGCCGGGCTGATGGCCGAGGGCGAGACGACGGTGCGCGAGCCGACCGCCTCCCGCGACCACACCGAGCGGATGCTCGCCGGCGGCCGGCGCGACGCTGCGCCGCAGCGGCACCGAGGTCGTCGATCGAGCCGGCCGAGCGCCTCGAGTCCGGCGACGTCACGGTCCCGGGCGACTTCTCCTCGGCCGCCTTCTTCATCGCCGCGGCGCTGATCGTCCCGGGCAGCGAGGTCGAGCTGCGCGAGGTCGGCATCAACCGCCACCGCATCGGCCTGCTCTCGATCCTCTCGCGGATGGGCGTCGCGATGGGCGGCGCCCACGAGGGCGGGCCGGGCGATGACGGTCCACGAGATCCGCGAGCCGGGCCCCGAGCCGGTCGCGACGCTGCGCGTCGCGCCACGCCGGCCTCGAGCGGCGCCGAGGTCGGCGCCGAGGACGTCCCGGCCGCGATCGACGAGCTGACCCTGGTCGCCCTGCTCGGCTGCTTCGCCGAAGGAGAGACCGTCGTCACGCGGCGCCGAGGAGCTGCGCCGCAAGGAGTCGGACCGGATCGACGCGGTGGTCGACGGCCTCTCCGGCGCTGGGCGCCGAGATCGAGTCGGCCCCCGACGGCTTCACCGTCCGCGGCACCGGCGAGCTGCGCGGCGGACGCCTCGACTCCCGCGGCGACCACCGGATGGCGATGCTCGGCGCGGTCGCCGGCCTCGCGTCGAGCGAGGGCGTCGAGGTCGAGGGCTACGAGGCGGTCTCGATCAGCTACCCGCGCTTCGAGCGCGACCTGCGCTCGCTCGTGTCCGGCCTAGAGCGAGCGCTCGAGCACGACGACGTCGAGCCACTCGCCGTCGAGCGTCCCGTGGCGCAGGTGGGTCCCGACCGTGCGGAAGCCCGCGCTGCTCGAACAGGCTCAGGCTGCGCCTCGTTGCGCGGCGAAGACCTTCGCCGTGAGCTTGTGGAGGCCGCGCTCGCGCGCGGCATCGACGAGCGCGTCGAGCAGCGCGGCCCCGAGCCCCGATGCCGCGCGCTGTCGCGGGCGACGTAGATCGTCGCCTCGCCGACGCCCTCGTAGTAGTGGCTGCGGTCCTCGTAGGGAGTCGGCCTTCGCGAAGCCGATGACCTCGCCGTCCCGCTCGCAGACGACGCAGCAGAGCCAGTCGCCCATCGCGCTCGGCGACTGCCGCCTCGGTCCTTGAGGTTCGTCTCGAAGGTCGCGATGCGGTCCTCGATGCCCTCGTTGTGGATCGCGGCGATCGCCGCCGCGTCGGCCGGGCCGGCCGGCCTGATCTCGCCAGGGCCCGGGCCGCGGTCAGTCCCTGCGGCTGGGGTGGCCCTCGCCCGGCCAGGGCGAGAGGACCAGGAGCAGGCGGGCGTCGGTCGTCGCGGTGACCGCGTGGCGCTCGTTCGGGTCGAACGTGGTCAGCAGGCCGGGCGCCTCCTGACTGCCGTCGCCGTCCGGGTCGGTGATCTCGATCTCGCCGTCGGTGACGACGAGCCAGGCGCTGCTCGTGCACCTGGTGCTCGGCGAGGCTCTCGCCGGCGCGCGAGCGCGATCACGATCGCGCGGCCCTCGGACTCCGAGTCGAGCACCTGCGGCGACTGCGGCTCGACGTCCATCTCGTTGAGGTTCCAGCTCTGCATCGTCGCGACTCATATCCCAGTACCGAGGCTGGCACGATGCACGCACGATGGTGATCGCAATCGACGGCCCCGCGGGGGCCGGAAAGTCAACCGTCGCGCGCGGGACCGCCGAGGCGCTGGGCTTCACCTACCTCGACTCGGGCGCCATGTACCGGAGCGTCGCGCTGGCGGCGCTCGACGCCGGGCGTCCCGCTGGACGACGGCGAGGCGCTCGGGGAGCTCGCGCGCGGCCTCGCGATCGAGCTCGACGGCGAGAGCGGTGCGCGCTCGACGGCCGAGGACGTGAGCGACGAGATCCGCACGCCCGAGGTGTCCGCGCGCCGCTTCCCGCGTCTCGGTCCACCCGAGGTGCGCGAGGCGATGGTCGCCCAGCAGCGAGCCCTGATCGAGGCGGCCGACTACGTGGCCGAGGGGCGCGACATCGGCACCGTCGTCAGCCCGGACTCGCCGCTGAAGGTCTTCCTCACCGCGAGCGCCGAGGAGCGCGCGCGCCGCCGCGCGGCCGAGACCGGCCGGACCGGCGGAGGAGGTGCTGGCCGAGATGCGCGACCGCGACGAGCGCGACACCGAGCGCGAGCACGGCGCGCTGACGGCGGCCGAGGACGCCGTCGAGCTCGACACGACCGGGATCTCGGTCGACGAGGTGGTCGCGCGGGTCGTCGCGCTGGCGCGCGAGCGGGGTCTCGGCATGAGCGCCGGCGCCTCTGGCCACCGAGCGCCCGTCGCGGCGGCCCAAGGTCGCCGTCGTCGGCTTCCCGAACGCCGGCAAGAGCACGCTGGTCAACCGGCTCGCCGGCGGGCAGCGACGCCGTCACCGACTCCGAGCCCGGCGTCACCCGCGACCGCCGCGCGCTGCGCTGCGAGTGGAACGGGATCGCCTTCGACCTGATCGACACCGGCGGGGTGGACCTGGCCGACTCCGACGAGCTGGCCCGCTCGGTCCAGGACCAGGCGAAGACGGCGATCGACGAGGCCGACGTGATCGCGCTCGTCGTCGACGCCCGCGCCGGCCTCGGGCCGGGTGACGCGGAGCTCGCCGACCTGCTGCGCCGCTCGCCGACAAGCCGGTCCTGCTCGTGGCGAACAAGATCGACAGGCCGGGGGACGAGGCGCATCGCCGCGGAGCTCAACCGGCTCGGGCTGGGGGAGCCCCTGGCGGTCTCGGCCTCGCACGGCCTCGGCACCGGCGACCTGCTCGACCGCGTCGCCGCCGAGCTCGCAAGGACTGCCCCGACCCGGAGCCCGAGCCCGAGGACGCACCTCCGCGCATCGCGATCCTCGGCCGGCCGAACGTCGGCAAGTCCTCGCTGCTGAACGCGCTGCTGGGGTCCGAGCGGGTGATCGTCTCCGACCGCGCCGGCACGACCCGCGACCCGGTCGACACCGAGGTCGTGTTCGACGGGCGCGACGTGGTGCTGGTGGACACGGCCGGGCTGCGGCGCCGAGGCAAGATCGCCGGGACCGTCGGCTACTACGCCCAGATCCGCACCGAGACGCGCGGCCGAGCGCGCCGACGCCGCGATCGTCGTCTGCGACGCGTCCGAGGGCGTGACCGCCGAGGACCTGCGGGTGGGCGACCTGGCGATGCGATCCGGCTGCGCGACCGTGCTCGCGCTGAACAAGTGGGACATCGTGCGAACCGACCTCGAGGACGCCCGGGCTCGCGCCCAGAAGAAGCTCCGGCTGCGCCCGCCGGTGCTTGCCATGCTCGGCGCAGACCGGCCGGGGGATCGGCCCGCTCCTGAAGCAGGCGATCCAGCTCGCCGACCGCGCGGCCGAGCGGATCCCGACCAGCGAGCTGAACCGCTTCGTCGCCAGGTCGTCGCCGAGCGCTCGCCGCCCGCGCGCCGCGGCAAGCCGCCTGCGCCTCTACTACGCGGCCCAGGTCGAGCGCGGCCGCCGAGGATCGCGATCCAGGTCAACGACCGCCGGCTGATCATCCGCGACTGGGCCTACTTCCTGGAGAACCGGCTGCGCGAGGCCTACGGGCTGGAGGGGTGCCGCTGGTCATCGACTACGTGCCCAAGAAGGCCGCGATCGGTATAAGGGGCCGCTGGTGACGCCTCAGGAGGAGGAGAAGAAGACGGGCGAGGACCGCCCGGCGAGCGGTGACGCGCCGAAGACCGCTGCCCCGAAACAGCGGAAGGACCGGGCGACCCGCAAGCCGAACCGCCGCCAACGGCTGCGGTTCCCGCGGCCGTTCTCGGGGCGGAAGGACGGGAAGAGCGCGAAGGACCGAAGGTCACCAAGGAGACCAAGGCCGCCCAGAAGGCGAAGGCGGACAAGAAGGTGACCGCGGAGAAGAAGGCGAAGGCGGAGAAGAAGGCGAAGGAGCCCGTCGCGAAGACCGCCGTCAAGAAGTCCAGGCGCCCGGCCTGGCTGAAGATGCCCTCGCGTCCCGGCGGCGCAAAGGCGAAGGCGGCGAAGGCGTCCAAGGACAAGGAGCCGAAGAAGAAGAAGTCGACGACCAACTGGTGGTTCCGCGTCTCGACCCGTTTCAGGGCGGCCGGCTACTGGACTCCGCGAGAAGGCCCAGATCGTCTGGCGGCTTGCGAAGCGCGCGCGGCGCGTGGCTGATCGTCGCCTTCTGGACGAACCGCTCGCAGGCGAGGCAAGATCCAGATCGTCGCGGTCGCGGCCGTCGTGGTCCTCTGGTCGGTCCTGAAGTTCGCGCCGGTCCCGGGGGTCCCGTGCTAGTTCTCGGCGGCCAAGGAGTGCGCGCCTCCCGACGACACGATCGCCCTCGCGCCCGCGAACTCGCTGCTCTACGCCCACGTCACCCTCGACGGCGACACCGCCCAGTCCGAACGCGCCGCAGACGCCTTCGACCGGCTCCCCGACCTCGAGCGGGCCATCGTCGGCGGCGCCTCGCTCGGCGTTCCCGGCGCCCTCGGGCGCCGCGGTCGACCTTCGCGAGGACGTCCTGCCCTGGGCCGAGCAGGATCTGGCTGTGACGATCGTCCCGGGCGCCGCGAAGGCGCCCGCCCGCCGAGGCGTTCATCGTCGGCGTCGGCGACCGGGCGGCGGCCGAGGAGTTCATCGCCACCATCGCGCCGGCGGGGGCGGCCGCGACGCCCGAGCAGCAGGGCAAGCTGCCACCCTCGACGTCTACGCCGGACGACTTCGCGACCGCGTTCGTCGGCGACCAGCTCGCGTTCGGCGGCGAGGCCGCCGTCCGGGCGGTGCTCGACGCCGACGGCGGGAAGTGCTCCCGACGCTGGACGACGCCCCGGAGGGCGAGCGCCGATCGACGGGCTGAGCGAGGCGCGCTTCGCCGAGGTCTTCCTCTCGCCGAGCCGGGGTCGCAGTTCCTGCTGGCGGGCAGGGTCGGGCCCGCGGCCCAGCTCGAGACCTTCGTCGACTACGAGCGCGACCAGCGGCCTCGCCGCCGCCGTGATCGCCAAGGAGGAGGGCCTCGAGGTCCAGCTCGTCTCCGAACTCGATCCCAAGCTCGCGGAGCAGAGCCCCAGCTTCTTCTCGGCCCTGCCCGAGTTCGAGCCGACCCTGGCTTCGGCCGTCGGCGAGGACGCGATCGGCTACGTCGGGGTCGGCGAGATCGGCCCGACCATCACCGACGCTGCTCGCTCAGGCCGGGCCCGACGCCGAGGGCCTTGCCGGCGAGCTGCGAGCGCTCGCGACAGGGCCTCCAGACCGACGCCGGGGTGGACCCGCTGCAGGAGCTGCTGCCGGCGCTCGGCGGCCAGGCCGCGCTGGTGGCCGAGCCGACCGACGGCCGCCCGTTCGCGAGCCTGATCGTCGACGGCGTGGACGAGGAGAAGGCGAGCGAGGCGCTCGCGCAAGCTGCAGGGCCCGCTGCTCGAGGCGCGCGGCGCTCGGCGCCCCGGCGGCCAGGTGCCCCAGTTCGACGAGGAGGAGGTCGACGGCGTCACCGTGCTGCTCGGTGCCGCTCTCGCCCGCGGTCGACTCTCTCCTACGCGTCTTACGACGACAGGCTCGTTGATCAGCACCAGCCCCGAAGGCGTCGCCCAGGCGCGCGCGGGCGACGATCGCCTGGCTGACTCGGAGGCGTACGAGCGATCGATCGACCAGCTCCCGGATGAGGTTTCGGCGCTAGTCTTCCTCAACCTCGATGAGCTCTTCGGACCGGATCGAAGCATCGGACTGGCCGAGGATCCCGACTTCGCCGAATTGACGGTTCTCTTCGAAAACGCGTCCTCCGTGGGCCTCGCCGTGAACGGCGAGGACGATCGGATCCGCACCGAGCTGTTCCTCGACGTCGACTAACACACCACCCGGAGGCCCTAGAGCCAACGTGAGCACCAACCCGCTGTCCGAGAACGAGCACCTGTTCACCTCCGAGTCCGTGACCGAGGGGCATCCGGACAAGGTCTCCGACCAGATCTCCGACGGCGTCCTCGACGCGGTCATGGCCCACGGCGAGGGCGAGGAGGCCCGCGTCGCCTGCGAGACGCTCGTCAACACCAACCTCGTGGTGATCTCGGGAGAGATCCGCACCGAGGCCGAAGTCGACCTGACCACGATCGCCCGCGACACGATCCGCGAGATCGGCTACGACGGCTTCGACCCGGACTTCGCCGCCGACAAGGTCGAGGTCCTCGAGCGGATGGACCAGCAGTCGCGCCGACATCGCCCAGGGCGTCGACGACGCCCAGGAGCACCGCGAGGCGGGCTCCGAGGACGCCGACGACCACGCCGGCGCCGGCGACCAGGGAATGATGTTCGGCTACGCGACCAACGAGACGCCCGAGCTGATGCCGCTGCCGATCTCGCTCGCCCACCGGCTTGCCGAGCGCCTCGCCGAGGTCCGCAAGGACGGCACGCTCGCCTACCTGCGCCCCGACGCGAAGACCCAGGTCACGGTCCGCTACCGCGACGACCCGCCCGGTCGAGATCGACCGCGTCCTGATCTCCACCCAGCACGCCGAGGAGGCCGACCGCGACACCCAGATCCGCCCGGACCTCCTGGAGCACGTGATCGAGCCGGTGCTGCCGGCCGACCTCTACGACCCCGAGCGGATGGCCGAGACGATGCTCGTCAACCCGACCGGCCGATTCGTCATCGGCGGCCCGGTCGGCGACGCGGGCCTCACGGGCCGCAAGATCATCGTCGACACCTACGGCGGCGCCGCTCGCCACGGCGGCGGCGCCTTCTCGGGCAAGGACCCGTCGAAGGTCGATCGCTCGGCCGCCTACGCGGCTCGCCACGTCGCCAAGAACGTCGTCGCCGCCGGCCTCGCCGAGCGCTGCGAGGTCCAGGTCGCCTACGCGATCGGCGTCGCCCACCCCGTCTCGGTCATGGTCGAGACGTTCGGGACCGGGCAAGCTCGAGGACTCGAAGCTGACCGAGATCGTCCGCGAGACCTTCGACCTGCGCCCCGGCGCGTTCCGCCGGCGCTCTGGACCTGCACCGGCCGATCTACCAGGACACGGCCGCCTACGGCCACTTCGGCCGCGAGGAGCCGGAGTTCACGTGGGAGGCGACCGACCGGGTGGACGAGCTGCGCGCCGCAGCCGGCCTCGAGGCCGGCGCCCCGGCCTAGCGGCCGGGGTATCGATCTGACATCCGGCTCCGTCTTGGAGGCAGTGAGCGACCGACCTGCCCGAATCGACGGAAGGGAGTTCGAGGCGTGGCTTTCCGAGCAGAGCCCCGCGGAGCGCGCGGCCATCGAGGCCGCGCTTGCGCGCGACCCAGACCTGCGGGGAGAGGTCTGCCTGCTGGTCGCCGAGCTCCCAGAGCCGCTACGCAGCGGATTCCTGGAGCGCTTCGGGCCGGCGGTCGGCCGCGCGAACCGGCCCGCCGTCGCGGTGATGGAGGGCCTCCGGGGAGCCACTCGGGCAGCCGTCCAAAGGCGGCGCGGCGGGACATCGGGTGCGTCATAGTGACCCCGGAGGTGTCGATGCAGCCGGCGACAGGGACCTTGGACAGGATGCGCCTGGAGGGCTTCGAGCGCGACTGCGAACGCCTGCGCCCGCTTGGCCATGCATTCGTCCTCAAGCGCTTCGGCGGCCAGCTCAACCGCGAGGACGCGGAGGACGCCGTATCCGAGGTGATCCTCCGCCTCCACGTGAAGGCCGAGGAGGGCGATGTGCCCGACAACCTCCGCGCCGCGTTCTTCACCGCGGCGCGGAACCAGGCGATCGACACGTTGCGCGCCCGCGGCGCCCGCCCGCAGGAGGTCGTGATCGACGCCGCCGGCGAGGTCGAAGCCGACACCTCCGAGCCGGCTGTCGCAGCCGAGAGCCGCG
The DNA here is from genome assembly GCA_963839875.1 of uncultured Solirubrobacterales bacterium. Classification (GTDB taxonomy): domain Bacteria; phylum Actinomycetota; class Thermoleophilia; order Solirubrobacterales; family 70-9; genus CAVUAT01. Next base: position 218,142 of record CAWIWP010000009.1, read on the forward strand.
AGGAGGCCGCAGTCCTGAAGGAGGCGCTGGCCACCATGCGCCCCAACTACAGGGAGGCGATCCTGCTGCGCTTCGGCGTCGGCATGACGGTCCCCGAGATCGCCGAACACCGCGGCATCAGCCTGCCGGCCGCCAAGAAGCTGATGCTGCGCGCGACCAAGCAGGTCAAGGACCAGCTCCTGACGGTGACGAGCGCCGAGCACTGCGAGGAGATGCAGGAATTCGCGCGCCGCTCCCTCTTCGAGAAGTACGCGACGGATCTCGCAACCACCGAGGAAGCGGATCTGGTCCGCAGGCACCTCGAGCACTGCGGTTCCTGCAAGGGCTTCCTTCACCGCCTCCACCATGGCCTGCACGACCTCGCCGGCGGCATCCTGGTGGCCGGCACCGCCGGCGACCAGCTGACCGGCAAGGCCGGCCTGGTGGAGCAGGCGAGCGGCTGGCTGAACGGCGCCACCGAAAGCTCCCAGGCCGCGGTCGAGAAGGTGCGGATGTCGGGCTTCAAGCTCGGGAACGCGGTCCAGGGCGCCGAGGGCGGCACCGCCGGAGCCCTGGGCAGCACCGCGGGCAAGGTCGCAGCGGTCTGCGGAGCCGGGGCCGCCACTGCGGCCACCTGCGTCGCGGTCGGGGTGACCCCCGCGGTGGACCTTCCCGGCGCCGGCAAGGACGAACGGCCCCAGCAGGCCAGCGAGCAGCAGCAGGACACGGCTGACGTTCCCCCGACCGTCGTCCCGGTCACCACTTCCCCCTCGCCGCAGCAGGAGGCGGGGGCCCAGGCAGACCCCAAGCCCGAGCCCGCGCCGGCCCCGCCGCCGACCCCGGTCCAGCAGCAGAGCTCGGAGTTTGGGGTGGAGGGCGGCGGCTCGGCCTCGTCGGCGGCACCGGCTCCCAGCGGCGGTTCGAGCGGCGGCGGAGGCGGGTCGAGCGGCGGTGGCTCCGGCGGAGGGGGCGGGGGAGAGTTCGGAATTGAATAGCCAGGGGAGGAACCGCATGCGGAGGTGGCTGATTTCCGTCCTGGTCACCGGGACAGCCCTGGCGTTCGCCGCGCCCGGCACCGCCAGCGCTCAGATCGTCTGGAACCCGATGAACTTCGAGAACGGCCTCCAGACAACGACGGTCGACCTCGGAGGGGAGGCGGTCGTGGCGGGCTCGATCACCATCAACGACTCCGCGTGCACCGGAATGCTCTGGAACATCGCAATGCAGGAGTTCGTCGGATCAGGGCGCACCCTCCTCAACACGACCACGTACTCCGTGCACGTGCCGGCCGGCACGACGAACTACCCCGTCAGCTTCAAGGTCGCGCCGGGCCCCAGCCGGACGCTCGTGTTCACCAGCCAGACCTTCAGCCCCTGCGCCCTGCCGATCGTCTCCCCCTACGAGTCGCAGATCGCGACGCTCGTCCGGCCGACCCTGGCGGTTGATCGTCCGCTGGTCCGCAACAAGCAGTCGGTGCTCTTCAGCGGCGTCGTTCCGGGCTCGCTCGACTTCGGGAGGCCGGCGGTCGCGATGCAGGCCCGGACCGGCAAGAAGTGGAGGACGTTCAAGGCCGTGCCTGTGAATGGCAGCGGCAACTTCTCGGCCCGCTACCGCTTCACACAAACCGGCAGGCGCCAGCTCTACAAATTCCGCGCCAAGGTCATCGCCGACCCCGGCTCGTTCCCCTACGCGACGCGGGCCTCGACGAAGGCCAAGGTCCTGGTTCTTCCCTGATCCGCGGCTAGGTTCCCGGGGCGCCCGGCTCGAGCGCCGAGTCGCCGGTTTTGTGCGTCGCCCTGTCCACCTGCTCGACGACCTCCTCGGGCTGGGCGACGCCCGCGAAGACGAAGTTGGAGTCCTCGCCCGCGGCGGTGTCGAACTCGACGTCGCCGATCTGCATCACGCGCTGGTAGACGCACTGCTGGAAGTTGACGTTCTGGACGCGCTGCGAGGCGCGTCTCCTGGACCTTCCGCGAGACGATCCCGCGCTTGATGTTGAGCCGGCGGTCGGTGATCGTGTAGGTGGTCGCGACCCGCTTGACCAGGCCCGCGAGGACCGTGAGCCCGATGATCACGGCCGCGACGACGACGCCGAGCCCGGTGCTGTCGACGAGCTTCACGATGAACCCGATGCCGACGGCGATCGCGATCCCCGCCAGGTAGAAGCCGAGGATCGCCCGCCAGGACGGGTGCCCCTCGTAGATCACCTTCTCGCCTTGCTGCAGGTCCACGGCGCGGGAGCCTATCGAGTCCCGCGCGCCCACCTAGCCTGGCGCGATGACGTTCTGCCAGGGTCGAGCCGCTGCTGACCACCCGGAGCGTCCGGGGGCCGTTCGACTACCGGCTGCCGGAGTCGATGGACGAGGTCGAGGTCGGATCGGTCCTCGTCGTCCCGTTCGGCCGGCAGCGGGTGAAGGGCGTCGTCGTCGGGCTCGCCGACGACGAGCGACGTGCCCGAGGACAAGCTCGCCGAGCCGTTCGAGGCGCTGGAGGCCGGCGTGCCCGCCGGACCTGGTCGAGCTCGGGCCGCTGGGTGGGGGAGGAGTACTGCTCGACGCCGGCCCGCGGCCTCGGGCTGACCCTGCCTCCCGGGATGGCACGCGGCGCCGACGCGCGGAGCGTCCGGACGCTGACCGAGCTCGAGGTCGAGGCGACGCCCGGAGGGACTCGCGCGCCGTCGACACGGGCGAGGGCCGGCTCGGGCTGCGCCAGAAGGCCGTGCTGCGCGCCCTCGCCTCGGGGCCCGAAGACGGCTCGAAGGCCCTGGCCACGCGGCCGGCAGCGACCGCGCCACGATCCGCCGCCTCGAGGAGCGCGGCTTCGTCACGACGCGCGAGGTCGAGCGCCGCCGGGCTCCGTCCGTCGCGTCGGTCGGCGCCACGAGCGACGGCGGTCGAGCTGAACCGCGGCCCAGCGCGCGCGCCGTGCGGCGCGATCGCGGAGTCGCTCGACGGCGACGGCGGCGAGCTGGCTCCTGCACGGGGTCACCGGCTCGGGCAAGACCGAGGTCTACCTCGAGGCCGCCCGCGCGGCGCTCGACCGCGGGCAGGGGCGCGATCGTGCTCGTCCCCGAGATCGCGCTGACGCCCCAGACGATGAGCCGCTTCCAGCGCGCGCTTCGGCGACCGCGTCGCGCTGCTGCACTCGAAGATGTCGGCGGGCGCCCGCTACGACGAGTGGCGGCGGCTGCGCAGCGGCGAGGCCCGGATCGCCGTCGGCCCGCGCTCGGCCGTCTTCGCGCCGGTGGACGAGCTCGGCCTGATCGTGATCGACGAGGAGCACGACTCCTCCTACAAGCAGGAGTCGGACCCCCGCTACGACGCCCGCGAGGTCGCCGCCCGGCGGGCCGAGCTGGCCGGGGCCGTGCTGGTGGCCGGGCTCCGCGACGCCGCGCCCCGAGAGCTGGAGGGCGATGCCGCGGCTCGAGCTGCCCGACCGCGTCGACGAGCGGCCGCTGCCGCCGGTCGAGATCGTCGACATGCGCGACGACGGCGGCGGCTCGCCGGTCCGCGGCCCGCTCCACCCCCGGACGGTCGAGGCGCTCGGCCGAGGTCGAAGCGCGAGGGCGGCAAGGCGATCGTCCTGATCAACCGCCGCGGCTGGTCGGTCCACCTCGCGTGCCGCTCGTGCGGGCGCGCCTGGGAGTGCCCCGACTGCGACGTCTCGCTGGTCCAGCACCGCTCCGGCAGCCTCCACTGCCACCACTGCGGCCACGTCGAGCCCGCGCCCGAGGCGTGCCCCGACTGCGGCTCGGTGACGATCGCCCGGGTCGGCGCCGGGACGCAGAAGGTCGAGTCCGAGGTCGTGGCGCTGCTCGATCCGCTGCCCGTCTTCCGGATGGACTCCGACGCGACCGCCGGCGCCGAGGGCCACGACGGCCTGCTGCGGCGCTTCGACCAGGCCGAGTCGGGAGTCCTGGTCGGCACCCAGATGGTCGCCAAGGGCCACGACTTCCCCGACGTGACGCTCGGGGTCGTCCTCGACGCCGACAGCTCGCTGCGCCTGCCGGACTTCCGCTCCGAGGAGCGGACCTTCTCGCTGATCACCCAGCTCGCGGGCCGCAGCGGCCGCGGGCGGGGCGGGCGGCAAGGTCCTGGTCCAGGCGCTCGCCACCGGGGCGCCGAGCATCCGGCGCGCGTCGCGCCACGACGCCGCCGGGTTCCTCGACGAGGAGCTCGGCCGCCGCGAGGAGCTCCGCTACCCGCCGTTCTCGCACCTGGTCGAGGTGCAGCTCACCGGCGTGGACGAGCCGCCGCTCGACGCGGCCGCCGCAGAAGGTCGCCGAGCTGGTGCGCGAGCGGCTCCCCGGCGACGCCGAGCTGCTCGGCCCGGCGCCGATGTTCCGCCGGCGCGGCCGCAACCGCCGCCGCGTGATCGTCAAGGCGGCCGAGCGGCTCGCCGGCGGTGGACGCGGTCCGCGACGCGGTCGCCGCGGCGGTCGAAGGGCGGGTCTTCAAGGACCTGACCGTCTCGGTGGACGTCGATCCCCAGTAAGCCGAGTCGCTGACGCTCGCGCATTGACCGAATTCACCAGCATGGACGAGCCAGTCGATGGAGCAGGACGAGTCCGAGGAGGCCGAGGACGCCCCCGAGCTCGACGACGACGCGCTCGAGCGCCGCGCCGCCGCGCTGGCGCAGGTGGTCAAGTTCGGCGACCCGGTCCTGAAGTCGCGGGCATCCCCGGTCAGCGACTTCGACGACGAGCTCGCGCGCGGACGTCGAGCGGATGTTCGCGATCATGCGCGACGGGATGGGCGTCGGCCTCGCCGCCACCCAGCTCGGGCCGGCTGCGCCGGATCCTCGTCTTCCAGGCCGGGCCCGACGCGCCAGCCGACCGCGCTGGTCAACCCGGCGATCGAGTGGAGCTCCGAGGAGGACCTCGTCACCGCCGAGGAGGGCTGCCTCAGCCTCCCGGGCATCGTCGCTCGACGTCGAGCGCCCGCTCCACGTCCGCGCGAGCGGCGTGGACGTCTCGGCGGCGAGCCGCTGACGATCGAGGCCTCGGGCCTCGAGGCCCGCGTCCTCCAGCACGAGATCGACCACCTCGACGGCGTCCTGATCCTGGAGCGCGCCCCGCGCGAGCAGCGCAAGGGCGCGATGCGGGCGCTGCGCGAGGGCGGCACCTTCGCGCCCGGAGCGCGAGCGCCGAGGAGGACCGAGCGGACCGAGGCTCGACCCCGAGCCTGGGCCGGCTTGAAGACCGCCTACCTCGGGACCTCCGAGTTCGCGGCGACCGTGCTGCGCGCGCCTCGCCGCGAGCGAGCACGACGCCGGCGCTGGTCGTCACGCCGCCCGACCGCAAGCAAGGGGCGGGGCCAGGTGGCCGGCCCGCCGCCGGCCGTCGAGGCCGCGCGCGAGCTCGGCCTCGCGGTCCACCAGACGGCCGACGTCAACGACCCGGACGTCCGTCGCCGCGATCGAGGCGTCGGGCGCCGAGGCCCTCGTCGTCTGCGCGTTCGGCCAGCTGATCAAGGCGCCGCTGCTGGACGCCCCCGGCGGGATGCTGAACGTGCACCCCTCGCTGCTGCCGCGCTGGCGCGGCGCGGCGCCGATCGAGCGGGCGATCATGGCCGGCGACGAGCGCGACCGGCACCTCGATCATGCGGCTCGACCGAGGGGCTCGACTCCGGGCCCGTCGCGCTTGCCGAGGAGGTCGCGATCGGCTCCGGGGAGTACTTCGACGAGCGTCTCGGCGCGGCTCGCCGACGCGAGCGGGCGGCTGCTCGTCCGCGCGCTCGACCTGCGCGCGGCGGGCGAGCTCGAGTTGACCGAGCAGGACGAGGCCGCGGCGACCTACGCGGAGAAGATCACCGCGGAGGACCGCCGGCTCGACCCCGCCCGCGACGCCGCCGAGCTCGCGTGGGCGGTGCGCGGCGCTGAACCCCCACATCGGGACCCACCTCGAGCTCGAGGGCGAGGAGCGGCTCGGGGTGAAGCGGGCGCACGCCAGTCGAGCGGCGGCCCGGCCCAGGGCGGCATCGAGCCCGACGAGGAGGAGGGCGTCCTCGTCCTCGGCACCGCGTCGGCCGGCCTGGCGCTCGAGACGGTCCAGCCGCCCGGCAAGAAGCCGATGTCGGCGGCCGAGTTCATGCGCGGCTATCCGGTGCCCGAACGCGCGATCTGACGTGCGGGCGGGTCCTCGGGTTCAGGCTACGATCAGCACATGGCCGCCGAGCGCACAGACGGCGGGCTCGGGAACCCGCCCGAGACGCCCCTGACGTCGACCGAGGGCGCCCTGAAGCGCCCCAACTGCCCGGGCTGCGGCGAGCCGTGGCTGCGCCCCGCCCAGCTCCCCGGCCGCTTCGTCTGCGTCTACTGCCTGAAGCGCTACGAGCTCGTCTCGCAGTGCCCGAACTGCGGCGAGCACCAGACGATCAGCCGCATGAGCCGCACCGAGGACATGAAGTGCCAGCACTGCGGCCACTCGATGCTTCGCACGATCTGATGGCCGCCACGATCGACGCAGGGCGCGAGCGCCGACGAGATCTACGCGTCGAAGCGCATCGCGCCGTCGATCCTCTCCGCCGACTTCTCGAAGCTCGGCTCCCAGGTCGCCGAGGTGATGGACGCCGGCGCGCGGGTGATCCACGTCGACGTGATGGACGGCCACTTCGTCCCGCCGATCACGATCGGGCCGCTGGTCGCCGCCTCGATCTCCGACCAGGTCCACGACGCCGGCGGCGTCGTCGACGTCCACCTGATGATCGAGGCCCCCGACCGCCACATCGAGGAGTTCGCCAAGGCCGGCGCCGACTCGATCACCTTCCACTGACGAGGCGACCCCGCACACGAACCGCACCCTGAGCGCGATCCGCGAGCTCGGCTGCCTCGCCGGGATCGCGATCAACCCCGGCACCCCGGCCGAGGTCGCTCAGCGAGCTCGGCGACTACGCCGACCTCGCCCTCTGCATGACCGTCAACCCGGGCTGGGGCGGCCAGCCCTTCATCCCGGAGTCGCCCGGACAAGGTCAAGCGCCTGCGCGAGGCGATCGGCGCCGGCCCCGCGATCGAGGTCGACGGCGGCGTCGACCCGAAGCACGGCGGGCTGCGTCTCGGAGGCCGGCGCGAACCTCTTCGTCGCGGGCTCCGCGATCTTCGGCAAGGACGATCCGGCCGCGGCCTACGCCGCGATCGCAGCCGCAGCCGGCGCCTAGTCCGCCGGCTACTCGCCGGCCGGCGCGTTCAGCACTCCCGCGACCTCCTGCCACCAGGCCTTCGCCGCGCCGCCGTCGGCGATCGCCGACGCGCCGCGGCCGCCCACTCCGCGATCTGGCGGCGCGGGCCGACCGCGACCAGGAGGTCGCCCGTGACCGCGTAGCGGCCGTCGGTCAGCAGGACCAGGGCGCCCGGGGCGTCGCGGCGGGTCCGCAGGCGCTGCGAGATCTCGATGCCCGCGATCGCCTCCGGGCGGCCCAGGTCGGCGCCGTCGGCTTCGGTCCACGGGCGGACGTTGAAGATCTGGGGCGAGCTGCGCGGCTGGATCCGTGGGCGGGCAGGCTCCTCCATCGGGCCCTCGCGCCAGCGCTCCATCAGCTCCTCGACCTCCTTGCGGACGCCGGCGCGGACCAGGATGTGGAGCTCGTCCCGGCCTCGATCTCGGTCGAGCCTGCGAGGCGGGATCGCCTCGCCGCTGCGGACGATCACGTTGACGACGGCCTCGCGCGGCAGGCGGAGGTCGCGGACGGGGCGCCCGACAGCGGCGTCGCCCGGCTCCGACCCGGAACGCGTACACCTCGCCGCCGAGCCGGCGGATCGTCCCGCTCTCGACCAGCGGCCGGGGCAGGGCGGGCTCGTCGGTGGTCAGGCCGAGGCGGCGGGCCAGCGGCTCGAAGCTCGCCCCCTGGATCAGGGTCGAGGTGACGACCACGAAGAAGATGACGTTGAAGATCTGGTCGCTGCCCTCGATCCCGGCGATGACCGGGAAAGTCGCGAGCCAGATCGGGACGGCGCCGCGCAGCCCGGCCCAGCCGAGCATCAGCCGCTCCCTCAGGTCGAAGCGTCGCAGGCAGGCTCGACGACGAGCGCGGCGAAGGGACGCGCGACGAACATCAGGACCGCCGAGAGCAGCAGGCCCTCGAGGGCGACCTCGCCGAGCCCGCTCGGGAAGACCAGCAGGCCGAGCAGGAAGAAGAGAGCGATCTGCGAGACCCAGCCGAGGCCCTGGTGGAAGGCGAGAACGGTCCGCTTGCCGGGCACCTGGCCGGTCCCGAGGATCACCGCGGTCAGGTAGACGGCGAGGAAGCCCGACCCGTAGAGCACCTCGGTCAGGCCGTAGGCGATCGCCGCCGTGGCGATCGAGGCGACCGGGTAGAGGCCCTGGGTCGGGTAGTTCAGACGGCGGAAGGTCCAGCGCGCTCCGAGCCCGACCGCGATGCCGATGACCGCTCCGAGCCCCAGCTTCAGCACCAGCTCGCCCGCCATGTCGGCCAAGCCGTAGCCGGGCTCCTCGATCCAGGCGATGAAGCCGGTGACGAGCAGGAGCGCGACAGGGTCGTTCATGCCGGACTCGCCCTCGAGCGAGCGCGCGATCTTGCGCCTCAGGTTCGACCCGCGCAGCACGGCGAAGATCGCCGCTGAGTCGGTGGCGGCGATCGCGGAGCCGATGATCAGGCCCTCGAGCGTCCCGAGGTCGAAGATCCAGACGGCGGCGAACCCCGCGATCACGGCAGTCAGGATCGTCCCGACCGTTCCCAGCGCGACCGCTGTCCCCAGGACCGGGCGGATCTCGCCCCAGCCCGCGGCGAGCCCGCCCTCGAACAGGATCAGGATCAGGCCGATCGTCCCGAGGGTCCGGGTCAGCTCGGCGTCGGCGAAGTCGACCCCGCCGACGCCCTCCGACCCGACGAGCATCCCGAGGCCGAGGAAGAGCAGCAGGCCCGGGACCTTGACCCGGTCGGCGAGCAGCGCGGCCCCGATGCCCGCCGCCAGCAGGGCTCCCGCGACGAGGATCAGCTGGGAGTCGTCCGCGACCGACGCGAGGGGCATCGCGGCCTAGGTCCCCTCGTCGGCCGCGGCCAGGCGCAGCTCGTACTCCTCGGGCGATCCCGGCTCGATCGTGTCCTCGTCCCGCGGGTGCGGGCGGCGGTAGATCGCGTAGAGCAGGCGCGCAGAGGATCGCCGCGCCGCCCAGGTAGCCGACCTCGACCCGGCGGAACTCGTCCTCGACGATCGGGACCAGGCACCAGACGACGAAGGCGACCGCGCAGCCGATCCAGCAGGCCGCGGCGCGGCGAACCTGGCCCTGGGCCAGGGCGGCCTGGTTCAGCGTCGCGGCGGAGAGGTAGAGGCCCATCCCGACGGTGACGATCAGCGAGGTCGGCCCGCTCGTAGGTGAACTTGTCGCCGAACGCGATCTGCATCAGCTCGGGTCCGACGATCGCCATCGACGACTGACGGCCACCGCCGGCGAACGCGGCGATGGCGCGGATCGTGACCCTGACCGACTCGCGGAAGTCGGTCTCGGCGCCCTCGGCCCGCAGCCGGGTGAGGTGGGGGAGGAGGCTCGTCGAGACGGCCTGGAAGAGCTGCAGGGGCGCGCGGGCGATCATCAGGATGTTGAAGATGAACCCGGCGGCCGCGGCGCCGGCGGTGCCCTTGACCAGCAGCGGCCCGGCGTTCAGGAAAGCCTGCTCGCTCAGCATGATCAGGAACACGGCGGCCGCGAACCCGCCGCCGTGGGCGAGGGTGAACTCCGCCTCGCGCGGGGAGCTCGGCCTCGGGCCTGTCCGTCCGCCTCATCCGTCGCCGGCTGCTCCTGCGACGCCCCGCGCCGCAGGAACGCGAACGGGACCACGATCAGCGAGAGGGTCGGCGCCGCGACGATCCCGAGCGCGACGGCGTCCTGGCCGCTCGCGATCCCGAGGGCGACGGCGAGCGGGAAGGCGGTCCGCGAGACCGACTCGGAGATGATCAGCGCGGCGTAGATGGTCAGGCGGTGGCTGCCCGCGAGGAAGCCGCGGGCGAAGTAGCTGGCGCCGTAGGCGGCGACGGCGCGCCGACGCCGACCCAGAAGAGGGACTCGTTGCCGTTCAGCAGGCCGTCCTTGATCGGCTCGCGGAGATGCCAGCGCGATCAGCGACGAAGACGACCGAGATCCCGAGCTGGATCGCTCGCGGCGACGCGCAGCGGGTGGGAGTAGGAGCTGACCGACGGCGATGTGCTCGGAGACCGAGCGCGAGAGGAGCTGCTCGACCGGCCGCTGCAGGGTCGAGACGAGGATGAAGACCGCCGACCACAGCACCGCGATCTCGCCGTACTCCTCGCTTCGAGAGCTCGTGCGAGGCGATGACGAAGTAGAGGTAGGTGATCAGGCCGGTGAGGCGCGACGCCGATCGAGAGCAGGCTGGCGCGCTGCCCGTAGCTGCGCGCCTCGCTCGTCTCTTCCTGTCCGTCCCCGTCGTGCGGTGTCGGTCGTCGCCATCGAGACGGAGAGCCTATGCGACGGTAGACTGGCTGACTGACCAGTCAATCGGGGCTGGAGGAGCTCGATGGCCGCGACCGGCACCGAAACCGATTCGCCAGCACCTGCGCAGGGCGCTCGAGCTGGCCGAGCGCGGACGCGGCAGCGTGAGCCCCAATCCGCTGGTCGGCGCCGTGATCGTGCGCGACGGCGAGGTGATCGGCGAGGGCCATCCACGCCGAGCTCGGCGGCCTGCACGCCGAGCGCGCCGCGCTCGAGGACGCCGCTCGCGCGGCGAGGACCCGGCCGGGGCCACCGTCTACGTCACGCTCGAGCCCTGCGCCCACGAGGGCCGCCAGCCGCCCTGCACCGAGGCGATGCTCGAGGCCGGCGTCGCCCGCGTCGTCTACGCCTCCGAGGACCCGACCGAGAAGGCGTCGGGGCGCGGCCCCGGGATGCTCCGCGACGGCGGCGTCGAGGTCGAGCTCGCCAACGGCGCCGAGGCCGCCGAGGCCCGCCTGCAGAACCAGCCCTTCCGCAAGCTCGCGCGCAGCGGGCGCCCGCTGTCTGACCTACAAGGCCGCGATGACCCTGGACGGCCGCGTCGCCGCGCCCGGCGGCGACTCGCGCTGGATCTCGTCGGTCGAGAGCCGCGAGCTGGTCCACCGCTGGCGCTCGGAGTGCGACGCGATCGCCGTCGGCATCGGCACCGCGCTCGCCGACGACCCGCTGCTGACCGCCCGCAGCGAGGAGACCGCCGACGGGCCCCAGCCCGACCCGCGTGGTCTTCGACTCGATCGGCCCGGCTGCCGCTCGACTCGGCGCTGGTCGGCTCGATCGACCAGGCGCCGCTGATCGTCGTCTGCGGCGCCCGAGGCGCCGACCACTGCGCCCGCGAGGCGCTGGAGGGCGCGGGCGCCGAGGTGATCGTCGCCGCCGGGCCGCGAGCGCGCCGGCCCGCATCGAGCGCCGCGCTCGACGAGCTCGGCCGCCGCGAGATCTCCGGACCTGCTGGTCGAGGGCGGCCCGACGCTGGCCGGCGCGCTCTTCGACGCCGGCGAGATCGACCGCATGCGCCTCTTCATCGCCCCGGTCCTGGTCGGGGCCGGCGGAGGCGCGGGCCCTGCTCGAGGGCGAGGGCGCCAGGCGCATCGCCGACGGCCAGCGGCCCGCTCGCGATCGAGCACGAGTCGATCGGCGAGGACCTGCTGATCGACGCCCGGCTGAGGGAGTGGTGAGGCCTGATGTTCACCGGGATCGTCGCCGAGCAGGGAAGGTCGAGGCCGATCGACGACCGGCGACGGCGGCGTCGCGCCTGCGGGTCCGCGCCGGGCCTCGCCTCCGAGCTCGCGACCGGGCGACTCGGTCTCGGTCAACGGCGCCTGCCTGACCGCGACCGCGCGCCGGCGACGGCGTCCTTCGAGGCCGACGTCATGAAGCAGACGCTGGAGCTGACGACGCTCGGCGGCCTCGCCGAGGGCGACGCGGTCAACCTCGAGCTGGCGCTCCGCGCCGACGACCGCCTCGGCGGCCACGTCGTCCAGGGCCACGTCGACGGGACGGCCGTGCTGGTCTCGGCCGACCGACGAAGGGTTCGCCCGCCGGCTGCGCTTCGAGCTGCCCGACGAGCTGCTGCCCTACGTCGTCGAGCGCGGCTCGATCGCGATCGAGGGAGTCAGCCTCACGGTCGCGGCCGTCGCGTGCCGGCGGCGAGGGACTGGCTCGAGGTCTCGCTGATCCCCGAGACGCTCGAGCGCACCACGCTCGGCGGGCTGGGGGCGGGGGACGAGCGTCAACGTCGAGTGCGACGTGCTGGCCCGCTACGTGCAGCGCATGCTTCCGAACCTGCCCGGCGTGTCAACATCCACGACAGAAGGAGCGAGCGGATGACCAAGGCAGGCCGAAGGACAAGAGGTCGGCCGACTCGCCGTTCTCGACGATCGAGGAGGCGATCGAGGACATCCGCCGCGGGCGGATGGTCGTCGTCTGCGACGACGAGGACCGCGAGAACGAGGGCGACCTGACGATGGCCGCCCAGTTCGCGACGCCCGAGGCGATCAACTTCATGGCGAAGCACGGCCGCGGCCTGATCTGCCTCGCGCTCACCGCCGAGCGCTGCGACGAGCTCGGCCTCGACCTGATGGCGGCCAAGAACGAGTCCGCCGCTCGAGACCGCGTTCACGGTCTCGATCGAGGCCGCGCGAGGGCGTCACCACCGGGATCTCGGCCCACGACCGCGCCCGCACGATCCAGGTCGCGATCGACCCGCACTCGACGCCCGACGACCTGCGTCCAGCCCGGCCACGTCTTCCCGCTGAAGGCCAAGGACGGCGGCGTGCTGGAGCGCACCGGCCACACCGAGGCGAGCCGTCGACCTCGCGCGCCTCGCCGGCCTGATCCCGGCCGGGGTGATCTGCGAGATCATGAACGAGGACGGGACGATGGCCCGCGTCCCCGACCTCGATCCCCTACTGCGAGACGCCACGACCTGAAGATGGTCACGGTCGCCGACCTGATCGCCTACCGCCGGCAGCACCGAGCGGCTGGTCGAGCGCATCGTCGCGACCAAGCTGCCGACCAAGTTCGGCGAGTTCACCGCGGTCGGCTACCGCTCGCTGGTCGACGACAAGCACCACGTCGCGATGGTCAAGGGCGAGGTCGCGGAGCCGACGACGTGCTGGTCCGCGTCCACTCCGAGTGCCTCACCGGCGACGTCTTCCACTCGCCTTCGCTGCGACTGCGGCGAGCAGCTCGAGGCGGCGCTGGCGACGATCGAGCAGGAGGGCAGCGGGGTGCTGCTCTACCTCTCCCAGGAGGGGCGCGGCATCGGGCTGCTCAACAAGCTGCGCGCCTACAAGCTCCAGGAGGAGGGCCTCGACACCGTCGACGCCAACCTCCAGCTCGGGCTGCCGGCCGACCTGCGCGACTACGGCATCGGCGCCCAGATCCTCGGCGACCTCGGGCTGACCAGCATCCGCATCCTCACCAACAACCCGAAGAAGATCATCGGCCTCGAGGGCTACGGGCTCTCGGTCACCGAGCAGGTCCCGATCCGATCGGTCCCCAACCCGCACAACGAGGCCTACCTCGAACGCCAAGCGCGACAAGCTCGGCCACGCCCTCCACCACCAGGGGCTCGCCGCTGGACGAGCAGATGATCCACGACGAGCACGTGCGAGGACGCGGAGAAGGCGCGAGACAGAGGCAGCGCGCCGAAGGACTACCCGCCCGGTGACTGACCGACATGACTCGAACCACCTGACATCGAGTTCAGCGAGGCCGAGCGCGAGGCGCTTGCGAAGGGCGAGTTCGCGGTCTGCGTCGCGACCTTCTACGAGGACCTCGCCGAGCGGCTGCTGAACGGCGCGCGCTCGGGCTTCGAGCTGGGCGGCGTCAGCGAGGCCTCGGTCCACACCTACCGGGTCCCCGGCGCGTTCGAGCTCCCCTACGCCGCCAAGCTCTGCGCCGACTCCGGCCGCTTCGCCGGGGTCGCCTGCCTCGGCGTCGTCATCCGCGGCGAGACCGACCACTACGACTTCGTCTGCTCGGAGGCCGCATCGGGCATCCAGCGGGTCCAGCTCGACACCGGGGTCCCGTGCGCGTTCGGCGTCATCACCTGCGACACGATGGAGCAGGCCGAGGCCCGCGCCGGCGGCGACAAGCGCGACCAGGGCCGCAACGCCGCGATCGCCGTGATGCGCTCAGCGGCGCTCCGCGCAGAGCTCTCCGGCTGAGCCCCGCGTCCAGCTACCATCACCCGCCTCATGGCCAAGGTCTGTCACAGCTGCGGCAAGAAGCCCGCGTTCGGGAACTCCCGGAGCCACTCGATGGTCGCCACCCGGCGCCGCTTCAACCCGAACCTCCAGAAGGTCCGGATCCAGGAGGGCGAGGGCAGCCGCCGCGTCTACGTCTGCACGCGCTGCCTCAAGGCCAACAAGGTCACCAAGGCCTAAGGGCCACAAGCCCGGGCCGGATCACATCTCCTCTCCGGCGGCCCGCATCGCGACGGCCGCCCGAGCCAGGATGCCCATCCCGGCGACGGCCACGCACGAGGACCTGAAGGGCGATGAACGGCCAGAACAGGTCCGCATCCGTGCTCACGTCCTCGGAGTAGATCGCGGGGACCGAGAGGACGAGCAGGCTCCAGGCTGCGACCGTCGCGATACGGGTTGACACCCTCGTGGGCGCGGGCGGCGGTCGCCGCCGTGAACAGCATCGTGATCCCGACGAGCGCGTACCAGCCGGCGAAGACTCTGGACAGCAGCGGGGTGAGCGGCCACGGCCACTCCTCGACGACGGAGTCTGGGGCGATGAAGAGGACGACCGCGACAGCGGCGAGCAGCGCGCCGACCAGCGGCGGGGATCCAGCCAGGGCCCGAGCGCCGCGTCCCGGACGGGCCGTCTCGGCGGGGACGCGGTCCTGCATCCGGAGCAAGGATGAACGAGAGCGATCGGGAGCCCCGCGTAGATCACGGTCCAGAACCAGGTGAGCGCGTAGTCCCAGCGGAAGCGGTCCTCGTGGATGAGGGTCGCGGCGAACAGGATGATCCCGAGCGCGCAGAAGCCCGGCACGAGCGGGCGGAACGAGCGCCAGTGGCGGGTCGCGAAGAGCCCGAGCCCGCTGGTGACCGCTCCGGCCAGGTAGCCGGCGCCGAGGAACGCCGCGTTGAGGGGTGGCGCGATCGCCCACGCGTAGTCGGGCTCGGCGCGGCTGGGAAAGAAGTAGAGGAAGGCGCCGTTGGCGATCGCCAGGACGAAGAGGATCCAGAGGCCGGCGCGGACGACGTGGGAGTACGGGCGCAGGGCCCGTGCCCGGCGCAGCTTCCTTCTCCGTCGAGGCTTCGCCCATCCCGTCGCGGAGCCTATCCTGCCGACGCGCGATCCCCCGATGCCCGATCCCTCGATCGAGAGATTCCGCCGCGTCGTCAGCGCCGCCAGCGCTTACATGGACGAACGCCGCCACGAGGTCAACGACCTGAACGTGTTCCCCGTCGCCGACGGGGACACCGGCGACAACATGGCGCTGACGCTGCGCGCGGTGAGCGAGGAGCTCGACCGCCTCGACGGGCAGATGGTCGACGACATCGGGCGCACCGAGCTGGTCAACGCCCTGGCACGCGCGGCGCTGATGGGCGCGCGCGGCAACTCCGGCGTGATCCTGAGCCAGATCGTCCGCGGCGCCGCCGAGGAGCTGGCGAGCCGGCCCGGCGAGCTGATCGACCCGGCGCTGGTCGCCGCGTCGATGGCGCGCGCGGCCGACGCCGCCTACGAGTCGGTGCGCGAGCCGGCCGAGGGAACGATGCTGACCGTCTTCCGCGAGATGGCGCACTCGGTCTCGCGCTCGCTCGCGCACATGGAGACGACCCACCTCGACCCCGACGCGGCCGACGAGGCGCAGGACGCGATGCTCGCCGAGATCCTCGAGAAGGCGGTCCGCGACGGCGAGGCGGCGGTCAACCGGACACCCGAGCAGCTCGAGGTCCTGCGCGAGTCCGGGGTCGTCGACGCCGGCGCCCACGGCCTCGTCGTGATCATGGCCGGGATCGTCGCCGGCCTGCGCGGCGACATCGAGGCGCCCGAGGTCGCGCACCACGCCGCCGCCGGCCGGCGACACGCGGCCCCACCACGAGGACAGCCGCTACCAGTACTGCACCAACTTCATCGTCCAGGGCTCGGGGCTCGAGGGCCGCTCGTTCGTCCCGCTCCTGGAGGAGATCGGGGACTCGGTCCTCGTCGTCGGCGACGAGGTGACGCTCAAGGTCCACGTCCACACCGACGAGCCGGAGGACGCGGTGGCGCTGTTCGGGGATGCGGGCGAGGTCTCGCAGCTCGACGTCGCCGACATGCGCGCCCAGGTCGCCGAGCGCTCCGAGCGCCTGCTGCGCTCCGGGCCGCTGCTCGGTCGTCGCCGTCACCTCGGGCGACGGGATGCGGGAGCTCTTCGAGGGGCTCGGCGCGTTCGTGGTCGACGGCGGGGACACCTTCAACCCCTCGATCTACGACCTGCTCGCGGCGATCCACGAGGTCCCCTCCGAGGAGGTCCTGGTGATGCCGAACAACCCGAACGTCGTGATGGCCGCCGAGCGCGCCGCCGAGCTCTCGGACAAGGACGCGCGCGTCGTCGGGCTGCACCGCTCCCCAGGCCGGCCTGGTGGCGATGCTCGAGCTCGACCCCGAGCAGTCCGCTGCCGAGAACGGCGAGCGCCTGGAGGCGGCGCTCGAGGGCGTCCGCACCGGATCGGTCGCGCCGGCGGCCCGCGACGACAAGCAGGGCCGCTTCGTCACCGGCGACGCGGTCGGGTTCGTCGGCGGCGAGATCGTGGCGTGGGGCGAGCCCCGAGTCGACCCTCGCCGAGACGATGGCCGGCATCGCCGAGGGCGCCGAGCTGCTCACGGTCATCGGAGGCAGGGACGCGCCGATCCCGCTGGACCAGATGGAGCGAGCACGTGCCCGACGGCGTCGAGCTCGAGACGCACGAGGGCGGCCAGCCGCGCTACTGGTGGCTCATCGCCGCCGAGTAGGCGGCTACCAGCCTTCGGTTCCCGGCTCTCCCTTGTAGGGCCCCTCGATCTCGTCGGTGACCCAGCCTCCGTAGAAGGCGCCCGCCCTGCGGGCGGACCTGCTCGTCGTCGAGGTAGGCGGCGTCGACGCGGCCCGCGTAGAAGGCGACGTGGCCCTCGAGCTCGGCGTAGTCGGGCCGCGGCTCGGGGTAGAACCACGCCGCGTGCTCGGCGCGGGCGCCGCCGGCCTCGGCGTGCAGGTAGCTGGCGCCGCCCTTCCACTCGCAGTGGGTGTGGTGGCCCGGGCGTCGGCCAGGAGCTCCTCGCGGACGTCCTCGCGCGGGATGTAGATCCGTGGGCGGGCTGGCCGTCTCGAGCACCCGGAGCGGCGCGGGTCGAGTCCGCGATGGTCTCGCCGCCGAGCTCGACGCGGACGCGCCGCGGCCTCGGGCTCGACGCGCGGCGGGCGGGGGTAGTCCCAGACGCTTTCCTTCGGCTCGGCGTCATGCGCTGAAGGTTGATGCATCGGGTCCTGCCGCCTAGCCTTGCGTGCGTGGAAGCGGCCCTGGATCACGCCGTGCCCGAGCCCGGGCCGCCGGCTCCGCGTGCGACTCGGGAGCGGGGCGCAGCTGACCCGCGCAGGAGCTGCTCGACGCGCCCGTCCACTGGCCCGTCCCGGCGGTCCTCGACGCCGACCTGACCCACCTGAAGGGCGTCGGCCCGAAGCTGGCCGAGGCCGGCGCCGAGCTCGGGATCGAGAGACCTCGGCGACCTGCTGCGCCACATCCCCCACACCTACCGCGACGCCGCCGCGCCGATGGGGATCGGCGACCTGAGGCTGGGGGAGGAGGCGACCGTCGAGGTGAAGGTCCTGTCGGCCGCGAAGCAGCGGCCGACCCGCCGCCGCGGGCTGCGGATCCTCGAGGCCCACGTCGGCGACGAGTCGGGCTCGGCGACCGCGACCTGGTTCAACCGCGGCTGGCTCGCCGACAAGCTCCAGCCGGGGACGAGGCTGCTGCTGCGCGGCAAGCTGAGCGGCTACGGCTTCAACGTCAGCGAGCACGAGATCCTCGGCACGGGAGACGGCGACTCGGCCGGGATCCACACGACGGGGATGGTCCCGGTCCACCCGGCCTCCGAGAAGCTGCGGCCCGCAGCGGCTGCGCGAGTGGGCCTGGCAGGCGGTGACGGTCGCCCGCAACGCGGTCGAGCCGATCCCGGCGTCGGTGCGCGGAGCGCTCGGCATGCCGTCGGCGCCCGACGCCCTGGCCGCCTCGCACTTCCCCGCCGGCGAGCGCGAGGCGCTGGCTGCCCGCCGCCGCCTCGCCTTCGAGGAGCTGCTGCTCTACCAGGCCTCGCTGGCCACCCGGCGGGCGCGGCGGCGCGAGGGGCGGGCCGCGCGGCCGCTCGACCCGCCGGGCGATCGCTGGTCTCGGAGTGGCTCGACTCGCTGCCCTTCGAGCTGACCGGCGACCAGCGTCGCGGCGATCGACGAGGTCGACGCCGACCTCGGCGGCAACGCCCCGATGCAGCGGCTGCTGATGGGCGAGGTGGGCTCCGGCAAGACCGTGCGTCTGCCTCTACGCGATGCTCCGCGCCGTCGAGTGCGGCGGCCAGGCCGCGCTGATGGCGCCGACCGAGACGCTCGCCGAGCAGCACTTCCGCACGCTCGAGTCGCTGCTGGGCGCCGACGGCCCGGTGCCCTTCGCGCTGCTGACCGGGGCGACGCCGGCGGCCCGAGCGCAAGGCCCACCTCCAGCGCCTCGCCTCGGGCGAGCCCTGCCTCACCGTCGGCACCCACGCCCTGATCCAGCCCGACGTCGAGTTCGCCGAGCTGACGGTCGCCGTCGTGGACGAGCAGCACCGCTTCGGGGTCGGCCAGCGCGCCGCGCTCGACGCCAAGGGGCCGGGCGGCCTGGCGCCGCACGCCCTCCACATGACGGCGACCCCGATCCCGCGGACCCTCTCGCTGACCGCCTACGGCGACCTCGACACGACCGCGATCCGCGAGCTGCCGAGGGGCCGCCAGCCGATCAAGACCTGGGTGGTCGGCGAGCAGAAGCGCGCCGGGCGCCTACGGCTTCATCCGCGGATCGCCTGCGCGAGGGCCGGCAGGCCTACGTCGTCTGCCCGCTCGTGAGCGAGTCGGTGGCGATGGAGGCGAAGGCGGCCGAGGCCGAGGCCGAGGCGCTCGCGACCGGCGAGCTCTCGGACTTCAGGGTCGCGGTGCTGCACGGGCAGATGCCCTCCGAGGACAAGGGCGAGACGATGCGGCGCTTCGCCGCGGGCGAGATCGACGTGCTGGTCGCGACGAGCGTGATCGAGGTCGGGGTCGACGTCCCGAACGCGACCGTGATGCTGGTCGAGTCGGCGGAGCGCTACGGGCTCTCGCAGCTCCACCAGCTCCGCGGCCGGGTCGGGCAGGGGCGAGCACGAGTCGTCGTGCATCCTCTTCGCCGGGCGTTCCCGCGAAGGACCTGAGCGAGGCGGCGAAGCAGCGGCTCGGCGCGATCGCCTCCGACCGCGACGGCTTCGAGCTCGCCGAGGTCGACCTGGCGATCCGCGGCGAGGGCGAGCTGCTCGGCACCCGCCAGCACGGCCTGCCGCGGTTCCGCGCGGCCCTGCTCCCCGACGACGCGGCGCTGCTGCTCGAGGCCCGCGACACGGTCCGCGGCCTGCTGGAGCGCCACGGCTCGCTCGAGGACCCGGCGCTGGGCCCGCTGATGTTCGAGGCGCGCCGGCGCTTCGGCGACGAGCGCGTCGAGCGGATCAGCGCCTAGCCTCGTCCACGATGGCGAAGCTGCGGATCAGCGGGGGAGAGTTGGGCGGCCGGCGCATCGAGGCGCCGCCGCGCCGCGGCAAGAGCGACATGCGGCCCACCACCGAGAAGGTGCGCGAGGCGGTCTTCTCGATCCTGGGCGACGTGAGCGGCGCCCGGGTCGCTCGACCTCTTCTGCGGCACCGGGGCGCTCGGGCTCGAGGCGCTCTCGCGCGGGGCGGCCGAGGCGACCTTCGTCGACAACCGGCCGTGGCTCGCCGAGAGCAACGTCGAGGCGCTCGGGCTGGCGGACCGCGCCGACCGTCGTGCGGGCGGACGTGCTCAAGTTCCTCGACCGCGCGCCGGACGATCGTTCGATCTCGTACTCTGCGACCCCCCTTATGGACTCCCCGAGCGAATCTCGTCCCAGCCTCGACCCGCTCGTCCGCGCCGCGCTCGCGCCGGGCGGCCGCGTGATCGTGGAGTGCTCGCCCGACAACCCGATCGAGATCGGCCTCGAGCTCGTGCGCGAGCGCGCCTACGGCGACACGCATGATCCGCGCCTATCACGCCGAGGCGGGACCTGACGGCGATGAGCGCCGAGAAGCCCCGCATCGCGATCTGCCCGGGCAGCTACGACCCGGTCACGAACGGCCACCTGGACATCATCACCCGCGCCTCGCGCGTCTTCGACAAGGTGATCGTCGGCGTCGTCAACCAGCCGATCCGCAAGCAGAAGACGCTGTTCACCGCCGAGGAGCGGCGGGACTTCATCGCGCGAGGCGACCGCCGACCTCGAGAACGTCGAGGTCGAGATCTTCTCCAACCTGCTCGTCGACTTCGCGCAGGAGAAGGGCGCGACCGCGGTCGTCAAGGGGCTGCGCGCGATCTCGGACTTCGAGTACGAGTTCGAGATGAACCAGCTGAACCGCATGCTGGCCCCCGAGATCGAGAGCATGTACGTCTTCGCCTCGGCGCACTACAGCTTCCTCTCCTCCACCGGGCGTCAAGGAGATGGCCACCTTCGGCGGCGACGTCAGCGATCTGGTCCCGACCGCCGGTCGCGGCGCAGCTCGCGGAGCGCCTCAAGCGCTAGTCGCAGGGCTTGGCGCCCGGCCCAGGCACGGAGTTCGGGCAGGAGCTTGCAAGATCGGCGTCGAACATCAGGTCAGCGATTCGTCTCCACCTGAACGCGGAGCCGTAAGCTTTCAGCTGCAGCTCATGGACGTCCTCGTACTCATAGACAAACTCGACGACCTGGTGCACAACGCGCGCCCGGTTCCGCTGACCGATCAGGTCCGCGTCGACCGCGAGGAGATCTACGACATCCTCGATCAGATGCGCGCCACGATCCCCGAGGAGATCAAGCAGGCCCGGTGGATCGTCAAGGAGCGCCAGGAGATGCTGGCCGAGGCCAAGCGCGAGGCCGAGCGCATCGTCAAGGAGGCCCGCGAGCAGCAGGCGCGCCTCGTCGCCAACGAGGAGATCACCCGGCAGGCCGAGCGCGCCGCCGAGGAGATCGTCGAAGAGGCCCGCGAGCGCGAGCGCGAGATCCGCCTCGGCGCCGAGGACTACGCCGACGACATCCTCTCGACCCTCGAGGTCAACCTCCAGAAGTTCCTGCAGGCAGTGCAGCGCGGCCGCGACCGGCTCCAGGGCCGCGACCGCGAGCCGTCCGAGATCTCCTAGCTCCGGGCCGCATCGCAGCCGTACCCTGGTTGCCGTGCCTTCTGCCAGCGACCTGATCGAGGTCCGCGCATCTCCGGACGCGGCACTGGATACCGCTCACGCGGCGCTCAGCCAGCTCGGTTGGCTCGTCAGGGACGACCCCGACGGTCCCGACCGCCTCAGGGCGGTTGAGGACCCGGCGCCGCTGAACTGCCGCACGTCGCCGTCCCGCATTCGCATTCGCGTCGAGGCCGGACCGGCGGGAGGCAGCGTGCTGACCCTTGACGCCGACGCGCCTGGCATCGGGCCGATACCCGGGCCGGCGCGGCTGCGGCGCCAGATCGCCGTACTGGAGTCCCGGATCGTGAGCCTCTCCGGGGCGGAGGACGCCGAATAGGCTGCGGACCCCGCGAGACCGAAGACGGAGGCCCGATGAGCACGAAGCGGTGGTTCAGCGACGAGGAGCTGGCCGAGATGTCGCGGCCGACGATGGAGCTCGCGATCGAGGCGATGGACGCGGCGACCTCGACGAGGCGAAGGCGCTCTGCGAGCGCGAGAAGCACGAGTCCCAGTTCATGCACGACATGCTCGTCGACGGGATGGCGGGCCTGATCTCGTTCGTCAAGGAGAGCTCGGCGACGACGGCGTCCACGAGGCGTGGGAGTGGAGCCTCGAGCGCAGCTGGAAGGACACCGTCGGGAAGATCGACGCGACCGACCGCCGCACGATCGCCCAGGCGCTCGCCGCGACCTGGCGCGGGCACTCGACCGGCGGCGTCGGCCCGAACCCCGGCGCGTTCGAGATCGCCGAGGACGACGAGAAGCTGACCTTCACGATGAACCCGTGCGGCTCCGGCCAGCGGCTGGTCCGCAACGGCCGCTACGGCGAGGACGGCTGGGGCGTCACCGACGAGGCCCACGACTGGTCCTACGGGCGCAAGGGCTTCCCGCTCTACTGCACCCACTGCGCGTTCATGAACGAGCTCGGGCCGATCAACTGGATCGGCTACCCGGTCTACCCGTCGCAGCCGCCCGAGGACTTCGAGAAGGACCCGTGCGTCTGGCACTGGTACAAGGACCCGGCCGACATCCCCGAGCGAGCACTGGGAGCGCTACGGGCTCGAGCGCGACGGCGGCTGAGCCCGAGCTGGTCGAGGGCGTCCGCTCGGTCCTCGCCGGCCACTTCAAGGGCGATCCCGGCGAGCTGCGCGCTGAGCCCGATCCCGGGCGGCGCCTCGCGCGAGACCTGGCTCGTCGACGCGAGGCCGCGCGGAGCGAACCGGAGATCCCGCTGTGCGTCCTGCGCCGCGACCCCGAGGGCTCGGTGTCGCTGGTCCCGATGCGCGAGGAGTTCGCGCTGCTCGAGCGCTCGCGCGAGGCCGGCGTCCCGGTGCCCGAGCCGATCGCCTTCGAGGACGCCGGCGGCGCGTTCGGCTCGCCCGGGATCCTGATGGAGTTCGTCGAGGGGACCTCGGTCGCGCCGCGGATCCTGCGCAAGCCCGAGTACGAGGCGGCGCGCGGGCGCCTGCCGGCGCAGCTCGCCGAGGCGCTGGCGCGCGTCCACTCGATCGGCCCCGGCCGACGTCGAGGGCGTGCTGCCCGCGCGCGCCCGGCGACCCGGTCGTCGCCCAGATCGACGAGTGGGAGCGCCAGATCGACGAGATCGGCGAGCCGCTGCCGGCCGTCGAGCTCGGCCTGCGCTGGCTGCGGGCGAACGCGCCCGAGCCGGTCGAGCCGCGGCTGGTCCACGGCGACTACCGGCTCGGCAACTTCATCGTCGACGAGGACGGCCTCGCCGCCGTCATCGACTGGGAGCTCGCCCACCTCGGCGATCCGGCCGAGGACATCGGCTGGCTCTGCATCCGCTCGTGGCGGTTCGGCAACGACGACCGCGCCGTCGCGGGCCTCGGCGACCTCGACGAGTTCCTCGCCGCCTACGAGGCGGCGGGCGGTGCGCCGATCGACCCCGAGCGCGTCCGCTACTGGGAGGCTTCGGCAACGTCAAGTGGGCGGTGATCTGCGCCCGCCAGGCGGCCGACCACCGCGAGCGGCATCCGCCGCAGCCACGAGCTCGCCTCGCTCGGCCGCCGCATCTGCGAGCCGGAGTGGGACATGCTCGCAGCTGATCCGGAGCGACCCGCGATGACGCCAGGACCGCCCCGACGCCGCCGAGCTGCTCGAGGCGGTCGCCGAGTACCTGTTCGCCGAGCTGCGCCCCGAGGTGCCGCGGCGAGCAGCGCTTCCGGGTGCTGGTCGCGGCCAACGTCTGCGCGGTGGTGGCGCGCGAGCTGCGGGCGGGGGACGGCCCGGTCGCAGGAGGACCTGGCGCTGTTCGAGCGGCTGCTCGGCGAGCCGCAGGAAGACGCGCGCGAGGCGGCCGCGGCGCTGGCGCAGCGCCTGCGCTCGGGCGAGCTCGACGACCGCATCGACGAGCTCATTCCGACGCTCGCGGAGCACGTCAAGCGCAAGCTCGAGATCGCGCGCCCCGGCTAGCGACGAGCCCTAGGAGCTGCTTTGCATGGAAAGCAGCGGTTCCACACAGATGTCGACTTTGACCACACCATGGTGTGGTCAATCTCACCTGCTGTCGTTCCCCCTTGGACGATAAGCGCCTAATTCAACTGAGCGAGACTCGGAGGACGCGAGCACACCTTCATCCCATAATCGTCCGCAGTCGCGAACTTGCGCCTTCGGGCCTCCGCGAACTGATCCGTGAGAGCTTCAACGCGAGGTCGGTCCCCAGCTTTCTGTGCGGCGGCCTCCTCCCGAAGCAAGTTGATCTGCTCCTTGCGTGAGGCGAGCCATCGTCAAGGATCTTTCGGTCAGCGGTCGGCGGCGCCAGCGCCTCAATCTGCTCAAGCGCCGCCTGCTTGTCATCGGCCAGATTCCGGTTGTAGGAAGGGACTCCCCCCGCTGGCAGACAGCCAGCACTCGGTCAGCCGGCCTTGCCTCCGGAGCAGAGCTTCACCGAGACCGGCAGATCGAAATGCCCGTCGGTGCGGTATGTGGCCAGACGGCGCTCAAGGGCCGCCCGGATGCCCTCCCGGGTCTCCTCCGACTGGCCGAGCACGAGCGAGGCCATCCGAACCGTCCCCCGCTGCAGGGCGCGCCAGAGATCCTCGAATGACCTGACCGGGTGTGTGAATGCGACGCGTCGCACCTCCACGTCGACCAGGCCCTGTCCTTCGAATAAGCGCCGAAACTCACCGTCATCGGAGAACCGGAAGACATCGGGACCCGGGGGCAGGCCGTCGGGCGGCCCCGCGCCGACTTCTGCGACAGCCTCGAGGAACACGCCGAACATGCGCATCTCCGCGGGCGCGTCCCAGGTCGTCAGCGCCAACCGGCCACCCGGCGCAAGGACCCGTGCGCTCTCGGCCACCGCCAGCTCCGGGCGGGCGAAGTGTGGGAGCCCGAAGTTGCCGACCACAGCATCAAAGGCAGCGTCCTCGAACGGGAGCGACTGGGCGTCGGCGCGCCTGAACTCGATGTCCGGATGCTCCGCGTTTGCCCGGGCGAGCATCGCCTCCGCGACGTCCACGCCCCATACCGTCGCTCCCCGACGAGCCGCCTCCGCCGCCACGTACCCGGGCCCGGTGGCCACGTCGAGCACCCGCGTGCCCGGACCCACTCGAGCAACATTCAGGAGCGGCTCAACCAGGCGGCCCGTGATATCGCCGAAGAACCCTGCGTACCCCTCCACCCGCTCTTCCCAGGCACTCGCTTCAAACTCATCGAAGGCGTCGAGGTCGATGCTCACTCGTGGCTCACCTGTGCCTGCTCCCCTCGCCGAACGTCACGGCGAGCCTACACTCGGACAGGCGGTGCCGCAATGACCTCTCCGCGCGAAAAGCGGCAGCGCCTGTTCAAACAGTTGCTTTCATGCAAAGCGGCGGTTCGAGCAGCCTCAACCGAGTCGGGCTACTGCTCGCTCTCGTCGCGCTTCGCCGAGCCGAGCGTGAAGGTGTTGAGCCCGGCGCCGCCGTCGACGCCGATCTCCTGGCCCGTCGTCTGCGCGGCCTCTTCCGAGGCGAGGTAGGCGACGGCCGCCGCGATCTCGGCCGGCTCGACCATCCGGCCCGAGGGCAGCAGCGGCTCCAGGCGCTCCAGCACCTCGGCGGGCATCGCCTTCACCTTCTCGGTCGCGACCATTCCCGGCAGCACGGCGTTGGCGGTGATCCCGCGGGCGACGTTCTCGGCGGCGAGCGTCTTGACCATCCCGAGGAGGCCCGCCTTCGAGGCCGAGTAGGCGACCTGGCCGCGCAGGCCCGCCTTGGCCGCTCCCGAGGAGATCACGACGATGCGGCCCCAGGTCGCGCTCGCGCATCCCGGGAGGCAGGCCTGGATCGCGCGGAAGGCTCCCGTCAGGTTCACGTCGATGTCGCGCTGCCACTGCTCGGGGGTCATCCGGTGGGCGGGGGCGATCGTGTCGGTGATCGCGGCGTTCGAGACGCAGACGTCGATCCCGGAGAGGTCGGGCAGCTCGTCGGCCGCGAGGTCGACCGGTCAGGTCGCAGCCCTCGGCGCGGTCGAGGGTCGTCACCTCCATGCCGTCGGCGCGCAGGCGCTCGGCGATCGCGGCGCCGATCCCGGCGGCGGCGCCGGTGACGAGCGCGCGCCGCGCGCTCGGTCACAGCTCGGTCTCGTGCTCGCCGGCGCGCCCGGCGTCGGTCTTGTCGTAGAAGCGGTCGAGCAGCGCCAGCGTCTCCTCGGGGTCGGCGCACGTGTAGGCGTTCCAGGCCTCGGCGCGGAGCTGCTCGTCGAGGGGCTTGCCGACCATGTCGAGGATCGTCTGCTTCGCCGAGCGCACCGCGCGCTGGGAGTTGCGCAGGATCTGGCGGGCGACCGTCTCGGCCTCCTCCATCAGCGACTCGTGGGGGACGACCTTGGAGACGAGGTTCCACTCGAGCGCCTGGCGCGGCGTCGATCGGCTCGGCGGTCAGCAGCATGTGCATCGCGACGCCGACGCCGGCGGAGTTGACGAGCCGGACCAGGCCGCCGTCGCCGTGGTGGAAGCCGCGGCGCGCCTCGAAGGACCCGAACATCGCGCGGTCCGAGGCGATCCGGATGTCGCAGGCGAGCGCGGTCTCGAAGCCGCCCGCCAGCGCCCAGCCGTTGACCGCGCCGATGATCGGCTTGGGGATCCGGTGCATGCCGCGGGTGAAGCCGTTCAGCCCCAGCTCGACGATCTCGCGGATGTCGTCGGCTGCGGCGTCGCGCGATGATCGGCGGGATGTACTCCTTCAGGTCGGCGCCGGCGCAGAACGCCTCGCCCGCGCCGGTCAGGATCGCGACGTCGACGGAGTCGTCGGCCTCGAAGTCGGCCCAGGCGGCGATCATCGCGCGGTGCAGCTCGGGGCTGACGGCGTTGCGCGCCTCGGGCCGGTTCATCGTCACGTAGGCGATCCGGTCGCGCTTCTCGTAGAGGACCGGGCCCCGGTCGCGCCGGCGGAGGCGGGCCGGGCTGGTCTCGGGGTTGTGGTGGGCCGCCAGGCATCAGTCGTAGGTGGCGCGGACGACCGCGAGGTCGTCCGCGGTCCAGGTGACCTCGCCGTCGCACCACTCGGCGAGCTCCTCGGCGCTGTCGATGAAGTCGTGCTCGGGGTCGATCGGCGTCACCTGGACGTCGGCCCGGACGACGTCGCCGATCACGAGCGCCTTCGACTGCTCGCGGACGCGGCGGAACAGGGTCTTCTTGTGCGTCGTCGGTCAGGTGGTGGATCGAGAGCACCGCGATCACGAGGTCCCAGGGGCCGTCGGGGAGGGGGTCCTCCATCCGGGCGAGCATCACGCCGTCGTACTCCTCGCGCAGCCGGTAGACCATGTCGGGGCTCGAGTCGAGCCCGATCACCCAGGCGTCGGGGTGGGCCTCGAGCAGGACGCGGGTGGTCTCGCCGGTGCCCATCCCCAGCTCGAGGACCCGCTCGGGGCTGCCCGGGATCGCGTCCACCGCGGCCTTCTGGAGCTCGTCGAAGCGCGGGACCTCGGCGCGGATCTGTCTCCAGGTAGGTCTCGGGATTCCAGTGGAACTGCGCGGCCACGGCGCAGACCGTATCCGACGCGCCTGCCGGTGGCTATCTTGGATCGCATGGCACGCGAACGGTGCGACGTCGACCTCGACCACCTCGCGCTCAGCTCCGGCGAGGCCCGGAAGCTCGAGCTGCGGATCGCGCTCGAGCCGATCGAGCTGGGCGGCCAGACCTACGAGCCCGAGGGCGGCGGGGTCGACGCGGTGCTCGACGTCTCGCGCACCACGACCGGCTACGCGCTGCGGCTGCGCTTCGACGCGGTGCTCGACGGCCCCTGCGTCCGCTGCCTGACCGAGTCGCGGCTTCGCGCTCGAGGTCGACGCCCGCGAGGTCGACCAGGCCGGCGGCGACCGACGAGGAGCTGCGCAGCCCCTACGTGAGCGACGGGATCGCTCGCCGTCGGCCGCTGGGCGAGCGACGCGGTCGTGCTGGAGCTGCCGGCCCAGCCGCTCTGCCGCGAGGACTGCGAGGGCCTCTGCGCGGTCTGCGGCGAGTCCGCTGAACGACGCCGCCCGAGGGCGCCCACGATCACGGCGAGCGGCGGCGACCCGCGGATGGCGAAGCTCAAGGACCTGAAGCTCGAGTAGCGGCTCCACGCCCGCTACCATTCCGCGCCTCATGGCGGTCCCCAAGAAACGACAGTCCCGCACGCGCCGCGACAAGCGCCGCGCGAATCACAAGGCGGCGACGCCGCGCCTGAACGAGTGCCCGCGCTGCCACAGCCCGCGGCTGCCGCACCGCGTCTGCCCGACCTGCGGCACCTACGCGGGGCGCGAGGTCATCACGCCGAGGCCGACGCCGGCACGCCCCGCCGCTCCGCAGCCCACGAGCCCGAGGAGTAGTTGACCGGGGTCCCCGGTGGCCCTGGACGCTCACGGCGCCGACGGCGGCCCCGAGGTCGTGCTCGAAGGCGCGCGGCTCGCCGCCGCCGACGGGATCGCCGTCCGCGTCTTCGGCCCCGCATCGCTGAGCCCGTCCGACGGGGTCGAGGTGGTCGCCGCCGAGGAGTGGATCGGCAACGACGCCGACCCGGTCGCCGCGGTCCGCTCGACGCCGAGGCCTCGGTCGTCATGGCCGCCGCCGACGTCGCCGCCGGGACGCGCGTCCGCGCCTGGTCAGCGCCGGCTCGACCGGCGCGGCGATGACCGCGGCGCTGTTCGCGATGAAGCGGATCAAGGGCGTCCACCGCCCGGCGCTCGCCGCCCAGATCCCGGTTCCCTCGAGCGAGGGCACGACCGTCCTCTTCCTCGACTGCGGCGCCAACACCGAGGCCCGGCCGCAGCACCTGATCCAGTTCGCCCACCTGGGCGCCGCGTTCGCCGGCAGCGTCCTCGGCGTCGAGCGCCCGCGCGTCGGCGCTGCTGAGCGTCGGCGAGGAGCAGAAGAAGGGCCGCCCCGACGTGGTCGAGGCCCACGACGCGCTCGCTGGCCGAGGCCGGAGGGCGATCGACTTCGTCGGGAACGTCGAGGGCCGCGACCTGCTGAGCGGACGCCGCCGACGTCGTCGTCACCGACGGCTTCACCGGCAACGTCGCGCTGAAGACGCTCGAGGGGACCGCGCGCGCCGTCGCCGGCGCCGTCCGCGACGCGGCGCGGTCCGGGCCCGTCTCGGCCGCCGGCGGCCTGCTGCTGCGCCCGGCCCTCGGCGGGCTGCGCCGCGAGATGGACCCGAACGCGGTCGGCGGGCGCGATCCTGCTCGGCCTGCGCGGGGTCGCCGTCGTCGCCCACGGCAGCTCGACGCCGGAGGGGATCGCCAACGCCGTCCGGCTCGCCGACCGCGCGGTCGCGCGAGCGCGCCGTCGAGCGCACGGCCGAGGCGCTCGAGGCCTCGGGCGCGACGCGCGGACATCTGCGCGATCGGCGGGAATAATGGCCGCCATGGACCGCGAAGAGGTGATGACCCTCGTGCGCGACCACCTGGTCGACCGAGCTCGAGGTCGCCCCCGAGAAGATCAAGCCCGAGACGCAGGTTCCGCGAGGACCTCGACGCCGACTCGCTCGACCTCTACGAGCTCCTGATGGAGCTCGAGGACCGCTACTCGATCCGGGTCAGCGAGGAGGAGGCGGCGAAGATCGAGACGGTCGGCGACGCCGTCGACTTCGTCTGCGCGCGCGTCCCAGCGGGGTGAGCGAGCCGGAGCGCCGAGCGGCGCGCGCCTGATCGAGCTGCTCGACGACCTTCCGCCCGACCTCGCCGACCGCGCCTTCTCCCACTCCTCCTGGGTCGAGAGCCGCACCGAGGGCTACGGCCGCCTCGCGTTCCTGGGCGACAGCGTCCTCGGCCTCGCCGTCGCCTCCGAGCTCTTCCAGCACCTCGCCCGACGCCGACATCGGCGACCTGACCAAGATCCACAACCAGGCGGTCAGCGGGCGCGCCTGCGCGAACGTCGCCCGCGACGCTCGAGTTCATCGAGCGGCTGCGCGAGCGGGCGCCGACCGGGCGGGGCGGGCGTGCCGGTCGAGACGCTCGCCGCGTCCGAGCGCACCCTCGCCTCGGTGTGCGAGGCGGTGATCGGCGCCTGCTACCTGGCGCACGGGTTCGAGGCGACCGGCGAGGCCGTCGTCGAGGCGTTCATCGGGCGAGATCGACTACGCGCGGCGCGAGCGCGTGGACTTCAAGTCCGAGCTCCAGGAGCGCCTCGCCCGCGACGGGACGACCGTAAGCTACGAGGTCGTCGAGCGAGGACGGGCCCGCCGCACGACCGGATCTTCGAGGTGCGCGCCAGGGTCGCCGGCGACGAGGTCGGAGCGGGCTCGGGGCGCAGCAAGAAGGAGGCCGAGCAGGCCGCTGCGGCGAAGGCCCTCGAGGGCATCGGGGACTAGACGGACGATGTGCGCCGATGCATCGCGGCGTGGGGGTAGCCGTGCGGACGCGCGTGTACCTGAAGGCGATCAACCTGAAGGGCTTCAAGTCCTTCCCCGACCGCACCCGGCTGACCTTCGACCCGGGCGTCAGCGTGATCGTCGGGCCCAACGGCTGCGGCAAGTCGAACATCACCGACGCCGTCCTCTGGGCGCTCGGCGAGCAGAGCCCGAACGCCGTCCGCGGCAACTCGATGCGCGACGTGATCTTCGCCGGCGGCAAGGGCCAGTCGGCCCGCCGCTTCGCCGAGGTCGAGGTCGTGATCGACAACAGCGAGGGCCGCGCCGCGAGCGAGTTCTCGGAGATCTCGATCACCCGGCGCATCGAGCGCGACGGCGACGGCGAGTACCGCCTGAACGGCGCCCGCTGCCGCCTCGCCGACATCCTCGAGGTCCTCTCCGACACGAACATGGGCCGCGAGATGCACTCGGTCATCAGCCAGGGCCGGGTCGAGCAGATCGTCAACTCGAAGCCGCGCGACCGCCGCCTGCTGATCGAGGAGGCCGCCGGCCTCGGCAAGCACCGCAAGCGCCGCCACCGCGCCCAGCTGAAGCTCGACCGCACGCGCGAGAACCTCGACCGCGCCCTCGACGTCGAGCGCGAGGCGCGCTCGCGCCTGCGCCCGCTGAAGCGCCAGGCCGAGGCGGCCGAGCGCACGGCGAAGCTGGTCGCCCAGGAGGACGAGCTGCGCTCGGTCCTGGTCGCCGCCGACCTGCGCGACCCAGGAGGACCAGCTCGGCGAGCGCCGAGGCGGCCCTGACCGAGATCCGCGAGCCGCCGCGACGGCGTCGAGCGCGAAGCTCGAGGAGGTCCGCAAGCGCCGCGCCGCGATCGAGGAGCGGGTCGCGAGCGGCGAGGACGAGCGCCGCAAGCACGGCCAGCGCCTGGCCGAGGCCCGCGGAGCGCTGGAGCGCGTCCGCGCCCGCGCCGAGGCCGTCGAGTCCGCCGAGCCGCGACCTGCGCGCCGGGCTCGGGCGAGCGCCAGCTGCGCCTCGACCGAGCTCGACGACGAGCCCGGGCATCGAGGGCGCCGCCGCCGAGCGGATCGCGGAGCTGGAGGCCGAGCTTGAGGCGCTCGCCGCCGGCGGTGGCGAGGGCGACCCCGAGCTGGACGAGCTTCGCGCCGCGGCCGACGCCGGCCGAGAAGGCCCGCGCCGAGCTCGACGCCGCGCTGGCCCGAGATCGAGCGCGCCGCCGAGCAGGCCGCCGAGGCGTTCGCCCGCGCGACCCAGGTCGCGCGACGCCGCCCGCGCCGAGGCCGAGAAGGCCAGCCAGCGCCTCGCCGCCCTCGCAGGGCGAGCTCGGCGCGGTCGAGGCGAAGCTCGCCCGAGCCGCGATGGAGGGCTCCGACGAGGTGCTCGCCGGGATGATCGAGACCGGGCCCGGCATCGAGCGGGCGCTGTCCGCCGCGCTCGGCGAGCGGCTGCGCGCCGCGGTCGTCGGCTCGCTCGGCGAGGGCGTCGGGCGGCTGCGCGACAGCGACGGCGCGTCGCGCGCGCTGGTCGCCGGGCGACGAGGCCGGCGCCGGCGCTCCGGCGAGCCCACGCCTCCGGTCGAGGGCGCCCGCCGCCTGCTCGACCTGGTCGAGGCCGACGGTCGCGGCCGGCGAGGTCGCCGAGCGGCTGCTCCACGACGCCTGGCTGGTCGACGACCTCGAGGAGGTGCCCGCGGACTTCAGGGGGATCGCGGTCACCGTCGACGGCGACGCCTTCGACGGCGTCGTTCGGCGAGCTGCGGCGGCTCCCCCGCGAGGGGACCGACCCGGCGCTCGCCGCCCGCTCGGCGCGCGAGGAGCTCGTCAGCCGGATCGCCCAGCGCGAGCAGACCGCCGAGCGCGACGCGCGCGAGCTCGAGCGGGCCGAGGAGGCCCTGGCCAAGGCCCAGGCCGAGCGCGACCGGACCGATCTCGCGATGCGCGACGCCCGCCGGCGCCCTGGACGAGGCCGACGAGGAGGCACGCCGGACCGCCTGGCTCGCCGAGCGCCGCGCCGAGCGCGCCGACGACGGGCCGCGCACCGTCAAGCGCGCCCAGCTCGAGGCCGAGCTGGCCGCCGAGCGCCGCCACGCCGAGGCCGCCGAGCGCGCCGGCGAGGCCCGCGCGCCGCGACCAGGAGCGCCTGCGCCGCCGGATCGCGCTCGAGAACGAGACGCTTCCCGCGCTGGACCGCGTCGCGCGCCGCGCTCGGCCGCGGTCGCCGAGCGCGCTGGAGCGCCACGTCCGACCGGCTCGGCGGGGCTCCGCGGCGAGAGCGGCGGAGGCGAGGTCGCCGCCGAGCTCCGCGAGTGCTCCCAGCAGGAGTACGCGCTGACGACCGAGATGCGCGAGGTCAGCGAGGCGATGACCGCCGCCGAGATCGAGGCCTCCCAGCTGCGCGACCGCCGCGACGAGAGCCGCACCGAGCTGACGCGCCTCGGCGTCGAGCCTCGAGCGCGAGCTCTCGGCCGCCGAGCGAGGCCGCTGCCCGACGCCGAGCGCGAGGAGATCGAGCACGAAGCTCGAGCGCCTGGTCCGCCGCCGCGAGCAGATCGGCCCGGTCAACCCGCTCGCCGAGCGCGAGTACGAGGAGGCGGCCGAGCACGTTCGCGAGCTGAAGGAGCAGCGCAAGGACATCGAGACCGCGCTCGAGGAGCTGAAGGCGCTGATCCGCCGCACCGACCGCGAGATCGCCGCGGCCTTCGAGGAGACCTTCGAGGCCACGGCGCGCAACTTCGAGGAGATGGTCGGCGAGCTCTTCCCCGGCGGCAAGGGCAAGCTGCGCCGCATCGACGCCGCGCCCTCGCAGGCCGTCGCCGGCGCACAACGGCCAGGTCGGCGAGCGGGCCGAGGCCGAGGACGCCGACGAGGAGGAGGCCGACGACTTCGGCGCCCCGAAGGACGAGGCCTGGGGCGTCGAGATCGAGGTCACCCCGGCCGGCAAGTCGACCCGCCGCCTCTCGCTGCTCTCCGGCGGCGAGAAGTCGCTGGTCGCCCTCGCGTTCGTCTTCGCGGTCCTGATGGCCCGCCCGTGCCCCTTCTACATCCTCGACGAGGTCGAGGCCGCGCTCGACGACATCAACATCGACCGCTTCCTCCGCCTGGTCCGCCGCTTCTCGGAGCGCTCCCAGTTCATCGTCGTCACCCACCAGAAGCGCACGATGGACGCCGCCGACATCCTCTACGGGGTCAGCATGGGCGGCGACGGCATCACGAAGGTCGTCTCCCGCAAGCTCCCCCGCGACGGCGACATCGAGCCGGGAGACGTCCCCGAAGCGGACGCAGCGGCAGCCGAAGCGGCCTAGCCGTGGCCCAGCCCAAGGTCAGTTCGCGCTCTCGGAGTACTCGGTGAGCCGAAACCGCCGCGCGGTTCGAGGGAAGAGGACCACGGGGTACATCGCGCTCGTTCTTCTTGACCCGATCATCCGCCGGGACGCAGGGTGCCGCTCCACGTCCATCTCGTACGATGTCGACGATCTTCCGCTCGTCCACGAAGGACGTCGGGACCTTCACGCGTCGGCGAGGACGACGGTCGAGGCCGGCGCCGGCGAGGTCGCTCATCGTCCCAGCCGAACACCCGCGCACGGGTTCGCCAACAAGGGCGCCATGGGCCGCTGAAGGTCGTCGGCCTCCATCCGAGCGACCACGTCGAGCAGACGTGGGTCGAGGACGAGTCCAACACCTACGTCATGAGCCGCGCGGTCGGGTGACGGCCACTAGCCTCGCGCGATGCCTACGACTGGACCGATGCGTTCGACCTCGGCGACCGCGAGGTGCCCGACGTCGCGCCGGCGGCGAGGAGGAGCGACGGGGTCTTCAAGCGCCTCCGCGAGGGGCTCAGCCGCAGCCGCCAGGCGCTCGGCGCCGAGCTGTCCTCCAGCTTCACCGACCGCGTCGACGAGGAGACCTGGGAGCGGATCGAGGAGGCGCTGATCCTCGCGGACGTCGGGGCGCCGACCACGGCGGCGGTGGTGCGACGGCTCGAGGACGAGGTCGAGGCGGGCGAGGTGGGCGGGGGAGAGGCGCTTCGCGAGCGCCTGATCGAGCTGCTGGCCGAGACCGCGACGCCCGAGGGCGAGCTGCGGATCGACCTCTCGGCGAAGCCCGCGGTGCTGATGGTCGTCGGCGTCAACGGGACCGGCAAGACGACGACGATCGGGAAGGTCGCGTGGCACCTGCAGAAGGAGATGGGGCTGGACGTGATCGTCGGCGCCGCCGACACCTACCGCGCCGCGGCGGTCGAGCAGCTGGCCGAGTGGGCCGACCGCGCCGGCTGCCAGATCGTCAAGGGGACCGAGGGCGGCGACCCGGGGCGGTCGCGTTCGACGCCGTCGCCGCGGCGCAGGCCCGCGGACGCCGACGTCGTCATCTGCGACACGGCCGGCCGCCTGCACACCAAGGACAACCTGATGGAGGAGCTCTCGAAGGTGCGCCGCGTCGTCGCGAAGCAGCTCCCCGGCGCGCCGCACGAGACCCTGGTCGTGATCGACGCGACCACGGGCCAGAACGGCGTCCGCCAGGCGAAGGCGTTCGGCGAGGCCGCCGAGGTCACCGGCGCTGTGCTGACGAAGCTCGACGGCTCGGCGAAGGGGGGAGTCGCGCTCGCGATCTCCTCCGAGCTCGGGATCCCGGTGAAGCTGATCGGGATCGGCGAGTCGCTCGAGGACCTGCGCCCGTTCGACGCGGAGGAGTTCGCTCGGGCGCTGCTCAGCGAGTAGGGCAGCGCCGCTTTTTCTTCTTCTTTTTCTTCTTGCTCGACGCCGCGCGAGGCTTCTTCTTCTTTTTCTTCTTCTTGGCCTTCGTACACGTCGGGGCGGGCGAGGTGCCGGGCGGGCTCGCGGCCGGGCTGGCGCTTGCCGGCGGCGCCGGCTTCCCGATGAGTCGTCCGAAGATCTCGAACTCGTCGTTTGTGGCCAGGTCGTCGGCCGACCAGGTCGTCAGGAACGCGTTCGGGCCCGCGCCGAAGGCGACGGCGGGCTTCTCGACGTCGCGATCGTCGTTGTCGGCGCCCGTCGTCGAGATGCGGAAGTCCCCGCCGATGTCGGCGCCCGTCGCCGACAGGCGCTGCCCGTTCACCTCGAACTCGTCGGATGCGCCCGCGCTGTCGCCCATCCAGACCGCCAGGTACTCGTTGCCCGTCGCGCTGTAGGAGACCGCGGGCCTGATCCCCGCCCGCGTGTTGACGCCGTCGGGCCCGGTGGTCGAGACCTGGAAGTCGTTGACTCCGACCTCGGCGCCGGCGGCGCTCAGACGCTGGCCGAAGACCTCGGCTTCGCCATCGAGCGCGAACGGATCGCCCCACCAGGTGACGAGCCACTCGTTCGGCCCGCTGCCGTAGGCGACGGAGGAGTCGAGGGCCGCGCGCTGCGCGCTGCCGGTGCCCGCCATCTGCGAGACGCGGACGTCGTCGGGGCCGACCTCGTCGCCATCGGACTCGACCCTCTGGGCGAAGATCTCGTACTCGTTGTCGAGTGCCAGGCCGTCACCGTCCCAGGTGACGAGCCACTCGTCCGTGGCCGCCCCGTAGGCGACAGCGGGGGACAGGGGCTGGCGGTTTGCCCCGGCCAGTGCGGCGTCGGAGATCGGGAAGTCAACCCCCATCTCGCCGCCGTTGTCGTTCAGCCGCTGCCCGAAGACCTCGGTCACGCCGGCCGAGACGTCGCCGCGCCAGACGACGAGGTAGCTGTCCTGAGTGGGGTTGTATGCGGCCGCGGGCTCGAGCGCCTCGAAGGAGATGTTGTCCACCGGCCCCTGGTCGGAGACCGGGAAATCTCCGCCGATCACCGTCCCGTTCGCCGCGACGAGCCGAGCGTGGATCTCGAACTCGTCGTTCACGACCAGGTCGTCGTCACCGTCCCAGGCGACCAGGTACTCGTTCTTGTCGCCGTTGTAGGTGACCGTCGGGTTGTCCGCGTCGCGGCTCGCGTCGTTCACCGTCTGTCCGGTTTCGGAGATCACGAAGTCGCCCCCGATCTCCACGCCCGATGCGCTCACCCGCTGCCCGAAGATCTCGTTCTCGTCGTCGGTCGTCAGCCCGTCAGCCGCCCACACCACCAGGTACTCGTTCGCGACGCTGTTGTAGGCGACGGCGGTTTCGACCGCGTCCCGCGCGGCGCTGGCGTCGGGCAGGGTCGTCGAGAGCCGGAGCTCGGCGCCGACGGGCTCGTAGGCCTCCGCCGTCGCCACCAAAGCGAGGGCCGCCACGCTCGCTGCCACCGCCAGCGTTCTTCCCCTACCCCTGAGTCTCACGACACCGATCGTGGCTCATGCCGGCCCGGGAATCAATCCCAGTTGCAGGTAGAGCCGCTCCGCGTGAGAGGATCCCGCCGATGAAGGGGAGAGGGATCGGATCGGTGGCCGCTCTGGCCGCGGTGGGGGCGCTGCTCGCTCCCGCGGGCGCCCACGCCGCGCCGCATGAGTTTCTCGCCGCGACCGAGCCTCTGACGATGCGCCCGACGCTCGAGGTCGCGAAGCGCAGCGGGACCGAGATCCTCGACCGCGTGGTGCTCGTGGGGCGGACGCCCTATCCGGCCGCGGCCGCAGGTCACGGTGACGATCACGCCCGACAGGCAGGCAAGTCGTTCACCCGACGGGTCAAGGCCATCCCGGTGACCGGGCGGTACCGCACCGCCCTCCGGCTCCGCGGGTGCTGCGCGCTCATGGCTCAGGCATCGGACCCCAGCGGCCGCTCGGACCCGGTCCGCTTCGACGTCAGCGTCCCGGCCGAGCTTGGTGGCGGGCGCCAGACGATGATGTTCAACCG
This sequence comes from uncultured Solirubrobacterales bacterium, assembly GCA_963839875.1. Lineage (GTDB taxonomy): Bacteria > Actinomycetota > Thermoleophilia > Solirubrobacterales > 70-9 > CAVUAT01. The sequence continues at coordinate 255,076 of CAWIWP010000009.1, forward strand.
CCTGCTCCGCGACAACGGCTTCCACATGGGCGAGGTCCTGACCGACGACTACGACGCCGCCACCGGGCTGGCGATCATGGCCCTGCGCAAGACCCACGACCTCGAGCGGACCGAGACCTACCACCCGATCCTGTTCAAGCTTCTGCTCTCGGGCGAGGGCCGCTTCCAGCCCGAGCACACGCGAGGACGGGCCGCCACGTCGAGGTCGACGTCTCGCGCCAGGTGATGGCGCTGGTCGAGGACGGGGTGGCCACCGACGTCTTCCACGTCTCGACCGGGGCGGGCGGCACGCCGTACGGGCGAGTGGAGCTTCTACTCGAAGGTCCCCGGCTACAACGCCAAGGGGATGTACTACTCGAGTCTTCTACGACGGCAACTACGCCACCCACGGCTACTCGTCGGTGCCGACCTACCCCGCGAGCCACGGCTGCACGCGCAACCCGCCCGCCTACTCGGTCTTCATCTACGACTGGATCGAGCTCGGCGACACGATGTACGTCTACGCCTGAGCCGGCTCGACCGCCGGAACGGGCTCGTCCGCGTTCCGCCGGTACATCAGCCGCGCGAACAGCCCGCCGTCACGAACATGAAGGACGCGTAGACGGCGGCCGGGATCGTCAGCTCGGTGTCGATCGTCGGCCGCGACGGCGATCGCCAGCGCCGTGTTGTGGACGCCGAGCTCGATCGCGATCGCGGTGGACTGGCGGTCGCTCAGCCGCGCCAGCCGGGCGATCGTGAACGAGATCGCCATCGCCGCCAGGTTCAGGGTGATCGCCGCCGCCGCGACCGCGTCCAGGTTCTCGAACACCCGCTCGTGCTCGGCGACGATGACGCCGACGACGATCCCGAGGAAGAGGACGAACGCCGCCTTCTGGAAGCCGGGCTGGACCTCGGCGATCCGCTCGGGACGCCGCGCCCGCAGCCGCATCCCGATCGCGAGCGGGACCACCGTGATCAGCAGCACCCGCGCGACGACGCCGAGCATCTCGACGTCCTCGTCGAACCCGTCGGCGCCGAAGCGGTCGATCGCCAGCGAGAGGAACAGCGGCACCGTCACCACCGCCGCGAGGCTCGAGATCGCGGTGATCGAGATCGAGAGCGCGGTGTCGCCACGGGCCAGGTGCGTCAGCAGGTTCGCCATCGTCCCGCCGGGCGAGGCCCCGAGCAGGACCAGGCCGACGGCGAGCGCGGGTTCGAGGTCGAAGAGCTCGGCGATCCCGAACGCCAGCAGCGGCGAGATGATCGCGAGGTTCGACGATCCCGATCGAGATGCCGCGCGGCTGGACGAAGACGCGCCGGAAGTCGGCCGTCGTCAGCGCCATCCCGAGGCTGACCATGATCACGGCGAGGGCGATCGGCAGCAGCACGGTTGCGAAGACGGAGTCCTCCACAGGCGAAACCTATGGGTCCGGCAGGTGCATCAGCGCTGCGTAGGCGACCACGGTCAGGCTCGACACCATGCCGGTTCCGGAGTTGCTCCCCAGGAACAGGGGGACGAGGAGGACCGCGAACGCGACGACGATCCACCTCATCCTCTCGGCTGGGATCCCGAACGCTCCGACGATCTCGACCAGGACGAGGCCGCCGAGGGCCACGGGCAGTCCGTAGAGGGTGCCGAGGAGCAACGCGAGCGCCGGGAAGAAGGCGAGGCCGAAGAAGCCGCCCAGGGCGAAGCCGAACAGGCTCCCGAGCGCAACCATCATCGCCCCGAACAGGGCGATGTTGGCGAGCCAGCGCTCAACCACGTCTGAGGCAGCAGCCCGCGAAGCCCCGCTCGATGCCGCGGGGGTCGGTGAAGACGCCCATGTAGTCACCGCTTCGATCGATCTCGATCCGGGCTGGCAGGATGCGGCCGTCGGCCGCGGCGTAGGTGCAGGTCCACAGGCCGATGCCGATTCCTGCGGAGGCCGCCGTGCAGAGTGCCGGTCCAGGGCTGTTCACCCCGGCTTCCTCCACGACCACAGCGCCCACCGCGCCCTTTTCAATCGCTGTCCGTGCGTACCGGGGCGGGGGAACGGCCGGATCGTGGAACATCGAAAGGTCGGAATCGCCCTGGTCGATGGTGTCGTCGTAGGGCAGGCGGGCACCCGTGATGACGTAGAAGCTCCACAGCGCGATCGCCGCGGCCAGGTAGACAGCGCCCGCGACGAGCACGACGGTGCGCGGCAACCCGAAGATGCGTCGATCGGCCATCTGCGCGGGGACCGTACGGACGCCGTGTGCAGGGAACGTGGAGCCACCACGCGGACTGCGTGGAGCGAAGTCTCCTGAGCGTCGACGGCGCCGCTAGGCGGCCGCGAAGCGCTTCTCGGCCCTGGCCCTGCCGCTTCGCGGCCTCGACCTCGCGGTCCTTCGGCGGGGCGTTCGTCACGAGGCCGTCGAGAAGCTTCCGGGTCGCCGCGGCGACCTCCTCGACAGCCGGTCGAACACCTCGGCGTTGGCCTGCGAGGGCTTGGTCGATCCGCTGATCTTCCGCACGAACTGCAGCGCGGCGTCTTGGACCTCCTCCTCATTGGCCGGGGGCTCGAAGTTGTGGAGCTGCTTGATGTTTCTGCACATGCCCCGAGCCTACCCGCCCCGCCGAGGGCTACTCGATGCTCGCCCGGCCGAGCACGCCCTCGGCCGGCAGCGGGCCCCAGTAGCGGGAGTCCTTGGCGGCGACCCGGTTGTCGCCGAGCACGTAGACGTGGCCGTCGGGGACGGTCACCGCGGCGGGCAGCTCGCAGCCGGACTTGCCCGTGCACGGCTTCACGTAGGGCTCGTCCAGCCGCTCCCCGTTCAGGACGGTGCGGCCCCCCTCGATCGCGACCTCGTCGCCCGGGGCCGGCGACCACGCGCATGACGAACTCCTCATCGGCCAGGCGCCCCTCGACGGTCGGGCGTGGGCGCGTCGCAGCCCGGCATTCCGCTTGAACTCGGCCCCGCAGCGGTTCGTCGAAGCGCCCTGACCGGCGGGCTGAAGGCGACAACGTCGCCGGGCGCGGGCTCGGAGTCGTCGTAGGCGGCCTCGTCGAGCGTCACGCCTCGTCGAAGGCGATCGTCGGGAGCATCAGTCCGAGGAGAGGATGAGCGTGGCGCTCGTCATCTGACGGCGCGGCGACGAAAGCGAGGCCGATGACGGCTGCGACGATCGCCACGACGCCGGCCGCCATGGCGATGCGGGTGCGGGTCATCGGGCCAGGGTAGGCATGCCGAGAATCGCGCCACGCGGGGTCTATCGTGCCTGTCCGTGTTCGACCAGCTCTCAGACCGCCTCCAGGGCGTCCTCGGCGAGATCCGCTCGCGGGGCAAGCTCTCCGAGGAGGACGTCAAGAAGGCCCTGCGCGAGGTGCGCCTGGCGCTGCTCGAGGCCGACGTCAACTTCAAGGTCGTCAAGGACTTCACCGACGGCGCTGCGCGAGCGGCTCGAGGGCGCCGAGATCTCCGAGGCGCTGAACCCGGGCCAGACCGTGGTCCAGGCGGTCAACGACGAGCTGACCGAGCTGATGGGCGGCGCCGGCGGCCGCGACCTGGCCTTCGCCTCGAGCGGGCCGACCGTGATCCTGATGGCGGGCCTCCAGGGCTCGGGCAAGACGACCGCCACCGCGAAGCTCGCGAAGCTCCTGAAGAAGGACAACAAGGACGTCGCCGTCGCCGCCTGCGACCTGCAGCGCCCCGCGGCCGTCGAGCAGCTCGAGCGGCTCGCGAGCCAGGCGAAGGCCGCGCTTCTACTCCCAGCCGGGCGAGACGGACCCGGTCAAGGTCGCGAAGTGGGCGCTCGACCAGGCCAAGGCCGAGGGCCGCGACGTCCTGATCGTCGACACCGCCGGCCGCCTGCACGTCGACGAGGAGCTGATGGACGAGCTCGCCGCGCGTCCGCAAGGCCGTCGAAGCCGCACAACGTGCTGCTCGTCGTCGACGCGATGACCGGCCAGGACGCGGTCAACGTCGCCGAGAGCTTCGCCGAGACCGCCGAGTTCGACGGCGTCGTCGTCACCAAGCTCGACGGCGACGCCCGCGGCGGCGCCGCGCTCTCGGTCCGGGCGGTGACCGGCAAGCCGATCATGTACGCCTCGACCGGCGAGAAGCTCGACGAGATCGAGCGCTTCCACCCCGACCGCATGGCGGGCCGGATCCTCGGGATGGGCGACGTGATGTCGCTGATCGAGAAGACCCAGGACGAGTTCGACGCCGACCAGGCCGCCGACCTCGAGCAGAAGATCCGCAAGCAGCAGTTCACCCTCGAGGACTTCCTCCAGCAGATGCAGCAGGTCCGCGGCATGGGGCCGCTCGGGAACCTGATGAAGATGATCCCGGGCATGGGGAAGGCGATGCAGGGGATGGGGCAGGTGGACGAGCGCGAGCTCGACCGGATCGAGGCGATCATCAAGTCGATGACGCCCTACGAGCGCGCCCACCCCGACGAGATCAACGGCTCGCGGCGCAAGCGGATCGCGACCGGCTCGGGCACCACCGTCCAGGCCGTGAACCGCCTCGTCAAGCAGTTCGGCCAGATGCGGAAGATGATGAAGTCGATGGCCGACGGCAAGATGCCCGACATGCAGCAGCTGATGCGCGGGCGCGCGCTAGGGCGTTACTTCTTCTTGCGCTTCTTCTTGACGCACTTGCCCTTCTTCAGCTTCTGACCCTTCTTGCACTTCTTGGGGCGGCGGGCGTGAGAGGGCGCCGTCGGCGGGTCGAGGGCGTGGTGGGGGCGGTCGGCGTCACCGGGGGGACGGGCGGCACCGCCCCGAACTCGAACGCGCCGATGTCGCACGCCGGGCCCGCGGGGCGCGGCGAGTCCGCGCTGATCGAGCGCGGTGCAGTTCTGGCCGCTCGCGGCGACTGCGTCGTACGCCGCCCCGGCCGCCGGGATCGCCATCGTCTCGGTCGGCCCGCCGTTGTCGGCCAGGGCGCTGAGCATCGGGTTGCCCGTCCCGAAGCCGGCGGGGCATCCCTCGCCGGCGGGCGAGAGGTTGTTCCCGCCGTCGGTCACCGAGTTGTTGCACCCGGCGGTCGCCGCCACGGGAGCGGTGTTGGCGCTCAGGACCGAGTTTCGAAGCGTGGTCGTGCCGGCGAGCACGTGGATCCCGCCGCCGCGCCCTTGGTCGGAGGCCACGCCTGCGCCCATGGCCCCCGCCGCGTTGCCGGCGATCGTCGCGTGGGTGACCGTGACCGTTCCGGAGGTCGCAATCCCGCCGCCGCGCCCTCCGGCACCGCTCAGCTGCGAGGCATGCGGGCCGAGGCCTCCGAAGCCGCCCGCCCCGGCGCCGTTGCCCGTGATCGTCGAGTTGCTGATGGTCGTCGTGGCGCCGCCGAGCGAGAGAGCACCGCCGGCTCCGCCAGCCGCTGCCGGGTCCGCCGGTGCCGGTGTCGGCGGGGGGTCCGCCGCCGTCGCCGCCGTCGCCGCCATCGCCGGCGAGAGTTGTCCTCGAACGTCGAGCCGATGACGGTCAGGTTGTCCGCGGTCGCGATCGCCCCGCCAGCCGCCGCCGGCTCCCCCGCTACCGCCGTTGGCTCCCTCGCCTCCCACGTCCGAGTCGGTGCCGCCGGCGCCGCCCGACCCTCCGTCGCCCGCTTCGTTGTCCCTGAAGGTCGAGTCGATCACGGTGAGGCCGGTGCCGCCGCTGAAGACGGCCCCGCCGGTTCCCCCGTTGCCGGCATTGCCGCCGTTGGTCGGAGTCAGACCCATCCCCGCCGGCGCCTCCGTCGCCGCCACGGCCGGCGCTGCTGTCATCGATCAGCACCGAGTCGAGCGTGAGCGTGCCGGAGCTGCGAATCGCGCCACCGCTGTCGCCGCTGGTGCCGTTGGCGCCGAGCGTCGCCCCGTTCGGAGCCTGCCCCCCGGTGATCCTGAGGCTCTCGATCCTCGCGGTGACCCCGGCCTGCACGTTGAAGGCGCGGTTGCGAATGATCGCGGAGACGGCGTCGACCGTCGTCGCTCCGGTTCCCTGGCCCCGGATCGTGATGTTGGCGTCGATCGCGATCTCGACCCCGCTCGTCAGGGAGGGGTCCACGCCCGGGTTGATGATCACGGTGTCGCCGTTGGCGGCGTCGGCGACTTCCTTGCGGAGGGTGCCGTCGGAGTTGTCGTCAGCCGCGCTGGTGACGAAGAAGGTCGGCAGCCGAGGCCTCGCTTGCCGAGATGCAGAACAGCGCGGCTACCAGGCCGGTGACGAACATCCCCTTGATGGGACCACCATGGCCGAGGGCCGTATGCGCTGTCAATACCGAATAAGCGCGCACGGGCATCCGTCACCAGCCGCTAACCTGCCCCGCCGATGGTTCGAATCAGACTTACAAGGGTGGGTTCCAACAAGAACCCGATCTGGCGCATCGTCGTCGCCGACAAGCGCTCGCCGCGCGACGGCCGCACGATCGAGACGATCGGCCAGTACAACCCGCAGACGCGAGCCCTCGCTGATCGTGATCGACGAGGACCGCGCCAAGCACTGGCTCGAGCACGGCGCGAAGCCGACGCGCACGGTGTCGCACCTGCTGCGCACCAAGGGCATCGACTCCGTCAGCGCCTAGGCATGAACGAGGAGGGCGCGATGGGGGACCTGCTCGAGTTTCCTCGCGCAGCGGCCTCGTCGAGGACCCCGACGCCGTCGTCGTGACCGAGGTCGAGGAGGTCGAGGGCGAGCTGATCCTCGAGCTCGAGGTCGCCGAGGCCGACCTGGGCCGCGTGATCGGCCGCGGCGGCCGCGTCGCCAACGCGCTGCGCGGCGTGATGAAGGCGGCGGCGACGCGCGCCGACAAGCGCGTGCTGGTCGAGATACTCGACTAGCGTCTCGAGCCCGTGCGGCTCGACCTCTTCACCCTCTTCCCCGAGGCCTTCGACTGGTTCTCGGGCCAGCGGCACGTCACCAACGCGGTCGCCGACGGGCAACGAGCTGCGCTGCGTCGACTACCGCGACTTCACGACGCTGAGCGGGCGGGTCGTCGACGACTCTCCCTACGGCGGCGGCGCGGGGATGGTGATGCGCGTCGACGTCGTCGACGCCGGCCCTGGAGGGGACCTACGGATCCGACCGCGAGCGGCGTCCGGAAGATCGCGCTGACGCCCGGGCGGCCGGGTCTTCGACGAGGCGCTGGCCGCCGAGCTCGCGGCCGAGGAGCACGTCGCGCTCCTGAGCGGGCGCTACGAGGGGTTCGACGAGCGGGTGGTCGAGCACCTCGCCGACGAGGCGGTCTCGATCGGGCGGTTCGTGCTCGCCGGCGGGGAGCTCGCCGGCGATGGTCGTCGCCGACGCGGTGCTGCGCAAGCTGCCCGGCGCGCTCGGGGACGCCGAGAGCGCGGTCGAGGAATCCTTCAGCGAGGCGCTCGAGGGCGCGCCGGAGTACCCGCACTACACGCGGCCCGCCGAGCTACCGGGGCTGGGACGTGCCCGAGATCCTGCTCTCCGGCGACCACGCGAAGGTGCGCGAGTGGCGCCTGGCCCGCAGCCGCGAGAGGGCGCGCTGGCGGGCACGAGTGAACCGCTACCATTCGCGCCTGCGCGGGCCGCCGGCACGCGCTCTTTTCACGCTTGACCCGACCCTCATGAGCACAGTCATCGACAGCATCGAGCAGGCCTCCCTGCAGAAGCGGCCCGAACTTCGGCGCCGGCGACCGCGTTCGCGTCCACTTCCAGGTCGATCGAGGGCAACCGCAAGCGGACCCAGGTCTTCGAGGGCGTCGTGATCAAGCGCCAGGGCACCGGCGCGCGCGAGACGTTCACCGTCCGCAAGCAGTCCTTCGGCGTCGGCGTCGAGAGGACGTTTCCCCTGCATTCGCCGAAGGTCGAGCAGCTCGAGGTCGCCGCCCGCGGCGACGTGCGCCGCGCCAAGCTCTACTACCTGCGCGACAAGGTCGGCAAGCAGGCCCGCGTCGCCGAGCGGCGCTGGGGCATCGAGGACGACCTCGTGATCGCCGACCGACGAGGCCGAGGCCGTCGACGCCGAGGGCGAGTCGCGTCGAGCGAGGCCGAGCCCGAGGTCGTCGAGCCCGAGGAGACCGAGGGCGGCGACGAGACCGAGCGAGACTTCCGAGGCAGCCGTCGAGGACGCAGCCCGCCGAGGAGCCCAGGCCGAGCCCGAGGCCGACGCGAGCCCGAGGCCGCAGAAGGCAGAAGGCTGAAGCTTCCTAAGCCCAGACAGCACCGGGGGCGCGTTCGTCGAGCTCGTCATGATCGTCGCCCTGGCGCTCGGCCTGGCGCTCGGGATCCAGGCGTTCATCGTCAAGCCGTACCAGATCCCCTCGGGGTCGATGGAGCCGACGCTCGACATCGGCCAGCGGGTGCTGGTCAACCGCTTCGTCTACCACTTCGCCGACCCGAAGATCGGCGACATCGTCGTCTTCCACCCGCCCGAGGGCGCCGAGCCGATCAACGGCGTGCCGAAGTGCGGCGCCACCGCCCGGCAACGGGGCGCCGTGCGGCACGCCGACACCGACGAGCAGGCGGACACCAACTTCATCAAGAGGATCGTCGCCGGGCCCGGCGACACGATCGCGGTTCAGGGACGGCCATCCGGTCGTCAACGGCGACGCGATCACCGACGAGGACTTCATCAGGCCGTGCGATCGGGCGGAGATGCCTGCAATTTGCCCGATCGCCGATCACGGTTCCGGAGGATCACTACTTCATGATGGGCGACAACCGTGGAGCGAGCGACGACAGCAGGTTCTGGGGACCAGTCCCCAGAGACTGGATCATCGGCAAGGCTTTCGCCACGTATTGGCCGCCGAAGAAGATCGGGATCTTCTAAGCCGGTTCCCGAAGCGGACGGCGGCGGGGCTCTTCCGGTTCGACCGGTCGTTCGGCTTCCGCTACATCGCCGGCGTGGACGAGGCCGGCCGCGGATCGCTCGCGGGCCCGCTGGTCGCCGCCGGCGTCCTGCTCGACCTCGACAACATCGGCCGCAGCGAGCGCCTCGCGCTGGCCCGCCTCGACGACTCGAAGAAGAAGTCCGAGGAGGAGCGCGAGGAGCTCTACCCGGCCGTGATCCGCGCCGCGAGCTGCGTCTCGGTCGCGGTGCGCTCGGTCCGCTTCATCGACACCCGCGGCCTCCACGTCTCCAATCTCGACGCGCTCGCCGAGTGCATGCGCGGCGTGGCGCCGCCCAGGAGGCGCGCCTGCCTCGTCGACGGCTTCCGCCTGCCGCGGCTCGAGATCGACGCACACCGCCGTGGTCGACGGCGACGCCCGCAGCGCCGCGATCGCAACCACCAGCAATTCAATTCTAAACTTTTCAACTACCAATATGAAAGGACTTAATTATATTTTTGCGGTTTTGTTTTGCCTGACTGGCACCGGATTAATGGCGCAGGATTATAAGTTGCCCGCTTACCAAAAATTCACATTGAAAAACGGCCTTACTGTTTACCTCATGGAACAACACGAAGTGCCAATGATCAATGTTTCTGTGATCTTGCCGGCAGGCGCCATTTATGATGGTGATAAAGCGGGACTTGCTTCGCTTACGGCCACAGCGTTGAAACATGGAACAAAAAATTATCCGAAAGCAAAGCTGGATGAAGAGCTTGATTTTATCGGCGCTTCTGTCAATACCTATGCTTCAAAAGAATCTGCTGGCTTGTCCGCAGAGTTTGCGGCAAAGGACAAAGACAACGTCTTGTCGATTATCAATGAATTGCTGACATCACCGGTTTTTGACACGGCAGAATTCAGTAAAGAGAAAAAAATGAGCACTGCTGCGACTTGACCAGGCCAAAGAAAGCCCCCGTTCTGTGATTGGCTCTTACTTTGATAAATTCCTGTATAGTGATCATGCCTATGGAAATATTGTTAATGGAACGATCGGCATCTGTTTCAGAATTAACTCCGGAAGATATAAAAGAATTTTACAAAGAAAATTATATTCCCAATGGCGCTGCAATCTCGATAGTAGGTGATTTCAACAGCAAAGAAATGAAGGACATTGTCACCAAACTTTTCTCAGGGTGGAAACAGGGGAAACAAGCTAAGGCCAACTATTGCATCGAAACCAGTCGATAAACCTTCCGGTAACCGCGTATTACTGATCAATAAAGATGATGCGAAGGAAACTACATTTCTTATCGGCGCACCGGGTATTAGCCGCAACAACCCGGATTATGTTGCCATTGAAGTAGTCAATACATTATTTGGCGGACGGTTTACTTCCATGCTGAACGATGAATTAAGAGTGAACACAGGTCTGACTTATGGCGCCAGCAGCCGTTTTTCAGCATTGAAAAATGGCGGAACATTTATGATCTCTACATTTACCGCCAGCAAAACGACAGAACCGGCTATTGATAAAGCGCTGGAAGTGTTGAAAAAATTACATCAAAGAAGGTGTGGATGAAAAATCATTGACCTCGGCAAGAAACTATGTGAAAGGCCAGTTTCCTCCGCGCTATGAAACCAGCGGGCAATTGGCAGGATTGTTAACGCAAATGTTCTGGTATAATTTTAATGAGTCGTATATCAACAATTTTCAGAAAAATGTTGATGAACTGACTGTTGAAAAAGCAAAACAGATCATTGCCAAATATTTTCCAAAAGATAAACTGCAGTTCATAATGGTTGGTAAATCGGCCGACATCAAAAAAATTGCTGAAAAATACGGGCCGGTAACGGAAGTGCAGATAAAGGAAGAACCGAAGAAAGCGTTTTAGCAAGAATGTTGAAGATGGAAATGTCTTACGATCTATAATTAAATGTTGATCAATTCTGATCACTGTATATTTTTAATTTGCAACTATCAAATTAACTGAACAATATGAAACTTCAATTCTGGTCAATAGGAAAAAATAATGAACCGTATGTAAAAGCTGGCGTGGAAGATTTTACCAAACGCATCTCCAATTATTTCAAAGTAGAATGGAACATTATTCCCGTTCCTAAAAATGCGGGCATGATGAGTGAAATGGACCTGAAGAAAAAAGAAGGTGAACTGATATTGCAATGGCTGAATAAGGATGATTACCTGGTAGTGCTGGATGAAAGATGGAAAACAATTAACTTCGGAAGGACTGGCGGAGTTTATCCAGGCAAGAGCCAATGAAAGCACAAAAAAGCTTGTATTTCTTATTGGTGGCGCATTCGGTGTTGATGAACTGATATTAAAAAGAGCAGATTATAAATGGAGTCTTATCCGCAATTATTTTTCCCCACCAGCTGGTGCGGCTTATACTTGCAGAACAGGTGTACAGGGCCTGCACCATCCTTAAAAATGAAAAATATCACCACAAATAAGTAGACATTAAATTATGAATTCAGATCTTAAACCAGTTCATGCAATTATTCAATCACTCTCATACATTTGTCATTATTACTCGTTCTGGTTTCGTATCGTAGCGGTTTCAATAATCAGAAGATAATAGATGATCTTATTTTTTATCCTCCTGCTATCAGCCAGCGAAATCAATGGTATCGTTTTTTAGTTGCATGGTTTATTCATGCTGATGCGGCTCATCTTATATTCAATATGATGCATTGTATTCATTTCGGTACAGGATTGGAAAGAGCATTTAGCAGTTTATATTTATTAGGCAGCATGGGAAAATGTGATGTATCTAATAATGTATATCACAGGCATTAGCTGCAGCCAGTCTTACCTAACTTATATGAAACACAAAGACGATTATCATTACCGGAGTCTTGGCGCTTCAGGCGCAGTTTCAGCCGTTGTTTTTGCAAGTATTATGATTCTTCCAACAGGAAGTGGGACTTATTTTCTTACCCATCTATATTCCGGGTTTTATTTTTGCGCTACTTTATCTTGCTATATCCGCTTGCCTGGACAAAAGAGGCGGCGGTAATATCAATCATTCGGCGCACATATATGGGGCGCCATGTATGGTTTATTATTTACCATTGCTTTTGTAAACTCGCTGGCATAATTAGCCCTGATAGAAAATTTCAAAGAACAATTGACAGATAGCAAATCCTTTTATCCCAGTCAGTGTTATTATAGTTTGGGTTAAACTGTATAATTTTCAAAGCAGCTTTTTTGTCTTGTCGGTTACTTTAAACCTGTCATCGATCCGATAACCAACTACCCAGATGATCTTTTTATTCATTTCAATCACCCATACTTTTTCTTTGTCTGTTTTGAAATTTCTGATCAATAAAAAAACGGGACAATTTCTTTTTTTTCTTCATACCCAGCGGATAGAAATAATCGCCGTGTTTTCCATTTGCGAAGAGCAAGGGAAATTTTATTTCCTCAGCATCAAGTGCAGGCAAGAGAGTTATCGGTCTTGAGGTTGAGATTCGTCAGTTGGCACGTTTCTAATTGAAAATTGCCCATCTGACAAATTGCGATATTGCTATCTTTTCTTCAATAATAATCGTTTCTGCACTCTGTTCGACTGTACAGGCGCTGATGATCAACCAATTACGGTTCTTGATAATGCGGTAAGAAGATCCGGATTGAATATATTTTCCGGATTCGCTATCCAGCAAGCTTCATTACTTCATCTACCTGCTTTTCTGAAAATCCATATCTGAATGATCTCGTAACGATCAATGAAGCGGTTTTGTATTTCATCAATTGTTTAACGGGAATATGTACTTCATTCCCTTTTTTTTCCAAAGCTTTTTTTCAGTTCAATCTACAGCATGCCGGTAAAGCTTTTCGATCTCCTTAAACCGCTCAATATTATCCTGAAAGGTTTTCCTTTACTTCCGGAAATACTTTTTCAATCAAGGGAATAATCTCGTTCCTGAAAAATTGCGGGTATATTATCGATGATTGATTTGAAGAATCTTCCACAAATTCCAGCTTGATTCTGCTGTTGCAAAATCCATCTAGCTCACTGCTTCGTGAATTTAACAAAGGCCTGACAATATAATCCACTGTTTTGGTTCAATTCCTTTATCCCTTTAATACCGGTACCCCGAAAAAATTCATCATCACCGTTTCAATATTATCATCGGCATGATGAGCTGTAAAGATATCACTGATTATTCTTCTCTTTGTTTCTTAATTCTTCAAACCATCATAGCGCAGTTCCCTTGCTGCTTCCTGGATAGATATTTTTTTCGTCTGCCGCATATTCTGTCTGTTTCAAAATTTTTCAACTGAAAATTCACATTATATTTCTCCGGCCAGTTCTCTTACAAATTTTTCATCTCTTTCACTCTCCTCTCCTCTTAATTGAAAATTGCAATGGGCAATAGTAAAATCATATCCTGCTTGTTTACATAATTCGCAAAGCACAACTGAATCAACTCCACCACTGACAGCCAGCAGCAATATGATCTTTTGGTAGAAAAGATTTTCCTTCGAATGAAATTTGTCATCGATAAGTGCTGCATGTCTTTTGAATATGATTATGCATTGGACAATTGATAATTCGGTTTGAGTATCTAATATCAATGATTCACATTGAAATATCTATTCATATTCAGCGTCAATCATTTAATAAATCAATTCTTCATAGGCCCTCTCAATTCACCAAACGCATGCTTCTCCCCTGCTTTCTTCGCTTCTTCCATTCCTTTTTCATACCATTTTATCGCGGCTTCTGTTTCATTATTTCTTTCCAGCAGTTTTCCCAGGTGATAATAACTTCCCACATATGCCTGGTTCCCTGGTCAAGTAATTCTTCAAATAATTTCCTCGCTTCTGCATCATTTCCCAGCTTTAATATATTCCAGCGCCAGCGCATGCTGCAGAAAACTATCCGTAGGATTATCACTTAAAAATTGCTTTCAGTTTTTCAATCCGGTCCATGTCTGCTATAAAAAATTTGCTCTGAATTATCCGGAATTATCATTTGCATCACTTATCTTTGTTTTAGTTGCATAAACAACTAACTTTCTAACGATCACTCTAAAAACTCCGTCATGAAGATTTTAGTTTGTATCAGCAAAACGCCGGACACAACGGCAAAAATAGCCTTCACCGATAACAACACGAAATTCGATAACAATGGTGTACAATGGATCATCAATCCTTACGATGAATGGTATGCACTTGTCCGTGCCATTGAATTGAAAGAAAAAGATGCATCCACTATTATTCATCTGGTCACAGTTGGCGCTGCCGATGCAGAACCCATCATCCGCAAAGCACTGGCACTTGGCGGCGATGAAGCGATCCGTGTCAATGCCGATAGTCATGACAGCTTTTATATCGCTTCGCAAATTGCTGAAGTTGCCAAAGAGGGCGGTTATGATCTTATTTTACCGGTAAAGAAACAATCGATTATAATGGTTCTTCCATTGGTGGCATGGTAGCAGAATTACTGGATCTGCCTTATGTTTCGCTTGGCACAAAATTTGAACTGAGCGGAAACAAAGCAACGATCACCCGCGAAATAGAAGGTGGTGAAGAAATTGATGAAGTGGAACTTGCCTGTTAGTTGTCAGTGCCAAAAAGGAATGGCCGAACAACGAATTCCCAATATGCGTGGCATCATGGCTGCACGAACAAAACCATTGAAAGTGGTTGAACCTGTTGCAGTAGAGCACTTAACCAGTGTTACCAGTTTTGGTTTGCCTCCTGCAAAAGCCGGTGTAAAATTGGTTGCTGCCGATAATGTGGAAGAACTGGTAAGGTTATTACATGAAGAAGCAAAAGCAATTTAGCAATGCTGAGATTAATCGTGAGTCATGATGTTGATCATTGTATCACAGTTTCACAATCGTCTCACATCTTCAATTATTCAACATTAACTTAACTATCAAATATGTCATGTTTTAATATTTATCGATCATGCAGAAGGCCATGTAAAAAAAGCTTCGCTGGAAGCAATGAGCTATGGCGCTAAAATAGCCGAACAATTAGGCACCACTGCCGAAGGTGTTGTCTTGGGTACTGTGACCGAAGACCTTGCAGCCTTGGGCAAATATGGTGTAAAAAAGATTCATCATGTAAACAATGAAACACTGAATCATTTCGATGCACAGGTATACACCAAAGTAATTGCACAGGTGGCTGAAGCAAACCGGTGCTAAAGTGATCGTATTTTCCAATAATGTGGATGGAAAAGCAATTGCACCCCGTTTATCTGCCGGCTGAAAGCAGGGTTGGTTTCCGGCGCAGTGGCATTGCCTGATACAAGCAATGGATTCATGGTAAAGAAAAATGTTTTTTCCGGAAAAGCATTTGCCAATATTGCGGTCAATACAGATATAAAAATTATTTCGCTCAATCCAAATGCATACACAGATTGTAGAAGGTGAAGGAACTGCTGAAGTGGTTGCATTTCATGCAACAGTTGATGCAGCCAAAATAAAAGTAACCAGTACAACAAAGCAAGTGGCGAAGTACCATTGACCGAAGCTGAAATTGTAGTGAGTGCCGGCCGTGGTATTGAAAGGTCCTGAAAACTGGGGAATGGTAGAAGACCTGGCAAAAGTATTACATGCAGCAACTGCCTGCAGCCGCCCCGTTGCAGATGCGCACTGGCGTCCGCATAATGAACACGTAGGACAAACAGGTATTGCTATTGCTCCCAATTTATATATTGCTATTGGTATTTCAGGAGCTATTCAGCACCTGGCCGGTGTAAACAGGAGCAAAGTAATTGTTGTGATCAATAAAGATCCCGAAGCTCCTTTCTTCAAAGCTGCTGATTATGGTATTGTAGGTGATGCGTTTGAAGTGTACCTAAAATAACTGAAGCCATAAAGAAAATAAAAGGAATTGCATAATCACTTCACATAGACCTTCACATGAGAAATCAGTGCGGCGGTGGGCAATCGGTCGCCACGCTCGTTGACGACCTGCAGCGCCTCGGCACATGATCAACGAATCGTGGACGGCCCCGCCGACGGCCATCGTGGCGGCGTTGTTGTTGAACGTGCCGCCGTGGCTCAGACCGCCCCGCCGGGTCGTACGCGGCCATCAGGTCGTAATTCCGCCGAACGCGCTGAATGAGAACCCGCCGCCGATGTACTTGCCCTAGGTGGTCATGTCCGGCCTGATCCCGAGGAGCTGCTCGACGCCGCCGAACCGTGCCGGGACGTCATCACCTCGTCGGAGATGAGGACGGTGCCGTGCGTCCGCGTCGGCCGCGCGAAGAGCACCGAGGAACCCGGGACGGCGGGATGCACCCGCCGGAGCCGAGCATCGGCTCGACGAGCACGGCCGCCACGTCACCTTCCCGCAGTGCGGTCGTTGCAGCGGCAGCATCGTTGTAGGGCAAGACGATCCAGTCGAACGGCAGCTGCAGCGGGCGGCCGCCGTGGCCGAAGTGGAGCGGACCGCCGTGGTAGCCGTGGTCGAACACGATGAAGCGCTGGCGGCCGGTGGCGTGGCGGGCGGTCAGCAAGGCCATGATGTTGGCCTCGCTGCCGGAGTTCGTGAACCGAACCTGCTCGATCGACGGGAACCGGGTGGCGATGGCCTCGG